>NZ_JBIRBB010000005.1:0-544932 GCF_044326295.1 Spongiactinospora sp. 9N601
TGGGCGTGGCCGGGCTGATCACGCCCTGGAACACCCCCTTCATGCTGGAGACCTGGAAGCTCGCCCCCGCGTTGGCGGCCGGCTGCCCGGTGGTGCTCAAGCCCGCCGAATGGTCGCCGCTGTCGGCGAGCCTGCTCCCGCAGGTCATGGAGGAGGGCGGGCTGCCCACCGGGGTGTTCAACATGGTCCACGGCATCGGCGAGACGGCCGGGGCCGCGCTGGTCGCGCACCCCGACGTGCCGGTCATCTCCTTCACCGGGGAGACCACGACCGGGCAGACCATCATGCGGTCGGCCGCCGCCCACCTGAAGACCCTGTCGATGGAACTGGGCGGCAAGTCGCCGCTGGTGGTGTTCGAGGACGCCGACCTGGAACGGGCGCTGGACGCGGCGGTGTTCGGGGTCTTCTCGCTGAACGGCGAGCGCTGCACGGCCAGCTCCCGGGTGCTGGTGGAAAGGTCGCGGTACGCGGAGTTCGTGAACCGGCTGGCCGAGCGGGCGGCCAAGGTCAGGGTCGGGCCGCCCGCCGACCCCGCCACCGAACTGGGCGCGCTGATCCATCCGGAGCACTACGAGCGGGTCATGGGGTACGTGCGCTCGGGCGTGGAGGAGGGCGCGCGGCTGGTGGCCGGGGGCGGGCGTCCCGAGGGCCTGCCCGACGGCAACTTCCTGTCGGCCACCGTGTTCGCCGACGTCACGCCGGGGATGCGGATCTTCCAGGAGGAGATCTTCGGGCCGGTGGTCTGCGTCACGCCGTTCGACGGCGAGGCGGAGGCGATCGAGCTGGCCAACGCCACGCAGTACGGGCTGGCCGCGTACGTGTGGACCAACGACCTGCGCCGGGCGCACCGGGTGGCGCACTCCATCGAGGCCGGGATGCTCTGGATCAACTCCCAGAACGTGCGCGACCTACGCACGCCGTTCGGCGGGATCAAGTCCAGCGGGCTCGGCCGCGAGGGCGGCCGGCACAGCATCGACCTGTTCACCGAACCGCACATCGTGCACGTGGCCACCGAGGACCTGCCGGTCCCGCGCTTCGGCGTCGGCTGAGCGATCCGCTCAAGGGGCCGCGACCACGCGCAGCCGGTCGTCCAGGCGGCGGGTGAGGCCGCGCGCGTCGAGGTGTTCCAGCAGCGGGATCACCACGCGGCGGGTGGTGCCGAGCGCGGTACGGGCGTCCGCCGCGGTGAACGGCCGGCCCAGCTCGGCCAGCCGCCGCGCCGCCGCCGTGTCCGCGCCCGCCGGTAGTACCACCCCGCCGGCCAGGCGCAGCAGCAGCCCGGCCCGCGCCGCCGCGCCCACCACGCGGGCGGTGAGCCCAAGCTCGGTCAGCCGGGCGGCCTCGGGGGCCCGGTACGGCGCGGCGGCCAGCTCGGCGCGCAGCCGTCCGACCGCCGCCAGCACCGGTTCCGGCAGGCCGCCGCCCGCGTCGATCCGGCCGTCCGCGACGCTCAGCGGCGGGCGCGACCCGGCCAGCGCCTCGACCAGCCCGCGCGTGGGGAGGGCGAGCGCGGTGCGGGCGGCGTCCACGGGGATGCCCGGCTGGGCGGCGGCCAGCGCCGCGAGCCGGTCGGACAGCTCCGCCCACGTCCCGGGATCGACCAGCCAGCCGTCCGCGGCCGGGGCGGCGAGGGCGGCGGGGTCGCAGCCCATCGCGGCCAGTTCGGCTCGTTGTGCCATGCCGCGCCAGCGCAGCACCGTGGCGGCGTCGGGCACGGGGTCGCCGGGGGCGGCGAAGGGGGCGAGTTCGGCGGCCCTGGTCCGGGCCGCGCCGGTACGGCGGAGCGGCGCCGGGCGTACGTCGAGGACCCGCACCCCGACGATCGGGCGGCCCGAACCGCGCAGCAGCGCCCGGTCCCCGACCCGCAGCGGCAACGGCCGAGCCAGCGTCAGCCGCGCCGTCCCGGCCCCCAACGGCCGCATCCGCACCGCCACCGACGCCGACCCGATGTGCAACATCGCCTCCCGCCACGCCCGCTCCTGATCCGCGGCCATCGGCCCAGCGGTGTCCAGCCGTACGTCCGCGATGCCGGTCGGGAGCCAGGCGTCCGGGGTGAGCAGTGTCATGCCTCTGGCCGCCTGGTCCCGGCCCACGCCGCGCAGGTTGACCGCGACCCGGGCGGTCGCCGTGACCTGCGGCGACGGCTCCCCCAGCGCCTGCAACCCCCTGACCCGCACCGGCTCGCCCGCGAGCAGGAGCCGGTCCCCGGCCCGCAGCGTGCCCGCCGGCAGCGTGCCGGTGACGACCGTCCCCGCCCCCTTGATGGTGAACGCCCGGTCGATCCACAGGCGTACCGGCGCGGCGGCGTCGGGCGCGGGCAGCGCGCCGGTCAGCCGGTCGAGCGCCGCCCGCAGCAGGTCGAGCCCCTGCCCCGTACTCCCGCTCACCGTGACCACGGGCCACCCGACGTGCTCGCGGGCCTCGGCCAGGGCCGGCCCCGGCTCCATCAGGTCGCACCGGGTGACCACCAGCAGCCCGTGCTCCACGCCGAGCGCGCGGATCGCCTCCCAGTGCTCCTGGGACTGGGCCTGCCACCCCTGGTCGGCCGCGAGCACGAACATCACCGCGGGCACCGGACCCAGCCCGGCCAGCATGTTGGTGACGAACCGGGCGTGCCCCGGCACGTCCACGAAGGCGACCCGCCGGCCGGAGGCCAGGGTGGTCCAGGCGAACCCGAGGTCGATGGTCATCCCCCGGCGGCGCTCCTCGGCCCACCGGTCCGGTTCCATCCCGGTCAGCGCCCGCACGAGCGTCGACTTCCCGTGATCCACATGACCAGCGGTCGCGATCACCTGCATGATGTACCGACCTTCCGCCCCCTCGGTGGCGGAGGCGAACGGGAATCGAACCCGCCGGCGACGCGGAGCGCCGCCCCATGGCTTTGAAGGCCAGGAGGACCACCAGGAACCCACGCGCCTCCACGATCACCCTAACGCGGCGGCCGTACCGGCCGCGAGCGGCACTCCGGCACGGGGAAGTTCTTCCACAGCCTCCGGTCAGGCATTTGAGAAAAGCGGTCACACAGGACTCGCCACACCGTGAATGAACGGTGTGCCGAACCCGGTGGGCCCCGGCCGCCGCCTTGATGTTCGCCCGGGATGTTCGCCCGGCCTTGGCCCGGCGGAGCCCGGGGCCGCCGGCCGCTCCCCCGTATCCCCGCGAAATCGCCGCCCAACGCACCCATTTTCATGTGATTGAGCCCCTGGCACCGGGCGATTACGCTTCGCCGGGAAAGTCACGCACACAGAAAGCGATGGGTATGCGAATACGTCAATTGGTGATGGCCGCCGTGCTGGCAGCGGGAGGTCTGGCCGCGTTACCCGTGACCCCGGCCGCGGCCGTACCGGGCGGGGTGGCGGCGGCGCCGCCCGTCCAGTGCGCGGGTGACGGTACCAGCGGCCACCGGGTGCAGCTCCTCTACACCTACGAGCCGGGGTCGAACCGGTTCGCCGAGCGCGAGCCGGTCATGCGGGCCGCAGCCTGGACCGCGCAGCAGAACATCAACGACAGCGCCCGGCGGGACGGGGCACAGCGCTGGTTGCGCTTCCTGACCGGCGCCACCGGCTGTCAGCCGGTCATCTCCTCGATCGAGGTGCCCACGGGATCCACCAACAGCGGCACCTTCGTCAACCTGCTCAAGACCATGGGGTACAACACCCCGCAGCGGATCTACGTGATCCTCGCCGAGAACCACCGCCTCAACTGCGCGGGCGCGGAGAACGATGGCGTCGGCAACGACGACTCGTCCGGCACCGGGAACCTGCACAACAGCAAGACGTTCTGGATCACGTTCCAGCCCTCCTGCTTTTCCGGGCATACCGTGACACACGAGGTGGCGCACACGCTCGGCGGCGTACTCCCGTACGCGCCGCACGCCGACGGCGGCGGGCACTGCACCGATGGCAACGAGACGCTGTGCCAGAACACCGGCACCGTGGCGTGCCCCGACCCGCTGGCGGTGCGGCTGCTCGACTGCGGGCGCGACGACTACTTCGCGATCGTCCCGCAGGGCTCCTACCTGCCGACCCACTTCAACGCCGCGCTGCACAGCCGGTACCTGGAGCCGGGCGCCGCCGTACCGGCCATGACGACGATCCCGCCGCTGCCGCCGCAACTGCTGCGCGCCGCCGATGTCGAGGGAAGCTCGATCGCGTTCGGCTTCCTGCCGAGCATGCTGCCCACGGGCTCCGGGTACACCTCTGACCACCAGATTCTGCGCAACGGGTCGGTGGTCGCGACGGTACCCGGCTGGCAGACCACCGCGCGGGTGACGGGCCTGCCGCCCAACACCACCGCCACCTACACCGTCCGCCAGCGCGTCACATACGGGGGTGTCACGCGCACCTCGGCGAACTCGCAGCCGCTCACCGTCACCACCGACGCGGGCACTGACCCGGCCGGGCAGCCCGAGTCCGGCGCGGTGCTGATGCTGACCAACGACCTGGTCGACTCTTCGGGGCCCAACCAGGCGATGGACCTGTTCTCCTTCAACGAGAACGACAACGCCGAAATCGTGCAGTGGCCCGCCAACGGGCAGGCCAACCAGCAGTGGAAGCTGACGCCCGCGGGTACCGGTTTCACGCTGAGCAGCCTGCACAGCCTCAAGTGCCTGGCCCCGCTGGGCGGCGCGACCGCGCCGGGCACCAAGATCGTGCAGACCCCCTGTACCGGGACGACCGCGCAGCAGTGGACCTTCCCGGTGATCTCGGGTCTGACCTACCAGGTCAGGTCGGTCGCCGCCGGCCTGTGCGCGCAGTCCGAGGGCGCGGGCACCGGCGGCGGCACCAGGCTCGTCCTCGCCGCGTGCTCCACGGCCCAGCCGTCCCAGCGCTGGACCGTCAACAGGATCGCCTGACCCACCGGCGGGCCGGAGCCTGAGCGTCCGGCCCGCCGGACCGGGTCCACCGCGAGCGTGTGGACAGACGGGGGACACGCCCCGCGGTGGCATGGACGGCCTCGGAGGGCGAGGCGGCGGTGTCCGGGTGGAGATCTTCGCCACCCGCCCTGCCGGGCCGGGTCTGGTGCCGCCAGGAGGGGCCGTACCGCGCTCCTGGCGGAAAAAGTAGATCAAGGGTCGCCCGGCTGCGCGTGCACCACCAAACGCGCAGCCGGGACGTCCTTGTCGGCGCACTGGTCGTGCGCCCCGTACACGGACGACGAGGACCCGGGCGGCCGGCACGCACCCGGCCGCCGAACCCTCGCGCCGCAGAACGAGCCAAGCCCGCCACCGCACGGCGGGCGGCTCGCTCAGGTCACCGTGCGCCCCCGCGGCTCGGCAGGCCGCTTGCCGTGTCGATCAGCAGTCCTACATTGATCCCCGGTAGTACGCTGATCACCGGTAGTACCAGAGTTGCCAGCGGCTTCCCTTCTTCCGGCAGTCGGTGGACCAGGCAGCACCCTCGGCCTTCATCTCGTCGCCGGCGGCATCGCAGGCGCCGTACGACGAGTAGTATCCAGCCGCATACCATTGCGCGGCCTGCGCGGGTGCTTGGGCGAGAAAAATCGACCCGGCCAGCAGAGCCGTCCCTGCGCCGATTTTGGTCAGCGCTTTTCTCATGACTTCCCCCTATTTCCAGCGGGATTTTCCTGGACCGCACGCGAATTATGAGCCCTGCTCTGAATTCGGTACGCGGCCCGTCGGTGCCCTAGTCTCAGCCGCTCGGTTTGGCCTGGCAACACATTTCCATGGTCTGCTATGGTCGGCTTTGCTCGGAGGTGTTCGTCCAGGTCATGGGCCTTGGCCGACCGGATCGGACCACGGTGGACCAGACCGGTTGCCTGTGGAAGGCGGTAGCGGCGGATGGATGGCAAAGCGCCGGATCCAGAGCAGGCGCGGACGGCCGCGGAGTTCGTGGCAGGAATGCGCAGGTTACGAAGCTGGTCCGGGCTGAGTTATCGGCAGCTCGCGCAGCGGGCCGCCGCGGCAGGCCGGGTACTCCCGCACAACACGCTGGCCGCGGCGCTCCAGCGGGACACATTGCCGCGCAAGGACCTCCTGGTCGCCTTCGCCAAGGCGTGCGGGCTGCCCGATGAGGAGGTCGCCGCGTGGACGGCGGCCCGTTATCGGCTGAGCGAGGAAACGCTCAGGGAAACGGCCGGAGAAACGAGCGGAGAATCAACGGGGAAGGCCGCCGGGGAATTTTCCGGGGCAACGGGTGAAAGATTCGCCGGGAAAGCCGCCCGGCCCCGTCCCGGCGATGACCGGAAAGCGGCAGGTTCCCCGCCCGCCGATGTCCCGGCGACCGCCGGGGAGGATCACGAAGAACGACGGCCCGCGGCCTCCGGCGGATTCTCCCGCCGTGACCTGCTCGCGACCGCCGCGGTGGCGGGCACGCTGGGCGCGGGGATCGCGCTCGCCGTACCGGAGCTGCTCCGCCGCGCCCGCGCCACGCCCCGGCCCCGGCCCGACCCCTCGCCCACCGTGGGGGCGCAGGTCGCGGTCCTGCCCCATCCCGACGTGGTCGACACCGTGGCCTTCAGCCCGCACGGACGCGTCCTCGCCACCGGCAGCCTCGACGGAACCGTGGGGTTGTGGGAGGTGGCGACCGGCAGGCGGCTCACCGTGCTCACCGGGCACACCCACTACGTCGGGTCGGTGGTGTTCAGCCCGGACGGCCGGATCCTGGCCACCAGCAGCTACGACGGGACCGTGCGCCTTTGGGACATGACCACCATGAAGCTGCTCACCGTCCTCACCGGCCACGCCGGTTCGGTGCGTGTCAGGTTCAGTCCGGACGGGCGCGTCCTGGCCACCAGCGGCCATGACGCGAAGGTGCGGCTGTGGGACATTTCCGGCAAGACGCTCATCGCCCTGCTCGGCGGGCACACCGGCCTGGCGGCCATCACCTTCAGCCCGGACGGGCACGCCCTGGCCACCAACGGGAACGACCCGGTGGTACGGCTGTGGAACGTGGCCCGCGCCCGCAAGACGGCCAGCCTGCCGTTCCCCGAACCCGGCAAGAGCCGCGTCCTGTTCGGGCCGGAGGGCCGACTCATGCGCGTCCACCAGGGGCCGCGCAGCGTGTCGGTATGGGACATCGCGGCCCGGAGGGGCCTCACCACCTTCGAGGTCGTCGCATCGGGCACGATCGTGAACGAGGACGGCGCCACCGGCCTCGCCGACGTGGTGACCCGCAGCCTGGACGGCACGGTCCGGGTCTGGCCGGTACATCCCGGGCCTCCCCTGTCAGAGCCCTGGGTCACCTTCGCCGGACCACCCGGCCAGGACAAGGACCTCCGGCTCGGCTGGCGCGGCGACGTCGTGGCGGTCTGCGGTATGAGCGAGATGACCGAACCACGGAAGGCCGACACACGGGTCTGGCTGGGAGACATCTACACCAAGCGGCACCTCACCACTCTCGCGGGCCACACGGGCCGAATACGCGCACTGGCCTTCAGCCCCCGCCGTGACCTGGTCGCCACCGCGAGCGTGGACAGAACCGCCCGCTTATGGCGAATCCGAAAGCTTTAGCCGCCCGAACCCAAAAACCCGCGCGGGGAATCCGGAGCGTGGGCGGCCGTGTGTCCGGAATGGGGTATCCCGTCACGACGGGATACCCCCTTGGAGCCCGTGCGTCACGGGCGGTCGTGCCGGATGTCCCCGGTACCCACGTGTTCCCGGCCCCTCTGGTGCTGCTTGCGCAGCCCCATGAGGCCGAGCAGGCCCGCGAGGCCCAGCAGGCCCCACATGCCGGCGTTGCCGCCGCCCTGCTCGGTTTCGCCGCCGGGCTGCGGTGCCGGTGAGACCTGGGTGTACGCCACCGAGGCCGCAGGGGCGTCGGCGATCGCCGCGGTTGGGGCGAGCCCGAGACTGGCGATCAGCCCCAGGCCGGCGATGGTTCTACGCATTTTCCCCCCCGATTTCGACGGGCTCTCCTCAAGAGCCCTGATCGGCGGCCCGGCCATGCCCGGCCGCGATGGTGCCTACGCAGCTTCGCCTACCGTCGGCGGGTTGTCCCAAACCTCATTAAGAGTCGGCAAGCCACCCCTTTGTACTGTTTCTTGGCCCGCGGTTTCCCGTTTCACGGCAGCGCCTGGAATGCCCGCGGAAGGCTCCCGAAATCTCTTCACTTTATGTGTCCACTCGAACACAAATAGCACTCGACACAAAGCGTGATCGCGTGGATACTCAACGTGTAAGCATCACGTCCCCCTCCAGGCACGTGAATCACTCACCGCACTGCCGTATTTCGTGCTGCCGGTGAACGAAACCACCTGTCAGGAGGGGCGTAGAAAGGGAGACAGTAAGTGAAGCTCAACCGCACCACGCGCGTCGCCCTCGCCCTCGCCGCCGCCTGTGTGGCCTCGGCCGTCCCGGCGACCGCGTTCGCCGCCTCGTCGGCGCCGGCCGCCCCGGAGGCGCAGCAGGCCGCCGCAGCCGCCGTGCCGCCCGGCTACCAGATCGTCACCCTGCCCAACGCCAACGTCCCCAACTTCCAGCGCCGCACCCTGTACTGCCCGGGCACCAAGAGGGTGCTCGGCGGCGGCGCCGAGGCCCAGGGCAACGGCGCGATCCTGGTCGGCTCGTTCCCGACCACCGACGGGCGCGGCTGGATCGCCCTCGGCCGCCAGATCGGCTACAACGACGTGGGCATCAGCGTCTACGCGATCTGCGCCGACTGAGCGACCCCGAAAGGCTGAGCGCCCCTGGCTCAGTGATCTCTGAGTGACCCGGCCGGCGGCGGTGCCCCCGTGCCCACCGCCGGCCGTTCCGCGCCGGAAGCCGGAGGCCAGTCCACCAGGGGCCGGAAAGAGCGGACGAACGTCGCGTACGGCATCATCCGCATGACCGTGTCGCGCAGCGCGACCAGCGGCGGCGCGGTCCATTGCGCCACCAGGCCGATCCGCCGTGACCGGCGGACGACCATCTGCGTGCGCGGCCGTCTGGCCAGGTCGTAGGCGCGCAGCCCGGCCGCCGTCCCGCGCTCGGCGACCTCGGCCGCCAGCACGACCGCGTCTTCGAGCGCCTGGCAGGCCCCCTGTCCGACGTTGGGCGTCATCGCGTGGGCGGCGTCGCCCAGCAGAGCGGTCCTACCGGACACGAAGGTCGCGAGGTCGGGCAGTTCGTAGGTGTCGTGCTGGAGCAGCGTGCCCTCCTGGGCGCCGTCCAGCAGCGCCGGGATCGGGTGGTGCCAGCCCGCGTAGCGCCGCCGCAGGTCGGCGAGTCCGCAGGTGGTGCCCGGCGGCGCTGCGTACATCGCATAGCAGTAGACCCGTCCGTCCGGCAGTGTGGCGTAGCCGAACCGCTGCCCCCGCCCCCAGGTTTCGAGGCCCTCGCCCACGTCCATCGGCGGGACGATCCAGCGCCAGGTGGTGTATCCGGCGTAGCGAGGGGCGGGCGCGTCCGGCCACAGCGACCGCCGGGTGACGCTGCGCAGGCCGTCCGCGCCGACCACCAGGTCACCGGTGAGCGTGCCGCCCGCGTGGACGACCGTGCCGTCCGGGCGTACGTCGCGGACCTCGGTCCCCGGGCGCAGCGCCGCGGGCGGCACCTTGGCCCGAAGCACGTCGAGCAGGTCCGCGCGGTGGATCATGACCCACTGGCCGTAGCGGCGTTCCAGGTCGGCGGTGTTCACCCGGGACAGCCACCGGCCCGCGGCGTCGCGCACCCCGGCCTGGGCGGTGGACAGCGCGTGCTCGCGCAGCGGCTCGCCGAGGCCCAGCATGTCCAGGGCGCGCAGGGCGTTGGGCAGCAGCGCGATGCCCGCCCCGATCTCGGCGAACGCGGGGGCGCGCTCCAGCAGCACCACCTCCGCGCCGCGCATGGTGAACGCCGCCGCCGCGGCCATCCCGCCGATCCCGCCACCGATGATGATCGCTTTCATGTCGCCCCTCCTGGTCAGTGCAGGCCCCGTTTGCCGGGTGTCCAGAACGGCTTGACCTTTATCGACGTGCGCGGCCACCCCCGGTCGCGTACCAGGTGGTCACGGGCTAGCTGACACGTGCGCGCCTCGCCCGCCAGGTACGCCGCCCCCGGCTCATCCGGGAGGTCGAGCGCGGTGAGCGCGTCCAGCAGCACGCGCGAGGAGACGGCGGACGCGCCGCGCCGGTACACCCGGCGCAACCCCTCACTCCCCGGACAGGGCGGCTCGTCGTCGGCGGTCTCGCTCTCCAGCACGCCGTACACCGGCTCGCCGGGCCCAAGCGCCCGGATCATCGGCCCGAAGGCCACGCTCGCGGTCTCCTCCCCCGCGAACAGGTGGTACGGCGCGGCCCGCGTGACGAAGTCGCCCTGCGGCCCCCAGAACGTGAGCGGATCGCCCACCCGCGCCTCACGTGCCCAGCGAACTCCGATGCCGTCCCCCGGATAGAGGTGGATCCGCAGGTCTATGGCCCGCTGGGCGGGCGCGTAGTCCCAGATCGTGTAGGTGCGCAGGGTCTCCACCGGGCGCAGCAGCCCGTACAGCGAGAACGGATCGTTGATCTGGACGCGCACGTGCTGCCCCGGCGTGTACGGCGAGCCGATCGGCTCGTTCGCGACGAACCGGATGTACCGCATCGTGCCGGTGACCTCCCCCACCTCGGTGACGACGCCTTCGGCGTGGTACTTCGCGAAGGCCCCGGCCAGCAGGTCGCGGGGCCGCCGCCGCGGTCGGTCGAGCATTGTTCTACCCCCTCTATATTTGCTTATGCGCATTAAGGAAACATAGATGCCCTAGGATGTCAATCGGACCGAGGAGAGGGAGCGAGCGGATGGCGGCGCCTACGGAGAGCCGGCGGGAGAGAGTCCGGCAGCAGACACTCGCGGAGATCCGGGCGACCGCCCGCAGGCTGCTCATCGAGCGCGGCCAACCGGCCGTGACGATCAACGCGGTCGCCCGCGAGATGGGCATGACCGGCCCCGCCCTGTACCACTACTTCGCCGGGCTGGAGGAGCTGGTCGGCGCGATGACCGCCGACTTCCTGCGCGAACTCGCCGAGACCATGCGGGCCGCCCGCGACGACCACGCGGCGGCCGGCCCCGCCCGGCGGCTGCTGGCGATCTGCCGGGCGATGCGGGAATGGGCGCTCGCCCACCGGGCGGAGTTCGGCATGGTGTTCGCCAGCCCGCTACCGCCGTCCAACCGGCCGGGCACCGGCTCGGCGCGTTTCCTGGCCGGCCAGAACTTCGAGCAGGTCTTCGTGGACGAGATCGCCGAGCTGTGGGAGGCCGCCCCGTTCCCGGTGCCGGACGACCTCGCGCCCGCGCTGCGCGACCAGGTGGCCGCCTATGCGGCCGAGGCCGGGTGGCGGCTGCCGCCCGAGGTGCTGCACGTGATGATGTCCTGCTGGATCAGGCTCTACGGCCTGCTGTGCATGGAGGTCCTGCACCAGCTCGACTTCGTCTACACCGACCTCGAACCGGTCTACGAGGAGTGCCTGCGCGACCTGGCCGAACGACTCGGCCTGCCGTACGAGCCGCCGGGCATCGGTTAGCCGGGCACCCGGTGGCCGGCCAGGTGGGCCAGCACGGCCTGGTTCGCCGCCCAGCCGTCCGGGAACTTGATCGGTACGTTGAGCCGCACCTGCGGGCTGGACGGGTGCTCGTCCAGCAGCTCGGCGATGCCCGCCCTGGCCACGACCACGCAGGCGTGCCGGTGCCGCGAGGTCAGCACGCACAGCCGCCCCGACTCCAGGTGGAACGCGGTCGCGTCGCGCCGCCCGGACAGCGGGTGCCAGACGATCGTGACGTCGTACTCCCGGCCCTGGAGCCGGTTGGCCGTGTCCACGGTGACCCCCTCCGGTACCCCCGCCGCGCGCACCGCCGCCACCTGGTCGTTGTGCGCGCAGCCGATCGCGATGCGGGCCGCGGTGACCGCGTGGGAGCCGTGCTCGTCGTGGGCCGTCACACCGCGTTCGAGCAGCCGGGCGGCGATCCCGGCGCACGCCGCGGCCACCTCGGGATCGGTGCGCACGGTGTGGCGGGCGGGGAGTTCGTGCAGCGCCCAGCCGTACGCGGCGGCCTCGTCGACGGTGGCGTCCCACGGACCGCGGGTCCCGCCGGGCGGCGCGGGCGAAAGCCGCCGCTCCCCCGGCGCGGTGCCCGCCGTAAAACCCGCGGCCGGATAGAAGGCGCGCGCCACGACCGGGGCCGCCGAGCCGGGCAGCCGCCACGACACCGGCAGCCGATGCACCGGCAGGCCGTTGATCCGCTGGGTGACCGCCACCGCGCTCTGCATGGGATCCCAGGCCAGGCCGCTCCAGCGCTCGCTCTCGACCACCGAGAACGGGTCGAGCTGCCCCGGATCGCCCACGAACAACGTGTGCCCGTACGCGAACAGCGGCGCGACGGCGAGCAGCTTGTCCGAGCGCATCTGGTACGCCTCGTCCACGATCGCCCACCGCCAGGACCGGCCGGGCACGTACGCCCACTTGTCGGCGGTGGCCACCACGACCTGGCAGCCCTCGACCTTGTCGATCTTGTTGTCCGGTACGACGGCGGAGTGGCGCAGGACGCGCTCCGGTGGCTCGAAGCCCTCGGCGTGCAGGCGTCCGATGGTCAGGCCGGGCGACCTGGTGGCCAGCTTGTCCACCAGGTCGTCCACCTGCTCGTTGGTCTGCGCGACGATCATCAGGCGCTCCTCGGCGGCGGCGAGCCGCATGGCGGTGGCCACGACCAGCGTCGTCTTGCCCGCGCCCGGTGGGGAGTCGACGACGACGCCCCGGTGGGCGCCGCCGGTGTAGTCGTCCAGGATCGCGTCCGTGACGGCCTGAGCGGCGGCTTTCGCGGAGGTCACGACCACGCCTCCTGGGCGTCCTCGTCCGTGGGGACGTACTCCTGCGGTGGCCCGCCGTGCGTCCACGGGGTCTCCTCCAGCGCGGGCAGCGGCGGGCGGCGGCCCCCGGACGGATCCAGGTCGGCGTAACAGACGGTCTCGCCGACCTCGGGCACGCCGTCCTTGACGCCGCCGTTGATCTGGACGAGGACCGTGCCGTCCTCGGCGGAGAGGATCTGGCCCGCCTGCCTGGGACGCGACGGGGAGAGCACCTTCTTGCCGGGCGCCAGCCGCAGCGGGTCGGCGGTCTTGATGGTCACCAGCGGGCGGACCACCGGCCGCTTCCCGCCCGGCGGGATGATCTTACGGTCCGGCTCGACGGCGACGACCTCGCCGGCGAACGCCACGCCCTCGGCGCGGTACTCGGCCATGACCAGCGGATCGTCGAACGCCCGGCCCGCCTCGTAGGTCTGCTGGGCGATCTCCAGCATGGCCAGCCGCCGGGCCGCGGCCACCGCGGAGTCCCATCGGCCCTGCGACAGGCCGCCCTCGGCGATCCGCGCGTTCTCTCCGGCCAGCGACGCGCGGTCGCGCTCCCAGCGCAGCACGGCGCTCGGCGCCTCCGGCAGCGTGCGCAGCAGCGCCACGCCCCGCCAGACCAGATCCCAGGTGGGCCTGAGCTGGTCGTGCAACGCGGCCCGCACCCGGTCGGCCGACCCGGAGGCGTCGTAGTCGGCGATCGACGGCTGGAGCACCCGCCGGTCGAAGTCGGGGTCGGTGTCCGGGCCGGGCGGCGGCGAACGCCGTGGGTCCTCGGCCACGGCCGCCGCCTCGGGGCCGGTCATCCCGGCCGGCGGGTCGATCCAGCCGAGCAGCGCGGCCGGGTCGGTGTCCTCGGCGTCGCTCTGCCCGGTGACCCAATGGGCGGCCAGCGCGTCGGTCAGGGACAGCAGCATCGCCGACCCGGCGTACTCGCCGCGTCCGTGCAGGTAGGTGAGCCAGCGGCCGAGTACGGGCACCAGCGGACCGACGGCGTGCGGCCCGTCCGTGCGGCGGAACCTGGTGGACCGGCCGAGCAGGCGGACGAACGCGAGCGCGCCGCGGTTCGGCACGATGATCTGCGGCGCGTCCAGGCACCTCGGGTACGGGGTCCGGGCCTCGACCTCCTCGCTGTCGGCGGCGTACCGCTCGATGTAGGGGACCATGACCGAGGCCAGCTCGGCGGCGAAGGCGAAGCGCAGATCGCGGTCGCGCGGCTGGGGCACGACCAGCAGGCGCGGCTCGGCCGGATCGCACCCGACCATCGCGCCGAGCGGGGCGGCGGCCTCGCCGGCCATCCGCAGCGGCACGAACACCATCGGCGCGTCCGACAGATGCACGTGCCGCACCGTCGCGGCGGGCCGCGCCCGGCCCTCATGCCGCGCCCGCGCCTTCAGATAGGAGCGGAACAGGGTCATACGACCGCCTCGTCATAGATCCTGTGGATGTGCCGGAGCCGTTCGGCGACCTCGGACTGATCGTCCTCGGGCAGCACGGCGCCCTCCGCCAGGCCGATCGCGCCCGCGACCGAACCGACCCCGCCGAAGTCGTCGCGCACGGAACGGCCCAGCGCCGCCAGGGAGTCGCAGGCGTGCGCCTCGGCCCGGCAGAAGGCGGCCATCTCGCAGGACGCCAGGCACTCGGGGGCGTACCGGGCCCCGACCGCGGACAGCGCGGCGGCCACCTCGGCGGCGGGCCTGCCCAGGTCGAAGGTCAGGCCGGCGGGGAGGGCGGCCAGGATGCGATCGACGCCCTTGAGCCGGCCGAGCTGCCGGTCCAGGACCAGGAGCTGGTGGCGTACGTCCACCAGGGTGGCCGCCGGCACGTTGCCGAAGTCCTTCGGGCAGACCAGGACGACATCGTGCGACACCCGCTCGGGGTCGAGGCCGAGATCGGCGAACAGGGCCCGCATGGCGTGGACGTAGACGGCGGCCTCGCGGGCGGCGGCGGAGACCTTCGCGGTCTCGGCCTGGCCGTCGATGACCGCGAACGCCTTGATCGCCACCACGTGGAAGCGCCCTTCCGCCTGGAAGGCGATGACGTCGGGCTCCAGGTAGACGTCATGGCCCGCGACGGCGAGCTTGAGCAGCGGACGGTCGATCAGGGTGGCGGCCCGTCCCGCTTGGGCGGCGTCGCGCAGCAGGTCCGCGGTACGGCGGTGCCGTGCCTCGCGTGAGGCGCCGGCCTCCTCACCGGTGGTCTGGTACGCGGTCTCGGCGGTGGTCAGGTGCAGCACCTCGCGGAGCAGCTCGGCCAGGCGCACGCCGCCCTCGTCCTTGACGATGGCCTTGAACTGCTCGTTGCGGAACATCGCGAACGGCGACAGGCCGAAGCGCGGCGGATGCCCGAGGTGCCGGATGGTCCGGCCCTTGTCCACACCGGCCGCGTCGAGCACGGCCCGGCGGTCACAGCCGGGGTTGGCGGCGAGGGCGGCGATCGTACGGGCGTTGTGATCGATCGGCTCGACGGGACCGCGCAACGCCGCGAGCCGCCCCGGCCCGAACTCGCCTCCGCCGGTAACGCTCACGCCACCTCCAGTCCAGAGGGACCGGGCCGAGAGGACATGACCAGGCACAGGACGGGCCCCGACGGCCCGGCCTTCGACACACGCCCATACCCTCTGGACCCTCTGGTCGCCCCAGGGCCACCACACGCTCTTCCAGCCCGTCCATTCCCACACGTTACTTTAGCCCTGGCGGACGGCCCTTCTCCCCTTATCAGCGCACATCCGTCCGGTTCGTGGGGTCGTTGCCCACCGGCAGGTCGGACGACGTCGCCGGTCACGTCACGGCGACCGGCAAGTCGCCCAGCCCGGCTCAGCCCGGCCCTGCGGCCTCACTCACCACCGGGCCTACTCCTCGCCGTCGTCCTCCTCCTCATCACCGCCATCACCGCCCGTCGTGGGCTCGGGCCGGTCGGAGTCCGGCTGCGGCCCCGGCGCGGGATCGGACGGCCTGTCCTTGGGAGGTCCGCTGTGCTTGCCCATCCTTGTGCTCTCCCTCCGCATCACTGGCTACTTCACTGATCGGTGATCGCCGATTGTGAGCGTACGACTACGAACAGCCAGCGAGCAAGGGTGTTCGGCAGGCTTGACCATCCGTCCCACTTCCCCCTCCAGCCCTCACCTCCCCACACCGCCCCTATTTGGGCCACCCGATTCCTAGCCTCCAATGCGCCCTCTATACATTCGCCCTGATATCACACCCACAGCCCCACATGCCCGAATGTCACCAAACACGAGCCGCCCCGTAAAGCGGCGCCGGATTCGCCATTAACAATGCCGGTACACCGCAGAGCCCGAATCTTTACGAGGAGCCGGACTATAATTACCCTTGCACCAGTGTCATCGCCTTCCGCCGCTGACCACCGTGGAGTCTCTCGTCCTCATGACTCACCCCACCCCCCGGCCCACTCCCCAATCCCCGCCGACGGCCCCACCCCAGCAGGACGAACCACCGCCATCCCCACCACCCCAGTCGGCCGATGGCCCATCACCCACCACACCCCCGGGGTACACGCCGCAAATCAGCGCCGAATTCTCCGGCATCGACCCCGCCGCACTGGAAGGCTTCGAACAGAGCCTCGCCCACACCGAGGACACCATCGGCCGAAACGAACCCCAAATCCGGCGGACCTTACAGCGGTTCGACCTCGAAACATCGCGATTAACCGCCTTACGCGAGTTACAGAGCTGGATCGCCACCAAGCGCCCCGACCTCCGCCGCCGCAAGGAGACCATCGAGTCCCAGCAATCGGAGTGGGCCACCTCCCCCTCCTCCGGCCACCCCGCCCTCGCCGCCTTCGACGAAAGCCTGTACGAAAAGGCCGAACACGACCCCGACGTGTACGCCGCCATCGTCAACCTCACCAAGGCCACCGAGTCCGGCGAAGTCGACCCCAAAACCCTCACCCAACTAGAAAAACACGCCGGCAACTCCCCCTTCGCCCTCGCCCTCCTCACCACCATGGGCGCCACCACCTACCGCAAGACAATGGGTGACACCGTCGGGCGCAAACAGCTTCACCGACTCCAGGTCGTTCTTGGCAAGACCCTCGGCACGGCCAGCCCTCGTCTGAGCGGCGCCTGGCAGAACGCCCTCACGACAGGCATCGGCCTCAAGTGGCGCGAGGCCCGGGGCGTCGCCCTGGCGCTCAAGCACGGAACATACCCCAGCGGCTTCCTGCTGAACACGGCCAAGAAGATCGACAAATGGTATCGGGAAATGTCAAAGCCGATGCCCGTTGACGTGGGCGTGATGCGCGACGTCATGACCGCACTCACAAAAGACCCAGCACTGGCCCAAGACTTCTTCACGGCCGATCCCACCGCACTCAAATATTATCTGACCCACGGGCACATGGGCGATAAGGGTGCCGTCCTGGGAAAGATGCTCGAAATGGCGCTGACTCATTTTCGAGACGGTGAATCAACTCCTACGAAGCCTTCACGCGGCTACTGGTCGGCGAAGCTCGCCTCGGAGTTCGTACATCTGCAGGCAAAATTGGAGGCTTCCGGGCAGGCTCTGGACGCCTTCGTTCCTACCGCCACCACGGCAGCCATCCTTTCCTGCTATATCGGCGACATCAATCACGTTGCGCATACAGGCCGCGAAATGTCCGATACAGGCGCCCGTGGCCCCTACGACACCCGCCCGCCGACGTGGGGTGCATATTTCAGCAAGAAAGAGCTGCAAAGCTTACTGAAGAACCTCTTTACGGATTCTAGGGCGTTCGCCACCGTCATGATGGCGCAGACAATGTTCACTAATCGCCTTCTTGACTCCAGTGCCGCAACGATGGCGGGAGGAGGCAGCACCAACGAACTTCGCAGCGGCACCCAGAAGATCGGTGCCGGCTTCGGCCTGCTCACAGATGCCGCACAGTTAGCGAAGATCGAGGAAGGGAAGGAACTGGACGAGGCGCAAGAGCGAAACATGAAGATCCTCGCGGGAGTGATCAACAGCGCGTTGGCGCTCCCGCAGGTGCCGTACGCTTGGCCGATAACCGCAGGAATCGTGGCGTCCTGGAGCTGGATACCCGAGGACGCCTTCAAGGGAGATGCCGAGGAAAGGGCACGGACCGAAGCGAATACAGCCGTTGACAAGACTCGACTGCTCGTGCGAGACCTCACCGCAGCGGCCTTGCTCAAGAATGGCCTATTCGGAAAATCCGCCCCACCCGACCCCACGCACCCATGGGCCTCGCTGGGAGATCTAAAGCGGGGCGACGACCCCTTTAAGAACCCCAACAACTTCGTTGGCAGGGACGGTAAGACACTGATGTCACTGGACCAAATGATCAATGGCGGCGCAAGCAACACCACCGACAAATACAGAAGGCTCCACGCATACGACACATGGCTACTGGGTCCTGATTCCGGTGAGCTTTGGGCAGCAATTCGACTTAATTTGGAGCAGAGCTACTCCGAGGCGTTCAATAAGTATTAGCGGCCATATCAGCACAATATGGCTCATACTTTAAGGCAGGCCAGTGTCCATGATGCAACCAAGCCGGTCGGCCAAAAGCCAGGCGAGGGCCGCACACTGTCTAATGTTACTTGCCGCCATCTCCCTTGCTTGCCTGGTTGGATGCGCAGGTCAGCCTAGGGAAGTCGACCGTAGCCCCTTGCCGACCGTAGCAGGCGCACCCTATATATGTGCATATATACCCTTGAAAGCCGCCGAGCTTATGACCGGCGTCCGCGCCCCCCTCTCGCGCGGCGGCTTCGATCTTTCGCCGTCTTTGGGTCTAGGAAGCGGCAGTTGTACCCTGTATCAGCGAGATGGCGAACGGGTGACCGTTATGCGCATCGTGCTCAGCACGGGCGGCCTCCGAAAGCGTGTGGAGGATCAACTCGCGCAGGGCGCCCGCCGATTGCCGGAAATCGTTCCCGAAAGCGTTGGTTACTACTTCCAGCCTGCAAACACCGAGGAGAACGAGGCGTATGCCGTACTGGTTCGAGGCGAAGCGGAACTGAGCATACAACTGGAGATCGGTGCCCCCGGACGGGACAATGCGGCGGATGTGCTCGCCATGATGAAGCTCATTGCTCCGAAGCTCATCACCGATGACAGTGCCCCGACACCGGACAAGGGCTGATCGTTTATGACGGAAATGGTTCCCAACCCCCTGCGTGCCGCGCTGGTAGAGACGCTAAAGACCGTTGAGCCGCTTATCAAGGAGATTGATACGGCCATCGACGGGCCCTTCCAGGAGTTTCATTCTGGGAAAGTGTGGAGTGGGCCCATGGCCAAGCGGTTCGATGCGGAGTTCGGGCAGTACCGAGGGCGGAGCAGGAGGGCTGGGGAGGAGGTGGTGGCGGATATTCGGGCGTTTTTGGCTCGTACGCCGGAGCAGGTGACCGTGGAGGAGGCGAAGGCGATCAGTAGTAGGTACGGTCTGGCCTGAGGGCGAGCGTGGGGTCAGGCGGGGGTGTCGTGGAAGATGCTCTTGCCGGGGCTGAGTTCGAGCCAGCCGCTGGTGCGGGAGGGGACGAAGCGGTTGCCGCTCAGGTGGGAGAAGCCGCGGCCGTGGTAGCGGGCGGCGGTTTGGGAGTATTCGCGGGAGCCGGCCAGGCCGTATTCGATCTGGCGGAGGTAGGCGATCATGCGGTCGCGTTGGTGGCCTTGGACGTGGGAGAGGATTCGGTCGCAGACCTGGCGGTAGAGGTGTTCGGTCTCCTCGATCAGGTCGCAGAGCCGGTCGATCGATTCTTGCAGGGTGAGGCCGTCGTGGGTGACGCTGGTGAAGACGAGGGAATGCTGGTAGTCGCCGCCGTCGCAGTATTCCTTGCGGAAGGTGTAGAGGTCGTTCACGTACGCGAAATGGGCGACGCCGACCTTGCGGACCTGGTCGAACATCTGCGGTAGGCGGTCCATGTCCTCGGTCATGTCGATGCCGATCGAGTACTCCCCCAGGAAGTGCACGACGTCGGCGGCCATGCTGCCTTCTCGCATGTTCAGGTATTCCTCGCGGGTGAAGTTCCTGCCGGAGGCGCGGGCCTCGACCTCGATGGCGGTGCTGCGGAGATAGTCGCCGGAGGCGCGGCGCAGCCGGGACCTCAGGCCGTCGGGGGAACGGCGGGACATCTCTCGCCAGGTCTTCGCCATGAAACGGCCGATGAAAGTGGATCGGTCGAGGGTCGGGTCGTCCATGGCGGCGGCGAAGTCGGCGAGGAGTTCGCCCATCCGGCCGTCGGTCAGAAAGCTGGTGTAAATGCAGTCGTCGAGCACGATGTGGGCGATCGCGGCCCGTAGGACATCGACCATCCGGGAGTCTTCGGCGTCCGGATAGCACACGCAGGCCCACCACACTCCGTCCCTGACGACCGTCTCCAGCAGCCCGCGATCCTCGTCGGGCACGTCGGCCAATAGTTCGTCCGCCCATTCGCGGGCGCGGGCGTCCCACGCGGCGGTGTGCGGGTGCCAGGCCGTGCGAAGTTCCGGTTCGACCTCCCGCAGGTAGAAGCGGGTGCCGACCGGGAAGGGGCGGGGCGGGGCGTACTCGGGACTGCTGTGCTGGGCGATCATCGTGCTGCTCCTCACCAGGTCGGCCGGACCTACTTCACACTCCAGGCATTTCTGCCCAATCACCGTAAGTGGCGGAGCGTATTCGCTGAAGTCCGGAAGTGGGAAGACCTCCCTTCCGGGAGCGTTAAGATCATCCCCATTCGTCATCAAATGGGGCTTGACGTGCGCAGATATCACTTATGGTGGTTAGCACCGGAATCGCCGGGTTGTATGTGGCCGCGGTGGTCAGCGGCGTCACGGGCGATTTCCGGCTGATCTGGACCGTGACCGTGGCCACCGGGTCCGGCCATCCGCCTTTCGACATTCTCGGCGCGTTCGAGCCGCCCGGGGCGGATCTGCTCGTCTTCCCCCTGGCGGCGGCGGCCTGCGCGTTTCGCGCCTGGCTCATCTGGCAGATCTTCCGGGGCGCTGCCGTGGCCGGCGCCTACTGCTCTACCTGAGTGTCGCGGACGCGCTGTTCCTGTCCGATCTCGTCGATCTCGTCGCCGCGGACTGGGAGCCCGTGGTGGGCCCGGCGATCTGGACGGCGACGGCGATCCTCTTCGTGCGCGCGCTCACCGGGGAGTCCCGCCGTTTCCGGGCGCTCGGTCACGGGTCGGTACGCCTCGACTCCGCCTGTGTGGTCCTGGTGTTCCGGTCCAGCCTGCTGCGTGCGGCCGGCCTCGGGTGGACGGTGCTGATCCTGATCGGGCAGGCTCGGGACGGCCGGTGGAGTGCCGCGACCGTGCGGTTCGGGTGGTGGAGACTGGCGCTCTCGCTGCTGTCCACGGTGGTCGTGCCGCTCGCGGGGCCGCATTTCAGCCTGATCCTCGTCGAGTTCATGGCGCACCTGGCGCTCATCGACGCGGTGCCGTACCGCCCCGGCCGGGCGACCAGATCGCCGAACGCGGCCCTGGTGCTCGTGCCCACGCTCTTTCTCATCCAGCCCGAGGAGTCGCCGCGGCTCACCACCGCGCGGCGGGGTGGGAGGACGAGTGCTTGGAATGGACGATGCTCCATCGCCCCCTATGGCAGCACGCGGGCGCAGGACCGCGAAAAGGCGTTCATGTGCCATGCCCGCAGTGATGCGGACGGCGTGCTGCCGCTGTTCCCGGCGAAATGGCGGACCGCCTGGTTCTCGGGTACGGCAGGGCGATGTGCGCGGCGGACGTCCCCGAGGAGCGGCGGGCGTTGCCGGCGCTGCCGGGTCGCGGTGGCGGGCCCGGCATGGGCCGCGCGATGGACGCGCTCGTGTTCCTTGCTGCTCTCCACCGCGCAGGCCGAGGAGAACTCGGCCGCCTTCGCCACCGAACCGAACTCCCGCCCTCGGACCCCTGACCTCGGTTGCCCGCGAAACGGCAGAAGACGGTCGCGTACTTCCCCGGCGACGTCGGCGCGTACCAGATCCACGACCCGCAGCACAACGGCGGGGAGAATTCCCAGACCACCGCCGCGAACCTTGTCGAGAAGGCCCTCGACGACGGTCAGAAGACGGTCGCGTACTTCCCCGGCGACGTCGGCGCGTACCGGATCCACGACCCGCAGCACGACGGCGGGGAGAATTCCCAGGCCACCGCCGCGGACCTTGTCGAGAAGGTCCTCGATGACGGATTCTTCGCCGCCGCCGGCTCGGTGGTCATGGTGCTGGGCCACGGGGAAGGCGATGACCACGCCTCCGCCCGCTTCGGCTGAAGGGGTGGGAAAAAGGTCGTCGAGGACGGTGTGAAGAGCGCGAGCGGCGCCCTGGCGCTTCCGAACGATCCGGAGACCGGAAAGAGTGACCTGGGTCACGGAATACCGAACCTGGCCGTGCGGGGGCGCGGGGGCTATCGGCTCAGAATTCATGCCAGGGAGACGGACACTCCGGTGGAAGAGCACCTGGTCATCTCGTTCCCGGGGAATTCCGCCAAGACGAAGGTCTACAAGTAGGGCGTCCGTGGCGGGGCCGGGCCGGGCGTTATTGACAACGGCGAGATGCGCGCCCGTAAACCCCCGCGCCTCCGAGGCATGGTGGCACGGCGGGAGGGTGCCGGGCGTTCCCCTGTGGCCCGCCGCCCGCCCGCTTGAGGGCCCGCGAGAGGGTCAGCCGGTGGCCTGCATGGCCTGGTTGGCCTTGCCCATGGCACGGGTGAGGGTGATCAGTTCGTCGCGGGTGATCCGGTCGATGAGGTACTTGCGCACGACCTCGACGTGGGCCGGAGCGATCCTGCGCAGGCACTCCATCCCCTCGTCGGTGAGCACCGCGAGCACGCCGCGGTCGTCGCCCGGACAGTCGGTACGCCGTACCAGACCCGCCTTCTCCAACTGGCCGATCTGGTAGGTCAGCGCGCTCTTGGAGATGACCAGCCCCCTGGCCAGCTCGGTCATGCGCATCTGGTGATCAGGGAGACTGGAGAGCTTGACAAGGATCTCGTACTGCGGATGCGTGAGGCCCGCATCGGCCTTGAGCTGTTCCTCTATCCGCTTCTCCAGCCGGTGATAGGCGAACAGGAACGCGTGCCAGGCGGCCATCTCCACCGCGTCCAGCCATCGGGTCTCGGTCACGTTGCCAGTCTACTGTTGTTCAGATTTGAACAATCCCCTACAGTGAGCCTTGTTCAAATTCAAACAATCCCTGGAGGCGTCCCATGATCGATCGGGCCAAGCCCATCGCGCTGCTCCTCGCCAGGGTGGCCATCGGCGCCATCTTCTTCACCCACGGTTGGATGAAGCTCACCCAGGCGGGCCTCGCGGCCACCACAGGCGGGTTCGAGCAGATGGGCATCCCGCTGGCCACCCTCGCCGCCCCCGCGGTCACCTTCTTGGAGATCATCGGCGGGATCGCCATCATCATCGGTGCCGCGCTGCCCGTGGCCGGCACCCTCCTTGCCATCGACATGGTGGGGGCGATCTACTTCGTCCACCTCGCTCAGGGCTTCTCCGTCGAGCGGGGCGGCTACGAGTTCGTGCTCGCGCTCGGGGCCGCGGCGCTCGCGGTCGGCTTCAGCGGCGGCGGCGCGCTCGCGGTGGACACGCTCCTGGAGCGCCGCCGTACCCCGGAGACCGCAGGCGTCTGAGCCGTGCGCGAGGCGTGGATCCCCCCTTCCACGCCTCGCGCACCCACAGGCCCAACGCGAAAACAGGACCCATCCGGAAAGCTCCCAGCGGGCCGTACCACGTCTTCCACCTCGCCGGCGGTGACCGTTCCCGGGCCGGATCCGGTGGGGCTGGTCGGGGAGGGGACCAATGTCACGGTGACGATCGATCCGGGGCGGGCGTATCTTCTACCGAGACGTGATCGGCTCGCCCGGTGAGCGCTGCCAACCGCAAGCCGTGATCCCCCGTCTCTCCTATGCCCCGTCTGTCACATCAGGAGCCGCCGTGGGAGCCCGCTCGTTATCCGTGTCAGCCGCATTGCTCGCCGCACTCGCGCTTTGCTGTCCTCCGGCACAGGCCGAGGCGCCGGCCAACGTGGTGGTGTACCAGTGCAAGTACACCGGCAGTACCGAGACGGAGACCGTCACCATCGACGTCGAGTTGCAGGCGCCGACCTCGGCGGTGACGGGGCAGCAGATGACCATCGGCTGGCGCGGGGCCTACACCGAGCTCGCGCTGCTCGCGCCCGAGCAGGGGTTGCCCGCCGACGCCAAGCTGTACGCGTACGCCTCGATCAAGGGGATCGACGGGCTGACGTCCGCGACGGGCGTCGGCACGCTTCCCCCGGTCGGCGCGGACGAGCTGATCCAGCTTCCGACCGGCGTGGTGGAGCTCAAGACCACCCCGAACAAGGCGGGCACCGGGACCGTGCAGCCCGCCGCCATCAACTTCGGCACCAAGCCCACCGAGCCGCTGATCGAGTGCGAGGTGCAGAACGAGACGGCGCTGTCGACCACCCCGCTCGCCATCACCGGAGCGGGCCAGAACGAATCGCCGTCCCCGAGCCCGTCGCCGAGCCCGTCCCCGAGCCCGTCGTCGTCCGAGTCGGCTTCGGAGACGCCCACGGGGTCGGCCACGGAGTCCGCCACCTCATCGGACGAGGAGGACCCGGAGATGGGCAAGACCCCGATCGGCGGGGCCGCTACCGGGGCCGGCGGTGACGCCGGGCCGGACGGGCGGACGTTCGTGCTGGTGGGGCTGCTGGTCGTGTTCGCCGCCTCGGCCGGGCTGGTACTGCGCAGGCGTGGCAACCACGCCGGATGACCAGCACGCGGATCCGCCGCCGCCCGGCGGGCGCCCGGCGGATCCACTCCCTCAGCGGGCGTCGGCCTCCACCCGGCCGGCGGGGGCCGCCGCCCTGGGCGGCCGGCCGGTCTCGGCGAGCACCCGTTCGACACTGTCGGCGGCGATGATCAGCTCGGTCACCGGCGCTATCCGCATCGGCCATGGGAAGTAGTAGGCGGCCTGGCCTTCCATATCCGCCATGACCAGAATGCTCTCCGCTAGGACCGGTGCCTTGGGGTTGGTCACGGTCAGTGAGGGTGACCAACCTTCTTTGACGCGCAGCCGTACGGCGAAGCCGCGCAGTTCAAGCTCTGTGGCGAGCTTCTCCAGATGGATCTCCGCATCAGTGATCATGGTCGCCTCCGTTCCCTCCACGCGCCGGGCGCTCACGCCCGGCCATCGGCACCGTAGCCACTATGCGCTCACTCGGATGCCGTCGGTAGTGAGAGAATGTCTCCGCAGGCGGAGAATGAACCGCGATACGGCCTTGGTCCGCCCGCGTGCGGCGACCGGCCGGTCAGCGCAGGGTGACCAGCGGCAGCCGGGACCGGGCGGCCAGCGACGAGGTGGCGAACCACACCCCGATCAGCCCGACCAGGGCGGTGGGGTCGGAGACCTCGCAGGTCACCGTGGTGTCGTCGATCCGCCTGGCGCCCGGCACCTCGGCGGCGTACTCGGCCGCGGCGGCGGTCTGGAAGCCGCCGGTCAGCTCCAGCCGGTCGGGGATCTCCACCGGCCGCAGGTCGGCGGCCCGGCGTACCGCCTCGGCCGCCGCGGCCCGGACCATCGCCTGGGCCCGCCGGGGGTGCAGGCTGTTGGCGGCGGAGAAGCCCTCCGCCCGCTTGACGGGCGCGGTGGCCACGCCGGGGAAGACGCGTTCGGCCAGGCCGCAGATCTGGTCGTCGCCGGTCACCAGGCCCACCGGCACCCCGTGCTCGGCCGCGAGCAGCGCGTTCACCTCGGCCTCTGAGACGATCCGGCCGTTCAGCTTGAGCCAGGAGAACTGCGAGGAGAAGCTGTGCGCGAGCACGCCCGGGCAGCCGCCGGGGGCGTGGTAGCCGACGAACAGCGCCACGGCGTGCTCGCCGCCGAGGCCGTGTGCCATGCACTGCGCCTTCGGGCTGCCGGTGACCAGCCGGGCCCGTTCGTCCAGCGCGTCCTGGAGGAAGTTGTCCATGGTCCCGTGGCTGTCATTGACGGTGACGTTCTCCGCGCCCGCGTCGAAGGCCCCGGCGATGGCGGCGTTGGCCTCGGCGGTCATCAGCTCCTGGGCGCGTGGGTACCCGTGCCCGCCGCGGACGACCTGATCGACCGTCGCGATGCCTGAGATACCTTCCATGTCCACGGAAATGTAGACGTCCATCTGACTCCTCTCAGAGGGTCACAAGGCTTCCATACCGGGCAAGCCTCATGTCTTCGGACGTCCGCACATCTCACCTGATCGGATTTCGTATCCCCGCACGATCCGGCATCGCCGGACGCTGCCTACTGTTCACGCAACGTTCCAGGAGGTGACCAGGGTGAAGTCCGAAGAACTGCGGGCACGACTGGCGGAGCACGCGGGCGGGCAGGGCCTCATCGGCGCGGTCCTCGCCGTCCAGCACGGTGACGAGATCACCGAGGCGGCGTACGGCGTACTCGACAAGGAATTCGGCTATCCGGCGACCATCGACTCGATCTTCCAGATCGGGTCCATCACCAAGGTCTGGACCGCGACGCTGATCATGCAGCTCGCCGACGAGGGCCTGCTCGACCTCGACACGCCCGTGGCGCACTACCTGCCGGGCT
This sequence comes from Spongiactinospora sp. 9N601, assembly GCF_044326295.1. Lineage (NCBI taxonomy): Bacteria > Bacillati > Actinomycetota > Actinomycetes > Streptosporangiales > Streptosporangiaceae > Spongiactinospora > Spongiactinospora sp. 9N601. The sequence goes on from NZ_JBIRBB010000005.1 coordinate 26,231, forward strand.
TCCGGGTCACCGACGAGGCGGCCAGCGCCGCCGTCACCGTGCGGCAGTTGCTCAGCCACGTCGGCGGCTTCGACGGCGACATCTTCGACGACTACGGCGACGGCGACGACGCCGTGCAGCGGTACGTGGACGCCCTGGCCGGGCCCGCCCGGCAGCTCTTCCCGCCGGGGTCGCAGTGGTCCTACTGCAACAGCGGTTACGTGGTGCTCGGCCGGATCGTGTCGGTGCTGACCGGCCAGACCTGGGAGACGGCGCTCCGCGAGCGCATCGTCGCGCCGCTCGGAATGACGTACCTCGCGACCTCACCGGCCGAGGCCATCAGGCACCGCGTGGCCATGGGCCACATCGAGGGGCCGGGCGGCGAACTGGTCAAGGCGCCGATCTGGGGCATGCCGCGCTCCAACGCGCCCGCCGGCGCCACGCTCACCATGGCCGCCCGGGACCTGCTCGCGTTCGCCAGGATGCACCAGCGGCTCGGCCTGGCATCCGACGGCACACGGGTTCTGTCGCAGGAGAGCGCGCTGGCGATGCGCGAGCCGCAGGCCAAGGTGCCGGGTGACGGCCCGCTGGCCGACCACTGGGGCCTCGGGTGGGAACTGTTCCAAGCCGAGAGCGGGCTGATCATCGGCCACGACGGCGGCACGGTCGGGCAGTCCGCGCTGCTGCGCATGGTGCCCGAGCGGGACGTCGCGATCGTGCTCCTCACCAACGGCGGCGGGGTCCACAAGCTGCGCGACCTGGTCGCCGGGCTGCTGGACGAGCTGGCCGGGACCACGCTGCCGCCGTTCCCGGTGCCGCCCGCGGTACCGCCGCAGGTCGATCCGGAGTTCTTCACCGGGCACTACGAGTCCGGGACGATCGCCGCCGACGTCATCAGGGACGGCGACGCGCTGGCCGTCGGCCTGCGGCCGATCGGCCCGGCCGCCACGCTCCCCGAGGACGAGAAGCCGGAGCTCACGCCGGTGGTGCCGCTGAACCGGCGAGCCCTCATCAGCGTCGGACGGCCCCGGGGCTTCCACGAGGTCTACACCTTCATCGGCGACGGCGAGCGGGCCGAGTTCCTGCACATGGGCCGTGCCGTACCCCGGGCCGTGCCCCGCGCCTGAGACGGCCGGCCCATCCCCCACCGCCAGGCGAAGGAGCCCGACGTACATGAGAACCAGGAAGACCAGGACGGCCGCGGCGATCACCGTGATCGGGCTCGCGGCCACCGGATGCGGCGGCACGGCGGGCGGCGGCGGCGGGGGCGGGACCGGCGACACCGTGACGATCTCGATCCCGTCCGACCCGGGCACCCTGAGCCCGATGAACACGTCCGTGTCCATCGCGGTGGCGATGAACAAGTACGCCTACGACCCGCTGGTCAACATCGCCCCCGACGGGAAGGTGATCTCCGGGCTGGCCGAGAAGTGGTCGGCCACGCCGAAGTCGGCGGAGTTCGTCCTGCGCGACGGCGTGACCTGCCAGGACGGCTCCAAGCTGACCGCCTCGGACGTGGCCGCGATGTTCAACCACGTCGCCGACCCCAAGAACGCGGCGGCGCTGATCGGCCTGGCCGTACCGCCCATGGCCAAGGCGGAGGCCGACGACGCGACCCGCACGATCACCCTGAGCCTGGAGAACCCGGCTCCCTTCCTGCTCCAGATGGCGGCCCTGATGCCGATCCCGTGCAAGAAGGGGATGGGCGACCCCAAGGCGCTGGCCCGCACCACCGACGGGACCGGCCCCTACCGCCTTGAGCGGGCGGTGCCCGGCGACCAGTACACCTACGTCAGGCGGGACGGTTACGCGTGGGGGCCCGGCGGCGCGACCGGCGCCGAACTGCCCGCCAAGGTGGTCTTCAAGGTGGTGGCCAACGAGTCCACCGCCGCCAACCTGCTGCTGGCCGGCCAGTTGGACGTGGCCGAGGTCAACGGCCCTGACCGGCAGCGGCTGGACGCCGCCAAGATCGCCTCCCAGGCGCCCATGCTGCCCCTCGGCGAACTCCTCTTCAACGAGGGCAAGGGCCATCCCACCGCCGACTTCGCGGTACGGCACGCGCTGGTCGGCGCGGTGGACCTGAAGCAGATCGGGTCGGTCGCCACCGGCGGGCTCGGCAAGCCCGCCACCAACCTCGGCGAGGTCGCCCCCACCCCCTGCACCGGCGACACGGTCACCGGCAACGTGCCGCCCCACGACCCGGCCAAGGCCGCCGCCTCGCTCACCGAGGCCGGCTGGACCAAGACCGGCGGCGTCTGGACGAAGGACGGCAAGCCGCTGACCATCACCGTGCCCTTCCCCGGCACCAAGGGCCCGCGGGTGACGTCGGCGATGGAACTCATGGCCAGGCAGTGGACCGACTTCGGCGCGAAGGTGACCACCAAGCCGATGCAGCACTCCACGCTGGACGCCATCCTGGCCTCCGACGCCTGGGACATCATCTGGCTGCCGATCGCGGTGCAACTGCCCGACCAGCTCATTCCGTTCTTCGACGGGGCGGCCCCGCCCAAGGGCCAGAACTTCGGCCACGTGGACAACCCCGACTACCGGCGGCTGACCGCCAAGGCCGCCGCCAAGCCCGGCCAGGAGGGCTGCCCGGACTGGGAGGCCGCGAACGCGGCACTGGTCAAGCGGCTCGACGTGCTGACGTTCGTGACCGCGCCCAAGCCGATCTACTACAAGGGCGTGGAATTCCGGCTCGAAGGCGACAGCGTCATTCCGACCAGCCTGCGAAAGACCGCGCGCTGATGGTGTGGCCGCGCAGACCTCCGGCGGCGCGGGGCCCGTGGGCGGGGTTCGCGCTGCGGCGAGTGGTCCGGCTGTTCGTGTCGCTGGCCGTCTTGGTCACCGCGTCGTTCGGGATGATCCACCTCGTCCCGGGCGACCCGGTGCGGGCCGCGCTCGGCGTGACCGCCGATCCGGCCCTGATCGCCGCCCGGCAGCACACGCTGGGCCTGGACCGGCCGCTGCCCGAGCAGTTCTGGAACTTCGTGACCGGCCTGGCCCAGGGGCGGCTGGGCGCGTCGATCACCACCGAGCTTCCGGTGGCGCAGATCGTGGCCGACCGGCTCCCGGCGACGCTGGAGATCGCGCTGCCGGCGTTCCTGGTGACCATGCTGGTCGGGGTTCCGCTGGGCATGGCGGCGGCGGTGGTGACCAGGGAGCGCCGCCGCGGTGAGCTGGCGTTCACCTCGATCACCGGGGCGATCGGCGCGGTTCCGGAGTTCCTGCTGGCGGTGGGGCTGATCGCGCTGTTCGCGGTGGCCCTGCCGGTGCTGCCGGTGGCCTCGCGCGCCGGGCTCGCCTCCTACATCCTGCCGATCCTCTCGCTAGCGCTCGTGCCTGTGGTGATGCTGGCCAGGATCGTGCGGGTGGAGACGCTGAAGGTGCTCGGCGAGGACTACATGCGCACCGCCCGCGCCAAGCTGCTGCCCGCCCGGCTGGTCTACATCCGCCACGCGCTGCCGAACCTGCTGACCTCCTCGCTGACCATCGGCGGGCTGCTGCTCACCTCGCTGATCGCCGGAACCGTGCTGATCGAGAACGTGTTCGCCTGGCCGGGGCTCGGCATGACGATCGTCCAGGCGATCACGCAGAAGGACTATCCGCTGGTGCAGGGCATCGTCCTGGTCTACGGCGCGGCGGCGCTGATCATCACGTTCGCGGTCGATGTGGCGGTGGCCATGGCCGATCCCCGTTCCACGATCCGCGGGAGCTGAGCATGTCCAACGCGTCCTTCGCGCATCGGCTCAGGCGTACGCTCCGCACGCCGCTCGGCGTCACCGCGCTGGTCGCCGTCACGGCGCTGGCGCTGGTCACCGTGCTCGGCCCGGCCCTGCTGGGCGCGGCGGCCGACCGGGTGGACACCTCCGCCATCGGGGGCGGCGGGGCGGGGCACCTGTTCGGCGTGGACCACCTCGGCCGGGACGTCGCGGCCCGCGTGGTGGTCGCCACCGGGCTGACGATCGGGCTCACCCTGCTGGCCACCGCGATCGGGACGGCGGGCGGGCTGCTGCTCGGCGTGGCCCCGGCGATGCTCGGCACGCGGCTGCGGCGCTTCGTCACCGCGACCGTCGGCGTGCTGGTGGCCTTCCCCGGCCTGCTGTTCGTGCTGTTCCTGGCGACGATCTTCGGGCTGGGGTCCACCGGCGCGGTGCTGGCGGTGGGGCTGGCGACGGTGCCGCCCGCCGCCCGGCTGGTGCAGAACCTGACGGCGGGCGTCATCGGCTCGGACTACGTCGCCGCGGCGCGCATCCTGGGCGTGGGCCGGGTCCGGCTGGTCCTGCGCCACGTACTGCCGAACATCGCCGAGCCGGTGGTGCTGTTCACCAGCCAGACCATGGCCCAGATCCTGGTGTCGTTCTCCGGCCTGTCGTTCCTCGGGATCGGCGTGCAGCCGCCGGAGTACGACTGGGGGCGGCTGCTCAACGAGCAACTGGACCAGATCTACGTCCAGCCGATCGTCGCGCTCGCCCCAGGGGCGGCCATCATTCTCGCCGGGCTGACGTTCAGCCTGGTCGGCGAGGTACTCGCCCGAGCGAGCGGCAGTGAATCCTCCCCGCCGTTCGCGCGGGACGAGGTTCCCGCGCCCGCCCCCGCGACGGCTCCGCGCGATGTCCTGCTCCAGGCCGACGACCTGCGGGTCACCTTCCCCGGCGGCCTCACCCCGGTCCGGGGGGTGTCGCTGTCCATCGCCGAGGGCGAGGCGGTCGGCCTGGTGGGCGAGTCCGGGTCGGGCAAGAGCCTGACCGCGCTGGCGCTGGCCGGGCTGGTGCCGCACCCGGGGCGGGTCACCGCCGCCGCGCTGCGCTTCGACGGCGCGGACCTGCTCACCCGGCCGCGTACCGGCACCTCCATGGCCATGGTGTTCCAGGACCCGATGGCATCGCTGAACCCGGCGCTGCGGGTCGGCCGCCAGCTCGCCGAGGTCACCGAGGTCCACCTGGGGCACTCGCGGTCGCAGGCCGCGGCCCGGGCCGTCGACCGGCTCGAAGCGGTGCGCATCCCCGAGCCGGAACGCCGGGCCGGGCAGCGCCCGCACGAGTACTCCGGCGGCATGCGGCAACGGGCCATGATCGGCATGGGCCTGATGGGCGAGCCGAAACTGATCATCGCCGACGAGCCCACCACCGCGCTGGACGTGCTGGTCCAGCAGCAGGTGCTGGACCTGCTGGCCAAGGTCCGCGCCGAGTCCGGCGCGGCGCTGATCCTGGTCTCGCACGACATCGCGGTCGTCGCCCAGGTCTGCCGGCGGGTCATGGTCATGTACGGCGGACGGGTCGTGGAGGAACTGCCCGTGGAGAAACTGCGCACCGGAGCCGCCCACCCCTACACCCGGGCGCTGGTCGGAGCGGTCCCCACGATGTCCACAGACCGGGAGAGCAGGCTGGCGACCATCCCGGGCCGCCCGCCCGAACCGGCCGAGCGGCCCGGGGGCTGCGCCTTCGCGCCGCGCTGCGCGCTGGCGACGGACCGCTGCCTGCGCGAGACGCCGGCGCTCGAAGACCACGGCACGGCGGGCCGGGTCGCCTGCTGGCACCCGGTCGCGGAGGTGGTCGCGTGAGCTCGCTGTCGGTCCGCGGGGTGACCGTGCGTTATGACCGGTTCGTCGCGGTGCGCGAGGTGGATCTCGATGTCCCGGACGGGACCGTGACCGGCCTGGTCGGCGGGTCGGGCTGTGGCAAGTCCACGCTCGGGAAGGCCACCGTGGCCCTGGCCCCGGTGGTGTCCGGGCAGATCATGGTGGACGGGCGGAAGATCGCCGGGCGGCCGGGGCGCGGCCCGGTGCAGCTCGTCTTCCAAGACCCCTACGCCTCACTCGATCCGCGCATGACCATCGGCGCCGCCGTCGCCCAGGGACTGCCCCGCACCGGGCGGGCGGCCAGGGAGAAGGAGGTGGCCCGGTACCTGGAGCTGGTCGGGCTGGACCCCGCGCGCGCGGAGCTGAGCCCGCGGGCGCTGTCCGGCGGGCAGCGGCAGCGGGTCGCGCTGGCCCGCGCGCTCGCCGCCCGGCCCGGTGTGCTGGTCGCCGACGAGATCACTTCGGCGCTCGACGTGTCCGTGCAGGGCGCGATCCTCAACCTGCTGCGCGATCTCCAGCGCGAGATGGGGTTCGCGATGCTGTTCATCTCGCACAACCTCGCCGTGGTCCGGTACCTGGCCGACCAGGTCGCGGTGATGGACGCCGGGCGGATCGTCGAGCACGGAACGGCCGGCGAGGTCTTCCAGCGCCCCGCCCACGAAACGACCCGCACTCTGCTGTCCTGCGTGCCCACGTTGGAGGAGACCCCTTGAGCAGGCCACTGGCCATCGACGACCTGTACCGCTTCGCCCTACCGGACGATCCGGACCTGTCCCCGGACGGCGAGCGCGTCGTCTACACCCTGACCACCCAGGACGCTGAGAACGACCGGCCGGTCTCCTGCCTGTGGGAGGTCCGCGCGGACGGCGGGCCGCCGAGGCGGCTGACCCGCGGCCCGGCCGACTCCTCGCCGCGCTGGTCCCCCGACGGGACCTCGGTGGCGTTCCTGCGCGAGGGCAGGCTGCACCTGCTGCCGGCCGCGGGCGGCGAGGCCGTGCCGGTGGGCGGCGACGACCACCCGCACGGGGCGCCCGTCTGGAGCCCGGACGGCACCAGGATCGCCTTCTCCGCGCTCGTCCCCCGGAAGGACGCGAACGCGCCGGTCGTCGTCGACCGGCTCTGGTACAAGGCCGACGGGGCGGGGCTGCTCGGGCAGGGCGGCGTCCACATCTTCGTCATCGACGTCGCCACCGGCGACACGCGGCGGCTCACCGGCGGCGACATCCGGGCGGGCGTTCCCGCGTGGTCCCCTGACGGCACCCGCCTGGCCTTCGCCGCCGCGGTCGCCGACGACCGCGACCTGACCGGCGCGTACCCCGTCCATGTGATCGACGTCGCCGCCGAGGGCGCGGAGCCGCGCGCGGCCGGTTTCACCTCCGGTATGGCCGGGGAGGTGCTCTGGTACCCGGACGGCACGGCGCTGCTGGTGTCGGGGCGTACGACGGTCACGTCCGGGCACGAGGAGCTGTTCCGCCAGCCGCTGGACGGGCCTGCGCCGGTGCCGCTCACCGCGTCCCTGGACCGCAACGTGATGACCGGCGGGCCCGGCTACCCGGGCGCGCGGCCCGCCTTCGTGGGCGACGACATCCTCTTCTGCGCCCGCGACCGGGGGGTCACCCGCCTGTACCGGGCGGACGCCGGCGGCGTCACCGAACTCCCGCTGCCCGCCGGGACCGGGATCGGCGGCTGCTCCGTCGCGGCCAAGGCGGGCCGGGCGGCGCTGATCACCGCGGACGGCGCGACGTTCGGCGAGGTCGCGCTGCTCGACCTGGGCACCGGCGAGGTGGCCGCGCTGACCGGGCACACGGCCGACGCGCTGCCCGATGTCACGTTCTACCCGGTGACCGAGCGGGAGTTCACCATCTCCGACGGCACGCGCGTGCACGGGTTCGTCATCCGCGACCCGCAGGCCCCGAGGGGCGGTCCGCTGCTGGTGGACGTGCACGGCGGCCCGCACAACGCGTGGGCGCCGCACGCCGACCCCGCGCACCTCTACCACCAGGAACTGGCGCGGCGCGGCTGGACGATCCTGGCGCTGAACATCCGCGGCAGCGACGGCTACGGCGAGGACTTCTTCACCGCCGCGGTGGGCGCCTGGGGCGAGGCCGACGAACGGGACATCCTGGAGCCGGTACGCGAGCTGATCGGCGAAGGGCTCGTCCATCCGCGCGGGATCGCGCTCACCGGCTACAGCTACGGCGGCTTCATGTCCTGCTGGCTGTCGGCGCGCAGCGACGTGTTCGCCGCCGTCGTACCTGGCGGGGTGGTCACCGACCTGCGCAGCGACGCCGGCACGGCCGACATCGGCCCGCCGCTGACCGAGATCGAGATCGGCGGCCTCGACCGGCAGGCCGAGCTGTCCCCGCTGACCTACGTGGACGGCGTACGCGCGCCCACCCTGATCCTGCACGGCGACGCCGACGAGCGGTGCCCGGCCGGGCAGGCGGAGGAGTGGTTCCACGCCCTGCGGGTGCGCGGGGTGCCGGTCCGCCTGGTCCGGTATCCGGGCGCGTCCCACCTGTTCATTCTCACGGGCCGCCCGTCCCACCGGGCCGACTACTGCCGTCGCGTCGTGGACTGGGTGACCGAGCACACCGTACTCGACGGCAGAGGAGCCGATCATGACTGAACCGGGGGCCGAGCACTGGCAGGCCCGTCTCACCGAGCTGGCCAAAAGGCACAAGGTACCGGGCGCGAGCCTCGGCATCCTCTTCCGCGGGGAGCTGACCGAGGCCGCCACCGGCCTGGCCAACGTGGACGCGGGCATCGAGGCGACCACCGAGACCCTGTGGCAGATCGGGTCGATCACCAAGGTGTGGACCGCGACCGTCGCGATGGCCCTGGTCGACGCGGGCGAGCTCGCCCTGGACGAGCCGATCGCGTCGGTGTTCCCCGAGCTTCGGCTGGCCGGCGACGACCTCACCAAGTCCGTGACGCTGCGGCACCTGCTCAGCCACACCAGCGGCATCGACGGCGACGTGTTCGACGACACCGGCCGCGGGGACGACTGCCTGGAGAAGTACGTCGCGCTGCTGGACGGCGTGGCGGCGATCCACCCGCTGGGCGCCACCATGTCGTACTGCAACTCCGGATTCCCGCTGCTCGGCCTGATCCAGGAGCGGCTGACCGGCATGCGGTGGGACGAGCTGATGCGCGAGCGGCTGTTCCGCCCGCTCGGGCTCACCCACACGGTGACGCTGCCGGAGGAGGCGCTGCGGTTCCGGGCCGCCGCCGGGCACTTCGGCGACCCGCCGGTGGTCGCGCCGCAGTGGGTGCTGCCCCGCTCGATGGGACCGGCCGGGCTGATCTGCTCGACCCCCAAGGACGTGCTGACGTTCGTCAGGATGCACCTGGACGGCGGCGTCGCCGCCGACGGCTCACGGGTGCTGTCCGAGGAGAGCGCGGCGCTGATGCGGACCGAGCAGGTCAGGCTGCCCGACCCGTACCTGCTCGGCGACGCCTGGGGACTCGGCTGGATCCTGAACGGCTGGGACGGCAGGCGGCTGTTCGGGCACGGCGGCAACACCATCGGGCAGTCGGCGTTCCTCCAGGTGCTTCCCGACGCGGAGCTGGCGGTCTGCCTGCTGACCAACGGCGGCGACCCCGACGCCCTCTACCGGGACCTGTACCGGGAGATCTTCGCCGAACTGGCGGGCGTGGCGATGCCCGCCCCGATCGCGCCCGCCGAGCAGGAGGTGCCGTTCGACCCCGCCGAGCTGACCGGCGTGTACGAGCGGGCGTCGGTGCGCTTCACGGTCGTCTTCGAGGACGGGAAACTGGTCATGCGGACGCTGGCCACCGGCCCCCAGGCGGAGCTGTCGGAGCACCCGGAGACCGAGAGCGTGCTCTACCCCGCCGAGCCCGGCGTGTTCGCCACCCACGTGGAAGGGCGCAAGGAGTGGGTCCCGGTGGTGTTCTACTCGCTGAACGACGGCTCCCGGTACCTGCACCACGGGGGCCGGGCCACCCCGAAGGCCGGCTGAGGTGGCCGACAACGACCCGTGGGAGGCCGCTGGCCAGGCCGCGGCCGACGCCGGTGTGACCATCAGGGAGTTGCACGACCTTGATGAGACCCACCAGGCGTGCCGGCTGATCGAGCGCGTGTGGCGGACCGGGGCGGGCAATCCGCTGATGACCCCCGAGCTGCTGCGCGTGCTGTCCCACTCCGGCGGGTACGGCGCGGTGGCCTACGAGGGCGAGCGGATGGTCGGGGTGTCGGTAGGGCTGCTGGCCACCGTGGGGCTGCACTCGCACATCACCGCGGTGGAGGGCACCTCCCGGGGCCGCAACGTGGGCTTCGCCCTCAAGCTGCACCAGCGGGGCTGGGCGATCGACCGCGGCATCCCCGCGGTGACCTGGACGTTCGACCCACTGGTGAGCCGCAATGCCTACTTCAACCTGGCCAAGCTGGGGACGGTGCCCACGGAGTACCTGCCGAACTTCTACGGCGTGATGCACGACGAGGTGAATGCGGGCACCGACACCGACCGGTTGCTGGTCCGCTGGGACCTTTCCGGCGATCCGGTGCGAGTGCCGGGCCCGCGCCGCGACAGCGTCGTGATCGGGCTGGACTCCGGGCCCGGTGAACGGCCCGCGGCCGGGCGTACCGACGGCGACGTGGTGATGGTCCGCGTGCCGTCCGACATCGAGGCGCTACGGCGACGCGATCCGTGGGGGGCCCGGGAGTGGCGTTCGGCGGTCCGCGACGTGCTCGGCGGGCTGATGGCCAAGGGCTGGAACGTCACCGGTTTCGCCAGGGACGGGTGGTACGTGGTGGAGCGCCCGGCCGGTCCCGACGGGGATATCCTGCTTCGGGAGTAGCAGGAAAGGCACCACATGAACCGCGACACCCCCGTCCGCGCGGACGCCCCGACGTCGTGATCTCACCGCCGAAGTCCGTGCTGGGCCGGATCATCGACGACCTCGGCTCGACCCTGGTCGAGGTCGTCGCGGGCGAACCGGACCCGTCCCGCCCGGTCGGCGGCGTGCTCATCCACGACCCGCTCGACGAGCCCTCCGGCATCCCGGACCCGCTGGTCCTCGGGGTCGGCGTCTACGGGGCGGGCGAGGTCGCCGCGCTGGTCGAGCGGTCGGCGGCGCTCGGGGCGGCGGCGGTGATCGTACGCTCCCCGGTGGAGGTGGACGGCCGGCTGAAGGAGGCGGTGGCCGAGTCCGGCGTGCCGGTGCTCGGCCTGACGCCCGGCGCGTCGTGGGCGCCGATCTCCGCGCTGCTGCGGTCGCTGCTCGCGGTCGACGAGGCGGGCGAGGCGCACACCACCGGAGAGCCGCTGGCCGGAGACCTGTTCGCACTGGCCAACGCGACGGCCGCGCTGCTGGACGGCCCGGTTACGGTCGAAGACCGCAACGGCCGGGTGCTGGCGTTCTCCAGCAGGCAGGACGAGGGCGACGAGGCCCGCATCGCGACCATCCTGGAACGCCAGGTGCCCTACGACAAGCTCCGCATGCTGGAGGAGCGCGGCGCGTTCCACGAGCTGTACAGCAGCGACCGCCCGGTCTACCTGGACACCATCGTGGACAAGCCCCGGGTGGCGATCGGCATCCGGGCCGGTGGCGAGATCCTGGGCTCGATCTGGGTCGTGGTACGCGAGCCGCTGACCGAGGACCGCGACCGCTCCCTCATGGAGGCGGCGAAGGTGGCCGCTCTGCACCTGCTCGGCCGCCGGGCCGGGGAGGACGTCGGCGGCAGGCTCCGCGCCGACCTGCTGGCCAAGGTCCTGGAGGGCGGCTCCGGCGCGGCGGACGCGGCGGCCAGGCTCGGCCTTTCCGCGCATCCGGCCTGCGTCCTGGCGCTGGCGGTGACCGGGCAGTTCTCCGGGCCGGACCGGGTGGCGGTGGCGCAGCGCGCCTGCCAGGCGCTCACCCTGCACCTGAGCGCCGTGCATCCGCAGGCGGCCACCGCCCAGCTCGACGAGATCGTGTACGCGATCCTGCCCGCCGCCTCCGACGAGGCCGCGCTGCGGGTGGCCCAGACCTTCCTGGAGCGGATCGGCGTGCGGGTCTCGGCGGTCATCGGCCTCGGGCGGACCGCGGCGCGGCCGGCCGAGCTGCGCAGGTCGCGGACCGAGGCCGACCGGGCGCTGCGGGTGCTGCGGTCGGGGCGCTCACCGCTGCGGGCGGCCCGGCTGACCGACGTGTGGGTGCCGTCCCTGCTGCTGGAGGTGGCCGACCGGGTCTCGGTCGAGGACGACCTCTCCGGCGCGGCGGTGACCCGGCTGCGCGCGTACGACGCCCAGCACGGCACCGCGCTCACCGAGACCCTGTCCGCATGGCTGGACACCTTCGGCGACGTGATCGCCGCCGCCGCGGCGGTACACGTCCACCCGAACACCTTCCGCTACCGGCTCAAGCGGCTGGCAGAGGTGGCCGGACTCGACCTTTCCGATCCCGAGGCCCGATTCGAGGCCATGCTGCACCTCCGCCTCACCAAACCCGGCGGGTAGCGCGCCCGGGCAGTTCCACGGCGAGCCATACGATCAGGCCCACCACCAGCACCAGCGCGGGCACCAGCCAGTACGGCCCGGGGGGCAGCGGAGCGGCCAGGAAGCCGATGCTGAGCAGGGCCAGCGGCACGACGGCGAGCACGATCCCGGCCACCGATGCCCCGGCGCCGATCATCGCGGCCTCGACGCGGAGCATCCGCCGCAACTGGCGCGGCGTGGCGCCGAGCCGGCGCAGGCCGTCCAGTTCCTCGCGCCGCCCGGTGGTGGTGGCCACCAGCCGGTTGGCCACCGCGACCAGGACGTAGGCCAGCAGTACGCCGAGCACGGCAAGGTTCACCAGCGACTGGGCGGACGCCTCGCCCGCCTGCGGCCCGTCGGTGCTCTCGCTGACCGCCACGCCCGGCCAGCGCGCGAGCAGCGGGCCGAGGTCGGCCGGGCGGGCGAGGACAGCCGAGTCCAGGCCGGTCGTGGTGTGCGCCCGGGCGAGATCGCGGGAGACCACGATCGGGCCGAAGCCGAGCGCGCGCCGGTAGGTGGCCACCACGCGGGCCTCGACCCGCGCGCCGTCGCCCATCACGAGGTCCAGGCGCTGTCCCACCTCGCCCACCCGCTCGTCGAGCGCGACAGCAGGCCCCCGCAGGTCGCGCAGCCGGCCGGCCGCCAGGCCGAGGTCCACCAGGCCCTCGGCGTCCGGGCCGAGCGCCATGACCGGCCGGGCCATCAGGGTCGGGTCGTCGCCGAACTGCAACGGCTCGGTGGCCACCGTGGTCATCGTCATCCCGGCCGCCCGGGTGCGCGTGCGCACGTCGGCGAGCAGGTCGCGCGGGATGCCGCCGAGCCCCGGGGCGGTGATGGTGACCAGGCCGGACATCGCCTGCGCGGTCTCGTCCGACCGGGCCCGGTCCAGCGTGCTCTGCGTGAACACCACGCTCAGGCCGAGGGTGACGACCATGCCGAGGGCGGCGATCGCGCCCGCCGTGCGCAGGGCGTGGCCGTGGGTGTTGTGCACCGCGAGCCAGGCCGGGCCGCGCAGCCGGGACACCAGGGGCGAGGCCGCGACGGCCCCGGCCGCCCGCTGGACCAGCCGGGGGCCGGCCAGCGCCAGGCCGATCACGGCCAGGATGGCGGCCATGGAGGGGCCGACCGCGGCGACCTCGGTCCGGACCAGCAGCGGCGCGGCCGACAGCACCAGCGCGCCCGCGATGAGCAGCAGTCCGGCGTTCGTGCGGGCCCGGGAGGGCGGCCGGAGGCCGGCGATGCCGGACACGACCGGCAGTTGGGAGATCCGCAGCGAGGCGGCCCAGGAGGCGACCCGTACCACGCCGAGCAGCAGCAGCGCGGCGGCGAGGGCCGGCAGCGGCCCGTACACCAGCGGCTGGTCGGCGCGCAGCGCGCCGATCGTCACCAGCAGGTCGCCGAAGCGGGCGGCCAGGTAGTAGCCGAGCGCCGCGCCGGGGAGCAGGGCGAGCCCGGCGGCGATCGTGCCCTGCAAACCCACCACCCGGCGCACCTGGCGCGGGGTCGCCCCGGCGCCGCGCAGCAGGGCGAGGTCCCGGCGCTGCCGGTTGATCGACAGGGACATCCCGCCGCCCACCACGAAGCCGACGATCAGCAGGCTGATGCCGCCGATCGAGCCGGGCAGCACCAGCAGCAGGGTCCGCCCGGCGGCTGCGCCAGGGGACTCGGCGTCGGCCCGGTCGCGGCCGGTGGTGACCTGGTATTTCGCGCCGATCCGGTCCTTGATCCGCGCGGCGAGTTCGCCGGGGTCCACGCCCGGGTCCGCCCGGACGGCGACGAGATCGACGGTGCCGGCGCGGAGGCCGGACGTCCGGCCCGCCAGCGCGGCGGCGGTGGCGTCGGAGAAGTAGATGCCGGGGGCGTCCACCAGGGCCGTCACCCGGTACGTGCCGGGCACGCCGCCCGCCGTGATCCGCACCCGCCCGCCGACCTGGCCATCGCGCAGCGCGACCTCCTCATCCGCCCGCGGCGCACGCCCCCCGACGATCCGCCCGCCGCTGAACGCCAACGACGCCCACCCATGCCCTGCCGCAGCCGGGTCAGGGCCCCCGGAGGCGGGGGCGGGCAGGGCGGCGGGGAAGGAGAGGTCTCCGGTGGCCGCGGCGACGCCGGGGATGGCGGCGATTTGGCGGGTGAGGGTGGCGGGTACGGTGGCGCGTTCGGGGAGGGCGAGCGGCAGGTCCTCCGCGCGCCGGATGGACTGCGGGGCGGAGACCACCACGTCGGCCCCGGCCAGCCGTACGGCGGGCTGGGACCGGAACCCCGAGTCCATGATCACTCCGGCGCCGGTCACCAGGGCCACGCCGCCGAGCACGGCCACGAAGACCACGGCGAGCCCGCCGATCCTGGCCATGGCCAGCGACAACCTGATCACGACACCGGCTCCCTGCCAAGGTGGGTCAGCCGTACGGCCAGGTCCTCCGGGGCGGGCGCGTTGAGCACGTCGACCACCCTGCCGTCGGCCATGACCAGCGTGTCGTGGGCGCGGGCCGCGGCGTTGGGGTCGTGCGTGACCATGACCACGGTCTGGCCCAGGTCGTCCACCAGTTCGCGCAGCAGGGTGAGCACCTGGGCGGCGCTGCGCAGGTCGAGCGCGCCGGTGGGTTCGTCGGCGAACACCACGTCGGGCCGGGCGGCCAGCGCGCGGACGATCGCCGCCCGCTGCTGCTGCCCGCCGGACAGCTCGGCGGGCCGGTGGTGCAGCCGCTCGCGCAGGCCGACCCGGTCCACCAGTTCGCCGAGCCAGTCCAGGTCGGGGCGCAGGCCCGCGAGACGCAGCGGCAGCGTGATGTTGTCCTGGACGGAGATCGTGGGCAGCAGGTTGTAGGACTGGAAGACGAAGCCGATGTGCTTTCTGCGCAGTTCGGTACGCCGGGTCTCCGACATGCCGCTGACGTCCACGTCACCGATCAGGACCGAGCCCGACGTGGGCGGGTCGAGCGCGGCGGCGCAGTGCAGCAGCGTGCTCTTGCCCGACCCCGAGGGCCCCATGACCGCCACGAACCTGCCACGCGGGAACGCCAGTGACACCTCGTCGAGCGCGACCACGTCGCCGTAGCGCTTGGTGACCTCGCGCAAGGTGACGACGGCGGTCATGACCGGCGCCGCTTCACGTAGTGCACGATCAGCCCGATGATCGCGCCGAGGCCGACGACCCCGGCGGCCAGCCCGAGCGGCGTCACCTCGTCACCCGCGACGATGTTGGACAGCACGTTGGCCGCGACGCTGATGGCGAGCACGATCCACAGCAGGGTCACCTTGGCGGAGCCCGGCGTGGGCGATCCGGATGGCGACGGCCGGCGGGAGGGCGGCTGGGAGAGGTCGATGCGATAGGGATCCGTCATGTCAGCAACGCTAGGAATTTCGCGCCGCTCACAAAAACCCGCTAACCACCCGATATCGGCTACAGCCTGCTGTACCCCGCGCCTCCGCCACCTCTCCGGCGACGAAAGCGGACACGGATTCTTCGTCGGATCCGACGAAGCCACCCCTGCCCGCACTGCCTAGGGTCGGCAGGGCCACCAGCCCGCCCCGCGATCCCGATCGGAGTCCTCATGCCCACCGACGCGTCCCGCCTCCACCGCGAAGCCGTGGTCGCCGACACGCACAACGACCTGCTGATGGCCGTGACCGTCCGGCCGCCCGGCCAGTGGGCGGACTACTTCCGCGCCCGCTGGCTGCCGCAGCTTCGCACGGGCGGCGTGAACGTGCAGGTGCTCCCGGTGTTCTCCGGCTGGGATCACGAAACGGACGGCGCGCTGAAACGGACCCTGCGGATGATCGAGGCGGCGCACCGGCTCGCGGAGGGCAACGCCGACGCCGTCGCGCTGTGCCGGGACGCGGCCGAGATCGACGCCGCGCTGGCCGGCGGGCGCGTCGCCCTGGTGCTGGCCCTGGAGAGCTGCACCGGCATCGGCTCGGACGTCGAACTGTTCGCGACCCTGTACCGGCTCGGCGTACGCGTCGCGTCCCTCACGCACATGGGACGCACCGCGTTCGCCGACGGCAGCGGCGAGGACGCGACGGGCGGCCGGCTCACCGCCGCGGGCGTGGCGGCCGTCGCGGAGATGCACCGGCTCGGCATGCTGCTCGACGTGTCGCACCTCGGCGCGGGCGGCGTCGGGCACGTACTCGAACTGGGCCACGGCCCGGTGATCGCCACGCACTCCAGCGCCCGGGCGCTGCGCGACCACCACCGCAACCTGACCGACGCGCAACTGCGCGGCATCGCCGCGACCGGCGGCGTGGTGTGCGTCAACTTCTTCGCCTCGTTCCTGCACGAGACCGAGCACACGGTGGACAAGATCGTCGATCACATCGAGCACATCGCCGGCGTGGCCGGGATCGACCACGTCGGCCTGGGCCCCGACTTCCTCAAGGAGGTGGACGCCGACCTGACCCCGCCGTGGAGCGACGGCATGGAGGTGGAAGGACTCGACGTCCACGCCTGCGTACCCGGCCTGGAAGGCCCGGCAGGGCTCCCGCTGGTCACCGAGGCCCTGCTGCGCCGGGGTTTCACCGAGGAGGACACGGCCAGGGTGCTCGGCGGCAACGTCCTCGCGCTGCTGCGCCGGGTGCTTGGATGAGGACGCGTGAGGGAGAAATGATGGACGATTTCACCGCGGCACTGCCCGCCATGCTGGCCGACCTGGAAACCCTGGTCACCTGTGAGACCCCTTCGGCCGACCTCGCCGCGCTGGCCAAGGGCGCGGAGGTCACCGCCGAGGTCGGCACCCGGCTGCTCGGCACACCGCCCGAGCGGATCACCGTCGGCGGCCGGACCCACCTGCGCTGGGACTTCGGCGACGCCCCGGCCCGGGTGCTGTTGCTCGGCCACTACGACACGGTGTGGCCGATCGGCACCCTGGAGCGCATCCCCTGGTCGGTGACCGGGGGCGTGGTCCGGGGGCCGGGCTGCTTCGACATGAAGGCCGGCCTGGTCATGATCTTCCACGCGCTCGCCGCGCTGCCGGACCGGGCCGGGATCACCGTGCTGGTCAACGCGGACGAGGAGATCGGCTCGCCGACGTCGGGGGCCCTGGTCGAGGAGAACGCGCGTGGCCGTACCGCGGCCCTGGTACTGGAGCCGAGCGCCGACGGCGGCGCACTGAAGATCGCCCGCAAGGGCGTCGCCCGGCACACGGTCGAGGTGCGCGGGCGGGCGGCGCACGCCGGGCTGGAGCCGGAACGCGGCATCAACGCCCTGGTCGAGGCGGCCCACCAGGTGCAGGTCATCGCGGCGCTGGCCGATCCCGGGGTGGGCACCACCGTCACGCCCACGATGATGTCGGCGGGCAGCGCGGGCAACACCGTGCCCGCGCTGGCCGGCGTCGAGATCGACGTGCGGGCGGCCACCGCGGCCGAACAGCTCCGGGTGGAGACGGCCCTGGCCGGGCTGCGCCCGCGCACGCCGGGGGCGTCGCTGCGGTCCTCGACGAGCGTGAGCATCCCGCCGCTGGAACGCGCGGCGTCGGCCGGGCTGTTCGACCTGGCCCGGCGGGTCGCCGCCGGGCGGGGCACCGAACTGCGCGGCGTCGCCGTCGGCGGCGGCTCGGACGGCAACCGGACGGCCGCGGCCGGCACGCCGACGCTCGACGGGCTCGGCGCGGTCGGCGGCGGCGCGCACGCCGATGACGAGCATGTGGTGGTGTCCGAGCTGCCGGGCCGTACCGGCCTGCTGGTCGCGCTGCTTTCCGAACTGCTCGGCGGAACGTCCGGCACGACGAAATCGGCCCCCGGTTTTGTGCCGACCGGACCAGGTGAGGACGACGGGAGGCCAGCACGATGAGTCCCATGACACGTTTATCCGCACCCTTGTCCGCCACGGCCGAAGCAGCGGCAGAAGCGGCGCACGCGGCGGCCGGCCGGAGCGGGGTCCGTGTCGCCGAGCTGCGCGAGACCACCGATCTACAGCGGCTGTGCGCGCTCTTCGGGACCATCTGGCGGGCCGAGCCCGGCGGCGAGCCGCCGATGATCACGAGCTTCCTGCGGGCGCTGTGCCATACCGGCAACTACGTGACGGGCGCGTTCGACGGCGATGAGATGGTCGGCGCGTGCGTCGGCGTCTACGCCGAGCCCGCCGGGGAGGTGCTGCACTCCCACATGGCCGGGGTCGCGGCCTCGGCCCGGGCCAGGAACATCGGCTACACGCTCAAGCTGCACCAGCGGGCCTGGGCGCTGGCCCGCGGCATCAACCGGGTGACCTGGACCTACGACCCGCTCATCCGGCGCAACGCGCATTTCAACATCACCAAACTGGGCGCGCTGCCGACCGCGTACTTCACCGACTTCTACGGCCCCATGGAGGACGCGGTCAACGGCGGCACGCCCACCGACCGGGTGCTGGTCGAGTGGCGGCTGAACTCCGGACGGGCCGTGACGGCCGCGTCCGGCGTCCGGGTGCCCGCGCCCATGGTGGACGCGCCGAAGGTGCTGAGCGTCGGCCCGGACGGGCTGCCGCTGCACGACCCGGCGGCCGTGCGGTCCGGCTCGTCCGTCGTGCTCGCCGAGGTGCCCGCCGACATCGAGCGGATGCGGCGCACCGATCGCGCGAACGCCGACGCCTGGCGGGCCGCGGCGCGCGAAGTCCTCGGCGGCCTGCTCGGGGCGGGCGCCGCGGTCACCGGTTTCAGCCCCGCCAACTGCTATGTCATCGACCTGGAGGCATCGTGAAGATCACCGGAGTTGAGCTGCGGCGCGTGCAGATGCCGCTGGTCGCCCCGTTCCGCACGTCGTTCAAGGAAGAGCTCCACCGCGACATCCTGCTCGTCCGGGTGGTCACCCCCGAGGCCGAAGGCTGGGGCGAGTGCGTCACCATGGAGAGCCCGCTGTACTCCGAGGAGTACACCGACGGGGCCGCCGAGGTGATGCGCCGCTTCCTCATCCCGGCGCTGACCGCCCGTCCCGGCCTGGACGCCAACCGGGTCGCGCCCACGCTGGCGAAGTTCAAGGGCCACCCGATGGCCAAGGCCGCGCTGGAGATGGCGGTGCTGGACGCCGAGCTGCGGGCGGCCGGGGTGTCCTTCGGCCGCTACCTCGGGGCGGTCCGCGACGAGGTCAGGTGCGGGGTCTCGGTCGGCATCATGAACTCGGTCGGCGAGCTTCTCGACGCGGTCGCCGGATACCTCGACGAGGGCTACCTCCGGATCAAGCTGAAGATCCAGCCCGGCTGGGACATCGCCCCGGTGCGCGCGGTCAGGGAGCGGTTCGGCGACGACGTACCGCTCCAGGTGGACGCGAACGCCGCCTACGCCCTCACCGACGCGCGGACCCTCGCCCGGCTGGACGAGTTCGACCTCGAACTGATCGAGCAGCCGCTCGCGGCGGGCGACCTGTACCAGCACGCCGCGCTGGCCAAGCAGGTGCGCACGCCCATCTGCCTGGACGAGTCGATCAAGTCGGCCGAGGACGCGGCGCTGGCCCTGGCCATCGGCGCGTGCTCGATCGTGAACATCAAGCCGGGCCGGGTCGGCGGATACCTTGAGGCCCGCCGCATCCACGACCTGTGCCAGGCCAATGGGATCGCCGTGTGGTGCGGCGGCATGCTGGAGACCGGCCTCGGCCGGGCCGCCAACGTGGCGCTGGCCGCGCTGCCGGGGTTCACCCTGCCCGGTGACACCTCCGCCTCCCGCCGCTACTACGCGGCCGACATCACCGAGCCGTTCGTGCTGCGTGACGGCACGCTGGCGGTGCCCAGGGAACCGGGTCTTGGGGTGTCCCCGCTGGCCGACCGGCTGGCGGAGGTCACCTCCGACACCGAGTGGGTGCGCGCCGACGCGGCCTGACCCTTCTCGGCGGCGGCCCGGACCCGTGTTCACGCGGGGCCGGGCCTTCGCCGTGCGGGGTCAGGGGCCGTCGTGGTACTTGGCCATGTGGTTGCGCACGTAGGACAGTTGCTCGCTTTCCATCCAGGGCGCGGCGACCAGCATCTTCGGCAGCTCCGCGCGCTCGGTCGTGACGGCGCGGAACAGCCTGGCGACCGTGACGTCGTGCTCCGGGCGGTGGACCACCTCGATCGCGTCGCCGGTGCGCAGTTCGCCGGGTTCGATCACCCGCAGCATGGCGCCTGACGAACCGCTCTGGGTGAACCGCCGCACCCAGCCCTTCTCGGCGAGCCAGCCCGCGAAGGTCCGGCAGGGGATGCGCCCGCCGGTCACCTCCAGCACCACCTCGGGCCCGACCCGCCAGCGCTCGCCGACCAGCACGTCGTTCAAATCGACGCCGATCGTGGTGAGATTCTCGCCGAACGTCCCGTTCGGCAGCGGGCGGCCCAGCTCGTGCTCCCAGCGGTCCAGGTCCTCGCGGGCGAACGCGTAGACGGCGCGGTCGTCGCCGCCGTGCATGCGGATGTCGCACACGTCGTCGCCCGCCATGCCGCTCCCCTGCGCACCGGGCGCGGCCACCCGTACCGGACCTTCCACCGGGCGCTTGTCGATCCCGGTCGCGCCGGAGGGCGCATCGGTGTAGGGGACGGGTTTGGCGCGCCCGACGTTCAGGCTGAGAATCTTCATACTCGCAGGTTAGGTCAATTCCGGGCGCTTCGATTCCACGGCTTATACACCATGCGGCGGCGCTTCGGCAGGCTCCGCACATTCTCGGTTGGCATTCCAGATATTCCCTGAAGGTTAGTTTCTGTCAGAGTGACAAGAAGCTAGTCTGACGTCATGAACGACGACTCCTGGCAAACGCCCATCGTCATGCTCGCCGTCGACCTGGTGATCTTGACGTTGCGGCGGTCGCGGCTGCACATCCTGCTGGTCGAGCGGGGCGTCGAGCCGCACCGGGGCGCCCTGGCGCTGCCCGGCGGGTTCCTGCGGCACCTCGACGAGGAGATCCCCGACGCCGCCCGCCGGGAGCTGGCGGAGGAGACCGACCTGGACATCGAGACCGTTCACCTGGAGGAGTTCCGGGTGTACGGGTCTCCGGGCCGCGATCCCCGGGGCCGTGTGGTGTCGGTGGCCTTCCTGGCGATCGCGCCCCGGCTGCCGGAGCCGACCGCCGGGACCGACGCCGCCGCCGCCCGGTGGCAGCCGGTGGACGGCGTACTCGCCGGGGACGTACGGCTCGCGTTCGACCACCGGCGGATCGCCGCGGACGGCGTCGAACGGGCCCGCGCCAAGATCGAGTACTCCGCGCTCGCCACCGCGTTCTGCGGGCCCACCTTCACGATCACCGAGTTGCAGGAGGTGTACGAAGCAGTGTGGGGAATCCAGCTAGATCCCCGTAACTTCTACCGCAAGGTGCAGAAGACCGACGGTTTCATCATCCCGGCGGGCACCGAGCGAAAGGCCGCCACCGGCCGGCCGGCCCGGCTGTTCCGGGCCGGTCCGCACAAGACCCTCTACCCGCCGATGGTCCGTCCCGTCGTGTCGGCGGCCTTAACCGGAGAAGGCACATGAGCCCGTCGCCGATCGTGATCCTCACCGCACTGGATCTCGAATACCAGGCGGTTCGCGGCCGGATGTCCGGCCCGCGCGTACACCGGCACCCACAGGGCACCCGCTTCGAGGTCGGCCGGCTGGCCGACGCGGGGTGCGAGGTCGCCCTGGGCCACGTCGGCAAGGGCAACCAGTCCGCGGCGGTGCTGGCCGAACGCGCCATCCAGGAGTTCGCCCCTGCGGCGCTGCTGTTCGTCGGGGTGGCCGGCGCGCTGCATTCCGACATCGCCCTCGGCGACGTGGTGGTCGCCACCCACATCTACGCCTTCCACGGCGGGACCAGCGAGGACGACGGGTTCAAGAGCCGTCCCCGGGTCTGGGAGACCTCGCACGCCGCCGAGCAGATCGCCAGGCACATCGCAAGGACCCATTCCTGGGTCCGGTACCTGCCGGAGTACACCCCGGAGCCGGAGATCCACTTCGGGCCGATCGCCGCCGGCGAGGTGGTGCTCAACTCCGCGACCTCCGCGTACGCCCACTGGATCCGGGACAACTACAACGACGCGCGGGCGATCGAGATGGAGGGCGCGGGCATCGCCCAGGCCGCGCACCTGAACGGATCGCTGCCGGTGGTCGTCGTGCGCGGCGTCAGCGACCGCGCCGACGGCAGCAAGGAGGTCACGGACCGCGCGCAGTGGCAGCGCCGCGCCGTGGTCAACGCGGCGGCCTTCGCCGCCGCCCTGGCCGGGGAACTGGCGGCCGAGCACGCCGCCGGGACCCTGCCGTCCCAGACCCCGACCCCGAGGATTCCGGAGATGCGCGGGACGACCGAGAACATCGCGATGGGCAACGCCCAGGTGGGCGTGCAGGCGGGCGTCGTGCACGGCGGCATCCGGATCACCTCCGAGCCGCCCCTGCCGGCCGACCTGCCCCAGGCGCTCGACGCGCTGCGCGCCCGGCTCCGCCGCGCACTGGCCGAGGGCCAGGTGGACCAGGTGACCTACGACGCCGTGGAGGGCGAGCTGACCGTTGCGGACGAGGCACTGCGCGGCGGTGCCCAGCCGAGCACGGTGACGGTGGCGCTGCGGAAGGTCCGGGGGCTCATCGGCGACGTCTCCAGCCTGGCCACGGCGCTCGCGGCGGCCATCACCCTGGCCCAGGGACCGCCGTCATGACCGGGCCGGAGCAGGGGGTGACGAACAGCGCGGCCGGCTCGGCGAGCGTCGGGGTGCAGGCCGGGGTGGTCCATGGCGACGTCAACAACTACATGGTGTCGCCGGACGCCACGCCCGAGGAGAAGTTCCGCACCGGCCTGCGGTACCTGGAGGGCGGCATGGCCAGGCGGGCCAGGGAGCTGATCTACGCGGCGTTCGCCGCCGGGCACCGCACCGACGAGGTCTGGTTCCACTGGCTGCTCGCCCTGGTCAGCGGCCGGACGCGGCGCGAGCTTTCGGACGAGGAGACCGCCTCGCTGCGCGCCGAGCCCGGAGGGCTGCGCCGGACCGGCGACGGCGCCTGGACGGACGGCGTACGGACCGTGCGCAGGCTGCTGAACTGCGCGGAAGACCCCAGGGCCGACCTGCGGGCGGTGTTCAAGGAGCTGGACGCGCTGGGCGAGACCCAGAAGGCGCTGATCGTGCGGCACCTGGGCACGTTCCTGGAGGGCCCGCTGCACGACCAGATGTGGGATCGCGGGCTGGCCCGCGCCAGGCGCGAGTGGCGGGCCCATGATCGGTCCGGCCGGTGCTGGAAGTTCTTCGAGCCGGAGCCGCTGCCGCCCCGGCCCTACGAGCCGCCACCGCCCCGCACCCCCGGCGTCGTACTCGCGCGGGTGACCGCGCTGGCGGTGGTCACTGTCCTGCTGGCCGTCTCGCTGGGGTTCCTGCTGGTGACGACCGGGGCGCTGCTCGGCTTCCTCGGCTACCTGGTGACCCTCGCCGGGTGCTACCTCACCCTGCGGGAGATCATGACCCGGCGGCTGCGGGCGGCGCTGCGCGACCCGGTGCGGCCCGCTCCCCGGCGGACGCCGGCCGGCGGTTTCGCCAAGAAGGTCGATAAGCGGTTCCTGCACTACTTCGCGAAGTACACGCCGCCCGGCATGGATCGCGGGGTCTGGATGGAGATGACCGCGGGGGTGCGGCGGAAGATCCGCGATGAGATCGTGCACACGTACCGGGAGAGCAGAGTCGGCGTCGGCCGGATCGACTGGCTGATCCGGTACCGGGTGTCGGAGGTGCGCGAGCGGTGGCGTAACGGCCCGCCGGAGCCGCCCGCGCCGTCTTCCGCGGCGATGCTGGGGCCGGTCGCCCTCCTCACGCTCGGGGCCGTCATCACGCTGACCGGCACGGTCGCGGACACCACCACGTTGCTGCTCCTCACCGGGGTGGCCGGGATGCTCACCGCGCGCGACGGGGTGGACATCGCGGTGGAGCACCGTCGGCATGCTTTCGAGCGGCGGGAGGGCCGGCGCGTGCTGGCCGCCGGCCAGGCCGCCTTCCTGCGGTGGCGGCAGAAGCTGGCCGACCGGCCCCAGGACCGGGAGATGGCCGCCTGGCTGGACTGCGACCGGAAGATCCTGCTCAACGACGCGCTGCGGCACTACAAGCTGGCCATGAGTGAGATCATCGCCTACGGCTTCATCGACTCCCCCGCCCCGGCGACCTCGCGCGCCCGGGTGCGGGGCGGTCCGTGGCGCTACCGCGACTACGAGATCATGCTCTTCCTCCTCACCAGGGACGGGGTCCGCCAGGTCACCACCGAGCTGGACTTCGAGGCCGGCGAGTTCTCCGGCGGGCAGCGGACCAACTACCGGTTCGAGTCGATCGCGGCGGTACGCGTCCGGCAGACGGCGGGCCAGCCGTGGACCTTCGAGTTGTCGCTGGTCAACGGGCAGCACATCACCATCCCGGTGGACGGGCTCGGGGTGGAGGAGTTGCAGCAGGGCGAGGTCCCGGGGACGGTCGCCGAGGCCACCCTGGACGCGGCCGGGGTCCACCACACCCTGCATGTGCTGGAGGGGATCGCGGCCGGCGGCAAGCAGTGGAGGAACCGCGCCCACTGAACGGCCGTCGAACGGCAGGGCCGTGACGTCCCGCCGACCCGGGGGCCGGCGGGACGACGGCCTCGCCGAGATCATCAGCGGGGCGGGCCCACGACGATCTGGCCGTAGGCGTCGGCGGCGGCGGCCAGCGCCTCCTTGGAGATCTCGAACCCGTCCGGCCTGGGGGTGGACATGTCCCGCCCGGCCTGGCGGAACATGCCCTCGATGCCGCCGGGAGTGGCGATCATCAGCAGGTCGGCCCGGTCGGAGGTGATCCGGTAGCCGTGCGGGATGTTCCTGGGCAGGTAGACGATGCCGCCCTCGGACAGTTCCATCTCCTCGTCGCCGACCCACAGCAGGGCGGTGCCCTTGATCAGCAGGAAGACCTCGTCCTCGCGGGTGTGCATGTGGAACGGCGGGGCCTCGTCCTTGGGGACGTCGAACCGGCCGACGGTGAGCCGCCCGTCGGTCGCGGACGCGTCCAGCAGGACGGAGAAGACGCCGCCCTCCAGCCATTCGAGCTTCTGCTGCCGCTCCGGCTGGGCCAGGTAGGGAATGCTCATGGTGTGCTCCTGTGGGGGATGGTGCGAAGAGTGCCCGGCCGTCAGGCGGGGATGAGCGATCCGACGATGGGGATGAGCGCCTGGCCGGCGGGCGAGGTCCAGGTGCCGGCCAGTTCGGTGAGGATCATGTTGGTGGAGGCGATACCCGCTCCGGCCAGTTCCATCCGGCGCAGCGCGATGTCGTCGGCGGACTTGGTCATCGAGCCTCCGGCGTCGGCCACGACCTGCACCCGGTAGCCGGAGTCGAGTGCGGTCAGCGTCGGGTAGACGGTGCAGACGTCGTTGGTCACCCCGGCGATGATCAGGTTGGTGCGGCCGGTGGCCTTCACCGCGGCGGCGAAGGCCGGGTCGTCCATGGCGTTCACGACGCCCGACCGGCGGATGCGCCCGGCGTACTCCTCGGGGGCGATCTCGGCGAACTGCGGCAGCAGCGGCCCCTGCGCGTGGTCCTCCATGGAGGTGGTGAGCACCAATGGGATGTCGAGCGCCTTGGCGGCCTTGGCCAGCGCGAACGCGTTGGCGGTGACCTCCTTCAGGTCGGCCGAGCCCACCCAGCTCAGCACGCCTTCCTGGTGGTCGATGAGCAGGATCGCCGAGTCGGCGGGGGTGAAGAAGGAGAGCGCCATGGCGATGGCCCCTTTTCTGGCGGTCGATGCCGCCCTGGTTTTCCGGACTATTTGCTCCGGATAACGTGGCCGACCACCGGCTCCATTCCCGGGACGCGGATATCGTTGGGAAGAACTTCGCTGTGAGGGAGGACCCATGGCGCGCGAACCGGTGGAGGGCGGCGGGCGCCGCCGCCGTACCCGGTGGGACGCCGAGGCCAACCGGGAGCGGCTGCTGGCCGCCGCCGTCACGGTGATGCTCCGCGAAGGCCGCCACGCCCCGCTGCGGACCATCGCCGAGGAGGCGGGCGTCGGCATCGCCACCTTCTACCGCAAGTACGCCGACCGCGACGCGCTCATGCAGGCCCTGGAACACCGCGCCTACGACCTGCTGGTCGGCATCCTGGAGGAGATCGCCGCGCGGCGGTGCTCCGGCCGCGAGGCGATCGGCGAGTACCTGGCCCGCTGCCTGGCGGTGGCCGACCAGTTGGTCCTGCCGCTGCACGGCGCGCCGCCGCTGGTGACCAACGAGGCGGTACACGCGCGCCGGACGATCTACGGCCACCTGGACGCCTTCCTCGATCGCGGCCGGGCCGACGGCAGCGTCCGGGCCACGGCGAACGCCACGGACCTGATCGTCTTCACCTCGCTCCTCACCCAGCCCCTGGCGCACGGACCGGACTGGCCGCGCGCGGCCGAGCGGCAGCTCGCCCTGTTCCTGAACGCGCTGACCATCGAGGGCCCCACCGGCCTGCCCGGCCCGGCGATCGAGCGCACCGACATCGAGAGCGCCTTCGCCCGGCACGCCGCCGGCGACTGATCCGGCGGGCGTCAGTCCAGGACGTTCTCGTGCAGGGCGCGCAGCACGGCGTTGGTGCGGTCGCGGGCGCCGAGCTTGAGCAGGACGGTGGAGACGTGGTTCTTGACCGTGCCCTCGGCCAGGAACAGCGCCTGCGCGATCTCCCGGTTGCTGTAGCCCTCGGCGACCAGCCGCAGCACTTCGAGTTCCCGTTCGGTGAGCCGCTGGACCGGAGGAAGGTCCTCCCCGGCCGGGCCCCCGCGGCGGTGGACGGCGCGCAGCAGCCGGTCGGTGATCGAGGGGGAGATCAGCGTCCCCCCGGCGGCGATGGTGCGGATCGCCCGGGTCAGCCGTTCCAGCGTCACGTCCTTGAGCAGGTAGCCGCAGGCCCCCGCGCGGATCGCGTCCAGGACGAGGGTGTCGTTGTCGAACGTGGTGAGCACGAGCACCGGCGGCGCGCCCGAGGCGCGCTCGCGCAGCGCGTCGAGGGTCCAGATGCCGTCGTGGCGGGGCATTCGCAGGTCGAGCAGCACGACGTCGGGGGCGTGCTCGCCGACCGCGGCCAGCGCCGCCATGCCGTCGTCGGCCTCCCCCACCACCTGGATGTCGTCGGTCAGGTCCAGCAGGCTGCGGATGCCCTGCCGGACGAGGGTCTGGTCATCGACCACGAGTACGCGGATCACGGGGCGGGCATCCTCGCGGTGAGGCGGAATCCGGCGCTGCCGTCGAGCCGTACGTCTCCGCCCAGCGCGTGGACCCGCTCGGTCAGGCCGCGCAGGCCGTTGCCGGGGACGACGCCGGGGCAGCCCCGGCCGTCGTCGGCGGCGGTGAGCCGTACGGTGTGGTCCGGCGCGGTCTCGATCCGGATGCGCAGCGAGGTCGCGTCGGCGTGCCGGATGGTGTTGGTCACGATCTCCTGCACCACGCGGACGAGCGTCGCGGTCAGCTCCTCGCCGGCCTGCACGTCGTCGCCGATCGAGATGCCGATGTCCAGGCCGGGGATGCCGCGCACCACGGAGGTCAGCGACTCGCGGAGGTCGGGGGCATCGGCGCGCAGCCGTCCGACGGTGGTGCGTACGTCGCCGAGCAGTTCCCTGGCCACCTGGTCGGCGCGCTCGATGTGCGGGCGGGCGCCGTCGCCGTCGCGGTGCCGGGCGACTTCGAGTTCGAGGGTGAGCACGGTGAGCTGGTGCCCGATGAGGTCGTGCAGTTCCCTGGCGATCCGCAGCCGCTCACCGGCGCGGGTGGCGTCGGCCAGGATGACGCTCGCCGCGCGCAACTCGACGTGCGCCTCGGCGAGTTCGCGGCGCATCCGCCGCTCGCGGATGATCGCGATGGAGCTGAGCACGGTGGACGCCTGGATCAGCGCGTAGAGCAGCGTTCCGGTGAGGACCACGCCGCCCGTCGCGCCCGCCCGGCCCAGCGCCACGGCGATCACGGCGGTGTTGGCCGCGATCACCGCCGCGCCCGCCCAGGGCGGGACGACGTACGCGCCGATGGCGGCGACGACGACCAGCAGGATCGGCAGCCACCCGGCCTCCGGCGCGGTCAGGACCGTGCTCCACCCGAGGACGACGGCCAGGCCGTACGCGATCCGCGCCCGCCGGGGGTGACGCTCCTCGGCGGAGGCGGCGACCAGCAACGCGGCGAGCAACGCGACGTAGATCGCGATCCACAGCGGCGGCGGCACCAGCGTCTCGGCGACCCCGAAGAGGGTCGGCGCGCCCACGGCGACGCACCCCAGAAGGATGGCCAGCCCCGCCCAGGCATCCAGCCTGATTTGCCGCATGTCGCCACCATACGGGCGTTCGTCGCGCGGCGGGTGTGCCGAAAGTCATGGCCGCGCGCCCTGACGATCGGCACAGGCAGGGGCGGCGGGGCCGCCCCTAGCGTCGGTCCCATGCCTGGAACCACACCTACCTTCGCAGTGGAGGCGGACCGCCTGAGCAAGCGGTACCGCTCGACCGTCGCCGTGGACGAGGTCACCCTGCCGGTCGCCGCCGGTGAGATCTTCGGCATCCTCGGGCGCAACGGGGCGGGCAAGACGACCGCCGTCGAACTGATCGCCGGGCTGCGGCGGCCCGACCGTGGCACGGTACGCGTGCTCGGCCTGGACCCGCGCCGCGACCGGGCCCGGGTGCGGCAGGTGCTCGGTGTGCAGTTGCAGAACAGCCACCTGCACTCCGCGCTCACCGTGACCGAGCTGGTCCGCCTGTACCGGACCTTCTACCGCGCCCCGGTGCCCACCGCCGAGCTGATCGAATCGGTCGGCCTGACCGGCTCCCGCGATACCCGCTTCGACACGCTCTCCGGAGGGCAGCAACAGCGGCTGTCGGTCGCGCTGGCCCTGGTGGGGCGGCCCCGGGTGGTGATCCTCGACGAACTCACCACCGGCCTGGACCCGGAGGCGCGCCGCCAGATCTGGACGACCGTCGAGGGCCTGCGCGCGTCCGGCGTGACCGTGCTGCTGGTCAGCCATGCCATGGAGGAGGTGGAACGGCTCTGCGACCGGGTGGCGCTGCTGGAGGCGGGACGGATCGTCGCGCTGGACTCCCCGGCAGGGCTGGTACGGCGGGCCGGGCTCGCCCAGCGGGTGACCTTCCGGGCCGCCGCCCCGATCCCCGAGGGCCTGCTGGAAGGGCTCGCCGAGGTCGAGCGGGTGCGGGCCGAGTCCGGCCGGGTCGTCGTCGAAGGCCACGGCGACCTGCTCCAGGCCGTGAGCGTGGCGCTGGTGCGGGCCGGTGTCGTGGTCACCGAGACGCGCGGCGAGCGGGCCACCCTGGACGACGCCTTCGTCGCCCTCACCGGGCGGCGGATCACCAACGACGAGGAGGCTCCGCGATGACGGACACCGCCGTCTACCGCCCCGGACCGCGTTCCTGGGCCGAACTGCTGGTCTGCGAGGCCAAGATGGTGATCCGCGACACCGCGGGCCTCGTCGTGCCGATCGCCCTGCCCATGATCATCCTCGTGATGAACGCCTCGTCGGCGGGACGCGCCGTGGTCGCGCCCGGCCGTACCGCGCTGGACGTGTACGTGCTGCCGCTGGTGTTCACCATGGTCCTGGCCACGACCGGCATCGTGAACACGCCGAGCTTCCTGGCCTATTACCGCACGAGCGGGATCCTGCGGCGGCTCGCGATGACACCGGCCTCACCGGCGATGGTCCTGGTCGCCCAGTTGGCCGTGGGAGTGCTCCAGGTGTCCGTCGGCATCGCGGCGGCGTGGACGCTGGCGGCGCTGGCGTTCGGGGCGAAGCCGCCGCCGAACGTGGGCGCGGCGATCGGGGTGCTGGCGCTGGCCGCGCTGGCGATGTACGCGACCGGCATGGTCGTGGCCGCGCTCGCCCCCACGCCGAACTCCGCGGTCGCCATCGGGCTGATCCTGTTCTTCGCGGTGGGCGCGCTCGGCGGCATGTTCGGCGACCGCGGCAGCCTGCCGGACGCGCTGGCGGCGATCGGCGACCGGCTGCCGTTCGGCGCCGCCGTACAGGCCCTGTCGGCCGTCTGGAGCGGCGGCGCCGTCGAACCCGCCCAACTGCTCCCCCTGTTGGTGAGCGTGGTGTGCGGCGTCGTCATCGCGTCGATCTTCTTCCGCTGGGAGTAGCGGCTCGCCCTGAGCGCCCGGGTCAGCCGGTCAGCACGGCCAGGCAGTGCTTGTAGAAGTGGTCCGGGTCCACCGTGCGGGCGCACTTGACGGGGCGGCCGGTGTCGTCCCTGACCGTACGGCCCTGACCGTGGCCGGTGGTGATCACCCGGCACCGCACGGTCTCGAACTCGAACATGCCGGGAGCGGCCAGGTAGGAGGTGGTGAGGGTGTCCCAGCCGCAGTACGGCATGCCGGTGGTCTCCAGGGTGCCGAAGGTCATCGCGAGCAGTGTCCCGGCGAGGTCGCTGACCGGGTCGCCGTAGTGCCCGCCGAACGCGCGGGCGAACTCGCCGGTGATCGGCACCAGATCGGTGACGTCCAGGGGGAACATGGTGACGGGCACGCCGCTGTCGAAGACGCGCTGTGCGGCGTCGGGGTCCCAGTAGATGTTCCACTCGGCCGAACCGTCGTGTCCCGGCTGATCGACATTGCCCGGTACGTCGAGGGCGCCGCCCATGAACACGACCTCGGCGATCTTGGACTCGACCTCTGGACACCGATCCAGACACCAGGCCAGATTGGTCATGGGCCCGGTCGCCAGCACCGTGACCGGCGCCTCCGCCGCCAGCAGCCAGGCGGCGAGCTGCCGGTGCGCGGGCAGTCCGGCCGGCTCGCCGGCAAGCGGCCCCGGCCGGTTGAGCACCGGCAGCGCGTCCATCCGAAGGGCGTCGATCCGCCACTCCAGCGGGAAGGGGTTACGGCCCGGAAGCTCCCCTGTCGCCACGGGCACCCCGGTCAACCCGGTCATCCCGAGCACCTTGCGGGTGACCGACACGGCGGGGACGGGCAGGCAGTCGGCGGGCGTGACGGCCACGCCGCGCAACGCGACGTTGTCGTACCGGGTGAGCAGCAGCAGGGCCAGAATGTCATCCAGCCCGCCATCATGGTCGTGAATCACCGCCCGGACGCCGCTCACAACTGCCCGCCTTCACGGGTCCGCTGTCGGGCGATTCTGCTGAATACCAATAAATGCACCATTAACGAAACATGCACCGGGCGATATCGATCGTCAACGGCCCCACCCGAACAACGGCCCCCAAGGATGGGCGTCAGACGGGGGTCCGGGCGGTGGCGGTGAGGGTCGGCGGCGGCAGGAGATCGCCGAGACGCGCGGCACGATCGAACCGGTCATGTCGCGCATGGCCATCGAGCGCGGCGACCTCGGCCGGGAGGCCCGGGTGCGCGCCGCCCACCACCGCCGCCGGCCCGACGACCTCGTGAACCGGCGACTTGCGCTCAACCCGGGTTGAGGATGCACCGTGTCACCACCAGCGCCTAGCGAAGGAGTAATGATCAGGTGGGTGCCACGGAACTCCGCGATCTGGTGACGCTCGGGGAGCTGACCGGCGCGGACGTCGGCCGGGCCGGAAGCAAGGCGGTGAACCTGGCCGCCATGCTCGGCAAGGGCTTCAGCGTCCCGGACGGGTTCGTCATCACCACGGCCGCCTACGACCGCGTCCGCCCTCAGACGGGGAAGGCGGCCCGGTCCATGCGCGAGGCGATCCTCGCCACGGACCTGCCCGAGGACCTGGTCCGGGCCGTCGCGGACGCCTATGGCGCGCTGGCGGAAGGCGGGGACGCCGTGGTCGCGGTGCGCTCGTCGTCGCCGAGCGAGGACCTGGCCGACGCGAGCTTCGCCGGGCAGTACGACACGTCGCTGAACGTCAGCGGCCTCCAAGCCGTCCTGGCCGCGGTCCGGGGCTGCTGGGCCTCGCTCTGGTCGGACCGCGCGGACCGGTACCGGATCGCCCACGGCGTGGACGGGCGGGAGGCCACCATCGCGGTCATCGTCCAGCGCATGGTGGACGCCAGGGCGGCCGGTGTCCTGCACACCTTGAATCCGGTGACGGGCCGCAGGTCCGAGATGGTCGTCGAGGCGGTGAAGGGCGTCGGCGAGGCGGTGGTCTCCGGCACGGTCGTACCCGACCAGTACGTACTCGGCGAGACCGGTCCGGAACCGACCGGCTCCGGCTGCCTGGAACCGGCCGACCTGCGGCGGCTGCGCGAGGTCGGGTCGGCGTTGCAGCAGGCGTTCGGCGGCCCGCAGGACGTCGAGTGGGCGATCGACGCCGCCGACCGGCTGTGGCTGACCCAGACCAGGCCCATCACCACCGCCTTCCCGGTGCCGGAGCCGGCGGACGGGCGGCTGCGGGCGTACTGGTCGGTCAACGTCTACCAGGGGCTGGCGCAGCCGCTCACCCCGATGGGCTCGCTGATGATCAGGCAGCGGCAGCGCGGCATGAGCGCGTACCTGACCGGGATCGGCTTCTCACCGGAGATCATCGACGTCTCCGGCTGGCTGTACTGGGACATCACCGAAGGCGTGATCGACGACGCCAAGCGGCCGTCCATGGTGTCGTTCGCCGATGATCTCGCCGCGCCGTCCGGCCAGATCATCGCCGCGCTGGCCGCGGACCCCCGGTTCGCTCCCGAACGGCCGGCGGGCCGCCGTTCCGGCCCGCCCGCGCCCGCCAGGCGCCGGGGGCGGATCGCCGCCGCCTGGCTGTTCCCCCGGACGGCGCGGGAGCGGGTACGCCGGCGCGCGGAACAGCACGTCCGCGCCCTGACCGGCCCGGCGCACGCCACCGCCGCCGAACGGCTGCGCTGGGTCGAGGCGCACCACCGCACGATCTGCCGCATCGAGGCCGATCTCCCCCGCGCGGCCAACACGGCGGGCGGGCTGGCCCAGCGGCTCGCCGCCAGGCTGCTCGACGGGATCGCGAGCGCCGAGGAGATCAACGCCTGCTTCCGCGGCGTGCCCGCCAACCCGACGACGGAGATGGACCTGCGGCTGTGGCGGCTGGCGATGTCGGCCAAGGCCGATCCCCGGTCGCTGGCCGCCCTGTCCGAGCAAGAGCCGTGGCACCTCGCGCAGTCGTACCGGCGCGGCGAGTTGCCGGACGTGCTGTCGGACGGCGTGCGCGGCTTCCTGGCCCGCTACGGCTGCCGGGTCGCGGCGGAGATGGACCTGGGGCTGCCCCGCTGGGCCGACGACCCGGCGCCCGTCTTCCGGACGCTGATCAGCTACGTCCACGCGGCGGACACCGGCTTCGACGCGGCGGCCGAGTTCGCCGCCGCCCGGCGCGAGGCGCGCGCCAAGGTCGCCGAGCTGGTGCGCCGGGTGCCGGTACGGCGGGCCGGCGTCCGCCTGGCCGCGGGCTTCCTGCTCCGGGCCGCCCGGGAGCTGCGTGGCCTGCGCGAACTGCCCAAGTACTACCTGATGCGCGGATACCAGGAGCTGCGCCGCCAGCTCCTGCCGGCCGGGGACGATCTCGTCCGGGACGGCGTCCTGGACCGGGCGGACGACGTGATGTTCCTGGACCTGGACGAGATCCGCGCGGCGCTGCGGGGTGGCGACGGCTTCCGTGCCACGGTCGCCGAGCGCCGCGCGATCTACGAGCGGGAGCTGAAGCGACGCCAGGTGCCCGCCGTCGTCCTGTCCGACGGCACCGCCCCCGAGTACCGGCCGGTCGAGACCGGCGACGACGCCCTCCTGCGCGGCCTCGCCGGGGCGTCCGGGCTCGCGTCCGGGCCGGCCAGGGTGGTCTTCGATCCGGACACGGCCCGGATCGCGCCGGGCGAGGTGCTGGTGTGCCCTTCGACGGACCCGGGCTGGACCCCGCTGTTCCTGAACGCCGCCGCCATCGTCACCGAGACGGGCGGGATGATCTCCCACGGTACGACGGTCGCCCGTGAGTACGGCATCCCGGCCGTCGTGGGGGCGGCGGGTGCCACCACGCGCATCCAGGACGGCCAGGTCATCACGGTCGACGGCTCGCGCGGCACGGTCACGCTCGGCGAGCGCGGCTGATGGAACGCAAGGGCCCGGTCAGTCCCGCGGCCTGCCGGGCGGGCCGAACATGAGGCAGAACAGCGCGGCGATCACCAGGGCCACGGCGCACGCCACGAACGCGGTCTGCATCGCGGTGACGAAACCGGTGGCGAACGTGTCGGCGGTGACGCGTCCGTACAGGCCGGCCGTGGCGGCGTCCAGGCCGCCCGGGGGTGTGGGCGGGCGGTAGTGCCGCGCGGCGGCGGCGCTGTCGTCGACGAACCGCGCGCGCAGGTGCGCGGGCAGCGCCCCGGCGCGCTTCTCGGCCTCCTCGCGCAGGGCCGAGGCGAGCCGGGCCGCCAGCAGCGCGCCCAGTACGGCGGTGCCGAGGACGCCTCCGACCTGCCGGATCGTACTGGAGACCCCGGACGCCGCCCCGGCCAGCCGGGGATCGAGGCCGTCCATGGTGGCCTGCTGGAGCGGCGCGAACGTCGCGCCGCTGGCGACCCCGATGATCAGCAGGCCGGGCAGCAGGCTCCACGCGTCGGTGTCCGGCCCGGCCATGACGGCCAGCACCAGCAGGCCGGTGGCCAGCAGCGCGAGGCCGGTCATCAGGATGTACTTGCCGCCGAACCGGTCGGAAAGCCGCCCGGCGTACGCCGAGCCGACCGCGGTGAGCACGGCGTTCGGCAGCACCACCAGGCCGGTTTCCAGGGCCGAGTACCCGCGCGCCATCTGCAGGTACAGCACCAGCACGAACATGATGCCGATCATGCCGAGCTGGAAGACGAACCCGACCCAGTTGCCGACCGCGAAGTTGCGCACGCCGAACAGGGCGAGCGGCATCAGCGGCTCGTCCCGCCGGCGGCGCTGCGACAGGACGAACACCACCAGCAGCGCCACGCCCGCGGCGATGACCGAGGGGATGCCGATCGGCCCGGCGATGGTGCCCCAGCCGTAGCGTTCCCCCTCGATCAGGCCGAACACGATGCCGCCCACCCCGGCGGTGGCCAGCGCGACGCCGGGCAGGTCGAGCCGGTGGGCGCGGCCGGAGCGCATCGGCGGCGCGAAGGTCAGCGCCAGCACGACGGTGATGATCCCGATCGGGACGTTGATGAAGAAGATCCAGCGCCAGCTCAGGTGGGCGAGCAGGAAGCCGCCGAGGACCGGGCCGAGGATCGGGGCGAAGCCGACGATCGCCCCGAACACCCCGAACGCCCGGCCCCGCTGGCGCGCCGGGAAGATAGTCAGGATGGACGAGATGACCTGCGGGAACAGCAGCGCGCCGCCCAGTCCCTGGAGCAGCCTGGCGGCCAGGAGCCAGGACGGCGACCCGGCCAGCCCGCACAGCGCCGAGGCGGCGGTGAAGGTGATGATGCCGATCACGTAGAGGCGGCGGTATCCGAAGATGTCCCCCAGCCGCCCGGTGGTGATCAGCGGCACCGAGAAGACGAGCAGGTAGCCGTCGATGATCCAGAGCACCTGGTCGTAGGAGGCGTCGATGCCGTGGATCAGTGTGGGGACGGCGACGTTGACGATGGATCCGTCGAGCAGGGCCATGAAGAAGCCGATGCACATGATCGCGAGGACCGGCCACGGACGCCGCGTGACCGGTGGCTCGGCGGATTCGAGTTCCGCGTGGTTTTCAGGGTGGTTTTCTGGCTTGATTTCCGGCACTCTGGAGACCTCCCCGCGGGAAACGCCTGCCGGGTGGTGTCGCGGAACAGAGCCGCGGAGGGTCGGAAAAGAAGGGCCGACACACGTCGCCACCAGCACAGGACAGTCGTTTCCCAAATGTGGTGAGCGACTTCCACCCTCCCCGTGTCATCGGGACGCGGGGGAAGCCGGTCGGCGAGGCGGTGAGCCCAACGGTGAGAAGCCGGTGGCAGCCTAACACAGCGGGCCGCCATGATCACCCGGTATCGGCCCCGGCGCGTACGCCGGGGCGATGGTTCAGCAGGTGATCGTGGCGGTGGTGTCCACAGTGATGTGATCGACGCCCTTGTCGCCGTACAGGGAGGCGAAGACCGAGCCCTGGTACTTCCCGCTGACGCACGGCACGGTGCTGCCGGCGGTGTGGGTCTTGGCCGCGCCCCGCTTCTCGCCGACCCACTCCTTGTACGGCGCGTCATGGTGCGGCGTCAGCCAGACCATCAGCCAGGTCACGTTGGCCGACGAGGTGGGCGGGCACTTCGCACCGCCGGTGAAGCCGACCTTGCCGTTGATGACACGTGGTGCGTCGAAGAACAGCTCGCACTCCGGATAGGACTCCGACACCGGGGCGGCATTCGCCACTCCGCCCGGCAATATGGTCAGCAGGCCGGCGGCGATCGACGCGGCAAGCATGGTGGATTTACGGATGCTTCGCATGGGCTCTCCAATCCGGGCCGGATGCCCGTACGCACGACGGTCTTGTTGTCGAAAGAAAAAGTCAACCTTTCAATCATTTTGTCCATGATCTCGGTCGCGTAAAACGGGGTATGCCTTCCAGCGAATCCACCTCACAGCGGTGTTCACGAACAGGAGCATCCGGACATGAGCGAACCCCCGCGACTTCACACCGCCGGCACCGCCGCGCTGGACCGGGCGCGCGAGCTGCGCCCGCTGATCGAGAGCGAGGCGGCGGCGGGCGAGATGATGGGCAGGCTCACCACCCCGGTCGTGGAGGCACTGCTAGACACCGGACTTTTCGGCATATGGGTGCCCGTACCGCTCGGCGGTGCCGAGTTGTCCCCCCGTGAGCTGATCGCCGTCTTCGAGGAGCTCTCCTACGCCGACCCCTCGACCGGCTGGGTGGTCATGGCCTCCGCGCTGGAGAGCGGCACGGCCGGCGCCTACCTCGGCGACGAGGCCGTAGAGCGGATGTTCAAGGGCCCACGGACGCCGATCTTCGCAGGCCAGGGCACCCGGCCGGGCACCGCCGTACGCGAGGACGGCGGGTTCCGGCTCAGCGGCCGGTGGAGCTTCGCCTCGGGCATGCCGCACGCCCAGTACGTCCACAGCCTCGGCGCCATCGAGGGCGCCGGCGAGACCCGCATCTTCATCACCCCGATCGACGACGTCACGATGCTCGGCAACTGGGACGCCCTCGGCCTGCGCGCGACCGGCAGCATCGACTACGCCATCGACGGCGCTTTCGTACCGGAGTCCCAGACGCACGTCTTCGACCGGAACGAGCCGCTGCGCGGCGGCGCGATCTACCGGCTGGGCATCCTCGACCTGGCGCTGATCGGCCACTCCGCCTGGGCGCTCGGCATCGGCCGCCGGCTGCTCGACGAGCTGATCCGGCACGCCGGGGCACGGGCCGGACGGCCCGGCCAGATCGCCGGCAGCGACGCCTTCCACGCCGACTTCGCCCGCGCCGAGGCGGCCTACCGCGCCGCGCGCGCCCTGATCCACGAGACCTGGGACGACACCGAACGCACCCTGGACTCGGGCCGCAGGCTCGACGTCCGCCAGGAGACGATGGTCCGGCTCGCCCTCAACCACGCCACCTCGACCGTCGCCCAGGTCGCCCGGTTCGTCTACACCTCCGGCGGCACCTCCGCCTTACGCGACGGGCTGATCCAGCGCCTGTTCAGGGACGCCCACGCCGGCGCCGCCCACATCACCTCGGGCCCGCGCTTCCTCCAGGAGTGTGGCCGCGAACTCGCCGGCCTGGCCCCGGGCGAATCCTGGCAGGTATTCGAGCTGCAACCATCGGCGACTTAATTGCTTGTTTTGTACCGCAAAAAACCGGGGGGCGAGATCTGTCTTTTCGGTAAGTAGGCGTATTCGTTCATCTTCGGGATCATGAGGCGCCGTTCCGGAGCCGCCTGCGGGAGATGAGCATGGTCAATGAGGGATCGTCGCCGGACTACACGCGTCTTTTCGGAGAACTCCGCTTTCCCGAGCAGGACGACGCGCGGTCGGTCTGGTCGCCCGCCGCGTACTTCGTGGAACTGCTCGGGCTGCTGGAGGGGTCGTTCGACCGGCCGGAGCTGCTGGAACGACGGCCCGATCTGAAGCGCATCGTGCTGGACTCCGACAACACCTTCACCGAGACCCCCTATCTCGACATCGTCAACGAGGTGCTGGAGCGCCTTGTCGGGAACGATCCATACGAGACGCTGCGGCAGACCTCCTATCCCTTCGGGCTGCCCTTCTCGCTGAAATCCGAGCGGCTCCGGGTGTGCCTGGAACAGATGAAGGTGACGCCGGAGGAGTTGTACCGGCTGTTCGCCACGCGCGTCGATCACGATGTGGCGGCGCGGGAATACCTCAAGCTCACCCCCGAGGACGTCGTGGCCGTCACCGAATCGAGCACGGACGCGGCGGTGCTCGGGGAGCGGTACGGGCTCGCGCCCGGCGAGACGCTCGCGGTGCTGCGGGACACGCGCAGGTTCACCGAGACGACCGGGCTGGACCACGCCGGGCTGCGGGAGCTGGCCGGGCTCCCCGGGCAGGGCGGGCTCGTCGTACTCGACGACGAGGAGACCGGGCTCTCCCCCGCGGACGGCGGCGACGGCCTGCCGCCGGTCTGGCTCGACCGGGCGCACCGGCTGATCCGGCTGGCCCGCCGTACCGGAACGTCGCTCACCGATCTCGACCTGATCCTGACCTCCTGCGCCGGGGGCCGGCTGGACCTGGCGGCGCTGCGCGCGGTCGCGGCGGCGGCGCGGCTCGGGCAGGCGCACGGGCTCGGCGCGGAGGAGGTGTGCGGGCTGGTCGCGCCCTGGCGTCCCGGAAAGAACGCGCAGGTCGAGGTGTGCGCGGGCGACATTCTCGCCCCCGCCAACCGCGACTACCGGTTCCGGCTGGCGGAGCTGATCGACGTCGCCGAACCGGACATCGCGCAGATCGTCCGGCGCTACCGGGAGCACTACGCGGCCCGTGAGCCGAGCCCGTTCGACCGGGGGGAGGTCGGGCTCGCGGAGATCTCGCTGCTGCGCCGGGCCGGGCTGCTCGCGACGGCGCTCGGGGTCGGTGTGGACGAGCTGTTCGACGTGCTCGTCGTACTGGAGGGCGATCCCTCGCTCCAGCGCTACACCACGTTCGCCGTCCTCGGCGAGCCGGGGCCGGAGATCCACGACATGCACCGGGTGCTGGAGGGCGGCGTCGCAGAGCCGGCGCTGTGGCTGGCCCAGACGCTGTTCGCGGTCGTGGGCTGGATGGGGACGGCCGGGTTCGACAGCGCGGAGCTGGCCGAGATCCTGGGCGGCCGGCCCGATCCCGGCACATCGGACCTGGCCGCGCTGTTCCACCGGCTGGGCGGCGAACTCGACGGCGTCGCGCTGTCCCCGCGGGCACTGACCTCGGACCGGTTCGGCGAGCGGGCCGCGCAGGTGGTCCACGACGTGCTGGTGGCCTTCGACGAGGGGGTGGTGGCGGCCGTCGGAAGCCGGCTGCTCGAAGTCGACCGGGCCAAGGCCGAGGCCGCCGCGTACCGGGCGGTGACGGACCTCGGCACGATCTTCCCCTCGGACTTCAGGGGGCTCGGCCTGGGCGACCGCCTCCAGGGCAAGATCTTCCGCAACCTGGTGTACCGGGGCGGGCTGCGCGCCGACGGGACACTGGTGGCAGGGACACCCGATGACCTCGCGGGCGACTTCGAGCCCTGCCGCGAGGCCCTGTTCGAGGCCATCGCCGCCACGGTGAACGGCGCGGCGGCGTTCTACCCGTCCGATCTGGAGGGGCTGGAGGGCATCGGAACGTACCAGCGCGCCGAACTGTACGACAACCTCGTGTTCAACGGCCACCTCGACGAGCAGGGCGAACTCCTCGACCCCGACTTCTTCCTCGACCCGGGCAACGCCGCCCGCTTCGCCGTCAACGTGGACCTGACCGAGGCCGCCGGCCCGGTCGCCCGCCTCGTCCAGGAGCGGCTGGACCGGTTTCGCACGGACGCCCTCCCGCTCGACCCGGCGGCCCTGGCCGGACTGCGGCTCACCGATGCCCAGATGACCCGCCTGCTGGCGAGCCTGCGGTTCAACGGGCACCTCGACGCGGACGACCGCTACACCGACCACGTGGCGCTGCTCGACATCGCCCCGGCCGATTTCGGGCTGGCCGCGGAGTTCGCGGTCCTGCGCCCGGCCGTACTCGCCGCGCTGCGCGGCCAGATCGCGGCCCACCGCACCGCTCTGACCACCTTCGCCGCCGAGGACTTCGCCGGCCTCGCCGACGACATCGCCGCCACCAGGGTCTTCGCGGCGCTCGACGGCGTCGTCCTGGCGGGCGGCCGGGTGATCGACCCGCCGGCGTTCGACGACCCCGACGGCACCATCGCGCTCGGCCCGCGGTTCGGCGTCGCCGACCAGCGGCTCGTGTTCGACCGGATCGCCGGGGTGCTGCGGGATGAGGCGCCCTACCGGCTGGACCCGGCGGCGCTCACCCGCCTCGGCCTCACCGACGAGCAGCGCGCCGCGCTGCTCGGCCACCTGGTCCAGCAGGGCCGGATCACCGACCGGTACACCGTGCCGCCCGCCTGGCTGGGCCATTTCGCCAGTGCCGACAACTCGCTCGCGTTCGAGCTGCCCGGCATGGCGGACTACGCCCGCGATGTCTTCTTCCTGCTGCACGACGTGGCGAAGGAGCTGACGGCCGCCGTCGCGGAGATCGCCGACCGGCTCGACGCGCTGGCCGCCCGGCAGGACGCGACGCTGCACGCCTGCCTCGCCGACGTGCTCGGCCTCGACCCGGCCACGGCGCGGGCGCTGTGCGGGGCGGTCGCGGGCGGCGAGCGGGAGGCCCGCCTGCTGTTCGCGGCCCCCGCGCTCGACGCGCCCGAGCCTCCTGACGACCCGCGGCTGCGGGCGGCCCACCGCCGGATCCGCCGTTTCGGGCTGCTCGCCGCCAAGCTCGGCCTCGACGCCACCGAGGTACGCGCGGTCTTCGCCGACCAGGACCTCGCCGGCAAGTTCCCCGAACCGCTGACGCTGCCGCCGGGCGTCAACCGCGTCCAGGCCCTGCTCGACGCGGGCGACGGCACGATCCTGCTGTTCGGCGACGACGGTGGCTACTGGACCTACGACGCCGCCACCAGGGCCCGCACCGCCGAGGCGCGCCGCCCGCTCACCGACCTGTCGCCGCGTCTCGCCGCCCTGGCGACCGTGGACGCCGCGTTCGTCCGGCACGGCGTCGCCTGGCTCCTCGGGCGCGACGCGGCGGGCGCGGCGCTGACGTTCACCCGCGAACCCGGCGGCACCCGGTGGGCCCCGAAGGCCCAGACCTGGGGAAAGGCGGGCGACGCCTTCGCGGGGATCGACGCGGCCTACAGCGACGCCGACGGCCGGATCCACCTGTTCTCCGGGGGCCGGTACGTGCGCTACTCCACCGGCGACTACTCGGCCGTCGATGACGGCTACCCGCGCGACATCGCCGAGTGGCGCTCCCGCGAGGGGCTACCAGGTGCGAACGAGAGGATCGACGCCTGCTTCCAGGACGCCGACGGCGTCGTGCACGTCTTCAGCGGCGACCGCTGGATCACCGCGGCGGGAGAGCGGCCCATCGCCGAGTTCTGGGGCCGGGACGCCCCGGCCACGGACCCCGGCCGCATCGACGCGGCCTACACCACCGATTCCGCCGTCCACCTCATCGCGGGCGGTCAGGTGCTGCGCTACTCCGACAGCCTCGAAAACCCCGGTGTCCGCGCCGACGAGGGCGCGCCGCGCCGCCTCCAGGGCGTCCCGCCGCAGTTCGAGAACGGGGTGGAGGCCGCGTTCACCGACCCCTCAGGGGTGCTGCACCTGTTCAAGGACGGCCGGACGGCCGCCCTCGACGGCACCGGCGCGACCGTCGAGGCGACCGCGGAACGCTGGGGCGTGCTCGGCGGCCCGGCGCCGGGCGGCCGGATCGACGCGGCGTTCACCGGGCTCGACGGCCGCACGTACCTGTTCACCGGCGACACCTACGTGCGTTACTCCACCGCCGACTACTCGGCCGTCGACTCCGGGTTCCCGCGCGCGATCGAGGGCGACTGGGGCGGGCTGACCCGGGTGGAGGTGTCGTTCGTGATGGACGGCCGCACCTACCTGTTCGGCACCGGGGGCGTGCTGCTGGAGTTACCGGACTCCCACCAGGCCGACCTGGACGCCGGACGGCTCACCCCCGCGCTACGCCTGCTCTTCCAGGAACACGGCCTCACCCTCACCGGGATCGCGGGCGGCGCGGCGCGCTGGGAGCTGGCCACCGCCGAGGGCGTCACGGTCGCGGTCGCGCGGGAGGGGCGCAGGCTGAAGGCGCGTTCCGCCGACGGCTCCCGCTGCTACGTGCGCTACTCCACCCGCGACTACCGCACCCCCGACCCCGGCTTCCCCAAGCCGCTGTCGGACAACTGGTGGAACATGCCCGACAGCATGCTGTCCCAGCCGGTGGACGCGGTGTTCACCGGGCGCGACCAGCGCACGTACCTGTTCGCGGGTGACCGGTTCGTCCGCTTCGACGCGGCGCACCGGTGGTGGTCGGAGCCGATGGCGCTGCACGAGAAGTGGGAGAGCATCCCTTTCGACCGGATCGACGCGGCGTTCGTCGGCCTGGACGGGCGTACCTATCTGTTCTCCGGCGACCACTACGCGCGTTACTCCACCGCCGACTACACCGAGATCGACGACGGCCACCCCGCCGCGATCTCCGGCCTCTGGGCCCGCGTCACCAACAACCTCGCCCGCACCGGGCGGGTGGACGCGGCGTTCGTCCTCGACGTCACCGAGCGGGCCGACGGCGTGGACGTGCCGCGCACCCGCACCTATCTGTTCTCCGGCGACCAGTACGTGCGCTACACGGGGACCGCCCTGACCACGGTGGACCCAGGCTACCCGCGCCACGTGTCCACGCTGTCCGGCGAGCCGGGCCTGGGCGCGCTGCCGGTGCGGCTCGACGGGGTGGACGCGGCCTTCTCCGACCGGCGTACCGTCTACCTGTTCCGTGACGGGGTGTGCCACGCGGTGTCCACGGCGTCCTACCGGCGCTACGACGACCTGCCGGTGGGCGACCTGCGCTGCGCCTACGTCGAGGACGGCTCGATCGTGGCCGAGACCGGGGCGGGCTGGCGGCGGCTGTCGGCGCTGGAGGGCCGCGCCGTCGCGGCGACGCCGTACCGGCCGCGCGCGCTGCGCACGGTGCCGGAGCGGTTCGGCACGGGCCTTTCCGCCGTGCTGAACGGCACGGACGGCACGACGTACCTGTTCAGCGGGCCCACCTGCTTCAACACCGAACTCGGCCGCGACTACCCGATCGCCGAGGAGTGGGGCCGCCCCCGTGACGTACTGCGCGAGACCGGCGCGGTGGACGCCGCGTTCACCGGCCGCGACGGCAGGACCTACCTGTTCAGCGGTGACCAGTTCGTCGTGCAGGCCGCGGGCGCGTCGGTCGCCGACGGCGACCCGCGGCCGATCAGCGAGCACTGGGGCGGCCTGGAGAGCGTCGCGCTGGCCTACGTGCACCGCGACCGGACCCGCCTCTACAGCAGGCCCGACGCCGATGGGCTGGTACGCCATGTCGTCTACTCCGGCGCCTCCTACGCCACGCCGGACGACGGCCACCCCGCCACCGTCCACGCCTCCGCCGTCTTCCCCGGCGCGCCCGGCGGGTTCGCCTTTCCCGACGCCGTGCTGGCCGAGGGGACCGGGCTGGTGCTGCTGGCGGGCCGGAACTGCGTCTCCTACGACGACCGCGCGGGCCACTGGTCGATCGTCCGCCCGATCGAGCGGCTCTATCCCGGCTTCGGCCACGACCCGCACGACTCCGGCGAGCTGCGCTCGGCGCTGCGCGCCGCCGACGGCGCCACCTGGTTCTTCTTCGGCGACACCTGCGCGGCCTTCCGCGACGGCGCGTTCGGCCCGCGCGTGCCGGTCAGGGACCAGTGGGGGCGCTCCCCCGACCCGTTCCCGGCCCCCGGCGGCACGATCGACGCGGCGTTCGTGTGGCGCGGCCGGCACACCTACCTGTTCTCCGGCGACCGGTACGTCCGCTACACCGGCGACGCCTACCGTGACATCGACCCCGGCTACCCCAAGCCCATCGCGGGCGGCCTGCGCACCGAGGAGCCGTTCGCGCGGCTTCCGGAGTCCT
The DNA here is from genome assembly GCF_044326295.1 of Spongiactinospora sp. 9N601. Lineage (NCBI taxonomy): Bacteria > Bacillati > Actinomycetota > Actinomycetes > Streptosporangiales > Streptosporangiaceae > Spongiactinospora > Spongiactinospora sp. 9N601. The sequence continues at coordinate 70,124 of NZ_JBIRBB010000005.1, forward strand.
TCGAGGACGCCCTCGGCAGGCCGATCGACGCGATCGTCGGCAATGACCGCACCATCCATGTGATCATCGGCGGGGTCTGCCACACCGTGTCGCCCGCCCTGTCCGCCTCCTTCGCGCCGGGCGCCCTCGGCCGGGCCCGTGACAACCTCGCCGAGACCGGCAGGGTGGACGCCACGCTCGTCGCCGACCGGCGGATCTACCTGTTCTCCGGCGACCAGTACGTCCGCTACTCGGGCCCCGGGCACGCCCACATCGACGACGGCTACCCGCGCGCGCTCGGCGACCTGGCCGCCGAGCTGGGCCTGCCGCCGCTGCCGCCCGCCTTCCAGGACGGCCTGGACGCGGCGTTCACCGGCCGCGACGGCGTCGTCCGGCTGTTCCGGGGCGGCCGGTGCCTGTCCGGCGGGACGGTCACGCCGGTGAGCGGGAACTGGGGGGTGGTCCGCGACTCCTTCGGCGCGGGTCCTCCCGACGCGGCGTTCACCGCGCCGTCCGGCGAACTTTACGTCTTCAGGGGCGGCCGGTACGCCCGTTATCCGGCGGACGGCGCCCTCGACCATGTCGAGCCCGGCTACCCCAGGGCCGTCCGCGGCGACTGGGGCGACGCGCCGCCCGACTTCGAGAGCGGCCCCGACGGCGCCTTCGTCCTGGACGGCCGCACCTACCTGCTCAAGGGCGAGCGCTACCTGCGCTACTCCGGCTCCTACCACCTGGTGGACCGCACCTTCCCGCAGAGCTTCCGGCACCGCTGGACGGGGACCGCCGACTATCGGCTGAGCGACGTGCACACGATCGTCCGTTTCGCCGCGCTGTGCCGTACCACGCCCGCCGGGCTCGCCGGGTTCTTCGTGGACGGCGCCGAGGACCCCTACGCCTATCTGGCCGAGACGTTCGCCCGGCCGATCGACGAGGTGCGCTGGGCCCGGCGGAACATGGGCCTGCTGCGGGCCGGCACCAGCGAGGAGAGCCTGTTCGAGATCGAGTTCCTGCTGACCCTGGTGGACCTGTTCGCCGCGGCCGGCAAGGTGGGCACCGGCGTCGCGGAACTGTACGACGTCTGGGCGAAGATCCACGGCTCCGCCCCGGACCTCGACGCGGCGGCGGACGCGCTGCACGGCATGCTCCAGCGGCGGACCGCCGCCCAGGAGTGGCCGAAGGTGTCCGGTCAGACGCGCGACCGGCTGAACGTCCTCAAACGCGACGCGCTGGTCGCCTGGCTGACGCCCCGGCACGGCGACTCGCGCGCGCTGTACGAGCGCTACCTCATCGATGTGGACATGGGACCCGCGGGCACGACCTCGCGGGTCCGCGAGGCCATCGCCGCGACCCAGCTCTACCTCCAGCGATACCTGCTCGGCCTGGAGACCGTCGCGCTGCCCGAGGGGGCCGACCCCGAGGAGGTACGCGACCGGCTGCGGACCTGGTGGACGTGGATGCGCGGCTACCGGACCTGGGAGGCCAACCGGAAGGTCTTCCTGTACCCGGAGAACTACCTGCGCCCCGAACTGCGCGCCCGCAAGACCCCGGCGTTCTCCGCCCTGGAGAGCGACCTGCTCCAGGGCGACATCACCGCCGACGCCGTCCAGGCCGCCTACAAGCGCTACCTGGACGAGTACACCGAGGTCTCCCGGCTGGCCATCGCCGGAGGCTATGTCTACCGGCCCGAGGAGGCCGCGCCCGAGGTGCGCCGCCTGGTGCTGTTCGGCCGCACCCGCACGGACCCGCCCCGCTACTACCACCGCTCCGCCGAGTTCCGCGACGGTGACAAGCTGTCGGCCACCTGGGAGCCCTGGCTGAAGGTGGACGTGCAGATCGCCGCCGAGCGGGTCCACCCGGTACACGCCTTCGGCCGGGTGTTCGTCTTCTGGGCGGTCGTGGAGCCCACCCCCGCGGGCGATCCGTCGGCGGCCACCGTGGTCGTCACCGCGGGGTCGGACGGGCGGCAGCAGGTCGACGCCCCGCCGCCGCGGTACCAGGTGAAGATCTACTACTCGTTCCGCAACCTGAGCGGCGAGTGGCTGCCCGCGCAGGTGCTCGCGGTGGACGCCGAACGCGAGGGCCTGATCGGCGACGTCGGGCTCTACGTGCAGGCGTCGCGGAAGGTGCCCGGCGTCAGCGGCCACGACGCGATCGTCGTCCGGTGCGCCTACACCTACGGCGGAAGCGCGGTGGAGTCGGCGTTCACCCTCACCCCGGAGCTGTACGGGCTGCCCGCCCTGGGCACCGTCGCCCCGCCCCGGCCCGCCGACCTGGACCGGCTGTTCGACGAGCCCGCCGTCACGGCGATCACCGAGGACGACGTCGTCCGGTTCAACGCGCCCGCCGACAGCCAGGACGGCCGCTGGTTCAGCGTGGACCACAAGGGCGGCAGCTTCCTGTGCCGTCCCGTCGCCGCGCCCGGCCGCCCGGAACCGCTCCAGGCGTTCAAGGCCAACACCGACCGGCTGCCCACCACCTGGGACCGGGTGGACGCCGCGTTCCGCCTCACCGACGGCACCCTGTACTTCTTCGACGCCGCCGGCGGGGTGTTCATCGCCGTGCCGCCCGGCAAGGTGACCTCGCAGCAGACCCGCAAGCGGGTCGCCGAGCGGTTCGGCGTCGCGGGCACCGCTCTGCTGCGCGACGGCCGGGTGGACGCCGGTGTCGTCCGCGACGGCGTGGTGTTCCTGTTCGCGGGCGAGGAGTACTACCGCTACTCGGCGACGCCCTTCGGCACGCTCGACCCCGGCTACCCGAAAAGGCTCGCGGACGGCGGCGGCGACCGCCTGCCGGTCGCCTGGACGAAGATCGACGTGGCTTTCACCATGCCGGACGGCACCGAGGTGCTCTACTCCCGGGACCGCGACCAGTTCACCGCGGCGGGCGGAGCCCCGCGGTCGGCCTCCGCCGCGTGGGGGGTGACCGGCCTGGACCGGGTCCACCAGAACGACGACGCGACCTTCCTGGTCCACGGCGACCGGTACGTGCGGCTGAACGCCGACCTCACGGTGGAGTCCACCTCGCACGAACTGGCGGGCAACACCGACCAGGTGCCGCTCCAGGCCGGGCCGGGGCCCGTGGTGCGCGGCGGCTCGATCGAGATCGTCTTCGACGACGACCGCGGCACCTACACGGGAAGCGGGGACGGGACCACGCGCGACCTGGGCCGGGTCGCGACCAGGTTCTCCGAGAGCGGCGCGGTCACCGCCGCCTACCTCGCCGACGGCAGGCTGTTCCTGGTCGGCCCGGACGAGTACGTCCGGTACACCCTCGCCGACGGCGGGACCACCATCCCCGACCACATCGACGCGGGCTACCCGCGCAAGACGGCCCAGCCGATCAGGGGCGTGCTGACCCGCGGCGAGCGGCGGTACGCGTTCGGCCCCACCGGCTACGCCCCGCTGCCCCCCGGCTGGGAGCCCGGCACGCCGCTGACGTTCCTGCCGTACGAGGGCAACTGGCGCGCGCTGCCCGCCGGGTTCCCCGGCGACTTCACCGGCCTGCTGGAGGGCGACACCGCCGTGTACCTGTTCCTCGGGCAGAACTACGCGGCCTACCCGGCCGGCGACGCCGTGCCGCGCCCCTACGAGATCGCCGCGCTGCCGACCGAGCTGATCCGGCTGACCTCCAGCACCGCCGCCGAGCTGAACCGGCGGCTGCTCGCCGGTGGCGTGGACGCGCTGCTCGACCCCACCACGCAGGAGCTCGCGGAGCTGCCCGCCTTCAGCGCCACCGTCTCCGACGCCAAAACCGTGCGGGTCAAGCCGGAGCCGGCGGCCAACGTCCCGGTCAGCTCCTACCTGGACTTCGACAGCGCCAACGGCCTGTACTACTGGGAGATCTTCTTCCACGCGCCGCTGCTGATCGCCCAGGCGCTGAACGGCGCGCAACGCTTCGAGGAGGCCGGGCGCTGGTACGAGTACGTCTTCGACCCGACCACACCGGCCCGCTACTGGAGGTTCCTGCCGTTCCTCGCCGCCGACGTGTACGCGCTGGTCGCCGAGTGCCGCCAGGATCTCGCCGAGCTGGGGTCCGGCGCGCTCGAATCCCTGCTGTCGCCGATCCTCACCGAGCTGACGGCTCTCGCGCCCGCCTTCCGCCGAGCCCGCGACCTCACCACCGACGAGCTGGACTATCTCACCCACCTCGCCGGCACCGGCCTGGACGAGGTCAGGGCGGCGCTGGCGGCCGAGCCTCGCGGGGCCGCGCTCGCCGAACGCGTCGCGATCATCGGCGGGCTGCGCCGGCAGTACAACTCGATGGGCGACCGGCAGTCGCTCATCCGCGCGTACCTGAACGACCCGTACGACCCGCACGCCATCGCCGAGCTGCGGCCCGACGCCTACCGGCGGGCCGTCGTCATGGCCTACATCGACAACCTGCTCGACTGGGGCGACATGCTGTTCGGGCAGTACACCGCCGAGACCATCGACGAGGCGCGGATGCTCTACATCTACGCCTACGACCTGCTCGGCCCGCGGCCTGTCACCCTCGGCCCGGCGGCGCTGCCGCCCGCCGGACCGTACTCCCCCGAGCTGGGCGACGGGCCGGTCGAGACCGGGCACCTCACCGCCGAGGGCGCGCTGCTCAAGGACGCCGGCGCGGTACACGCGGGCGTCGCCCACCCCTACTTCTACGTGCCCGGTAACGAGCGGTTCATGGAGTACTGGACGCGCGTGGAGGACCGGCTCACCAAGATCCGGGCGTCGCTCGACATCATGGGCGTCAGCCGGCCGATCCCGCTGTTCGACGCGCCGCTCGACGTCATGGCGCTGGTACGGGGCGCGGCGGGCGGCGGCGCGGCCGACGTGGCCGCCGCGGCGGCGGCCGGGCCGGTGCCCGCCCACCGGTTCGAGGTCGTGTACCAGCGGGCCCGCGACCTGGCCGACCGGCTCCGGCAGCTCGGCGCCGACCTGCTCGACGTCATCGACCGCCGCGACAACGAGGAGCTGAGCCGCCTACAGAGCCGTCAGGACGGCGAGATCCTGGCGCTGACCACGCAGATCAAGGAGACCGAGGTCAAGATGGCCGAGGAGGGGCTGGCCGAGGCCCGCGACGCCAAGATCGCCGCCGAGAACCGGGTCGCCTACTACAAGAAGCTCGTGGACGAGGGGATCTCGCCGCTCCAGGAGGCACAGCTCGCGATGCTGGTGGCGGGCGCGGCGGCGCAGTTCGTCTCCAGCGGGCTGAAGATCGGCGCGGCCGTCGCCTCGGGTGTGCCGCAGGCCCTCGTCGGGCCGTTCATCATGGGCACCTCGGTCGGCGGGGACCAGGTCGGCAAGGCCCTGGACGTCGGCGCGGACGTCGCCGCCGGGCTCGGCCAGGGCTTCGGCATGGTGGGCGAGCTGCTCGGCGTACGGGCCGATCAGGAACGCACCGAGCAGGACTGGCGGTTCCAGCTCGACACCTGCCGCTCCGATGTCGTGCAGCTCGGCCACCAGGTCACCAGTGCCGAACTCCAGCTCGCCCTCGCCCGGCGCGACCTGGAGATCCACAAACGGCAGATCACGCACCTCGCCGCCGTCACCGACTTCCTGACCGCGAAGTTCACCGGGCCCGAGCTGTACGGCTGGATGGTCGGGCAGGTGTCCGGGATCTACTTCCAGACCTACCGGATGGCCCTCGACACGGCCCGCGCCGCCGAACGCGCCTACGAGGCCGAACGCGGCACGGCTCCGGGGATCGTCAGCGCGACGTACTGGGACTCCCGGCGCAAGGGCCTGCTCGCCGGGGACCGGCTCGCGTTCGACCTCGACCGGCTCGGCCAGGCGTACTTCGACTCCGGCGAACGCGGCCTGGAGATCACCAAGCGGGTGTCGCTGCTCCGGCTCGACGCCGCCGCGCTGCTGGCGCTGACGAACGAGCGGCGCTGCGAGTTCGCGCTCACCGAGACCCTGTTCGACCGGGACTTCCCCGGCCACTACCGGCGGCGGATCAAAACGGTGAGCGTCGCGTTCGTCACCGCCGACGGCCCCGTCGCCGCCAACGCGACCCTCACCCAGATCGACAACAAGACCGTGCTCTCCCCCGACCCCAAGGCGGTGCGCTTCCTGCTCGACCCCAAGGGGTCGCCGCCCGCGAGCCTGCGCGGCGACTGGCGTCCCGGCCAGCGGATCGCGCTGTCGGAGGTCGAGGACGGGCGCGAGGACGGCGGCCTGTTCGACCTGCGGTACGACGACGACCGCTACCTGCCGTTCGAGGGGACCGGCGCGGTGTCGCGCTGGCGGTTGGAGACCCGTACGCCCCCGGCCGGGCTGCTCGACGTGGTGATCACCGTGCGGTACACCGCCGAGGACGGCGGCGACACCTTCGCCACCGCGGTGCGGGGCATGCTCAAGCCCTACCCTTCCGCGCTGTTCCTGGACGTCGCGGCGCGGTTCCCCGAGGCGTGGGAGGAGTTCACCACGGGCGCCGAGCTCAACCTGCCGATCACCCCCGACCTGTTCCCGGGGATGTCGGGACGACAGGTCACCGGGGTCATCGCGCAGTACGGGCGCGCTGACGGCGAGGCGCGTTTCCTGCTGCACGGCGACCCGCGGCTCGCGCTGAACGCGGGCAGGCTCGTCCAGACCCCCGGCCTCACCGCGGGGGGCCGGCCGTGGCGGCTCACCGCCACCGGCGACCCCGAGGCCCTGGCCGGTTTCGCCCTGATCCTGCTCTACCGAGCGATCCCGTGATGAAGCGCAAGCGACCGATCAGCGACCGCACCAGGGCGGTACACCATCCCCCGGCCGCAGGCCATCCCGGCTCACCGGTCCGGCTCGGCGCGAGCAAGCGCAGCCGGCCCGCCGCCCCGAAGGTGGAGCTCGTGCCGCACGTCGTGGTCAGGGACGGCACGATCACGCACATGGAGTTCGGCCACGCCCGCACGCCCTCGCCGTTCGGCGGCCCGATGGGCGACCACACCAGCGCGTGGGCGAGCGTCGTCGATTCCCTGCACGCCTCCCTGCACGGCAGACCGGTCGCGGAATCGGTACGGACGCTGCGCGAGAGGCAGCGCGACGCCGAGGCGTGGCGGCCCGGCGACGACTCGACCGGCGGGAAACTGTGGCGGACCCTGGACCCCTCCGAGCAGGAGAGGCGCGAAGGCCCGCTGGAACACTACTCAGGTCAGGTACACGACCTGCTCGACCAGGCCGAGCGCGCACTGAGCGGCCCGGACACCGCCGATCAGGCACCCGGGCTGCTGGCCCGGGCGATCGGCCACCACCTCGCCTACGGCAACCTGCTGCCCTACACCACCGTGCCCGCCCAAGGCCAGACCGGCTCGAAGGGGTCGGGCGAGGGGGCGGCGCGCACCGCCGTACTGAAGGTCGAGCGGCACCCGGACGCGCCTTTCTCGGCCGCCGGGACACGCGAGAACCTGTGGAAACTGTTCTCAATGGAGGCGGCGGTCCGCGAAGCCGACGTCGAACGCGTCGTCGCGCCGGAGCGGACGAAGGGCGTCGTGGACGACATCAAGAAGGCCAAGGAACTGTCGGACCGCGTGTCCGGTCTCATCCAGGCCGGCGATCGGCTGAAGTTCGCCGGCCAGGCGGACTCGATCATCACGGCCGCCAGGAATCTCGCCGCCCATGACACGGGGTACCGGGACCTGCACGACATGACGGCGCAGGTCATCCAGACCGTCCGGGCGGTGCAGGACCTGGCGGTTGACACGAGACCCATGAATCCCAGACTGCTCAAGGAGTACCAAGAGGCGCTGGACAGAAGAAGCGGCGCGCTGGACTCTCTGAAGGAGTCGCTGGACGTCACCGCGGACCAGGCGCTCGAAAAGAGCGCTCTGATCCTCGCCCACCTGCTGTACAAGCACCAGACGACCGTGGCCACGGCCTACCCCAACGCCGTGGGGAGGTCGGACTTCCTGACGGCCGACGCGGCCGAGGCCGCCGCGCGACGGCTACGCGACCACTTGGCGGCCGATCCGGGCAACGACCCGGCCGCGATCACGCGGCTGACCAAGCGGGCCGAGGAACTGCACGCCGCCCTCGAACCCCGGCCGCAGGTGGCCGCCGACAGCGGGTGGGCGGCCGATTCGGCCACCGGCGACCTGGTCGTCGCCTTCAGCGGCAAGGAGCTGGTCGTCCAGGGCAGGGCCGCCGCGCCACGGGGGGTGGGCGGTCACGGTTCGCACACGACGGCCTGGATGTGCGAGGTGGACGCGGTGCGGAGGATGCTGACCGTGTCCGGCAAGGAGCGGATCGCGGCCAGGCTCGGCACCGAGACGACCAAGGCCCTCGACGGTGACCTGATGAAGAAGCTCGCGGCCCTGCTGCCCGCCGAGCAACTGGAGGGCGGGCAGCTTCCGGCCGTCTTCGACGCGGCGGCGAGCGTCCTGGCGGCCGGGTCCCCCGAGGAGTCGATCAAGGCGTACCTGGGTTTCAGGAACCTGCTGCCCTACGCCACCGTCGACGCGGGAAGCCGCGATGGGCACGGCGAGCGCCGCGGCGCGAAGGCCAAGGCCCTGTTCGACGAGGAATCCCTCCAAGCCGCCATCGACCAGAAGAGGCTGGAGTTCGAGGACTCGCGCCGCGGCGCGACGATCGCCGCGATGCGGGAGGCCGCCCACGCGCTCACCACCCTGCTCCCGCGATGGACCGGCCCCGTCCGGCGAGCGGCCACGACCACCGCCGCCGCCCTGACCGAACCCATCGACACCGCCGCCCTCGCCGACACGATCATGTCCGTCCGCCGCGCGGAGCATCGGCGGATATACAACCTCGCCGAAGTGGGCCCACCCTCTACCAAGTGACTGTAAGTAGTGATACAACTACAGATCACGATCGGGCGCCGGTCCCCCGGCGCCTCCCCCCACTCTCCGAGAAGAAGATTCATCATGCGTTCAATGCGCGCGACGCTCGTCGCCGGTGGCGCCGCTCTCGCCACCCTGCTGCTGACCACGCAGGCCGCCGCCCAGGCCGCTCCCCCGGGCCCCCCCGGGGGCGGCTGCCTGGCCGAGGGCCAGATCGGCAGTTACCTCTCCAAGGAAGGAAGCGCCAAGGCCACGTTCTCCGGCGCCTTCCTCAGCGAACTCCAGCGGGCCGGCATCAGGTTCGAGGCGCTCGACCCGATCGAACTCGTCGACGGCGGTACGGCGGTGTGGATGCCGATCGGCGAGCGCTACGACAACATCGAGACGCCCTCCGGCCGAGTCTGCTACCCGGGCGGGTTCCGCTTCACCAACGACGCGACCGGCGTGACCTACGAGATCGACACGTTCTGGGTGCTGTTCGCGGCCGTGGGCGACAGCGAGTTCCTCGCCACGCCGACCGTCAACGGGCGGCCTCGCCCGCAGGGCGAGCTGGCCATGGTCGACTTCAGCGTCCCGCAGGCCCTCACGCCCGGCAACTTCGTCCCGCACAACGGCGGCATCGGCCCGAAGAAGGTCGTCCTGTCGATCAACGGCGACTGGGCGCGCGACCTCAACACCGCGCTCGGCACCCGTTTCTACGGCGGCATGCACTGGGCCGACCTGGACATCGCCTGGCAGGGGGCGCCGAGCCGGCCCGTTTCGTCCGGCACGTCCCTCGGCATGCTGGGGGTGCGGCTCGTGAGCGACGCGATCCAGGGCCGCGGGTCCGGCCTCCCCCTGCCCGGTTCGGGCGGTCTGTTGTAGCCGCTCTCGTTGCGGCGCGCCTTCACCCGAGTGGGAGCGCGCCCTGCCGGAGCGCGTTGAACTTCCGAAAACGACCTCTCATCGATGAAAGGTGTAAAACGCATGCGCGTCCTTGCCCGGATCACTGGAACGCTCCTGGCCGGTGCCACGGTCCTCACCGCGGCGCTGTCCACGCCGGCCCATGCGGCCCCGTTCCCGCCGCTTCCCGGCACCAGCACCGTCCAGCCGCCGACCGCCTCGTGCTTCAAGCTCCCCTACTTCGGCCCGAAGGGACACGCGAACTTCGACTTCGGCCGTGACATCGTGCGCCTGCTCAACGAGCGCGGGGTGCAGGTGGAGGGGCTCGCCCCGATCGAGGCCAAGCCCGAGAACACGGGCATCTACATGCCGATCGGCTGGCAGCAGGACCACATCGACCCGTGCCGGGGCGTCTACTACCCCGGCGGCTTCGTCCTCAACGACGTCCAGAGCGGGCACACCGTCGCCATCCATGACATCTACCTGCGCCCCGACGGCGCGCACGCCCAGGTGGAGATCGACGGCAAGCCGCAGGGCGAGCGGCAGGTGGCCACCTACAAGCTGGCGGAGTTCGCGCCCGGCGTGCCCACCCCGCGTCCCCTCGAAGGCGGCATCGGGCCCAAGCACTGGCCGTTCTACGTCAGCGCCTACCTCGGTGAGACCGTCAGGAACCTCACCGGCATCCCGCTGAACGAGGGCGACTACCTCGCCAACCTCGACGCGGTCGTGCAGTACACCCCCTGACCCGCCCCCGAACCGATCGATCCACCGGCCGTGCCCGTCACCCGCGGTGGCGGGCACGGCCCGGCAGTTGCGAGGCGAAAGACACATGCGAAAGACCGACCCCCCGAGCCGGCGGACCTGGACCGCCGCCGGCGCATCCGTGGCCATGCTGGCGACGGCCGTGCTGCTCGGCCCGTCGATGGGGCCGAGCACGGCCACCAGCCACTGGGACGCCCCGGCCACCACCCTCGACAAGCAGATCGACGCCACCGACCTGTACGCCTTCACCAGCCCGGAACGCCAGGACACCGTCACGATCGTGGCGAACTACATCCCCTTCCAGGTCCCGCACAAGCCGTACCAGTTCGACACGAACGCCCGCTACGAGGTCCACGTCGACAACACCGGCACCGGAAAGGCGGCCATCACCTACCGGTGGACGTTCGCCAACAAGGGCCTGCCGGTGCCGTCCTTCCTGCGCGGCGGTCAGCGCGCCGCCGCGGCCGGCCCGGCCGACGCGCTCGTCGAGCAGTCCTACACCCTCACCAAGATCAGCAACGGCAGGACCGAGACGCTGGTGCGGGACGGCTACGTCGCCCCGACCGACATGGGCGCGCTGGCCACGCCCGGCTATCCCAAGCTGCGCGAGAAGGCCGTCCGCGACCTGCCCGGCGGCGGCAGGGTGTTCACCGGCACGGCCGCCGACCCGTTCTACTCCGACAACCACGCGGTCAGCCTGCTGCGGTTCGGGCTGCCGTTCTTCCCCGTCAAGACGGGTGTGCCGATGAACGTCAGCGCGCTTGCCCTGCAGATCCCCAAGTCGGAGCTGGCGCTCGGCGGCGACGCGGCGGCCAATCCGGTCATCGGCGTCTGGACGACGGCCTCGCGAAAGTCCAGCGCCCTGCTGGGCACCGGCTCGGCCGACCACAAGCAGGTGTCCCGGCTGGGCAACCCCAACTTCAACGAAGTGATCATCCCGCTCAAGGAGCGCGACCGGTTCAACGGGCTGCGGCCGGACGGCGACGAGAGCGGTGGCCTCGTCGTACCGTCCACCCTCGACCCGCAGCAGGCCAAGGTGGTCGCCGGCCAGGCCGGGGTGACCGCGCCGCCCGCGCCGCGCAAGGACCTGGAGCAGATCTTCCTGACCGGGCTGACCGCCCGTGGCGATGGCCCCATCCGGCAGGACCTCAACTCCCACCTGCTCAACCGGGACGCCTCCGGCGTGGTCAGGGCCGAGGAACTGCGGCTCAACATGAGCACGCCGGTGACCACGCCGCAGGACAAGTACGGCATCCTCAAGGGCGACCCGCAGGGCTATCCGAACGGCCGCCGGCTGATCGACGACGTGGTGACCGTCAATCTGCGGATGCTGCTCGGCGAGCCCGCCGGGCGGGGCGCGCCCGGCCTGATCGCCGAGGACAACCCGGCCTTCCTGACCAAGCCCATCTCCGGCGGTTTCCCCTACCTGGCGCTGCCCGTCACCGCCGCCTGACCCGCTCCGAGCATCGACGAGGACACCCGAGCAGATGATTCACCTGCGGAGATCGCTGCCCCTGCTGACATGCGCGCTGCTGGGTTGCGCGCTGCTGGTCCTGTTCGCACCCGGGGGCGTACTGCGCCGGGGCGAGCCGCCGGCCGGGCAGGCGGGGCGGTCGCCGTACGATCTGACCGGTTCGATCGAGGCCGCCCAGGAGTACCTGCGCCGCCGTCCCGGCGACGCGGCGGCCTGGGCGTCCCTCGGCCGGTTCTGCCTGGAGCAGGCCCGCCGTACGTCCGACATCGCCTACTACGGCAAGGCGGAGGGCGCCTTCCGGCGTTCCCTGGGGCTGCCCACGGGCGACGGGCTGCCGCACATCGACGCGATGATCGGGATGGGCGCGCTGGCCAACGCCCGGCACGACTTCGCCGGCGCGGTGAGCTGGGGCGAGCGGGCCCGCCGGGCGGCGCCGTACCGCTGGGCGGCGTACGGCGTGCTCACCGACGCCTACCTCGAACTCGGCGACTACGACCGGGCCGAGCAGGCCCTGCGGCACATGCTGCGGGGCCATCCCGACCTGGACTCCTTCACCAGGGCGGCCCGGCTGGAAGCACTGCGCGGCCGGACCGGCGCGGCCCGGCGGCTGCTGGACCGCGCCCGTGCCATCGCCGGGGAGCCCGCCGAGTACGCCTTCTGCCTGTGGCAGCTCGGCGAGCTGGCCTGGAGTGACGGCGACCCGGAGGGCGCGCTCGCCGCCTACGCGGAGGCGCTGGCCGCCGAGCCGGGGCACGCGCCCTCGCTGGCGGGCAAGGCCCGGGCCGAGGCCGCGCTCGGCCGTACCGGCGAGGCGCTGCGCGGCTACGCCGCCGCCGTCGCCCGCGCGCCGTCCTATGTCGTGGAGTACGCCGAACTGCTCGAACATCTCGGCCGCAAGGCCGAGGCGCGGCGGCAGTACGCCGTCTTCGCCGCGCAGCACCGGTTGCTCGCGGCGGAGGGGGCCGCCGACGACCTCGCGCTCGGCCGGTTCCACGCCGACCACGGCAACGCGGAAGCCGCGGTCCGGCACCTGCGCGCGGAATGGAAACGCCGCGCGAGCGTGGAGGTCGCCGACGCCCTGGCCTGGGCCCTGCACCGTACCGGGCGCGAGGCCGAGGCCGCCGGCTACGCCGCCCACGCCGCCCGCCTCGGCGGGCACAACGCGACGTTCTCCTACCACCGGGGCGCGATCGAACACGCCCTCGGCCACACCACCGCCGCACGGGACCACCTGAGCCGGGCATTGTCCCGCAATCCGTACTTCTCACCGGCCGGGGCCGAACGCGCCCGGGCGCTACTGGAGGCGGGAGCATGATCGCCGTGGTGATGGCCGCCCTGCCGGCCGCGCACCCGCTGGGCGACCCGTACATCCGCGGCATCGGCGCGCGGATCACCGCCGTGCCGCTGCACCACCGGGTCCGCCACGCCCACCACCAACACGACGCCCCGGCGCTACTGGAGGCGGGAGCATGATCGCCGTGGTGATGGCCGCCGTGCTGGCCGCGCACCCGCTGGGCGACTTCAGCGTCAACCACTTCGACGGGCTGACGGTGCGGCCCGACCGGATCGAGGACGTCGCCATCGTGGACAGCGCCGAGATCCCGACCCTGCAACGGTCCGTGCCCGGCGATCACGGCCGGTACGCCCGGGGGGCCTGCGCCCGGCTGCGCGACGACATCCGGGCCGAGGTGGACGGGCGCGCCCTCGCCTGGCAGGTCGCCGGCGCGTCGTTCGCCTACCAGCCGGGCGCGGCCGGGCTGCGTACCAGCAGGCTGACCTGCCGCCTCACCGCTCCGCTGCGGATCGACCGGCGTCGCACGCTGACCTTCGCCAACGTCCACGAGACCGGGGCCCCGGGGTGGCGGGAGATCACCGCAGGCGGTCACGGCGTACGCATCAGCGCCTCCAGCGTGCCGTCCGCCAGCCGGTCGGGCCGGTTGCGCACCTATCCCGCCGACCTGCTCAACTCACCGCTCGACGTCCGGCGGGCCGAGGTCACCGTCGAGCCGGGCGGCGGCGAGACCGGCGCGGCGGTGAGCGTCCCCGGCGCGGACGTCATCACCCGCGCCACCGGGGCGCTGGCCGAGCGGCTCAACGCGCTGGTCGGCGCGAACCGGCTGACGGTACCGGTCGGGCTGCTGGCCCTGCTGCTGTCGCTGCTGCTCGGCGCCGCGCACGCCGCGCTGCCCGGGCACGGCAAGACCGTGATGGCCGCCTACCTGGCCGGACGGCGCAGCCGGCTGCGTGACGCGGCCACCGTCGCGATGACGGTCACCGCCACGCACACCGCCGGAGTACTGATCCTCGGGACGCTCGTCACGGTCACCACCTCGCTGGCGGGGGAAGTGGTGCTGGGCTGGCTGGGCACGGCCGGCGGCCTCATCATGGCCCTGATCGGCGCGAACCTCCTCCGCGCCGCCCTACGCGACCATGGCCACGGCCACGGCCACGGCCACGGGCACGGGCACGGGCACGGGCACGGGCATGGCCACGGGCACGGGCACGGGCACGGGCACGGGCATGAGCGGCGGTCCGGTGGGGTGGTGGCCTTGGCGGTGGCCGGTGGGCTGGTGCCCAGCCCTTCCGCCCTCGTGGTGCTGCTGGGCGCGATGGCGCTCGGACGTACCTGGTTCGGTGTGGTGACCGTCGTCTGCTACGGGGCCGGCATGGCCGCCACCCTGCTCACCGCCGCGCTCGCCCTGCGCCGCCTGGGCCACCTCACGGTCACCACACGCCTGCACCGGCTGCGCCCCTACAGCGCCGTGATGACCGCCGCCCTGATCCTGCTCGTCGGCATCGGCGTCACCCTGCGCGCCCTCGCCGAACTGACCTAGTCACCGCCGAACACCCGTTCAAGAGCGTTCCGGCCGGAGACTCCGAGCTTGGCGTACACCCGGCCCAGGTGGTTGTTGACCGTGCGTAAGGACAGGCCCAGCCGGGCCGCCACGGCGCGGCCGGACAGGCCCGCCGCGATCAGTTTGGCGACCTGTAATTCGCGCGGGGTCAGCGTGGCCTGGCTTCCGGTCAGGTCGGTCAGCGGGGTGCGGGCGCCGCCGCACTCGTCCTGTAACTCGCGGGCCAGTACCAGGGCGCGTTTGGCCGCCGTGCGTTGACCGGCGGCGGCGTGCAGGCGGTGGGCGGTGGCCGCGGCCTCCGCCGCGAGCAGGAGATGGCCGAGCGCGCGTAGCGTCTGCGCCGCTTCGGCCAGGGCGGGGGCGTCGTCGTCGGCCAGCGCGGCGCAGACGGCGGCGAAGGCGGCGGCCGTCTGTCCGCCGGTCTCTTCCGCCAACTGCCGCAGCCGGTCGCGTACCTGTTTCGCCGCCCCGAACCTGGCCATGTCGCACAAAGCCTGCGCCTCGATCAGCGGCGCGCCCGCTGCGCGCGCGGCCTGGGCGGCCTTGCCCGCGACGGCGACGGCGCCGGGCAGGTCGAGCGCGGCGGCCAGGGCCCAGGCCCGGTTCCGTTCGATCCAGCAGGCGAGCAGCGCGCCGGGCGGCTCGGGCGCGCCGGCCATCCGGCCGAGCCACTGGTCCGCCTTCCCGGTCTCGCCCGCCATGGCGTGCGCTCCGGCGAGTTCGGCAAGGTGGACGCGGCGTAATCGGAGTGGATCATACTCGTCGAGCAGTACCACCGCCTCCCGCAGGTCCTCCTGCGCGGGCCGTACCCGGCCCTGGGCCTTGGCCACGACGCCGCGCACCGCCGCCCACAGCCCGACGACGGGAGCCGGCCGGGCCGCCGCCGCCTCGCGGTACCCGTCCTCCGCCACCTCGGCCGCCTCCGTGAGCGCGCCGCCCAGCAGCAACGCCAAGCACCTGGCCGCGTCCACCTGCGCCTGCCCCCACGGCAGCTCCCGCCGATGCGCCATGGCGGTCTCCCGCCCGGCCCGGCTCGCCCGCTCCACCAGCTCGGCATCGCCACGCATCCCGGCGGCAAAGGTCACCGCGGAAGCCGCCCAGACCGTCGTCCCCGCAGGCAGCGCCGCCCCCGGCCGGTCCAACAGCGCGGCCCCGATGTCCAGCGCCCGCCTGACCTGCCCGTCCAGTACCATCCCCCACACTCGCGCCCCCTCCACGGGCCGCTCTTCCGCCAAGGAGAGGGGGTGGTGCCAGTAGGAGATGCGTTCGCGCAGGGTCGCCTGGCGGCCGGCGTGGGTGGGGGTGACGCAGGTTTCGGGGGCGGGGAGGGTGGTGGCGGCGGCGGTGTAGCGGCCCTGGGCCACCAGGGCCTCGGTCAGGGTCAGGTCCGCGTCGACGCCGCCGCCCGCCGTGCGGGCGGCGGTGGCGAAGTGCTCGGCGTCCTGGAGCTCCATCCGTTCCGCGGCGCGGCGGGCGGCGGCCAGGAGTTCTTGCGCCGTGCTGCCCAGCCCGGCCTGCCGCCGCCATCTGGCCAGGTCAAGCGGGTCGTCGGCGCGTCGGCGCGGTGTGGCGGCCAGGTGTTCGGCGAGCCGGGCCCAGATCGCCCTGGCCCTGGCCCGTGGCATGCGCGCGCGTACCACCTCGCCGTACGCCGGGATGGCCGGCCTGATCAGGTGCCGCGCGCCCGACGACTCGACCACCACCAGGCCCTGCCGTTCCGCGCGCACCACCGCGGCGGGGCCGGTGAGCCGTTCGAGCGCGGGCTGGACGAGCCGTCCCGCGCAGGCGAGCACTTCCAGTACCTCCAGTACGCCCGGATCGTCCACCTGCATCTGTGCCTCGACCAGATCGGCGAGCCTGGCGGTGATCCGCACCCGGCCGTGCAGGTGCCATGGCCCGTCGCCGCGGCGCAGCCCGCCGCCGTCCAGCCCGGCCTGGACGAGTTCGCGCAGCACCAGCGGATTGCCCGCGGCCAGGCCGCGCAGCGTACGCCGGGTGACGACGTCGGCGGGACCGCCCAGGCCGCCTTCCAGCAGCAGGTCCATCTCGCCGTCGTCGAGCGGGCGCAGGTCCAGCCGCAGCGCCAGGCCCTCCTTCCACAGCGCGGTGACCACGTCGGGCGGGTGCGGGCCCCGCCGTACCGTGATGATCACGAAGGTCTTGGTGTGCACGGCGAGGTGGTGGACGAGGGCGGCGGAGGCGCTGTCGAGCAGGTGGGTGTCATCGACCGCCAGCACCGGGCGTCCGCCCCCGGGCATGCCGAACCGTTCGACGAGCCGGGCGAAGACCCGCCCGGCCGCGGCCTCGCCCGGCGGGACGAGCGGGAGCAGCGCGCCCAGCGGGATCACCCCCGCCGACCGGCTGCCCGTCGCCCAGGAGGTGGGGTGGCCCAGCGCGGCCAGCCGGGCGAGCGCCTCCCTGGCCAGCCGGGTCCTGCCCAAACCCGCCGCGCCCACCACTACCGCGCCGCCGAGGCCGGGCCGCGCCACCGCGTCGGTGAGCGCGCGCAGCTCCGCCGAGCGTCCGACGAGCGGCCAGACACCCTTGTCTCCCATGTCGCCCCTTCAAGCCGTCCGCTCGCTCGCCACGCCATCGCCATTGTGCTCCGCGATACCGTTTCGAGCGAAGTGCCCCGGGACGAGAAGATCAGTGGTCCAGCAGGTCGCTGGCGATGGCGAGCAGCCGTACCACCGCGGCGTCCCGCCGCCCGGCCCGGCCCGGCAGCCGTTCGCCGATCCGGCGCAGCAGCTCGCGCGGATCGGGGTGCTCGGCCTGCTGGCGGTTGCGGCGCACGCGCAGCAGCAGTTCGAGGCCGCAGGCCGCCTGGGTGGCGAACAGGCCGAGCATCTCCATGTCGTCGAGTTCGCTGCGCGAGGCGGTGCGGTCGAGCACTTCGAGCACCCCGACGCACTCCTCGAACCTGATCAACGGCGCGGCCATGATGGTGCGCGGCACGTACCCGGTGGACTCCGCCGCGTCCTGGGCGAACTGGCTCACCGTGGAGACGTCGTCGGCCACCATCGGCTGGCCGCTGACCGCCACCCAGCCGGCGATCCCGGTGCCCATCGGGAAGCGGCTGCCGACGAGCTGCTTCTCGCCCTCGCCCGAGACGGCCTCGAAGACCAGGTCGCCGGTGTCCGGATCGACCAGGAAGATCGAGGAGGCCGCGGCGCCGAACATGTGCCGGGCCACCTCGACGATGGACTGGAGCAGCCGGCGTTCCGTTCCGTCGATGTCGTCAGCGGACATGTGTCTCTCCGTGGGGTCTCGTGGTGTTGTCGGCTGCCAGGTAGAGGACCGTCTTGAGCTGGAAGGGCGTCAGGAAGGGGTGCTTGCTCAGGATGAGCGCGCAGATGCCCGCGATGTGGGGTGCGGCGAAGCTGTTGCCCGTACTTCGGATCTCGCGCCCGCCGGGCCAGGCGACCGGCACCTTGACCCCGCGCGCGTGGAACTCGGCGGGTGGAGCCGGGTTGTAGTAGTAGGTCATCGAATCGGCCTCGTCATGGCTGGCGACCGAGACGACGGAGGAGAACATCCACGGGAAACTGAGCACGGGCATGTTGTGCGCGGCGGCGATCAGCAGGCAGCGGCGGAAGTACGCGCGGTCGGTCAGTTCGTGCAGCGCCTCGCGAAAGCCCGACCTGGTGGTGGACAGGCTCAGGTTGACCAGGTCGTAGCCCTCGTCGATGGCCCAGGCCAGCCCGGCGAGGAGCGCGTCGCCGGTGCCCGCCTTGCCGTCGGTCAGGACGCGGACCGAGGTGATCGAGACGCCGGGGGCGACCGACCTGATCACGCTGGCGCACGCGGTGCCGTGCCCGGTCGGATCGACCGGTTCGCAGTCGGCCATGACGAGCCCGCCGTCCTGCTCGCGGACGACCTCGACCGCCCGTTCCAGGCCGCCGATCCGGGGGTGGGAGCCTTCCACTCCGGTGTCCACCACGCACACGCGCACGCCCGAGCCGTCCGAGCCGCCCCAGGCCCATTCCCTGGTCACCTCGGCGAGCGGGCTGACGTCGAAGCTCTCCGGAGCCTCCCGGGTGGTGGCCAGGCCCCACGCGGGCACTCCGGGAAAGTGTGCGCGCGCCTCCCTGCGCCAGGGCGGCGGCGTGCTCGTCGGTGTCATGGACACGGTTCCGTTACTCCATTCGCGGGCATCCGGCCTCGGACGCCCACTCTCGGACTCTGCGCACCAGCAGGCCGGCGCCTTTGCTCAGGTAGGCGTCGAGGGCACGGCCGGCCGCGGCGGCCGGGTCGCGGCCCGCCGCGCGGTGGATCTGGGCGATCTCGAAGAGGGTGTCGCCGTGCAGGCAGGGGTCGTCGGTGGCGGCGAGCAGGCCGTCCAGATGGGCCGCCGCCGCAAGGGCCGGCCCGTGGTCGCCGTCGAGTGAGGCGATCCTGGCCCGTACGGCCTGCGCCGTCAGCTCGCCGCGCAACTGGCTCTGCCCCGCCGCCCCCGCGCCCAGTTCGGCCTCGGCCCGCCGTACCTCGCCCAGCCGGAGGCTTTCCCGTGCGGCGTACACCGCGAGGGTGGCGGCGGGAGGCCCGTGCCCGGCGGCCCGCAGCGCCGCCCCGGCGCGGACGAACAGCTCGCGGGCCCGCTCGTGCCCGCCGCTCAGGGACTCCACCAGGCCGCGGACCTGCGTGATCGCGATTGCCGACAGGCGGAGGTGGAGTTCGTCCGCGTACCGTCCGGCGGTGTCGAGGGCCCGATGGGCGGGTTCGAGGTCGCCGGAGAGGGCGAGCAGCCTGGCCCTGGCGAGCAGGACGGGGACCAGCAGGGTGCGGTCGCCGGCGAAGCGGGCCAGCAGGTCGGAGCACAGCGCGAGACCTTCGTCCACCGGTGTGGGCGACCACTGGACAAGTTCGCACAGCCCGCCGAGCAGCCGGTCCTCCTCGTAGCGGTCGCCCATCGCCCTGGCCAGGGCGAGCCCGTCGCGCAGCGCCTGCTCCGCGGTGCCGAACCGGCCGTTCTCGGTGTGTACCAGCGCCTCCAGCAGGCGGAAGCGGCACCAACTGAGCGTGTCGGCACCGGCCCCGGCCAGCCGGGCGCGCAGCGGCTCCAGCAGCGGCGCCCGCCCGGCCGCGCGCAGCGCGAGGATCTCCCGCTGGATCGCGCAGGTCAGCTCGTTGCGCGGGTCGCCGGGCAGCAGTTCCGCCGCGCGGTCCAGAGCGGCGGCGGCCTGGGCGTTCGCGCCCCTGGCGAGGTGGGCGTCGCTGATCCGTACGGCCAGCGAGCGGTGTTCGTCCCGGCCCGGGGGAAGCATCTCCCTGCCGCGTTCCAGCAGCGCGATGGCGGCGGGCAGGTCCTTGCGGTGCAGGGCCTTGCCGCCGTCGGCGATGAGCGAGGCGGCGGCCCGGTCGGTGAGTTCGGGCAGCAGCGGGTCGCCGGGCCGTACCTCCCTGGTGAAGCGGCAGGCGGTCAGCAGGTGGTGGCTGACATCGCCGGGAAAGGGGCTCTCCCTGAGCAGGTCGGCCAGCCGCCGATGCCAGCCGGCCCGCAGGTCCTTGCTGGTCAGCGCGTAGACGGTCTCCCTGGTGAGGGTCTGGGTGAACTCGTAGCAGCCGGTGAGCGGGCCGCGTCTGATCAGCCGTTCGCGCTGGAGCCTGCGCAGCGGCCCGGCGGTGGCCGGGAGCCCGGCTTCGAGCAGCGCGCCCACCTGGTCGGCGGTGAAGGACTGCCCCACGGTCGCCGCCCGTTCCAGCACCTCGCGTTCCGGCCGGTCCAGCCGGTCGAGCCGGGCGCCGAGCAGCGCCTGGATGGTCGGCGGCAGGGCGGCGTCGCCTTCGGCGGCGGTCTCCAGCATCAGTTCGGCGAAGAGCGGGTTGCCGTCGCAGCCCGCGGTCACCCGCCGGTGTACGTCGTCCTCGTCGTGGGCCAGTACGTCGGCGCGGGCCGCGCACAGTTCGGCGACGAGCCGGGCGGTGTCCGGCGGGCCGAGCGGCCCGACCTCCAGGGAGATGGCGCGGGGCGTGCTGCCGCCCCAGGCGGGACGGCTTTCGTACAGTTCGGGCCTGGTGCCGCAGATGAGCAGCACGGGAACGTCGCGCAGCCAGGCCGCGCAGTCCTCGATCAGGTCGAGCAGGGTGGGCTCGGCCCACTGGAGGTCGTCCAGCACCACGATCAGCGGCCGGTGCTCGGCGAGCACCTCGAACAGGGTGCGGACGGCCTGCGCGATCTCGGCGATCCCGGTGGTCAGCCCGCGCAGGGTGCCCGCGCAGTCGGGCCCGACCACCTCGTCGAGGTCGAGCGGTTCCAGCATCTCGGCGATGGGCCGGTAGGTCGCGCCGACGCCGTAGGCGGGGCAGCGCCCGGTGAGCACCCGCGCCTCGCCGGGCAGGTTGTGCAAGAACTCCCTGACCAGCCGGGACTTGCCGATGCCCGGTACGCCCAGCAGGGTGGCCATGCCGCACCGCCGTTCCGCGACGACCTGTTGGTGCAGCTCGGTGAGCCGGCGCAGTTCGGCCGCCCTGCCGATCAGCGGGATCGTGTCCGCCTCGGGCTCGCCGCGCTCGGGGTCCACGCTGACCAGCCGCCAGGCCCGTACCGGCTCCCGCTTGCCCTTGAGGCTGAGGGGCGGGATCTCGTCCAGTACCGCGTGCCGGCGTACCAGCCTGGCCACGTCGTCGCCCAGCAGGATCTCGCCGTCACCCGCCGCCGACTGGAGCCGGGCCGCGGTGTTGACCGTGTCGCCGATCACCCGTACGTCGGCCCCCGGGCTCTCCACCACCATGACCTGGCCGAAGGCGACCCCGCAGTGGGCGTCCAGGCTGACCTCGTGGGTGGGGGCCAGTTCCGCGCTCAGCCGGTGCACCGCCGCCATGGCCCGATCCGCGGCCAGCACCGCGCGGAGCGCGTCGTCCTCAAGGCTGACCGGGACGCCGAAGACGGCCATGATGGCGTCGCCGATGTACTTCTCCACCACGCCGCCGCGCTGGAAGATCTCAGTCCGGCAGGCGTCGTAGTAGCGCTCCAGGATCTGCAGGAGCAGTTCGGGGTCCAGCCGCTCGGCCAGTTCGGTCGACCCGACGATGTCGATGAAGAGGACCGCGACGTTCCTCCTGGTGGGGCGCCGGTCCCCCGCCTTCATATGAGCTTGAGCTCCTGCCCTTCGACCTCACCCGCGACCTCGTCGAGCCGCTGCTTGATCGAGTTGAGCAGGTCCACCTCGGCCTCGTTGAGCTGGGCGAAGACCCGCTGCTGCCGCTCGTCCAGCAGATCGACGGGATGCCCGGACGCACGCAGCCTGTCCAGCGCGTCGAATGCACCTGATCCGGTTCCGGTCATCAGCCTGTCCCATCGCGAAGATCCGACGTCGTTTCTGCGACCAGCCTGAGGCGGCGAACACGCGTCGGCAAGCCCACATTCGTGCCCCTTTAGCCCACGTTTGTGGGGTTGTGTGGCCCTCGCGTGGCCAGCCCATACTCGACCAGCAACGCATCTCATCCAGCAGAGAGGTGGAGACATGGCCTTCAATCCGCAGGAAGCCCTGCGTCAAGCCGGAATCATCAGCGGCCCGCTCGCCAAGGAGGCCGAGCAGGCCTTCGCCACCATGACCCAGGAAGAAGTCAACCTGCTCATCGGCCTGAAGGAGCGTTTCCCCGCCCAGGCGCTGTCGGCCGCCGGCTGGTCCCGGCCCGAGGTCGAGGTGCACGGCCTCGACGTCGCGCAGGCCTGCGGGTGTGGAATCTGGTCCGGTTCCGGCAGCGGCAAGGACCCGGTGTAGTCCGAACGGCTCGCGGACGCGGCGCCGGCGACGTTCGGCGCCGCGTTCGCACCCACGAACCGAAGGGGTAGGCATGCCTGGCAAGCTGGCCGCAAACCGCGCGTTATTCGATGTGCCGGAAGACCTCACCTACTTCTCGCACGAGGGAACCTATCTGGTCATCAACCCGCAGATCGGCGGCCGATGCGTGCTCAATCCGCAGGAGTTCGCCGTACTGCGCACGCTGACCAGGGTGAACGAGCCGCTTCCCGAGACGGCCGAGACGGAACGGGCGCTGGCCAAGCTCATACTCAACTGGATCGTCTACTACGACAGGCCACGGCCGCGGATCCAGCCAGAGGAAGCCCCGCTCGTGCAGGTCTACTACGCGATCACCGACGGCTGTAACCTCAGGTGCCCGTACTGCTACGCCTCCTCGGAGAAGTGCCTGCCCGGGGAGCTGAGCACCCAGGAGTCACTGGACCTGGTGACGCAGGCGGCGGAACTCGGCGCCGAGTACATGATCTTCACCGGCGGCGAGCCGATGATCAGGAAGGACCTGTTCCAGGTCGTCGAGCACGCCAACCGCAGCGGCATGAAGTCGAACATCGTCACCAACGCCACGATGATCAGAAAGCCGGAGCAGGCCAAGCGGTTCGCCGAGCTGTTCAACCAGGTCACCATCAGCGTCGACGGCGGCACCGCGGAGACCCACGACCGCACCCGGGGCAAGGGCGCGTTCGACCGGACCCACCGGGCGCTGAAGCTGCTCAACGCCGAAGGCGTGGTGCCGGTGATCAACCACATCGTCACCTCGGAGAACGTGGACGAGCTGGAAGGCTTCGCGGCCTTCATGGACGGCGTCGAGGTGGCCGACATCCGGCTGATGTACCACAACAACCTGGGCCGCGGGGTCGACGACGAGTACGACTTCGGCTTCGCCGACCACATGCGCATCCAGAAGCTGGTGTGGACCTCGCCGGCCCTGGGCAAGCTGCGGCCCGACGGGCCACGGCCGACGCCCTCGTGCACGGTCCGCGCCAACTGCGGGATGGGCGGCAACGAGATCTACGTCAACTCGCTCGGCGACGTCTACCCGTGCAAGCTCATCACCGGCAAGGAGCACTTCGCGGGCAACCTCCGCCGCCGGTCGCTGCGCGAGATCTTCGAGGGGGAGTTCCTCTCCGAGATGCGGGGCAGCACCGTCTTCGGCGGCGGCGGCTACCACGCCGACTGCGCCAAGTGCTACGTCAAGCCGTTCTGCGGCGGCGGCTGCCGGGCCACCCACATGTCCGAAAGCCTGGACCTGCGGCGCAACAGCAGGCCCAACTGCCGGATCCTGCGCCACGGGGTCACCACCCACCTGTGGCTGGGGACCGGGATCGGCTCCGCCGCGCTGGCCTCGAACAACGACGAGATGACCAGGCCGCGGCTGGTCTCCGACGACTCCACGCATCCGGTCTATGAGGACTGGAAGACCTACACCCGTCCCACGGCCGAGCCCGTCAAGGTCAGGGTCGGCGAGCTGCTGCCCATCACCCCCGTCTAGAAGGAGAGGTGGAGTGTGTCACTCCGGATCAGCGACAGCATCATCTGGCAGGAGACCGGCGACGGCATCTCGCTGTACCACACGGAAACCGGCGACTTCCACAGCCTGAACGAGTCGGGTTCCAAGATCTGGGAGCTGATCGCGAGCGAGGGCGAGCGCGAGAAGATCATCACCCGGCTGGCCGAGGAGTTCGCCGGGGACAACGCCCTGGTCACCGTGCGGATCATGCGGGACGTCGATGAGTTTCTGGCGGGCATGGTCCAGCAGGGTCTGCTGGAAGAGTGAACAGGGCGGTCGTGCTGGGTGGCGGCCTCGCCGGCGTACTGGCGGCCACCGTGCTCGCCAGGCACGTTGACGAGGTCGTCGTGGTCGAGCGGGACCACTTCCCCGCAGCGCCGGGCCCCCGGCGGGGACTTCCCCAGTCCCACCACAGCCACGTCCTGGTCACCGGGGGCGCCGAGGCCCTGGAGACGCTGCTGCCGGGCACGCTCCAGGAGCTGTACGCCCACGGCGCGCACCGCCGCGGCCTGCCCGGGGACTCACTGATCCTGTCCGGCGACGGCTGGTTCCACCGCTTCGACTGCGCGGCGTACTTCATCTCCTGCACCCGCGGGCTCCTCGACCACGTCGTACGGCGGCGCGCGGGTGTGCGGGTTCGCCAGGGCGTCCAGGTGCTGGGGCTGACCGGCGACGCCAGGCGGGTGACGGGGGTCAGGGTGGCGGGCGCGGAGACGATCGAGGCCGGCCTCGTCGTCGACGCGACCGGCCGCAGGTCACAGGCGCCCCGGTGGCTGGCCGAGATCGGCGGTCCGCCGATCGAGGAGACCACCGTGAGCACCGGCCTGGCCTACGCCACCAGGATCTGCCAGGCCCCGCCCGGCCTCGACGACCTGCCCGCCGTCATGCTGCACCCCACGCCGGGCCTGCCCCGGGGCGCGACCCTGCTGCCGCTGGAGGGCGGGCGGTGGGTGGCCACCCTGACCGGCACCCAGGGCTCGGCGCCCCCGCTGGACGAGGCGGGTTTCCTGGCGTTCGCCCGCTCGCTGCGCGATCCGATCGTGGCGGAACTGCTGGCCATGACGACCGCGGAAGGCCCGATCCGTCCCTTCCGCGACACCGCCAACCGCAGACGCCACTACGAACGGGCCGCGCTGCCCGCCGGCTTCGCGGCCATCGGGGACGCGGTGGTCGCGGTCAACCCGCTCTACTCGCACGGCATGTCGGTCGCCGCGCTCGGCGCGCTGCGGCTGGACAGGGAGCTGCGGTGCGCGGGGGCGGGACCGGGGTTGCAGGCCGCCCTGGCGGCCGAGGCCGCGCCGTCCTGGCGGATGGCGGTCGCCCGCGATCGGCACGTCAACGGGACGGAGCCGGAGCCGGAGGTGAGCGCGCACGCGCGCAAGGTCAGGGCCAGGCTGGCCAGGGCCAGGCTGGGCAGCGCGGAACTCGCCGCCGAACTCTTCCACGCCCAGGCGCTGATCCCCGCCCCGCCACTCGACGGCGCGGCCAGGTTCCACGCGCTCGCCCGGGAACCCGCTCCCCCGCTCACCGCGGACCAGGCCCGCCGGCAGTACCCGGCGCTCACCTTCGGTGCGACGACCCCACGGTGAGCAGGCCCGACTCGTAGGCGATGCCGACCGCGTGCGCCCGGTTCCGCGCCGACAGCTTGGCCAGGATCCGGGCCAGATGGGATCGGACCGTTCCAGCGCCGATACCCAGCTTGTCGGCGATCTGGAGGTTGGAAAGGCCGGCCGCGACCAGCGCGAGCACCTCGGCCTCGCGCCTGGTGAGCGGGGTGAGCCGATGGCCGACCCTGTTGATCACCGCGGGGAACCGGTCGCGCAGCCGGGTGATCATCGTGCTGGAGATGAACGTCAGCCCCGCCGCGACCTGCCTGATCGCCGGGACGATCTCCCGCAGCAGCGCCTCACGGTGGACGAAGCCACCCGTACCGCTCTGTAACGCCCGGCCCAGCAGATCCTCGTCCAGCGTCTCGGAGACCAGGACGACGCGGGTCCTTCCCAGGGTCCGCGCCGCGAGCTCCAGCGCGAACTCCACGTCGTCCGCCTGCCTGAGCGCCGCGTTGACCACCGCCACCATCGGCCGGTGCCGCACGATCAGCTCGTCCAGCCGGGGCACGGCCGTGGCCTCGCCCAGCACGAAGATGCCGTTGCCCATGTGGAGCACGCTCCTGAGCCTGGCGCGCGTCTCTCGGTCCTGTTCCCCCACGACCACCCGCAGGGCGGCCGGTGGCGCACTCGTGGGGCTCGATTCGTCCAGTAGTGCCACTCTGATCCGTCCGGGGTGAGCGAGACTGCGCGTCCCGCACGCTACGCGCGGCCGTTCCCGGCCACCAGAGCAGGCAGGCTACTCAGCCCCGGCCCCCGCCCCAGGCATACTCAGAGCCCCACGCGTACTCAGCCGCAACGGCAGGCCACGCAGGCCCCGGACCAGCAGCCCCGGCGCCCACTCCACCGCCTCCGGCGCGACCGCCAGGGTGATCCGGTCGAATCGGGCGAGCAGCGCGCCCAACGCGGCCCTGGCCTGCATCCGGGCCAGCGCCGCGCCGAGGCAGAAGTGCGCGCCGTGGCCCAGGCCGAGATGCCGGTTAGGGCTGCGGCCGATGTCGAAGACGTCGGGATCGGGAAATGCCCCGGGATCGCGGCCGGCCGCCAGCAGCAACGGCACCACCACATCGCCGCGGGGGATCACCTTGTCGCCGAAACGGATGTCGGACAGCGCGTACAGCGGCCTGGCGTGCCCCACCGGGCCGTTGAACCGCAGTACCTCCTCGATGGCGGAGTCGAGCAGGCCGGGATCCGCCCGCAGCCGGGCGAGCTGGACGGGGTGGCGCAGCAGTTCCAGCATGGCGATGCCGATCAGGCCGACCGTCGTCTCGTCCCCGGCGAACAGCATCTGGAACACGCTGGAGACCAGCTCCGCCCGGCTCAGCTCGGTGCTCCCCGTCAGTTGCGAGAGCAGGTCGTCACCCGGGTCGGCGCGCCGATCCTCGATCCTGCGGTTGACGTGGCCCAGGAACTCCATCCCGGCCCGGCGCGCGGCCGGCACGTCCTCGCTCAGCATGGCGTCGCTCCAGGCGCGGAGCCTGCCGCGGTCCTCGGCGGGGAAGCCGATCAGCTCCGCCATGATCAGGATGGGCAGCGGCAGCGCCAGCGCCTTGATCAGGTCGCATTCGCCGGTCATGGCGGTGACCAGTTCATCGACGCACTCATCGACGCGCCTGGACAGCGCCGCCATGCTGCGCGCGCTGAACGCGGGCGCCAGCAGCCGCCGCAGCCTGGTGTGGTCGGGCGGGTCCAGGTTGAAGACGTTGCGCCGGAACATCGGCAGCGTGTCGTGTTCCCAGCGCCGGTGCGCCTCGGCCAGTTCCGCGGGCAGCCGGTCGAGCTGGCGGCCCAGTTCGGGGGCCTGTAGCGCCCGTCGTACGTCGGCGTACCTGGTCAGGTACCAAAACGCCCGGCCGGAGGCGTCCACCCGCCGGTCCACCGGCTCCCGCTCGCGCATCCGGTGGAAGTAGGCGTGCGGGTCGGCGCTGTCGAGTTCGGTGGTGAAGGTCATCGCCGCCGTACGTCCAGCGCGAAGTACTTCCTGACCGTCTGCCCGAGATCGGCGAGGCCGGTGAAGCCGCGCCTGGCCATCTCCACCGGGCCGCCGCCCCAGTGCCGCAGGAACAGCCTCCCGCAGTACGCCGGCGGCGGCACCACCACGCGGCCGATGGCCTGCTCCGCCGCCTCGTCCGCCTGCGCGACCAGGTCCGACCACTCCTCCCAGCGGCCGGACTCGCGCAGCGCGGCCAGCGCGGCGGGCCGCCAGTCGAAGGACTTCCACAGCGGCCAGACCCGCAGCATCACCAGCTTGAACTGCTCCGCCACCGGGAGTTCGGACTGTTCGGCCGCGGTCAGCCGGCCGGCCAGCGCGGGCGGCACCGCCTCCTCGACGCCGAGCCTGGCTTCCAGGTAGGCGGCGAGCCCGCGTTCCCCGGCGAACTCCGCGAGCAGCCCGGTCAGCACCCGCTCGTGCAGCTTGGGATAGCCGTCCCAGAACAGCCGGGCGGCGTCGAGCACGTCGAGGTCGGACATCCACCGGCCGGGGGCGTACTCCCGCCGGCTCCGCCACCGCAGCACCTCGGCGGGGCCGGTCCCCATCGAGCGGAAGCCGCCCGCGGGCGTCCCCGGCCACGGCTCGCCCACGGCGCGCAGGGCCGCCAGCGCGTCCAGCCGTTTGCGGTCCCACTCGCCGGAGGCGATCATCCGCTCCAGCGTGCGCAGGGCGGGAAGCGCGTCGGCGCCGAGCGCCTGGGCCAGGTCCGGCCAGGTCCGGTGGGAGAAGGGCCGCTCCTTGGCGGTCCGCACGATCCGCATCCCGAGTTCGGCGGGTATCCGGCCGCTCCTGGCCCCTTCCCGGCAGCCGTGGCGGATGTTGACCATGGCCACGGTGCTCGCCGGGTAGCCCACCTCGGCGGGGCCGTGCACGATGGCGACCTCGTCGTCACCGTCGATCTCGCCCGAGACGTAGGAGTCGAAGACGCCGCCGACGCCGCGCATGCCGTACGGGCTCAGCTCGGCCGCCCGCAGCGCGCCCATGCTCGCCGCGCCGATGACGGTGACCCCCTCGCCGAGCAGCCAGAGCAGTTCCTTGTGGCCGACCGAGAGCCGTTCGCGGTAGTAGCCGTCGATGATCACCGCGGTGTCGCCGGGGCTCCAGCGTTCGCCCAGCAGGTCGCCGCGGGCCACCGGCGGGCGTACGGCCGCGCCGGGCAGTGCCTCGGTGACCTGGGCGGGGGCGAGCGTGGGACCGGTGTAGACGACCGTCCGCATCAGAACTCCTCGGGGGCGAGGCGGCATCCAGGCGCCACCACCCTGGCCACGGGCACGCCGAGATCGTCCCTGGTCAGGTCGGTGAACAGGGGCGCGTGGCCGAAGGCGGCCGTGGCGCGCCCGACCACGTCGCGCAGGTCGTCGAGCAGGCCGGCGTTCGCCGTGACGCGGGCGATGGGCTCGGCCGGTTCCGGGGACACGGGCCTTTTGCGGCGTTCGCCCATCGAGGCGTAGGCGTCGGCGTGCAGGTCGTCCCGCGCGCCGGAGATGTAGGCCAGCCGGGCCTGGGCGGCCTCGGTGACGGCCCGGGTGAGCGCGATCTCCGAACTCAGGTGGCAGCCGAAGCCGCGGAAGTTCATCGGGTACTCGTCGCAGGTGATCTCGGCCAGGAAGCAGGGCAGTTCGGTGGCCGACGGCATCTGCCTGACCTCCAGGCGGACCCCGGCCTTCGCCAGCAGCTCGCACAGCCGGTCCACGACGGGCGAGCCGAGCGAGGCCGGATCGGCGTTGACGCCTTTGCCACGGCCGCGCAGCGCGAGGCTCACCGCGTCCCGCTCGATCACCTCGTACAGCGCGTGCAGCACCGCTTCCACCAGGGTGTTGCCGCTGGCCAGGCCGTTGGAGGAGACCGCGAAGACGGGCGGGTGCCAGCCGGGGCCGCGGTCCATGGTGACGGTCACCAGTTCCTTGGGCAGCAGGGTGGGTTCGCCGTCCGCCAGCGAGGTGGCCGCGACCCATTCCATCGGCAGGCCCTCGTGCAGCAGGCTGGGGTCGGCCTGCGGCAGCTCGCCCAGGTCGTAGCTCAGCTCACCGGCGACCTCGCGCGGCGGGGCGGTCAGCGCGGGCGGGCGGGGCTGTTCCGCGTGCCACAGCTCGATCGCCTCCATCATCGCCGACAGCTTGGCCAGTTCCGCGGTGATCCCCTTGCCCTGGGAGACGGCGAGCGTCCGGGCCGTCGGCCTGATCGCCTGATAGGTCGGTATGCCGATGGTGTCCAGCCAGGTCAGGTCGGCGACCCGGGTGATCCCCACCCGGCCCGCCGCGCCCTGGGCCATCGCCAGCGTCCGCGCCGGCGCCTTGGCCCGGTCGGTACCGGGCAGCCGTACCTTGACGTCGTCGGCCTGCGTGGGAAGCCACGCGATGTCCATCCGGCGCATCAGAGGTTGCGCGCCCGGTTGAGCAGGGCGCGCCCGCCGATGGTGTAGCCGATGACCGCCATCGCGGCCATCACCAGCATGGGCTGCCAGGTCGCGCCCAGCCCGAAGAGCGAGGCGTCGCGCATGCCGTTGATCGCGTACGTCAGCGGGTTCACCACCGCGATCCACTGGATCACGGTCGGCATGCTCTCCATCGTGTAGAGCGAGGGGGCGGCGAAGACGAGTACCGGGATCGAGACGTTGGAGAGCACCATGAAGACCTGATGGTCGGTGATGGTGATCGCGGCGGCCAGGTAGAGCCCGTTGAAGGCGAGCGAGGCGAAGATCAGCATCACCAGCAGGCCGATCCAGCCGCTCACGGTGAACGGGAAGTCGAACAGCAGCGCCGCCACGCCCAGGCCGAGCAGGGTCTGCGCCATCACCAGCGAGACCCCGGCGATCAGCTTGCCGAGCAGGAAGCGGGACCTGCGCAGCGGGTAGGACCACAGTTGGGTGGCGACGCCGCTGGCCTCCTCCTGGAAGACCGCCATGCCCGCCGTACCGGCCGCGCTGACCACCGACATGGCCAGCGTCATCGGGAGCAGGAAGATGGTGAAGGACACATTGGCGCCGCGATAGTTGACGTGCTGCACCAGATTGCTCAGCGAGGTGTTGACCAGCAGTAAGTAGATGAGCATCGGGGTCAGGCCGACGATGAGGTAGACCCGGTTGCGGGCCAGCAGCGCGTACTCGCGGTAGACCACCGCGAACAGGTCGGACACCCGGCCCTGAGGCGCCGGGGGCTTGTTGGTGAAGCTCAGGGCGGCGGCCACGTCACTCCTTGTTCTCGGTCATCCGGAGGAAGACCTCCTCAAGCGAATCGGTCGCGGTGGAGACCCCCGAGATCGCCACGCCGTGCTCCTGGCAGTGGCCGGACAGGCCGGGCAGGACGTCCTGCACCTGCGCGCCCTCGATCCGTACCTCGGCCTCCTCGGCCTTGACCACCAGCCCGGCCGCCTCCGCCCACGCGACCACGATCCCGCTGGTCGCCGGGTCCTCCACGGTCACCACCATGTGCCTGGTGCCGAACTCCTCGACCAGCTCGCGCGGCTTGGCGAACCGCATCACCCGGCCCTGGTCGATCACCATCACCCGCTGGCAGTTGCGTTCCAGCTCGTCGATGTGGTGGCTGGTCCACAGCACGGTCACCCCGTGCTCGTCGCGCAGCCAGGTCACGAACCGCTCGACGTGCCTGCGCCCGCCGACGTCGAGACCGGCGGACGGCTCGTCGAGCACCAGCAGCCGGGGGATGGTGAGCAGCGCGCGTACGAGCTGGAAGCGCTGCCGCTGGCCGCCGGAGAGCTGGAAGCAGAGGCGGGACAGGGCCGGGGTGATGCCCAGGTGCTCGACCAGTTCGAGGGCCCAGGGCCGGACCTCGCGCCAGCGCAGGCCGCGGAAACGTGCCGCGATCTTGAGATTGTCCAGCGCGGAGAGCATCAGGTCGAACGGGCCGACCTGGTGCATCGCCCCGATCGAGGTCTTGGCGGCGACCGGCTGCCGGACGGGGTCCACACCGAAGAGTTCGAGCCGGCCAGAGGTCGGCGCGGTGACTCCGCAGATCATCTTGATCAGGGTGGTCTTGCCCGCGCCGTTGGGTCCGAGCAGCCCGATGGTCTCGCCCTGTGAGATCTCGAAGGAGATGCCGTCCACAGCCCGGCGTTCCATGCGCCGGTACTGTTTGACCAGATCCGTGGCTGTCACAACGTCGTCCGACAACAACCCCACCTCTCCCGCCTCGGGCAGCAGTGCTGGTTGAGTATGACTCGCAGGCATATAGGGGCCACAACCCCACGAATGTGGGCGTTAGTGAAAATCCATATGTCAAACGACAGAGGACCGATTGCGTACCCACGCCGACCCAATGATCATCGGCACATGGACGAGTGCGACCGGTCGGCCCGCATCCCCGGCACGCATGAGGTGGTGGACCGCGAGTGAGCTTAGAGATCCCATCGGGAAACTTAGAGATCACGCCAGAACCCGATCCCTACACTCTCACCCTGCCGCCGGGCGGTCCGGGCCTGACCTGGCAGTTGCCCGAGGAGAGCGACCCCGCGACCGCGCTCCCCTGCGTGGTCCTCGCCGACCGGGCCGGGCTCACCGAGTTCGCCGCCCTCCAGCGCGGGCTGCGCACCCTGGGTGTGCCCAGCCTGCGCATCGACGCGGAGGCCATCGACGACCTGCGCATCGCCGCGGACATCGCCGACCGCTCGCTCACGGTCAACGGACGCCGGATCACCCCGACCGTCACCTGGGTACGGCACTTCTCACCCAGGGCCATCCCGAATTCGGCGAGTTCGCCGTTCCGCGCCGACTCCTGGTGCGCCCTGGTCGCCCAGATGTCCCGCCTGGCCGCCCACCACCTGCCCGGCGGCCCCGACATCGGGCGGCTGATCCAGTTGGACGACGCGGCGCGGGCCGGAATCCGCACCCCCCGGACCATCGTGACCACCGACCCCGCCGCGGCCAGCGACTCGCTGCCCGGCGACCGGGTCATCGTCAAGGCGCTGGACGGGCACTTCGTCGAGACCGAACCCGGCACGCTGGCCGGGGTCTTCCCGGAGATCATGGACACGGCGGCGGCCCGCGGGCTCTCCGTCAGGGACGCGCCGATGATCGTGCAGGAGTACGTCGACCACGGGGTGGAGCTGCGCGTCTACTTTCTTGGCGGCGAGATTAGAACGTTCCGGGTGAGCAAGCCCTCACCCGAGGCGCTGTGGTGCGACGCCGACTCGGTCTCGGTCTGCCGGGTCACCACTCCCGAGTCCGTGGCCGGCGCGGTCCGGCGGCTCACCGATCTCTGGGGCCTGCGCTACGGCGCCTTCGACTTCCTGATGACCCGGCATGGACCGGTCTTCCTTGAGGTCAACTCCGACGGCGACTGGCGCTGGTTCGAGAGCAAGGCGGGCGTGGACGACGTCTCCATGGCCGTGCTCGCCATGGTCAGGACCCTCCACTCGCAGGCGGCGCCCAAGCCCGCCGCGCCCATCGACCTGACCGGGTTCCTCGCCCTGGGCACCGGCAGGTGCGCCCCGGCCGAGCAGGTCAGGCCCGCCATGGACGCGAGCGTGCTTGGAACGTTCGAAATCAGGATGGACGGCTCCCCGGTCAGGATCAGCGCCCGCAAGACCCGGCTGCTGGCCGCGATCCTGCTGCTCAGCCCCAACCAGGTGGTCGCGACCGACCAGCTCATCGACTCCCTGTGGGGCGAGACCCCGCCGCCCACCGCACGCAAGAACCTCCAGGTCCACGTCTCCGAACTGCGCAGGAAAACGGGCGACCGGATCGCCTACGAGGGCTGGGGCTACCGCCTGGACGCCACCCCGGACGAACTCGACCTGCTCCGCTTCCGCCACCTGGCCGGAGCCGGGCGCGACCTGCGGCGCAGGGGCGACGGCGAGGCGGCGCTGACGCTGCTCGACGACGCCGCCCGCCTGTGGCGCGGCCGGCCGCTCGCGGAGTTCGCCGGTGTCCCGCTGGTGGACGAGGCGGTGGGCCGCTTCACCGACCTGTACCTGACCATCAGCGAGGACTGGGCCGAGCTGGAGATCGAACGCGGCCGGCACGTCGAAGTGCTCGCCCGCCTCGACGACCTGGTTTCACACTTTCCCACCAGGGAAAGACTGGTAGCCGCCAGGATGACCGCGCTGGTCGGCTGCGGGCGCGCCCCCGAGGCGCTGTCGCAGTTCGAGAGCCTGCGCCGGCACCTGGCCGCCGAGCTCGGCATCGACCCCAGCCCGGCACTGCGGAGGATCTACGAGGCGATCCTCCTGTCAGGAACCGGACACATAACCGGGAGCATGGTCCCGCCATACCGCTGGTTAAGCGAATCCTCCTAGCGTTACAGCGAAGTCATTCCAGTCGGGGACCTCTGGTCCAACGCGATCTGACCTGGGGCGTTCACATGGATCTTGGTTCCGTTGGCCTGCTGAACGATCGTGACCGCGAGCTGATCGTGATGCTGGCCAAGGGGTACACGACGACGAGAATCGCCCGCGAGCTGCACCTCAGCCGCTACACGGTGGCCGAATGGATCAGCAAGCTGCTCGACCGGTTCTCGTGCAGCAACCGCAGCCAACTGGTGGCCTACTCCTACGCCCATCGGCTGCTGCACGTCGGTATCTGGCCGCCCAGCGCCTCCAGCGCCATCTCATGAACGGCCGGGATCCGGCTCGAAGGTGAAGACCAGTTCCGCGGCCCCGGGAGTACAGGGGCGCAGCCACAGCGGGGCCATGTCGTGCGGCGGGACCGAGTGCGCCAGGCACTGGTCGCTGCCGGCGACCTTGATCTGCCGGTCGGCCGCCCCGGTGCCCGCGGGCTCCAGCAGGAACCGGTCGGCCTCGTTGCCGCCTTTCGAGCCACAGTAATCGTCGTGGACCTCCCCGACGCGCACGCCCATGCACCCCGGTCCCAGCTTCGGATGCTGAGTGAGGATCTTGTACGTGCCGTCGCCCTGCGGCTGCACGAGCCGCTTGGGGAAGGCGTCGGCGCAGGGAAGCTGCCGAATCCTGCCGTCCTCGCCCTTGGACGCCGACAGACAGCGGTCGCTGCCGGGCAACCGCATGCGGTAGTAGCCCGCCGCGATCGGCGTCGCGGGCCCGACCCGCTCCGCCGACGGGCGCGGCGTCTGCGTCAGGGCCCGCTGGGCCGACCCGGCGGTGGGTAACAGCAGCAGTATGGCCGTGACGGCGATCATCGAAAGCCAGAACGTCCACTTCCTGGCGGGCACGTACGTGGTGTCCGCGCTCGTGATGGTCACGAGCTCGGCGCCCGGCCGTTGCGGCGACTCGCCCATGGCCAGCCGGGTACGCGCGCCGCGCCACGCCTCGGCCTCCTCCTCGGTACACCCGCAGGCGAGCACGAACGCCACGAGGAGTTCGTCCCGCGGCAGGGTACTGCGGTGGAGCACGCCCACGAGCGTGCTGTGCGGCAACGACCGGCCCGCCGCGGCGGCCCGTGCTTCGAGGTTCCGGAACGTGAGCCCTGACCAAGCCCTGAGCCGCCGCATCTGCGCGACGAACTCCGCAGGCGTCCGCGCATCACGCGGATCAGGACGATCTGAAAAATCGGGGTGCATGGCCCCTAATCTTTGTCAAACCTCCCGCCCGTCGGCCAGGCCCACCAGGCGGGCCGCCAGCACACACCCGCGTCCGCGGCGAACGTCATGGACCCACTAGTTGTTGATGATGCAACACAGCCCACCCGCCCACTACCATCTCCCCATGCCCGAGCGCGCGAACGTCAGGGATCTCGTCCCCATCTCCGAGTTGCTGTCCTATCGCCTGTCACGCACATCGGCCGCCCTGTCCCGCAGCGCGGCCCTGCGCTACCGCCGCGAGTTCGATGTCACCCTCGGCGAGTGGCGGGCGATCGCCCTGATCGCGTCCGATCCGACGCTCACCCTGAACCGGCTGGCCCGGCGCGCGGGCCTCGACAAAGCGCAGATGAGCCGCGTAGTGACCAAGCTGACCGAGCGGGGCTTGGTCAACCGGACCGCGGGGTCCGGACGGACGTCCCAGCTTGCCCTCACCGAGGCCGGCGTACGGGTCTACCGCGGCCTCATACGCGCGGCGAACGAGCGCGATGCGACGTTCCTCGCCGTCCTGTCCCCGGAGGAGCGAAATGTGCTGGCGCGCGCACTCGACAAGCTCGCCGATCTCGCACTGGACATGGAGCACCGGGAACGCGACCGCACAAACGGTCCCTAAGGTGTTGACAACATCAACAGATTTGTCGTACTCCTAGAGCCAGCACGAGGAGGTGGCTCGATGACCGACGCGATCACGACCCGCGCGTATGTCGCCCCGGGCGGACGACAGGTCCGGCGCATCGGATCCGGGACGGAGGAAGCTTGATGGATCTCAGAACGGCGTGTCCTGTCACCGCGCACGAGGCACTGGACCGCGCCGCGCTGCTCGCTCCCGACGTCGAGGCGATAGTCACCACCGATGAGCGCATCACCTACGCCGAGCTGGCCCAGGAGGTGGCCCGCATCCGCGCGGCCCTCACCGCCGCCGGCATCGGGCACGGTGACCGGGTCGGCGTCTGCCTCGGCAACGGGCCTCGCTGGGTGGCCCTGTTCATCGCCCTCGGCAGCGTCGGAGCCGCCACCGTCCCGGTGAACACCCGGTTCACCGCCAGCGAGGTGGAGTACACGCTGCACCACGCCCGCATCTCCACCCTGTTCGTGGCGGACCGGGTCCTGCGTGTGGATTTCATCGCAATGCTGCACGAACTGGGCATCGGTCACGCCGGGACCCCGGCCAGCCCGGCCCTGCCCGAGCTGACCTCGGTCGTCGTACTCGGTGACAACGTCCCCGGCTGGGCGACCGCGTGGCCGGACTTCATCGACGCCGGGAGCGACGTGGACGCCGTGCCGCCCGCCGCCGATCCGGACGACATCCTGCTCGTCCAGTACACGTCCGGCACCACCTCACGACCGAAGGGGGTGCTGCTCACCCATCGCAGCATGTGCGCCGACGCCTTCTTCGCCGGGGTACGGCTCGGCCTGCGTCCGGGCGATCGTTACCACAGTGCGCGGCCGTTCTTCCACGTCGCGGGGAGCACGCTCTCGGTGCTCGCCTCGATCCAGCACGCCACCACACTGGTGACCATGCCCCGCTTCGAGCCCGCCGAGGCGCTGCGCCTGTTCGAGGCGGAAAAGTGCACGCACTTCTCCGGCAACGACACCATCGCGCTGATGCTGCTCAACCACCCCGACCGCGCCCGGCGGACGCTGTACCTGCGGGGCGCCTGGGTCGCGGCGACCCCCACCGTGATCCGACGCGTGATCGACGAACTCGGCGCCACCGAGTGCGTCGCCGCCTACGGCCTGTCCGAGGCGTCCCCCAACGTCGCGTTGTCCGCCTGGTGGGAGGAGGAGGCCGTACGCGCCTCCGGTGCGATGCGCATCCAACCGGGTGTCGAGGTCCGGATCCGCGCCCTCGACGACAGCCGTGACTGCGCCCCCGGCGAAGCGGGCTCGATCCTCGTACGCGGCTGGAACGTCATGCGGGGCTACCTCGACGACGCCGAGCAGACCGCGGCCACCATCAACGCGGACGGATGGCTGTTCACCGGCGACATCGGCATTCTCGACGCGGCCGGGCGCCTGCACTTCGTCGGACGCACCAAGGACATCATCAGAGTCGGTGGCGAGAACGTCGCACCCGCCGACATCGAGGATGCCCTGCACCGCCATCCCCACGTCCGTCAGGCCGCCGTGGTCGGGGTCCCCGACGAGCGGTTGATCGAGGTTCCGTTCGCGTTCGTCGTACTCACCGAGCCCGGTGGTGCCACCGAGGAGGAATTGCTCGACTGGTCCCGCACGCACCTTGCCGGGTTCAAGGTCCCCCGCCACCTCCGCATCGTGGACGGGTTCGAGGACATCGGGATGACCGCCAGCTCGAAGGTACAGAAGAACCAGCTCGCGGCCCACGCACGCGGGCTGCTCGAACAGGAGCGCAGCGAGGTGGGAGCGTGATCCCCACCTCGGTCACCCGCCTGCTCGGGATCGACCTGCCGATCATTCAGGGTGGCATGTCCTGGGCCTCCTCCAGCTCCGCCCTGCCGCTCGCGGTGAGCCGCGCCGGTGGACTCGGCGTGGTCGCCGCGGGCCCGATGCGGATCCCCGACCTCACGCGCACCCTCGACGAGATGGCCGCCGGGACCGACCGGCCGTGGGCCGTCAACCTTCCCCTCTACCGGCGGGGCGCCGACGAGGCGATCGACGTCCTCCTCCGGCACCGACCGCCGATCCTGATCGCGTCCCAGGGCGGGACGCAGCGCTATCTGGAACGCTTCCGCGACGTCGGCACCATGTGCCTGCACGTCGTCGCCGGCACCGAGCACGCCCACAAGGCCGCGGCGGCGGGCGTCGACGGGCTCGTCGTCGTCGGCGCCGAAGCGGGCGGCCACCCGCCACCCGCCATGGTCACCACGCAGGTCCTCGTGCGCGCCGTCGTCACCGCGGTCCCCGACATCCCCGTCATCGCCTCCGGCGGCGTCGCCGACGGCGCCGGCCTCGCCGCGATGCTCGCCCTCGGGGCGGGCGCCGCGCAGTTCGGCACCCGGTTCCTCGCCAGCCACGAGGCGACCGTCCACCCCGACTACAAGGCCGCCGTCCTCGCGGCGACCGTCGACGGCACCCGCGCCGTCGGACGCGGGCTCGGCGTCACCCGCGCGCTGGCGAACGAGTTCACCGCCCGCATGACCGAACTCGAAGAGTCCAACGCGGACCTCGAGGTGCGCCGCAAGGCGTTCCAGGCCGCGACGCTGCGGGACGCCGCCCTGCACGGCGACGTCACCTGGGGCAAGGCCGAAGCGGGCCAGTCCGCCGGACTCATTCACTCGGTGCTGCCCGCGGCCGAGATCGTTGAGCGGATCGTCGAGGAGTACATCGGTGCCCGTGCGCGGCTGCCCCCGGCTCGCTAGCGGTCGCCCGGCGCGCTTCGGAGCCTATCGTCGATCACCGGACCTGCGGCGATCGCCCGATCCGGTGCCGACTTGGCGGGAGCCACAGGTGCTGCCTCGTCCGCATCTGTGGCCTCCTCTCTTACCCTCGCCTCGTCTTCCGGAGAACATTGACCTCCTCCCCCTCATGAACGAGAGGGATTCCAACCCTCGCGAGCTGGACCTTCCTGCTTCACCGGCGACAGCCCCCACCCACTGATCCCGAAGGGAACAGCGGTGACCGGTCTTACACGGCCTCCACAGGCATCACATCCCGCCGGCCCGGCGGTAGACCCACCAGACTCGGCTATCACCCAGCGGATGTCACCGACTGTTGCAGGGACACCACGCCTTGCGCAGGCGATCGCCAAAACGGCGATCGGCCGAGTCCTGCCCTGCTCCGCAGGAGATCTGATTCCTCCCTCGCTGAAGTCGAGGGTTTCCTCGGAGGTATCCGATGATTAGCGATCTTTCCGAAGCCTCGATCCGACCCATCCACGGACTTCTCACGGCCGCGGACATCGGCCTCACCAGAACCGATCCGCCGTCCGCCCTCGTCGGTCGCGTGGTCGTGCTCTACGACGACCACGGCACCCGCATCACGCATCGTTTCGGCGCGGACGCGGTCACGTGGACGCGCAGCCCGGGGCGCGAGGACGACGTCTCGGCCTCCGGAGAGGGCCACTATGAGGCGTTCCGGATCGCGGACGATCTCCTCTACGTGCAGTTCCACCACATGCAGCCGCCGGCGGAGCCGGTAAGCCTCGTGCTCGACTTCACGAGCGGGCACGCGCTGTCGGTGATCACCCAGATCAGCGACCCCTCACCGGGCCGGCCTCGGGTCCGGCAGCGCTTCGCGACGGCACGGATCGAGGGCATCGAGTCGACCATGCTGCCACCCGCGCTGTCCACCGCGCTCACCGGCCGCCGGGTGCTGTGGGAGTACGGCCACGACCGCGTGTACGAGCACATCTACCTCGGGCCGCGGCAGTACGCCTGGCAGTGCCTGGCCGGTACGGAGGAAGGGCTCGCGGACACCGACGAGTGCACCGCCTTTGAACTGCGCCCGGGTATCTTCCTGTTCGCCTGGCGGGAGAAGGCGCTCCCCTGCGCGGCGGTGACGGTCGCCGATCACCGCGACATATGCAGCATCCGTTCGCGGGGCGTGCTGTTCGGGCTCGATGAGTCCCGGCAGGTTCTCGCCCATTTCACGCTCGACGGGTTCGGCAGGCTGATCGGCACGACGGTCTATCCGGCCGAGTTCGACCCGGCGCGTTAGACCCGGTGCGTCAGAGCCGCTTTCCCCGGGCCGGACGGCACACGCCGTCCGGCCCGGGGCGCCCGCACCGCACGACCGGCGGATTGGTACATCACGCCTGGTATCCACGGCACACCACTGCGCGGATGCGGCCGTTCCCCCTGCCCGAGATCTGAAGGAGCAGCCACCCGATGACCGTGACACCCGTCCCGTTCGACCCCGATCTCCTGCCCGCCTACCAGGCGCTCGACCCAGGAGGGAGCACGCCGCTCGGTCCGGAGATCGTACGTCAGCGGCGCGATGGCGGCGGCTTGATGACCAAGCCCATCGAGGAGATCCTCGGCGGCCGGCCGGTGGAGTTCGAGGACCGGGTGATCCCGGGCCCGGCCGGAGCCCCCGACCTCACCATCTCCATCCTGCGCCCGAAGGGCGGGGTCAGGACTCCGGCCGCGCTCTACAACATCCACGGCGGCGGGATGTGCATGGGCAACCGGTTCTGGTCCATGGAGAGCTTCGTGGAGCTGGTCGACATCTACGGGCTCGTCGCGGTCTCGGTCGAGTACCGGCTCGCACCCGAGCACCCGCATCCCGCGCCGGTCGAGGACTGCTACGCGGGCCTCGTCTGGGTCTCCGAGCACGCCGGCGAGCTGGGCTTCGACCCGGGACGGATCGTCGTGATGGGGCGCAGCGCGGGCGGCGGCCTCACCGCGGGCGTGTCGCTGCTGGCGCGCGACCGGGGTGGGCCCGCCATCGCCGGGCAGGGGCTGTACTGCCCGATGATCGACGACCGGAACAGCACGGTGTCGAGTCACCAGTACGACGGGATCGGCTGGTGGGACCGTAACAGCAACCTGTGGGGCTGGCGTTTCCTGCTGGGTGACGACGCGGGCGGCCCGGAGGTGTCCCCGTACGCCGCGCCGTCGCGGGCGACCGACCTGTCCGGTCTGCCGCCCATGTACATCGACGCGGGCGCCTGCGAGGTGTTCCGTGACGAGGCCGTCGACTACGCGACACGCGTCTGGGCGGTCGGCGGCCAGGCCGAGCTGCACATCTGGGCGGGGGCGTTCCACGGCTTCACGGAGCAGGCTCCCGACACCACGGTCAGCCGGGCGTCGAAGGCCGCCCGCAACTCCTGGCTCGAACGTGTCCTCGCGCTCCCCCGCCCGACCGCCCGGGAGGCCGGGAGCGGCCGGCCGGTCAGCACGCCGACCGGCGGGGCACACGGATAAGCACGGCCATCGTCTCTAATGTGCACCAGATTTGACATGTAATATATCAAGGGTAGAATTCAAATAAAGACTTCACACAGCGCCGTCACCATCGGCCCCGGCGATTCAGACGAGAGTAAGGAGCGATCCATGACGATGAACTTTCGCCCCGCAGAGCTTGATTTGAGCGATGCCAAGCAGCGGCCACTCGTGCCGCCGAGCGCCACGCCCATCGAGCCGGCCGAGATTCTCACCCGCAACCGCGTCCTGCACATGAGCGAGGACAAGAAATTCATCATCGGCCACTGGGAGTGCGCGCCGGGGTCGTCCCGTTGGGAGTACGACAACCGGGAGGAGTCCGTCTTCGTGCTGTCCGGCAGCATGACCGTGCAGGAGGACGGCGGCGAGCCCGTCAAGCTCACGCCCGGGTCGAGCGCGGTCTTCCCCATCGGCTGGCGGGGCACCTGGACCGTCCACGAGACCTTCCAGAAGGTGTACCACATCTACCGCCACTAGGTTCTGGCGCGTAGAAAGGCCCGGAAGCCGTACGGCTTCCGGGCCTTCGGCATGTACGCCCAGCAGGTCCGGTGGTGTAAAAGCGAGTAGGAGGGTGCGGCGACCGCACCCTCCTACTCGCCCGGGGTTGGAAGTCCTTTTCTAGTCGCCGACGGGAAAGTGGCAGGCGTTGAGCACGCCGAGCCCGGTGCGGTCGAGCAGCACGGGTTCCTCCTCCGCGCACCTGTCGACGGCCTTCCAGCACCGGGTGCGGAACCGGCAGCCGCTCGGCGGATCGGTCGGGCTGGGCACGTCGCCCTCAAGGATGATCTCTTTCCTGGTGTCGCGGGAGCTGACGTCAGCCGAGGGGATGGCGCTCAGCAGCGCCTGCGTGTACGGGTGGCCGGGCTCGGTCAGCACCTCCGGGCCTGCCTCGACGATCCGGCCCAGGTACATCACCAGCACGCGGTGGCTGACGGCGCGCACCACGGCCACGTCGTGCGCGATGAGCAGGTAGGACAGTCCCAGCTCATCCTGTAGGTCCATGAGCAGATTGATGATCTGGGCCTGGATCGACACGTCGAGCGCGGAGATCGGCTCGTCGAGCACCAGCACCTGCGGCTTCAGCGCGAGCGCGCGCGCGATGCCGATGCGCTGCATCTGCCCGCCGGAGAACTCGTGCGGGAACCGGTTCGCGTACACCGGCTGGAGGCCGACCATCTCCAGCAGCTCTTCGGCCACGTGCTTGTCCCGGGCGATCCCCTGCACGCGAAGGGGCTCCTCGATGATGTCCCGCACCCGCATCCGCGGGTTGACCGAGGCGAACGGGTCCTGGAAGACGATCTGCATCTCCCGGCGCAGCATCCGCATCTGGCTCCGGCTCGCGGTCCTCAGATCCATCCCCTTGTACCGGATGGACCCGGCGGTCGGGCGGACCAGCCCGACGAGGGACCGCGCGACGGTCGACTTGCCGCACCCCGACTCCCCGACGAGCGCGACGGTCTCACCCTTGTTCAGCGTGAAGTCCACTCCGTCAACGGCGTACACCGTCTCGGCGTACTGACCGCGTCTGCGCCTGCCGAGCGGAAAGTGGATCTTAAGTCCCTCGATCCGCAGCAGCTCCTCGCCGCCCGGCTCCGCGGGGTCCACCACGTCTGGCTGTGCGCTGTGCAACATGAGCTCCGACTCCTCACCGTCGAGCACGAGCGTAGGGGCACGCTCAGGGAGTGACCTCTTCAAGGAAGTGGCATGCGGACCGATGGTCGTCCGTCGGCGCCGGGCGCAACTCCGGCTGTTCCAGGAGACACCGCTCCCGGTCGCCGCGCAGGCCGCACCTGGGCGCGAAGGAGCATCCGGGGGGCAGGTCCGTCGGGTTGGGCGGAAGCCCGGGGATCGGCGTGAGCCGCCGCCGGACGGAGTCCGACGGCAGCCGGCTCGGCGTGCACTGGAGCAGGCCGACGGTGTAGGGGTGCTTGGGGTTTCCGAGCACCTCCTCGACGGTGCCCATCTCGACCACCCGCCCGGCGTACATGACCATGACGCGGTCGACGTTCTGCGCCACCAGGCCGATGTCGTGAGTGATCAGCACGATCCCGACGTTGGTGCGCTGCTGCACCTCGCGTAGCAGCCGCATGATCTGCGCCTGGATGGTGGCGTCGAGCGCGGTGGTCGGCTCGTCGGCGATGAGCACCTTCGGGTCGCAGCTCATGGCCATGGCGATCATCACGCGCTGCCGCATGCCGCCGGACAGCTCGTGCGGATACTGCCGGGCGCGCCGCTCCGGCGCCGGTACCCCGACGGCCGCGA
Source organism: Spongiactinospora sp. 9N601 (assembly GCF_044326295.1). Taxonomy (NCBI): domain Bacteria; kingdom Bacillati; phylum Actinomycetota; class Actinomycetes; order Streptosporangiales; family Streptosporangiaceae; genus Spongiactinospora; species Spongiactinospora sp. 9N601. The sequence continues at coordinate 113,329 of NZ_JBIRBB010000005.1, forward strand.
GCAGTTCGATGGCCCGCCGCCGGGCCGCCTCCTTGTCGGCCTTCGACGGCCTGCGCCGATGGGTCAAGATCCCCTCGGCGATCTGCGCTCCGATCCGGTGGACGGGGTTGAGCGAGGTCATCGGGTCCTGGAAGATCATCGCCACGTCCGACCCGCTCGCCGCCCGCAGGCTGCGGCGATCGAGCGCCAGCAGGTTCTTCCCGTCCACCCAGATCTCGCCGGACACGACCTTGCCCGGGGGCCGCGGGATCAGCCCGAGGACCGACATCGCGGTCACGCTCTTGCCCGACCCGGACTCGCCGACGATCCCCAGTGTCTCCCCGGCACGCAAATCGAAGCTCACATCGGTCACCGCCGCCACGGTCCCGCGCGTGGTGGTGAACTCCGTCGTCAGGTTCCGCACGGACAGGCATCCGTCCGACGCCGGGGTCTGCGGGCGTTCGTGGATTTCGGGCTCGGTCACGCCGGTCATGGACTCTCCTTCGGGTCGGCCGGTCTCCGGCGGGTCAGTTGTTCGCGGTCCGGGGATCCAGGGCATCCCGCAGTCCGTCACCGAGGAGGTTGAAGCCCAGGGAGGCGGCGAAGATCGCCAATCCGGGCAGCAGTGAGAACAACGGGTCCGTCTGCAGGTAGGTGGTGCCGTCACGGAGCATTCCACCCCACGTCGACGTGGGCGGCGGCAGGCCGAGGCCGAGGAAGCTCAAGCCCGCCTCGATCCGGATCGTCACGGCCGCGGTCATGCTGCCGATGACCACCATCTCGCTGCGCAGGTTGGGCCAGATGTGCTTGTAAAGGATCCACGGCGCCCGCGCGCCGAACACGAGGCTGCTCTTCACGAACTCCCGCTCCCGGAACGCCAGGGCGGGACCGTGCGCGATCCGTGCGAACACCGGGACGATACCGATCACGATCGCCAGTGTGATGTTCCAGGTACTCTGCCCGAACAGGGCGACGAAGAGCAGGGCGAGGATGAGCCCCGGGAATGCCATCAGCACGTCGATGACCCACAAGATCCCGCGCTCGGTCTTCCCACGGAAGTAGCCGGCGATCATCCCGACCGGAATGCCCAGGGCCATCCCCAGCAGCACCGACGACACCCCGATGAGCATCGAGGTTTGCGCGCCGTGGATCAGCCGCGCGTAGATGTCCCGGCCCAACTGGTCGCGGCCGAGCCAGTGTTCGGCACTCGGCGGCTCCAACTGGGCCGTCAGATCCTGCTGCGCCGGGTCCTGCGAGGTGAACAGGGTCGGAAAGAGCGCGACGAAGACCAGAAACGCGATTATCAGCCCGCCGATGATCAGCAGCGGACTGAGCCGGCGCGGTCCCCGCCTCCGGGGCTTCGCGACATTTCGTGAGTCACCCTTGTTCGGCGGGGGGACGTCAGCGGTCACCACCGCTCCCGAGTCGTTCGTCGTCATGCTCGCACCGGCATTCGTGTCGTCTCGGCGTCACTCGGGCGCCGGGGGCTGTGGATACAGAGTGGCCGGAGGCCGATCGGATCCATTGAGGACCTCACGCCGTCTTGGTTCGGGGGTCGAGGACGTGGTAGAGCGCGTCGACGGCCGCGTTCACGAGGACGATCACCGTGGTGATCACGATGATGCAGCCCTGTACGGTCGTGTAGTCACGTGCCTGCATGGCCTGGACCATCAGGCTGCCCAGCCCAGGGCGGGCGAACACCGTTTCGATGAGCACCGCGTCCCCTACCAGGGTGATGAACGACAGGCCGGCGATCGGGACGAGCGGCAGCGAACCCGGCTGGAGCACGTGGCGCACCAGGACGCGGCCCTCTCGCACCCCTTTCGCCCGCGCCGTGCGGACGTGGTTCTCCCCGATGATCTCGACCATGAGCGAGCGGGTGACCCGCGAGGTGAAGGCGGTGCTCACGATCCCCATGGCCAGCGCGGGCAGCAGGATGCGTTGCAGGTTCGCGCCCAGGTCGGTGAAGGGGGCGACCCCGTTGGTCGGCAGACCGAGCGGCAGCGCGATGAACAAGATCAGCAGCACGGCGACGAAGAAGCTCGGGAAGGACAGCCCGACCAGCGCCATGATCCGCCCGACGACGTCGGGGGACCTGTCCTTCCACACCGCTTCCACGATGCCGAGGGTGATCCCGCCGAGCTTGCCGAGGATGAGCCCCGCCACGGCGAGTTCGAGCGTGTGCGGGAGCACATCCAGGATCATCCCGCCCACCGACTGGCCGTTGGTGAGCGACTCGCCGAGGTCGCCCTGGACGACCTGCGTCAGGAACCTCCAGAACTGCACCAGCACCGGGTCGGTGAGCCCGAGCTTCTCGTTGAGCCGCGCCACCGTGTCCGGGGACGCGTCCTGGCCCAGCATGGCCACGGCGGGACCGCCGGGGGTGAGCCGGATCAGGAAGAAGACACCGGTGGAGACCACCGCCAAGGTCAGCAGCAGCCGCCCGAACAGCCTGACGAAGTAGCGCATCAGCCGTTCTCCGTTCGTGAGGCCACGGGTGCGCCGCGGGCGGCTCGCGATGCCGCGAACACGTCGGCGAGCATGGGAAGGCTCTCCACGGAGGTCCGCGCGATGAGCGTCGTGGCGACGCAGTTGTGCCACCGCGTCTCAAGGTCCCGCTGGACCTTCTCAGGCGGGCCGACCAGTGCGATCGCCTCGACCATCTCCGTGGGCACGGCAGCCGCCATGCCCTCGCGGTCACGGGCCTTGAACCGTTCGACGATCTCCTTGCACTGCTCCTCGAAGCCGAGCCGGGCGATGGAGTTGAGGTGGAAGTTCATGCCTTCCGCGCCGTTGGCCGCGATCTGGAAGGCGACGCCCGGCCGGAGCTGGTCGGCGGCCGTCTCCACGTCCGGCCCGAACGCGACCATCACGCCGGGAGCCACCTCGAAGTTCTCCGGGCGTCCGCCGGGACGGCGGGCGAAACCGATTTCGAGCCGTTCCCGGTACCAGTCGTCGAACTCCGGGGAGAAGTTCGTCGGCAGCCAGCCGTCGGCGATCTCGGCGGCCAGCGAGATGTTCTTCGGCCCCTCCGCACCCAGGTAGATGGGGATGTCGGTGCGGGCGTCCCGGATGCCCGGGCGGATCGAGCGCCCCAACCCGGTTCCGCCGGACACCGGGAGCTTGTAGATCTCGCCGTCGTGGGCGACCCGCTCCCGTGCGAACGTGTCGCGCATGATCTTGACGTACTCGCGGGTCCACTGCAACGGCCGTTCAAAGGGCATCCCGTACCACCCCTCGACCACCTGCGGACCGGACAACCCCAGACCGACGACCACGCGCCCGCCGGAGAGCCGGTCCAGCGTCATGGCGGCCATCGCGGTCGCGGTCGGGGCACGGGCCGCCATCTGCGCGACGCTCGTGCCCAGGCGCATCGTCCGGGTCTTGGCGCCCCACCAGGCCAGGGGGGTGAAGGAGTCGGTGCCGTACGACTCCGACGTCCACCCCGACTCGTAACCCGCGGCCTCGGCGACCTCGGCGGCCTCGGCACCAAGCGTGTAGATCGAGCAGGCGAGCTTATCGATCACTTGGTACTCCTTCCGGCCCGACCACCACCCGGGGCGTGGTCACCATTGGAAGTTCGCCCCGTTCTCCCGCCTCGCCAGTTGCGCGGTGCGCATGACCCGGTAGCCCGCCTGGACGGCGGTGCCGTAGGGGATGTCGGCGGACTCGTAGAAGAACCTCTTCGCCATGTGCACGGCGTAGGTCTGGTTCGCCGCGATCTGCTCCGCCACCTCCATGGCTCGATCCCCGAGCCGCTCGGCGGGCACGACCTCGTTCACGATGCCGATCCGCAGGGCCTCGTCCGCCGGCACGCGCCTGCCGGTGACGAGCATCGACATCGCCGCCCGGGTGCCGACGACCTCACGCAGCCGCGGGATGCCGTTGCCCTGGACGAGGCCGTGCGTGACCTCCGGGTGCCCGAACACGGCGTCCTCGCTCGCGATCACGAGGTCGGTGAGGTTCACGAGCAGCGTCCCAAGACCCAGTGCGTAGCCCTGCACCGCCGCGATGATCACGGGCCGGGCGTACCGGAAGTTGTGCGACATCTCGGTGCCGGTGGACACCTCGAACGAGGGCGTCCGGTTCTGACCTAGCTGGTTGCCCAGCTCGCTGAGGTCGGTGCCGCCGCAGAACGCCCTGCCCTCGGCCCGCAGCACGACCGCGCGGCAGTCCTGCAACTCCTCGCCGGTGAGCACCTCCGCCAACAGCCGGTGCATCTCGAAGTTGAACGCGTTGAGCTTCTCCGGCCGATTCAGCGTGATCACGCCGACGCCATCGGTCACGACCTGGAATTCGACCTCGGCCATTACAGCACCTCTCTTCCGCACAGCATGGGATCAGCAGTCCTTCGCTTGGGCGTTGATGGTGGCCTGGTAGCTCGGCTGCCAGTTGCCCGGAATCGCGACCGGCGGCTCGGCACCGCCCATGGTGAACCCGCAGACCGCGCCGTACGCCTGGTAGGACACGTAGAGCGGCTTCGCCGCGGCGTCCTGGAGGATCTTGTCGTTGATCTGCTCCCACAGCCGCGCCTGCTCCTTGGAGTCGGACGCCACGGCCGCCTTCTCGATCAGGTCGTCGGCCCCGTCATATCCGCCGAAGTTCTGCACCGGATGCTTGCCGCCCCGTACGTACGAGGGTCCGTAGAAGAAGTCCGTGTACGGGATCTGCGGCGTGGGCCGGTAGGAGATCAGAGTGAGCATGAGTGGCTCCTGGCCGGTCATCATCGCCGTCTGCCAGGTGGGCACGTCCACACTCTTGATCTTGACGTTGACGCCGATCTCCTTCAGCTGGGCCTGAAGGATCTGGGAGGAGGTCGCGTTGCTGGGCGTGGTGATGGTGACGTCGAAGCCATTGGGATATCCCGCGTCCGCGAGCATCTGACGCGCCTTCGCCACGTCGAAGTCGTACGTCAGGCCGGCCTCCTGCACGTGCGCGTCGGGAATCCCGCCCGGTAGGTGGTCCCCCCACACGCTGAACGTCGGCTTCGACGTCCGCTTCCCGGCCGAGGCCACGTAGTCGGCGCGGTTCACCGCGTACGCCAGCGCCTTGCGCACCTCCGGCTTGGCGGTCGGGCCGGTCTTCGCGTTGAACAGCAGGTACCAGGTGCCGAAGAGCGGCGTCTCGACGACCTTGAACCCCGGCCGGGAGTCGATGACCTCAAGGCCCTTGTCGCCGGTCGCGGTGGGCGCCGCGACGTCGAGGTCGCCACCGAACAGGGCGGCCTGCCGGGCCGTGTCGTCCGACATGAACCGGATCTCCCACCCGGCGGCCAGCGGCTTGCCCAGGTAGTAGTCGTCGTTCGCCGTCAGCGTGATGCGCTGGCCCGGGGTCCACTTCTCGAACTTGAACGGACCCGGTCCCACCGGGTGCTTGCCGAAGTCCTCGCCCTCGGCTTCCGCGGCCTTCTTGCACACCACGAGCCCGCCCTGCCAGTTCGAGATCGTCGGCAGGAACGCGATGGGCGACACCGGGTGCTTCATCGTCACCTTTACGGTGGCGGGGTCCACCGCCTCGACCTTGTCATAGGCGCCGAACACCGAGGCGAAGGTCGACTTGTCGGGGTCGGCCGCCCGCTTCAGCGAGAACACCACGTCGTCGGACGTCAGGTCGTACGCCGGGGTCTTCTGGCCGGCGGGGCACTTCACGCCCGGCCGGAGCGCGATCGTCCAGACCTGCTTGCCGCCCTCCGTCGCGGGCTTTGGGATCTCCTTGGCGATGCCCGGCTCGAACGGCGCCGTCGCGTTGTTGGGCACGTACCGGACGAGGCCATCGAACAACATCATCGACAGCGAGCGGTCGGTCGGCTGTACGGCGCGGACCGGGTCCATCGACGTGATGCCCTCGGTGGCCACGCCCCATCGGATGGTCGGCCGCTCGGATGTCGCCGAACCGCCGCCGCTGCCGCCACCGCTGCCACAGCCGGTGGCCGCCAGTACCACGACCAGCGCGGCAGGGGCAACCACGCGGGTCCGAACCCCGCATATCTTCATCGTTCGCTCCCATGTCCCGGGCACTGACCCGATGTCCGAAAAGTTCAAAGAATTGCCAATACGGGTCGTGCCGAGACGGCGGCGATCCCGCCCCCCGAGTGATGGAAACCGCACTGCGCTGATTTCTCTTGCGAAATATCTTTGGATGTTACACCTGAAATATCACATATGCAATGGTTATTCCGTCTTGTGACCTGCCGGCGTCGCCGTCGCCCCGCGGGCGGCGAACATCGCCTCGCGGGTCATCAGGCTGATATCGCGGGCGTACTCGAAGGCGTGGTCCTGGTCCAGCTCCTGGACGGCCCGGAAGATCCGCTTGGTGAGGCGGATCGCGGTAGGCGACTTCTCCGCCACGACCTGCGCGTAGCCGACCGCCTCGGTCATCAGGTCGTCGGCGGGCACGATCCTGGTGACCATGCCCATCGCGTGGGCCTCGGCCGCGTCGATGAACCGGCCGGACAGCAGCAGGTCGAGGGCCTGGAGGCGCCCGACCACGCGGCTCAGGCCGACCGCCACCGTGACCGCGGCGATCCCGTGGTTGGTCTCGGGATAGCCGAACCGCGCCGTGTCGGCCGCGATGACGACGTCACACGACACCGCGAGCGCGCAACCGCCGCCCACGGCGAACCCGTTGACCGCGGCGATCACCGGCTTCGGCACCCGCGACAACCGCTCGTAGATCCGGTCGTGGTCGATCGTCTCCACGTACCGGCCCCACAGGTCGTCCGGCCGGGGGCCCGACCCGGCATCCTTGAGGTCTTGGCCCGACGAGAACGCGGGGCCGCTGCCGGTGATGACGATCGCGCCCACGTCCGGGTCGGCGACGGCGTCGTCCACCGCCTGGTGGAAGCGCCGCATCAGCTCGCTGTTCAGCGCGTTGCGGACCCGGGGGCGGTTGAGGGTGATGACGCGCACCCGGCCGTCGGTCCGGCACAGCAGCACCTCGGCGTTGTCAGCCACTCGCTTTTCTCCTGACGTCGATGAAACATGGCTGGAATCGGGAAATCGGATGGATCGGCGCACTCAGGAGCCGACGAGAAGGCGCACGGGATTGTCCACCATGATGGATTCGATGACTTCACCGGGAACTCCGGCCTCCCGCAGGTCGGGCACGACCTGGTTCAGCACGTACGCGTAGCCGGGCCCGCCCGCACTCGCGCGATCCCCCGGAATGCACACGTCATGGGAGATCAGCAGGTGCGACGCCCAGCCCCGGCGGATGAACTCCACCATGTTGCGGATTCGCCGTTCCTGCTGGTGGGGGTTGCGGGGGCCGTTGCGGTCGTAGCTCACCAGCGCGCCGCGCTTCGCGAGCAGCTCGTGGTAGTCCAGGTAGGGGTACATGTCGCAGTGGGCCACGGCGACCCGCCGCAGGTCGCAGCCCTCTTCTTCGAGCACGTCGAGCTGCCACCTCCCGACGTCGCTCTTCACCGCGTGCAGAACGAGCCCGAGTCCGGTCTCCTTCTGGGCCCTGGCCGCGGCGCGCAGCACCCGCTCCTCGGCCGCGGACAGGTAGCCGTGGTCGGCCCCGATCTCCCCGATCACGCCCGGCCGGATGCCGTGCACCCCGGTCCTGATGTCCTGGAGCAGGATCTCGGTCAGCTCCGCGACGCTGACCTTGTTCATGTCCTCCTCGTAGAAGGACTCCCGGTACCAGCCGCAGCCCATCACGATGTGCAGGCCGGTCTGCTCCGACACCGAACGCAGCAGACCCGGGTTCCTCCCCAGGCCGTTGTTCGTGCAGTCGATGATCGTGCTGCCGCCCGCCGCCTTGAACTCCTTGAGGTCGGCCACGGCGTCCTCGGACTCGTCCAGGGTGGGATCGGGCCGCGGCCGGTCCTTGATGAGGTCGCAGACCACGTGTTCGTGCGGCAGGATCCGTCCGAGTTCCGACGCCGGGACCGGGCCGCACACGGTCTCGACGGCCCGGGCGCCCGCTACGCCGCGTTCCACAGGTCGTCCCTGTCGCTCTTGAGCGTCACCTCGGCGATGCCCTCCGGCGCGGCCACGAGTTCCACCTCGGTGAGCCGCTGGGCGTCTTCGAGGCTCCAGCCGGGCACCAGCTCACGTACGATCGCCCTGCCGTCCACAAGGTCGATCACGCCGATGTCGGTGACCAGCCGGTCGACGCACCGCGGCGCGGTCATCTCCAGGTCGAGCCGATTGACGAACCGCCGCGGACGCGGCAGCAACTGCATGGCGACGATCACCCGCCGGGCGCAGAACGCGAGGTCCTGGGCACCGCCGATCGCGCCCGCCACCGCCCCGGGCAGCCAGAAGTTGGCGAGGTCGCCCTGCGCGCTCACCTGGAACGCCCCGAGGATCGTCGCGTCGAGGTGGCCGCCCCGGATCAGGGCGAAGGACTCCGCGTGATCCATGACGACCATCCCGGGCCGGGGGATGATCGGCTGCCGGCCCGCCGTGGCCAGCGACGGATCGACCTCGTCCTGGGTACGGGCCTGCCTGCCGTGCCCGAGGACGCCGTGCTCGCTGTGCAGCAGGATGTCCTCATCTTCGATGAAGAGGCTGCACAGCATGGGCACGCCGACGCCCAGGTTGATGACGTCTCCCTCACGGAAGTCCTGTGAGATGCGTCGCGCGATTCCGACCCTGGACAGGGATGGCGCGGAGGGGTGTCGAGCTGGCGTCATAGCCTGGCCGGGGGTTCGGGCTCAGTGTCCCCCGAACTCCTTTCCCGAGGATGGATTCACCCGAGGCTGCCCGACCGCCTCGGTCTTGGAACTTGCTGGACCGCTGATCACCGCACCATGAGGCGCCTGTCGCTCAGTACGATCCGGTCCACGTACGGACTGGGGGTGACGATGTGCTGCGGGTCCAGGTAGTCGACGACCTCCTCGACCTCCGCGATCGTCACCTTGCCGCTGCCGGCCACGACGGGGTTCGTCGTCCGAGCGCCGTGCCGGTAGATGAGGTTGCCGAACCGGTCGGCCTGGTATGCGGAGATGATGGCGAAATCGGGGTGGAGCGCCGTCTCAAGAACGTGCGGCACGCCGTCGAAATGACGGATGTCCTTGCCCGCGCCGATCTTCGTGCCCGCGCCGACCGGAGTGTAGACGCCGCCGAGACCCGCGCGCCCGCAGCGCAGCCGCTCGCACAGGCTGCCCTGCCCGATCAGCTCGATCTCCACATCGCCCCGCCGGACGCCCGCCTCCAACGGCCCGTCGAAGTTGGGGCTGTTGAGCGAGGAGAACGTGGTGATCGCCTTGCGCACCTGGCCCAGCTCGGCGAGGTACCCGACGGGGTAGACGCCGTCCTCGGGCTCCGGGATGTACGGCTGGTCGCCGCCCCTGACGCCGTACGACTGCGCGCCGGCGCGGCCTCGGCCGGACTCGCAGGCGATGATCGTCAGGTCGCGCAGGCCGCGCTCGGCGATCGCCTTGATCAGAGTGCTCGGGACACCGGGTACTCCGACGAAGCCGCCGAAAGCGATCATTGCGCCGCTTTCAATGTCGGCAACGGCCTTGGCCGCCGACTCCACGACCTTGTTGATCATCTGTCACCTTCCGTGCGTTTTGGCAAGTTTGAGTAGGCGGCGCGCACCGGGTCGCCGTTCGACTGCGCCGTCACCATGAGAAGGCGCACCCGCGCGGTGGCGTCCAGTATGTGGTTCCGCATGGCGATATAGGCCGCTTCAGGGTCACCGGCCTCGATCGCCTCCGCGATGGAACGATGCTGAGCCGCGGACTCGGTGAGCCTGCCGGGCTGGCTGAGGTTGCGGAACCGCAGCAGGCGCACCCGCCCGTCGAGCACCGCGAACGAGTCCCGCAACCCCTCGCTCCCGGCCATCGTGAGCAGGGCCTCGCGGCGTTCTTCCAGCGCTCGCACATATTCCTTCACGTCGTTGGAGTAAGCCAGCCGTTCCAGCTCGTCGAAGGTCCTGCGGAACGCGGCACGTTGTTCCGAGGTCCCGCGTACGGCGGCCCACGCGGCCATCATGGGTTCCAGCGCGGTCTTGATCTGGTAAACGTCGGTGATCTCCTGCGGGCTGATCTCCCGGACGAAGACGCCGACGCGCGGGGTGATGGTGACGAGACCTTCTACGCTCAACTGCTGTAGAGCGTCACGCACCGGTGTACGGGACACGCCGAACCGCTCGGCGAGTTCGTCGGTCGAAATCCGTTCGCCGGAGACGATCGTGCCGTTGTAGATCAGCGTGCGGATCTCTTCGATGACGACGTCCTTCGCCGAAAGAACACGAAGTCTCAGGGAAGTGCGCACGAACTCAAGTGTGAGCGCTGATATACTACATGTCAAGGATCAGCATCCCAGCGTCGTTTGATGATGCCACCCGATCGCCACCGGCCGACCCTGTCGTGCGGCTACGATCACCTTGAGGTTCTGCACATCAGCGCTAATGGAGTAGGTGAAATCGTTGGATCCACAGGTCCGGATTCTCTCGGCCAAGGATGTGGTCGCCGAGGCGATCCGCGCGCTGATCTACGACGGCACGATGGTCTCCGGCGAGCGGATCTCGACCGACGAGCTCGCCGAGCGGTTCGGCGTGTCCCGTACACCGGTGCGTGACGCTCTACAGCAGTTGAGCGTGGAGGGCCTGGTCACCATCACCCCGCGCGTCGGCGTCTTCGTCCGGGAGATCAGCCCGCAGGAGATCACGGACATCTACGAGATCAAGACCGCGCTGGAACCCATGATGGCCGCGTGGGCCGCCGTACGCGGGACCGAGGAGCAGCGGAGCGCTCTGCTGCGGTCGGTGACCGATCTGGAGCAGGCGGCCGAGGCCGAGGACATCCCCGCGTATGTCCGCATGATCGAGGAAAGGCACGAGCAGATGCTGACGATGGCCGGGAGCGGCGGATTACGCGACGCGCTGGGCGTTCTCGACGGCCGCGTGCGCCTGCTGCGCTTTCGCAACCTCAGCCGGCCCGGCGCTCTCGCCGAATCCGCGGCGGGACACCGCGCGGTCGCCGAGGCGATCGCCGCCGGCGACCCGCAGGCGGCGTACAACGCGATGCAGGCCCACAAGGTGCATTCGACCGCGAAGGTCCAGGCACTGATGCCGGCGACCGACAGCGACACGCCGTCGATCACCCAGTTGGCGGCGGGCCGGCGCGGGGCGTCCCGGTCGGCGCGCGGGTCCCGGAAGCGCTCGTCTTCGACCTCGATCTAGGGCCCACGTCAGGCCGGGCGGGGCCCCGGCATTCGCGAAGCCCCGCCGCCTGCCCTCGTTCACCGGAGGGTGCCGGCCCGGCCGGTCGTGCGTGTCACGAGTGGTGGCCGCGCCTACCCGCCACTCACGCTCTTCCCGATCCGGACCGACACGAACTTCGACTGGGTGTAGTGCCGTAGCGCCTCGACACCCTTCTCCCGGCCGTGACCGCTGTTCTTGTAGCCGCCGAACGGGCCCTCGATCAGCCCGGCCGTCCACTCGTTGACGAAGACCTGCCCCACCTGGAGGGCGGCTGCGACGCGGTGGGCCCGGCCGAGATCCGCCGTCCAGAGGCCCGCCGCGAGACCGTACTCGGAGTCGTTGGCCTTGGCGACGGCGTCGTCCTCGTCGTCGAACGGGATGACCGCCAGGACCGGGCCGAAGATCTCCTCGCGGGCGATCCGCATCTCGTTGGTCACCCCGGTGTAGATCGTCGGTTCGATCAACCACCCCTCGCCGACGGACCGCCCGCCCGTGACCAGCGTGGCGCCCTCCTGGCGGGCTACGTCAAAGTAGGACAACACCTTCTCGAACTGGGCCTTCGTCGTCTGCGACCCGTAGTCCTCGCCCGGTTTCACCGCCCGCACCCGTTCGACCAGCCGCGCCACGAACGCGTCGTGGATCTCGCGGGCCAGCAGCAGACGGGTGCCGTTGGAGCAGACCTGCCCGGCGTTCCCGACGAACGCCCTCGTCGCGCCGTCCACGGCGGCGTCGAGGTCGGCGTCGGCGAACACGATGTTCGGCGACTTCCCGCCCAGTTCGAGCGTGATAGGGATGATCTTGTCAGCGGCGGCCCGGCCGACCAGGCGGCCGGCGCGCACCGAACCGGTGAACGCGACCTTCCGGACATGCGGGTGCTCGACGATCGCGCTGCCCACGACGTCGCCCACGCCGGTCACCACATTGAGCACCCCCGGCGGCAGCCCGGCCTCGGCGGCGATCCGCCCCAGCTCCAGCGTGGTCGCCGAGGTGAACTCCGACGGCTTGCAGACCACGGCGTTGCCGACCGCCAGCGCCGGTGCCACCGCCCTGGCCGCCTGGTTGAGCGGGACGTTCCACGGGGTGATGACGCCGACCACGCCGAACGGCTCGTGCCGCGTGTATCCGTGGTAGCCGTCGCCGAGATCGAGGATCTCCCCCGCCGGCACGTTGACCAGGCCCGCGTAGAACTCGAAGAACGCCGCAGCGCCCCTGATCTCGACGTCCGCCTGCCGCAGCGGCTTGCCGGTCTCGGCGGCCTCCAGCTCGGCGAGCCGCTGCCGCTCGCGCCGCAACCCGGCCGCGATGGCCATCAGGACCCGGCCGCGGCGGATCGGCTTCGCCGCCGCCCACCCGGCGAAGGCGGCGTTCGCGGCGGCCACCGCCCGGTCGGCGTCCTCCCGGACACCCGACGGGATCTCGCACACGACCTCGTCCGTACCGGGCTTGGTCGACGTGAGCCATTCGTCACCCGCCGAGGGCGCCGGCTCGCCGTTGATCCAGTGCTCGTACCTAGTCACCATTCGCGAACTCCTCATCGACCGAACCGGTCTTTTCCAATCAGGCGGGCTGCCGTTGCGCGGCGCCCGTGGTCGTGCGGAACACCTCGGCCAGTTGGAGCAGGTCGTCGAAGCGCGCCCGGGCGATCAGGCTCGTCGCGACGCACTTGTTCCACTTCGTCTCCAGGTCGGCCCGGATCTTCTCCGGCGGCCCGACCAGCGCGACCGCCTCGATCATCTCGGTCGGCACCGCGGCCACCATGCCTTCGCGGTCCCGTTCGAGGAACTTGGCCTGGATCTCCCGGCAGGCATCCTCGAACCCGAGCCGCGTGTAGGCGTTCAGGTGGAAGTTCATGTTCTTCGCCCCGTTCGCCCCCACCTGGTAGGCGATGAACGGACGAATCCGGTCGGCGGCGGACTCCAGGTCCGGGCCGAAGGCCACCGACACCGCGGGCGCGATCTCGAAGTCCTCCGGGCGCCCGCCGGGCCTGCTGGCGAAGCCCAGCTCCAGCCGCTCCCGGTACCACTCGTCCGCGCTGGGCGAGAAGTTCGTCGGCAGCCAGCCGTCGGCGATCTCGGCCGCCAGCGAGATGTTCTTCGGCCCCTCCGCGCCCAGGTAGATCGGGATGTCGGTACGGCCGCCACGCAGCGTGGAGCGGATCGGGCGGCCCAGCCCCGATCCGCCCTCCGCCGGAAGCCGATACGTCTTGCCCTCATAGGCGACGCGCTCCCCGGCGATGGTCGCGCGCATGATCGCGACGTACTCCCGGGTCCAGCCGAGCGGGCGTTCAAAGGGCATCCCGTACCACCCTTCGACGACCTGCGGGCCGGAGAGCCCGAGCCCGATCACGGCCCGCCCTTCGGACAGTTGGTCGAGGCTCATCGCGGCCATCGCCATCCCTGTCGGGGGGCGCGCCGCCATCTGGGCGATGTCGGTGCCGAGCCGCATCGTGCGCGTATGCGAGCCCCACCAGGCCAGCGGCGTGAAGCAGTCAGCGCCGAACGCCTCATAGGACCACGCCGACTCATACCCCGCATCCTCGATCGCCCGCACCGTCGCGGCGACGTCCCCCGGGTGTTCAGGGTCGGAGAGCCCGCCGATGGCGCATCCCAGTCTTTCGATCACCGTGCATTCCTTTCGTCTCTGGCCTGGTCATTGCCCGCGGAAGCGCGCAGACCGGCCCTCGCGCGCCGCGGCCAGCCCTTCGAGCCGGTCCGTGCTCGTGAGGAGCCGGTTGTAAAGCTCGGCCTCCAGTTCGACCCCGCTATCGATCTCAAGCCGGGTGGACAGGTCGATGGCGCGCTTGGCCTGCGCGACCGCCAGCGGTGCCGCCGCGCTGATCTCGGCGGCGAGCGCGCCCACCGAGGCATCGAGGTCGGCGGCGGGCACCGCGTTGTTCACCAGCCCCCACTGCCGGGCCTCGGCGCCGGTGAACCGGCGGCCGGTGAAGATCAGTTCCTTCGCCCTGGAGAGGCCCACGAGCCGCGGGAGCAGTTGCGTGCCGCCGCCCGCCGGCATGGTGCCGAGGGTCGTCTCGACGAGCCCCATGACGGCGTCCTGCGTGGCGACCACGATGTCGCAGCTGAGCGCCAGTTCGAGACCACCGCCCAGCGCGTAGCCGTGCACCTGTGCGATCACCGGGCGCGAGCAGTGGTACATCGCCGAGAACACCCGGGGCACGAGCCTGCGCCTGCGCCGCAGTTCGTCGTCCGTCATCGTGGCGCGTTCGGTCCGATCCGCGCCGACGCTGAAGGCTCTGCCCCGCCCGCGCACCACGACGCACCGGACGTCCGCCGCATCCTCGATCTTCGCGAAGACCGCGAGCAGGCACCGGTACATCGGCGTGTTGACCGCGTTGAGCACGTCGGGCCGGTCGAGCGTCACGGTCGCGATGTGACCCGCGATGCTCAGATCCACGGGCTCTTCTGCCCCGGTGCCTGCCGCTCCCATGGCCTACCGCCGGTGCTTTCTGATGAACTTCAGCACCGTCTCGTTGAACGCGCGGTAGGACTCCCAGTGCGGGGCGTGCCCCGTCTCATTGAAGATCGCCAGCTCGGCGTTCCGGACGTGGCTCGCCAGCTCGCGCAGGCGCGTCGGCGGGAAGTAGAGGTCACAGTCGCCGGTGAGGAGGAGCATCGGCGTCCTGATCGACTCGATCGCCGGCCACAGCAGCTTGTTCTGCGGGGGCTGCTGCACGGTCGTGACCGGCAGCTCCGTGTGCTCGATCCACGTCGCCATCGCCTGCGGCTTCGCGGCCCGGTAGGACGGGCTCAGCTCACGGAACGCCTCGGGCAGGTTGAACCAGCCCTCCGGCAGAAGCTCCGTGGTGGCCTGGCTCCACGACGGCTCCTGGATCCCCGCCAGCGTCGAGCCCACCGTGCAGCTCAGCAGCCGGCCCGGGACCGACAGGCCGGCGTCGAACGCCGCGAACCCGCCCGCGGCCAGGCCGACCAGGTGGAACTTTCCAACGCCGAGCTTGTCCATCAGCGCCACCAGGTCCCCGACGATCGTGCCGGGCCGCTCCGCGGGCCCGGCCTCCGACCCGTGGTATCCGCGCCGTGAGTAGCTGATCACCCGGTAGCCCGCGGCGGCGAACGCGGCCTGCTGGTAGCCCCACGAGCCGCCGTGCCCGGTGTGCGGGTGCATGAACACCACGGCCGGGCCCTCGCCGCCGGTGTCCCAGACCGCCAGCCGCACGTCGGGGATCTGCACCACCTTCTTGCCGGTCATCGCGGGCACCGGGCCCCACGACTTCTGCGCGGGCAGCACGTTCTCGCGCCCGCCCGGCTTCCGGCCGCCCGCCCGCTCCTCCGCCGCGAACGCGGCCGAAGGGACGAGCGCGACGACGCCGGCTCCCGCCGCCCCGGCGAGCATGTTACGTCGATTGATGGTCCGACCGATTCTGTCGTTCATCGCTTTCTCACACTTTCTCGGAACTTGACAGAACAGACGCCAATGGATCCGGCAGCGGTCGTCCCCGAACGTTCGAGCCGGGAGAAAAGGCGTTCCTCAGTTGCCGTCAGGACGGTGCCCGGCGAGCAGTTGCAGCGGGTTCTCGCGGAAGATCGTCTCCACGACGTCCTCGGGAACCCCGGCCGCGATCAGGTCGGGACCGACCTGCCGCAGCACGTACGAATAGCCCGGCCCACCACGGCGCTCGCGCATGCCCAGTACGCAGACGTCGTGGGACAGCAGCAGGCTCTTGGCCCATCCGCGGCGGATCAGCTCGACCGCGTTCGCGATCCGCTGCTCTTGGAGCAGCGGGTCACCCGGGCCGTTGCCGTCGT
The DNA here is from genome assembly GCF_044326295.1 of Spongiactinospora sp. 9N601. NCBI lineage: Bacteria > Bacillati > Actinomycetota > Actinomycetes > Streptosporangiales > Streptosporangiaceae > Spongiactinospora > Spongiactinospora sp. 9N601. The sequence goes on from NZ_JBIRBB010000005.1 coordinate 129,255, forward strand.
ACATCACCATCGCGCCGCGCTGGGCCAGCCGCTCGTGGTAGTCGACGTCCGGATAGGTGTCGCAGTGGCCGACCGCGACCCGGCTCAGGTCGCAGCCCTCGTCTTCGAGCACGTCGAGCTGCCAGGCGCCGACCTCGCTCTTGACCGCGTGCAGGATCAGCCCGAGCCCGCTCTCCCGCTGGGCGCGGGCGGCGGCGCGCAACACCCGCTCCTCGACCCCGGACACCCACTCACGGTCGGCGCCGATCTCGCCGATCACTCCCGGCCGCACGCCGTCCTCGCCCTCGAAGATGTCGATCAGCAGCCGCTCGGTCAGCGCGGCCGTGCTCAACTTGTTCATGTCCTCTTCGTAGTAGGGCTCCCGGTACCACCCGCAGCCCATCACGACGTGCACGTCGGAGCGTTCGGACACCGACCGGAGCACGCCGGGCTTACGGCCGAGCCCGCCGCTGGTCGCCTCCACGATGGAGCCGCCGCCGAGTTCCTTGAAGACCTTCAAGTCCCGGACCGCCTCGTCCGGGTCGTTCAGCGCGGCGAGACCCATCTGCCGTGCCACCCGGAACAGGTCGCACGCCACGTGCTCGTGCGGCAGCACGCGCCCGAGTTCGGACACCGCGACCGGGCCGCGTACCGTCTGTACCGTCAGTCGCTCAGCCACTGCCCATCCTCTCCCTCGTTGCTCTCGATCTCCGCACGGCCGACGGTGCTGACCACGCCGTCAGCGGAGACGCCGTACAGCGTGAGATGACGCGAGGGCCCGTCCCCGGCGCCCTCGTCCGCCCGGGCGAGCACGCGGAACGGCGCGCCGACCCGGTCCATCCCCCGGTAGGAGGCGCTCAGCTCCCGCACGAACGTCCCGCGCCCGCCCCACTGCACGGCGGCACGCGCCAGGTAGGCGAGCTTGAGCAGGCCATGGGTGATCGTCCCCGGCAGACCCCGCGCCCGCGCGAACGCGTCGTCGTAGTGCACTTCGTAGAAGTCGCCGGTGGCCGCGGCGTACCGCACGACCTCGCGGCTGCTCGGGGTGACCTCGATGACCGGCACGGCCTCGGCGGGCGGCTCGATGTGCCGCCCGGAACCGCCGCGGCCCTGCCGGACGCCCGTGCGGATCGTCGTCGTGGACGTGCGCGCCACCACGTCGCGCGTCATGCGGCGCCGGTACGTCGTCGCGAGCTGGTAGAACGTCAGGTCGCCGGCTCCGCCCCGCTTCGTGGTGACCGACTCGACCACCGTGCGCCGCTCCAGGATCTCACCCGACATCACGGGTGCCTCCCAGCGGCACCAGTTGCCTGCGTTGAGCCGGACGGGTGCGTCCGGGACACCCATGGCCGCCGGGTCGGTCCGATGGGCCACCAGGAACGTCGGGGGCAGCAACACGGGGCAGGGCACGTGGCCGTCGGCGTACGGCGGGCCGTGCGGGCCGGTGATCTCGTACAGCACCCGCGCCCGCCACTCGTCGCAGACGAAGATCTCCCAGCCCTGCTCCGGCTGCGACTCCACGGCCTCCGGCACCGCTCACACCTCCGATTCGATGCGGCTCGCGGCCCGCAGCGCGGCGCGCACCGCGGGGGCGATCGGCGCTTCGAGCTCCTCACCGATGTGCGCGACCAGCCCGGCCGTACGGCTCATCAGGGCGAAACCGCGGTGCAGTCGCCAGGGCACGCCCACTTCGAGCAGCAGCGCGGCGGCGGCGCCCGTCGCGTTGAGCGGGAGTGCCTTGCCGGTGAGCGCGGCGGCCCGCTCGACGACGAGCTTGAGGTGCTCGACGTGCTGCGCCGCGACCTTTTGCTCGCGTGCGACGTCGAGCAGCTTCCCGGCGCGCGGGTCACCGTCGCGGTGCAGGCTGTGGCCGAGGCCGGGGATGCGTTCGCCCGCGTCCACGATGGCGCGCAGCCGCGTGTCCACCGCGTCGCCGGCCCCGGCACCGGCGGCGACCTCGGCGGCGATGTCCGTGAGCAGGTGCCCGCAGCCCTCCATCGAACCGAGCAGCACGCTTCCCGCGCCGAGCAGCCCGGCCGTGACGGCCCCCTGGATCGCCTCCGGAGCCGCCCAGAACGTCAGCCGCGCGGCGAGCGCGCTGGGCGTCAGCCCGTGGTCGAGCAGGCTCACCAGTACCGCGTCCACCACCTTGGCCTCGGCGGGGGTCGGCCTGCGGCCGGTCACCGCGAGCAGCGCGACCTCGGTGTGGGTCAGCTCGCCGATCAGGTCATCGACGAGATCCAGTCCGCGCACCTGCACGTGGTGCTCGTCCGCCGCGCCCACAGCGGTGCCGATCTCCAGCGGCACGCTGCGCCCGCTCACCGCGACATCTCCCCGGCGCGCGTGGCGGAGCACGCGAGCCCGTCCCGGATGGCGGCTGGATCGTGCGGGGGGTTCGCCGTCGGCCGAGCATTCATGTTCCGTCTCCCACTCCGAGGATGTCCGTGGTCTGATGGTCGGACGCGGCCGGCGTCGGCAGCCCGAGCGCCGCGAACCGGCGAAGCGGCGTGGCTCCGAGCCGCTGCCGGACCGCGCCGGTCACGTCGGAGTATGTGAACTCGTCGGCGAGGCGCACGCTCTCCTGTTCCTGAGCGGGTGCCCACCGGGCGAGCCGGCGGCCGGCCGCCGTGAAGGTCTGCCCGGTAATGTGGCGGTTGGCCGGGTCGAGCAGTGCGCGGATGAGCGCGGCGACCAGTTCGGGGCCCTGTCGCTCGGCGTCGGGCCTGCTGGCCTGCATCCGTTCGGTGAGCCGCGAGGTCATGCGCGTCGCCGCGGAGGGGACGACGCAGTTGACGTTGACGCCGTAGCGTCCCATCGCCAGCGCCGTGCTCTGGGCGAGACCCACGACGCCCGCTTTGGCCGCCGCGTAGTTGGCCTGTGCCGGGCTGCCCTCCAGGCCCGCCGCCGAGCTGAGCAGCACGATGCTGCCACCGCGCTGGCGGCGCATCTGCTCCGTGGCGAAGCGCACGCAGTTGAACGTGCCCTTGAGGTGCACGGCGACGACGGAGTCCCACTCGTCCTCCGTCATGTTGAAGATCATGCGCTCGCGCAGGATGCCGTGGCAGGTGACGAGGCCGTCGAGCGAGCCGAACTCCTCGACCGCGCGCCGGGTCAGGTCGGCCGCCGCGTCGAAGGAGACGACGTCGTGCTGATGGGCCAGTGCGCGACCGCCTCGGGCCCGGATCGCCTCGACCACGGACTCCGCCACCTGCCGGTCCGGGTCCTGGCCGTCGACGGACACCCCCAGGTCGCTCACGACGACGCCGTAGCCCGCGGCGGCGACGCACTCGGCCACCGCGGCTCCGATGCCGCCACCGGCACCGGTAACGATCACTCCGCCCGGCACGGCCACCTCACGCGCTCACTGACGACGCGGCGGAGCGGCCGAGCGCGCCCGAGGCCGCCGACCCTGCGATCCGCCCGAACACCGAGCCCGCCGTGAGCCCGGTGCCCCCCGGGTAGTTGAAATAGAAGATCCCGCCAACGATCTCCCCGCACGCGTACAGCCCGGGAATGGGCGCTCCGGTGACGTCGAGCACGCGCGCCGAGGTGTCGATCTTCAGGCCGCCGAAGGTGAACGTGATGCCACACGTCACCGCGTAGGCTTCGTAGGGTGGTGAATCGAGGGTGTTGGCCCAGTTCGACTTGGGCACCGCCAGCCCGGAGGCGCCCCGCCCGTCCTTGATGTTGGGGTTGAACGGGACCGACTGATCGACCACCGCGTTGTACTCGCGGACCGTCCGCAGGAACTGCTCCGCGTCGATGCCGTCCATCCGCTGGGCGAGTTCCTCCAGGGTCGGCGCCACGATCTTCGTGACCTGCCGGATCCGGTACTCGTCGCGCAGCAGATGAGCCACCTTGCTGTCGAAGATCTGCCAGGCGACCTGCCCCGGCTGGCGCAGAATCTCCTGGCCGTACTTCGCGTAGGTGTAGTTCCGGAAATCCGCGCCCTCATCGACGAACCGCTCGCCGCGGCTGTTGACGATGATCCCGAAGGGGTAGCTGTGCTTTTGGAACCCGTCACCGACCTGGCGGTCACCGAACGCGGGCGCGTTGCTGTCCCAGCCCACCGCGTGGCAGCCCGACCAGTTGCCCCACGACATGGCGCCGATCTCCAGCGCCATGCGATGTCCGTCGCCCACATCGAACTGGGTGCCGCGGACCTTGGCGAACTCCCACCCAGGTCCCAGGTAGCGGGTGCGCCACTCCGCATTCGCCTGGAATCCACCGCAGGCCAGCACGACGGCGTCAGCGGAGATCGTCCGGATCTCCCCACCGGTCCGGACCACGACGCCGGTCAGTTTGCCGCCGTCCTCGGTGAGGCCGATGGCGCGGTGGCCGTAGAACACCTTGCCGCCCGCCGACTCGAACGCCTCGAACAACGAGTCGACGAGCCCGGGGCCGCCTCCGTTGACCTCCAGCGTCAAACCGCCCCAGAAAGTGAACTTCCCGTCCACTTGGAACGCCTGCCGGCCGTAGATCGGCAGGAACCGCACTCCCTTGTCGCGCATCCACTTCAACGTGTCGAAGCTGCGCGTCACAAGCAGATCGACCAGGTCGGGATCACAGCGGTACTGCGTGACCCGGGCCATGTCGTCGAAGAACTGGTCCTTCGGGTAAGTGCCGAAGTCGGTCTTCGCGAGTTGCCCTTCCGACAGGTCGGGGACGAGCTGGACGATGTCCTCCCTGCCGTCATAGGCGAAGCGCATCGCCCCCGCGGTGAATCCGGAGTTCCCGCCACGCTCGGACTCAGGGGCGGCTTCGAGCACGGTCACCTCGGCCCCGCCGTCGATGGCGGCCAACGCACTGCACAAGCCGGCGTTACCGCCGCCAATGACGACAACTCGACTCTGGCCCACGCCTACCCCTCTCCTTGCATGTGTAACGTAAACTCTAATATATCAGATGTCAATGTCGCAGCAAGGTGCTCCCGGTGCCTCCGCAGACGTCCGCCGGTGCGGCGATCGTGTTGAGGGCGTACGATCGCGACACGTGTGGTAAGCGGCCCGGCAGAAGGCCAGCCCGTGCTCGCAGGCCGAGGGCAGGTGGTGCAGCAGCACGTCGCGGGCGCGATCGGTGCCGATCAGGTCGGAGTAGGCGACCCGGACCACGTCGATGCCCTGCTCGGCAAGCCGGTTCAGGGGAAAGTGGACGTCTTCGGTGTCGGGTGGGCTACTGAGATCTCCGTGGGCTGGCCGGCCATTCGGATGCGAGCGGTCGCCGCCATGACCGATTCGCCGAAGGCGGCACGAAAGCCACGACGGTCGCGCGGGCGCGTTCAGCATGGAGAAGTGCGTGAGGCTCTGCTGAGGCCGCCGTGCGGTCGCGAAGGAGGCAGGTGTCGCCCATGGCATGGTCGTTCACCACTTCGGCTCCACGGACGCGCTGATCGCGGAGGCGTTCACCTACACCGTGCGCCAGCGTGACGGCGGCTTGCCGGAGCCGGGCACCGGCAAGGTCACGGACTTCGCGGCCGGGCTGAGCACGATGGTCATGTCAGGGCCGGAAACCCGGACTTCCAGCACGAATTGCCGCTCGAATCGCGGCGCGGACCGGAGCTTCTCTCGCCGATCCGCGAACTGTACGACGACGACGTGTTGAAGTTCTGCTGAGGTGCGCCGCCAGGGACTCGAACCCCGGACCCGCTGATTAAGAGTCAGCGACCCCGTAGTACGGCCCGTCCTACAGGGGACACATGCGTGTCACTTAATGCCGCTCTGTCTATGATTCATGTGGTTGTCGTGTCCGGCAGTGCCATAGCATTCCGCATCGGTTCATGACATACGAGCACACCACGAGCACACCGCATGGCGCTGGTGTGCTCATCGCCCGTGAGAGCAGGGAAACGCAGGCTCCAGGCGGGAATGTTGAATGTCGAGTAGTTCGCCGCACAATCCAGGTCGATCCGCCGCCATCCCGCTCCACTGAGAGCATCAATTCCTCTTCATCGGCACCAACAGGCCGCTGGCATTGTTTTACTTACACAGCGCTGAGGTGGCGGCTACGCTCGGCTCAGCGACCGGATTCGCGCACTGGGGAGAGGCCGATGGATCCGTGGTGTCAGCCGCGGCAACCGCGCTGGTGACGGCGATGACCACCGAAGGCTGGCAGCAGGCCAGAACTGCGATGCTGTCAACGGCCGAGTGCGTGTCGCCACTGGTGGCCAGGTAGAGGTCCCCACGTCTTCGCAGTTGACTACTTCTTGGTGAGGCGTCCCCCTGTCCTGGTCGCACAGAGGATTTTCCTTCGGTGCACAGCAATCAGCGAAACGAGCGCGGAGAGCCGACGCACGGCCGCGCTAACCGAGTTCCTCCATGACGGACAGCCGGAATCGACGCGGCAGATTCTGAATCGCCTGGCTGACGCCCGTTTACTGGTGATCGACGGTGACACCGTGGAGATCGCGCACGAGGCGTTGATCAGGGAATGGCCGCTGCTGCGGGACTGGCTAACCCGCGATCGCGACATATTGGTGTTGCACCGCCGGATCCATGACGCCGCACGGGACTGGAATGATCAGCGGCGGCCTTCCGATCTGCTGCTTCGCGGTGAGCGACTCGCTTTAGCGATCGACCTGAAGTCACGTGACGACAGCCCCCTCAACGCACTCGAAAGTGACTTCGTCGCGCACAGCGAAGACGCCCAGGCGAATGAGCTTGTGACGACGCGCCGCCGCAACCGCCGACTCAGGCTGATCGCGGGGGTCTTGTGCGTGCTCGCCGTGCTCTCGCTCGCCGGTGGGGGGACCGCGTGGTGGCAATACCATCGCGCCCAAAATGCCCACTTGCTGGCCGTCTCACGCACTCTCGCCGCGAGAGCGCAGAATGAGGTCACCCGCTCGCCGCAGCTGGCCATGCTCCAAGCCCTTACATCCGTGAAAATTGAGTCTACCAGCGAAGGACGGCAGGCGATATTAGAGATGCTACGCGCCTCTCCGCACCTGCACGGTTACCTCAACGACCATCGTGGGACGGTCTGGTCGGTCAACTTTAGCCCTGATGGTCGCATAGCCGCCTCGGCAGACCAGGAGAACGCCATCCTATGGAATGTCGAGCAGCGAAAGCCCATCCGCGTCCTGTCGTCGACCGAGCAGGTCGTGTTCAATCCTCACCGCCCGGTCCTCGCCCTCGTCAAGTCCCGTAAGACCGACACCGGTGCCATCGATTTGTGGGGTCTTCGGCAAAACCGTGTCATTGGAAGCCTGCGTCGATCGTCGTTTGACGCCTTTCAAATCGGCGACGTCGATTTCAGCCCGAACGGTCGATACTTGGCTGCGGCCACCCTCTCCCCGGAACAAATCGTCCTGGTCTGGGATCTCGACCACCCGGGGCGGGCTCCGCAGACCTTCAAGGACCAGGCCTATTACGGGCTGGCCTTCGGTCCAGACAGCAGGCTGCTGGTGGCTGTGGCCAACGACAGCAGCATCCTGGGCGGAGGGACGGTCGAAGTGCTTGACCTGGACGCCGGGAAAGTGGAGAGAAGCATAAAACCGCCGAAAGGACGCGGGCCGACCCATCAGGTGTGGCTCAGCCCTGACGGTCACACCCTCGCCTGGGACACGCCGGCCAACGACATCGTGTTACTAAACTTCCACACCGGCCAGCAGATCGGACTGCTCCAAGGTCACAAGGACCTCGTGTCTGCGGCAGCCTTTAGCCCCGACGGAAGCCTGCTCGCCACCGGCAGCGCCGACACGACTATCCGTGTGTGGGACGTCAGATCGAAACGCCTGCTCGCCACGATGGCCGGACATAGTGACAACGTCAGCTCCCTCTCCTTCAGTCCGGACAGCCGCCGGCTCATCTCAGGAAGCGACGGGGAAACCGCGCTGTGGAGCGTAATGGCACGTCCGCAAATCCGCACACTTGCCGACTTCGGTCAGCTCAAGTCCGCCCTATATCTGCCCGTGCAGATCACGCCCGACGGGCGGCCAGTGATCGTGCAGGCACGGCGCAACGGTGTTCAGGTAGAGGACGTGACCTCGGGGATGCCGGAAACGGCTTCCGCCGCACAGCGGTTCGACCTCAGCCCGGACGAGCGGACAGTCGTAGAGGAGGACGGGAAGAAGGCCCATCTGCGGACCGTTCCCGCTGGCGAGAGCCTGCTGACCTTCTCTGGCATAGGGCCAGACTCCTTCCTCTCGTGGGACTTCGCTCCGCGAGGAGATCTTCTCGCGTACCCCGTTAACGGCAACAATATTGCGATCTGGGATGTGGCCAACCGTAAACAAACAGCCCTCATTCCCGAGCACGTAGCCCGCACCGTGTCTCCGGGGTGGAGCCGTTTCAGTGGCGATGGCAAAAAGATCGCGGCCCGCGCCAGTGACACGTCCATCGCGCTGTTCGACTCGCGCAGCGGAAAACGGATCAGGGTTTTCGCCAGTGCTGGTGAGTTCATCGCCGACTTCGAGTTCAGCCCCGACGGCCAACTGATGGCCGCAACACACCTAGACCACACGATCACCGTCTGGAACACTCGTGACGGCAGCATGCAAGCCTTCCTTACCGATCTGGCCGAGCGGCGTAAGGACGGGGGACTCCTCTTGGGTCCCGAGATCCGGTTCAGTCCTGACAGTCAGCTCATCGCGGGAGTCGCCGACGACGGCTCCGTCGTGGTCTGGGGCCGCGATGGCAGCCGGCAAGCAGATCTGTCAATGCCCGGACCGTGGTCGCCCTTGGAAATCGAGTTCAGCCCCGACAGCCGACTCATCGTGGCCGGTCGCTATGACGGCATCCTGGCCGTGTGGGACGTGCGTGGCGGACCACAGCCTCTGATTACTCTGAGAGAAGCTCAGAGCCCGGTCCGTCGTCACTGGTTCCGAGAGGGCACGCGCCAACTGTTGTGGCTGCATGAGGATGGCAAGCTCCGAAGCCTCGAACTGGACTTCGATCACTGGTATGGAGACTTGTGCCAGCTGGTCGGGAGAAACCTGACCGAGACGGAATGGCAACAGCATGTCCCGGATGTCGGCTACCGCTCCGTCTGTCCTTGATCCCGGATGGAACGCGACTACGGTGTGCAACTGGCACAACTTGAGATCGAACTTCCGGCCGCGCAGCTCCCGTACAGGAACTCGTATGCGTCCCGCGCCAGCTCACTGTCCAGCCGGTCCTGACGCAGCGGCGCCTCTCGCCCCTCATAGCGCGGGCCGGGGAAGGCGTCGGCGTAGGCGTCGCTGACCTGGTCGCTGATTTCCCGATCCAGCGCCTTGAAGGCCTTGGCTTCGCTGGAGCGGGTCTCCGTGATGAGTGATAACCGGCACGCCTCCCGGGAGCGGAACATCTTCGGCTGTGTGGCCGACCACACAGCCGTCGCGGCGATCAGCCCGCCGGGGTGTCGACCGTATCGGGGCCGAAGCCGACAAAGAGGCCATGGACGCCTCCCGCCGACGGCCGGCATGGGGCGAGCCCGGCCGGAACCGGTTCGGGGTGATCGTCACCCCGGCGAACAGCAGGCGTGTCTCGACACACCTCGACAGCCGCTCGGATACCGGCTGAGTACGGATCGCCTCCGTTGCGGCAAGAAGTCGTAGCCGGGCATCAGCCATCTCGGGCACGGCCGCCCAGCGACCGGAAAGCGCCAAAGGGTGTGTCCAGTCAGTGGCTCTGGCCCACTTTCGGTGGTGACGGACTGTGGTTACCCGAGCAGGATGCGATGGCGGAGGAGCGCGAACCCGGCTCGCCCGTACATCCGCCTTTTGATCATCTTTGTCTTGGTGTTGACGCCTTCGGTGCCGCCGTTGTGGAACGGGAGGGTGAGGGCGGCGTCGACGGCGGCCCGGTCGTGGTCCAGCCCACGGGTGAAGGCGTGCAGGTGGGGCAGGCCGGCCTGACACGCTTGTGCGATCCAGGCGGTCAGTAGCCGGTCATTGCCCGGCTTGGGATCGAGAAGGGTGGCGAAGTCCCCGACGAGTCCGGCGAGCATGGTCATCTCGTGGCAGGCGGCGATGGCGGCATCCAGTCGCTCGGCGTGGTGGTTCTTGAGCTTGCCCGGTTCGGTGAGGAGAAGGCCGGCCAGGCGCCTGGGTGAGATCGCGGGCCGGTCGCATTCGACGCGGCCTTGGTCGATGTACCGGTAGAGCAGGTTCTGGCTGCCGGTGTAGCCGAGGTTCTTGATCTCGGTGAGGAGTTGCCGGACCGGGACGGCGGGATCTTCGGCCCGGCGCCGGCGCAGATGGTCGCGGAATGGATCGACGAGCGTGGGCCGGTACTTCGGCACGCGCACCAGCCGCTCGGGCTCGCCGATGTGGGCGTAGCGTTTGACGGTGTTGAGCGCCAGGCTCGGGCGGCGTGCGCATTCCCCCAGCCCGACACCTTGGTCAAGCAGGGCGTGCACCCGTTGCCGGCGTTCGCGGGTGGTGGCGGTGCGGACGCCTTCTTTCAGCGGCGGGCCGGTCTTGCCCCAGCAGACGGAATGGGCGGCGACCTCCTTGACCACGGCCTCGGCAAGGGTGTGCCGGACATGCCGGCGATCACCGGCCTGCACCGCGTCAGGCAGGGCCCTGCGTATACGCCCCTGCGTATACGCCCCTGCGTAAACGCCACTACGTAGGCGCCGCTGCTGTCCCGGCACACCACCCGCACGCCGGGATGGGCGCGCAGCCACGCCTCCAGGGTGTCGGCCTGACGATCGGCGAGCACGTCGATCCGCTCCCGTGTGATCGCGTCGATGATCACGGTGGCGTAGCGGTGCCGTTCGCAGAGCGCGAAGTCGTCTACCCCGATCACCGCCGGCACCGGACGGATCGGCAGAGGCAGGCGCAGTAACGACCGGATCGCGCTCTGCCGCGACATCCCGACTCCCAGCACGGCCGGCAGCCGAGACGCCGCCCGTCCGGCCGGCTCCCGTACCACCGCCCCCACCTGCGTGGTCAAGGCGATCGTGCGGCGCTGATACGGCTCGGCCAGCCCAGGTAGCGGCTCGGCGGAACGTCTGCCGCTCGCACCCGCCCCGAGCGCACCTCAGCCGCCGAAACCGCAACCGGACCAGCACCCGCTGCCCGGCTAACGGCAGGCCCGCCAGTTGCCGATCGACATGGCCGTGCACCCGCCCGGCTGCCCCGCAGCCGGGACACTCCGCCGGCGCGCCCGTGGAGGCGACATGCACCACGATCCCCTCGGCCCTGGGCTGAACGCTGCCAATGACCAGGTCGGCCAGATGCGGGAGCACCAGCCCTGCAAGATCCTTTATGTCACACCGGCGTCACCCTGACACAGGCCCCTGAGACAGCCATGGACCGACACGAACTATCACTTTCCGTCACCACCGAAAGTGGGCCAGAGCCGTTCTTTGTACAGTCCCAGGCCGGTGGCCACATGTGGACCCGGGTGGTTGACGTGGGCTCCGGTGGCGCCTCACGGGCAGGGTGGTCGGTAGGGCAGGTCTGCGAGGTATTGCCGCCATTGGGTGGGGGTGAGCGCGGGGCGGGCTTGGGTGCACACGCGGGTCGCTGCGTCTTCGGGGTCGAGGGGCCAGAGCCGGACAGTGTGGTCTTCTGAGGCCGTGGCCATGAGACGGCCGTCTGGGCTGAAGCTGACGGCGTAGACGCGGTCGGTGTGGCCGGTGAGAGTGGCCAGGGGCCGGGGGTGCGCGGGGTCGCCTATGTCCCACAGTCGGAGAGTGCGGTCCAGGGAAGCGGTCGCGAGTGTGCGGCTGTCGGGTGAGAAGGCGACACTCTGGAGTGCGTCGGTGTGGCCGGTGAGGGTGGCGATCTGCCGGATGCGGCCAGGTTCGCCGACATCCCACAGCGCGACGGTGCGCCCCAAGGTGGCTGCGAGTGTGCGGCTGTCGGGGGAGAAGGCGGTGGCTTGCATCGTCTCCGGCTGCGTGGTGCTGGTGGTCAGCCGTACCGGAAGGCGGGGATTGCTCACATCCCACACCACGAAGATGATGCCGTGCACGGTCACCAGCCGTCGCGCGTCCAGAGTGAAGGCGAGTGCGGTCGCTCCGGTGCCGCCCTCGCGTACCGAGCCGGCCGCGCGCGGCTGGTCGGGTTCGCTCACATCCCACAGCCGTACGACGGGGTCACTCGAGCTGGCGCTGGCCAGCAGGTTGCCGCGGGAGGTGAAGGCGATCGCGCGGATGCCTTCCTGGTGGGCCCGGATGGTGGCCAGCGGGGTGGGGCGGGCGCGGTCGGCGGTGCGCCACAGCCGTATGGTGCCGTCGATACTGCCGGTGGCGGCCAGGGCGCCGGTCGGGTCGAAGGCGACCGCTTTGACCTGGCCGGTGTGGCCGTTCAGCCGGGGCAGCGGGGCCGGCTGGTAGGGGTCGGTGATGTCCCACAATCGGGCGGTGAAGTCCTCACTGCCGGTCAGGAGGGTGCGGCCGTCGGGGCTGAAGGCGAGTGCCGATAGTGCCGCCGGGTTGCCGCCGAGGACGGGGCCGGGCAGGCGGGTGAGCCGGGTGGTGCCATCGACGGCGGAGGAGGCGAGGAGGTTGTCGCCGGGCCGCCAGGCCAGTGCCCAGACAGCATCGGTGTGCGAGGTCAGCACGGTGGTGGGGCCGGGCGGCTGGTTGATGTCCCACAGCCGGATGGTGTGGTCCCAGCCGGCGGTGGCCAGGCGGTGGCCGTCCGGGCTGAAGGCCAGTGCCTGCAGCGGGCCGCTGTGCCCGGTCAGGACGGCGGGGCGGCGTGGATCGGCCACCGGCCACAGCCGGACTCGGTGATCCCATCCGGCGGTGGCCAAGCGCCGGCCGTCGGGGCTGAAGGCGACGGCGGTGACCTTGCCTTCTTGCCCGCGCGGGCGGGGCAGCGGCCTGGGGTGCTGCGGGTCGGCGAGGTCCCACAGGGCGGCGCCGTCCTCGGCGGCGGTGGCCAGCGTGGCGGACGAGGGGTGAAAGGCGAGCGCGGTCAGCGCCTTGGTGTGGGCGGTGATCGTGGCCAGCCGGCGGGGGGCCTCCGCGCGGGCTATGTCCCACAGCCGCACGAGGCCGTCGCCGCCGGCGGTGGCCAAGATCGTGCCGTCAGCGCTGAGCGCGACGGCGAAGACGGGCGCGGTGTGGGCGGTGACGACGGCCATGGGCTTCGCCTGGCCCGCTGCGGCCGCCCGCCACATCTGGACGGTGCCGTCATACAGGCCCGCGATGAGGATGCGCCCGTCCGGAGTGAAGCGCAGCGACTCGATGTCCTCGCTCTGGCCGGGCCACTCGGCGAACAGCGTGGGCGGGCCGCTGTCGCGGACGTGCCAGAGCCGGATGGTGCGATCGTCGCCCCCGGCGGCCATGATGCGGCCGTCCGGGCTGAAGGCGAGCGTGTTCGCCTCAAGATCGAGCCGGTCGCTGAGCGGGGTGGTGAACGCGCTGAGCAGGCTGCCGCGCGCTTCGGCGGTGGGGGTGAGCCGGTAGGCGGCGAGGCTGAGCTGGGCGGCCAGCGGCGCGTCGGCTGTGCGGAGCTGGATGGCCTGGTCGGCCACCCGCTGCGACAGGGCGGTGTTGCGCTGGCTGGTGGCCACTTCCTGCTGGCTGCGCGCATATCCGGTCGCGGCGGCGGCCAGCACCACCAGCATGCTCAGCACGGCGATGAACATCCTGGCGGCCAGCGCGCGGCGCCGGGCCAGCGTCTGCTCCCGCTCGCGGGCGCGGCGGCTGGCGTGCAGGAACTCCTCCTCGGCCGAGCTCAGCACGGGAGTCTGGCGCGCGGCCCACTGCGTGGCCTCGTCCAGGCGCAGGCCGCGGTAGAGGGCGCCGGGGTCGCGGTCCAGCGTCTGCCAGGTCTCGGCCGCCTCGGTGAGGCGGTGGTGGGTGCGCAGCCCCTGCCGGTCTTCGGCCAGCCATTCACGCAAGCGCGGCCAGGAACCGAGGAGCGCCTCGTGGCTGATCTCGACGCTGTCTTGCTCCAGCACCAGCAGGCGGGCGGCGGTCAGCCGTTCCAGCACCTGGCCCACGGCCGGGTCGTCGCCGAGCTGGTGGCGGCGCGCCCGCCGCCTGGTGTCCGGGGCGTCCTGGCCCGGCGTGACCAGGCGCAGCAACACCCTCCGGGCGGTTTCTCGCTGGCCGGAGGTGAACTCGGTGTAGGCGCGCTCGGCACTGTGGGCAACGGCGTGCTCGATGCCGCCCGCGGCCTCGTAGTCGGCCAGGGTGAGGGTGTTGCCGCGACGCCGCCGCCAGGTCTCCAGCATCACGTGGGAGACCAACGGCAGCACACCGCTGTGCCCGGCGGCATCGGCGACGACCCGGGCGGCCAGCGCGCCCTGCACCGTACAACCGGTCTCGGCGGCCGGCCGTACCACGGCTTGGCGCAGCTCCTCACTGCTCATCGGCCCGATCGGTAGCTGAGCTTGGCGCAGCACCTCCAACAGCCGAGGCTCGGCCAGGCAGTGGCCGTAGAAGTCGGCGCGCACGCCGATCACCACCCGATGGGCGAGTGCGGCATCGATGAGCAGGTCGATGAACCGCGCCCGCTCCCCTTGGTTGTGGCAGAGTGTGAAGACCTCCTCGAACTGGTCCACGATGATCAGCGTCTCGGCGGGACCGACCGGTTCCCACTCGCGCGCCGGGTACGCCCCCGGCGTGAGCAGGACCACCTGCCAAGGCCGTTCCCCTGCCAGCACGCGGGACTGCAGGCCGGCGCGCAGCAGCGAGGACTTGCCAGCTCCAGACGCGCCGAACACCGCCACGAAACGCTGTTCGCTCACCCGCGCCAGCAGTTCGCGCACCAGTTGCTCGCGGCCGAAAAAGCGCGCCGCGTCCGCCGCCTGGAAAGCCGCCAGCCCCAGGTACGGCGCAGCCTGCTCGCCGACCGGCTCCGGCACGGCCGCCGGTCGGCCGCTCAGCTCCCGCCAGCGCCGCTCCCACTCCCCGGCATCGCCGCCGCAGGCGCGGACGTAGGCCAGCGTGACCGCCAGCGTCGGCAACCGCCGGCCCGCGGCTGCCTCCGACAACGTCGCCGCCGCGTAATGTGCCCGGCGCGCCATCTGCCGATACGTCGGCTCGCCCGCCTTGACCCGCAACAAGCGCAGGTCCGCGGCGAACCGCAGCACCGCCGGGTCGTCCCCCTCTAGTGGCCGCTCAGGCCGCGGCACCCCCGCCTCCCCCCGACTCGGGTAACTCCGCCGTACACGTCCACCCGCCTGAACCCACTCAACCCCAAGCCCCTGAGGTGATCAACCCCCCGACGATTGATTGCCATTGATTGACCGGCATGATCGGCCCGGGTCCAATCAACTTCCCCCGTGCAAAATCAGAACGGAAATGCCTTCGTGACCTGGGGCAGCGCTCACGACACAACATCAAAGGCTGGTTTGGAGGCGCTGGAGCCACGGCAGCGCCCAATGGGGAGAACAGTGAGGGATTCCGCCTTCGGAACCCCTTGGCCGCTACACCAGCCCTCGGGCACCGCGATGGGCGCGGGTCCGAGCAGCCACGAAGGCAGAGACGTCCATACTCGAAAAGGGAGATGAGTTATGAAACGCAGCTTAAGAACGCTGCTGGGCGCGGTCGCCGCGCTCGTCTTCACCGGCACGTTGCTGTCAGCTCCCGCAAACGGCCAGACCAAGGCGATACTTGGCTGCGACTGGGGCACGAATCACGACGTCTACGTGGAGTGCGTGGGCGGCGCCGACCGCTACAGCGCCGTGGGACGAGCCAGGAACTACTTCTACGGGCAGATCCACCTATGGGGACCGAACTTGGATGTCTGGGGCCCGGTCGGAGACTGGCCAAGCGCGTCCGGCCAGGGCCACAACGGTGGATGGGTGTGCGCGGAAGGCTGGCGCATCAACCCGGACGGGAGTCGGAGTTCGGTGGGCCTTCCCTGCGTCCAGGTGACCTGACAGGCCCAAGTGAATACTCTCGGTCGTCCTGCTGCCTGCGACGGACACCACGTGCCCGGTTAGGCTCCATCGTCCTCGAGATCCTCACCGGGGTCGTCGCGAAGCTGACGTGAGAGTTCTCGAATGGGATGGCGGGCGATTCCTACGCTGATCAAGCGCCAGGCCGTCCGCCGACAGATCCCGGCTGCGCGCCGGGCCGAGCTCGCCGCCCGGCCCGGCGCCAGCATCACCGCCCTGATGGCGGAGTTCGGCCGCAGCCGCGGCGCGATCCGGTCCCGGCTGGAACGCCTGGGCGTCAGCGCCGACCTGCCTCACCGGGCGAACATGGACAGCGGTGCGACCGACACGGCGCGGGGGTGAGCCGCTTCGGTCCGGCCAGGGGCCGGGCCGGACGGGCCGCGCGGGGGGAGGTCAGCCCGCGCCGTAGTGGCGGGTCACCATGTTCGAGCCGTTCTGCGAGGAAGCTCCACGTCCTCCAGAATTCTTGGAGGTACTCCTGTCCCTGGGCATTGACGGAGTACACCTTGCGCGGCGGCCCCTTATCGGACGGGACCTTCTCCACATCGACCAGGCCGCGTTGCTCGATCCTGACCAGTAGCGTGTAGATCGTGCCCTCGGCGATGTCGGAGAAGCAGCTTGGAGATGCGCAGACCGGTGCGGAAACGACGGTCGTCGCGGACGGCGAGTTCCTCGGACAAGACCAGGTCGAGGAAGTCCAGATAGCCCATCTTGGCCTCATCGGCCCGCTGCGTGTACTGGGTCAAGGCTTCGGCCAGATGGGGCAGGCCGAGCTTGGCAGCGGTGGCATGGATGCGGGTGGAGACCAGCTCGCTCAACGGGTTTCCTTCGTCGGATTGTCGGTGGTGAAGGGGCGGGTGCCGGTCAGTTCGTCATAGACCGACAGCGGGCGTCGGCTGACCTCGACCTGGGCGGCCGCGGCCCGGTTGAGCAAGGCCTGCAACGATCCCGCGCCGGGTTCGGGACCATCGCCTCGGCCTTGTCGCCTGGGGGTGGGCAGATCGTCATGGCCGGTGGTGACGCGGCGTCCGGCTCCGGTGGGCAGCCCGTCCCAGTGCCGCTCATCCACGACGCGGCAACTGCGGCCCACCGCTCGCGAGTGTGTGGCCAGCAGCGTCTCACCTCGGTGATCGGGCGTGGTGGCGTGCAGAGTGATCTGGGCCTTGGTCGCTCGCACCTCGACCAGCTGGCGCGGCTGGACGCGACTGGCCGGCACCGAGTAGAGGTTGGCGTCGAAGGCGATCAGGCAATCTTTGCCGACGTAGCGTAGGTGCCGCTGCACCACCACGTAGGGCGCGGCCGGCAGTGGCCGCAGCGCAGTGTGGTCACGGGCCGCTCGCACTCCGATGACCTCGCCATGGGTGCCGTGTACTTTGGCGCGTCGCAGGGGGACCCAGGCGGCGAAGGCCGCGTCGTTCTCCTCGATCGAGGAGAACGCCCGCCCGGCGAGGACGTGGTCACGGACGATGGCGACCTGCCGTTCCACGCGGCCTTTGCCGGTGGGCCGGTAGGCGGCCAGCACATCGACGTCGAAGACGTAGTGGCCGGCGAACGCGACCGTCTCTGGGTGCAGCGGGACCGCCTTGCCCGGGGCCACGTGCCGGCGCACCACGGTCTTGGTGCGGTCGTAGACGATCGACATCGGTACCCCTCTAATATGCGGGTGTCGATGTCAAGGGGTTCTCGATGATGAGTGCGGTCAGGATGCCTGTCCGTCGAGCCGGTTGAGCAGCCCGTTGAAGATCTGCTCGCGGGCGACCTGCCCCTTGGCCGCCGCATCGTCTCGCTGGCGTTCCAGGGTCGGGCGGAACTCAATGGTGGTGACGAAGAAGGTGCACGAGCCCCAAGCGAGCACACCCAGGGCCGGAAACGACTGCGGGCGTCCTCGCAGGAAGCAAGAACGCCCAGGTCGGCCATGAAACGAAGGGTGCGCCGCCAGGGACTCGAACCCCGGACCCGCTGATTAAGAGTCAGCTGCTCTGACCAACTGAGCTAGCGGCGCGTTGAAGAAAGGATACAGGACGGTTGCGCGGGTTCGTACGGCATTGGCGGGGGGTGGGTCAGGGCCAGATGGGTTCGGTGGTGGGGGTCGGGGGGTTGGGGAGGATGTCGAGGCGGTGGAGGAGGGTGAGGAAGGTGGCGGCGTACGGGGAGGGGGCGGCGACGGAGGCGACGCGGTTCCAGTCGACCTGTTCGCGCAGGGCGCGGACCTGGGGGAGCAGGGAGCCGTAGTCGCAACTGTGCTCGGACAGCGGCAGCAGCCAGGAGATGACCAGGTCGGTGGCCTCCAGTACGGGGAGGATGACGGCGTTGGCCTTCAGCGGCTCGGCGCGTTTGATCAGGTCGGCCGTGACCGGGCGGTCGGCGACCCGGAAGATGAGGTCGACCAGGTGGTTCTCCTCGTCGAACGCCTTGATCAGCCAGTCCTCGGGGGGCTGGGCCATGCGGAAGCCGAGGCCGGTGAGCGT
This sequence comes from Spongiactinospora sp. 9N601, assembly GCF_044326295.1. Classification (NCBI taxonomy): domain Bacteria; kingdom Bacillati; phylum Actinomycetota; class Actinomycetes; order Streptosporangiales; family Streptosporangiaceae; genus Spongiactinospora; species Spongiactinospora sp. 9N601. The sequence goes on from NZ_JBIRBB010000005.1 coordinate 147,490, forward strand.
GTCGGAGGCGAGCGGGATGTCGTCCTTCGGTATGACGAAGTCGACGTCGTGCAGGGAGGGGGCGGCGCCGCGGGCGTACGCGGCGCAGCCGCCGGCGAGGGCGAAGCGGACGTCGGCGGCTTTGAGTCCGATGCCGGCTCGTTTGAGGGTTTCCAGGATGGCATCGGTGACCTCATGGCTGTGGCTGCCCATGAGCGTCGGGCTACCCCAGCGGTCACAGGCTAGACATGACCTGCCCGGCGGCGGGTAGCCGCCCGCCCATGAATGAGCCGACCATACGCCAAGACTCGGACGACGAGAGTCACAAGGAACGAGTGAATCGGGAGCTGGCCGAACTGCTCCAGGGGTTACGGGTGGCCGTCACGGGGGTGCAGGTGCTGTTCGCGTTCCTGCTGACCGTGCCGTTCGCCGCCGGGTTCCCCAAGGTGGACCTCGTCGGCCGGTGGCTGTTCTTCATCTCGCTGATGGCCGCAGCCTTCGCGTCCGTGTGCTTCATCGCCCCGGCCGCCCAGCACCGCCTGCTGTTCCGCACGGGCCTGAAGGAGCGGATGCTGCGCGAGGCGAACGCGCTGGGCGTGGCCGGGGCGGTGTTCCTGGCCGTGGCGATGACGAGCGCCGTGGCGCTGGTGACCGAGGTGGTCATCAACTCCTGGCAGGCCGCGCTGTTCGGGGCCGCCGTGGTGCTCGCCTGCGGGTGGCTGTGGTTCGTGCAACCGCTGCTGTCCCTCTACCGGCAGCGGAACGGTGAGCGCCCGCGATGACGTTAAGCCGGTGGGCGGCCGGGCAGTAGCGGGGCCATGGCCACATTGCTTTGGATCATCGCGGTAGTGCTCATCATTTCCGGGATCTACGTGATCCTGGCCCGTCGCGACATCCTGTGGGGTGTCGTCCTCATCGTCCTCGGGTTCCTCGTCGGCCCGGGCGGTGTCAGTATCTTCAATGTGTAGACGCCGGGCCGGTCATGCCCGCGGCGTCTACACGTTGAGGTCCTCCTTGAGGCTGTAGACGCCGTAGGCACGGCCGAGCACCGGCAGCGCGACGTTGCGCACCCGGATGCCTCCGGGCGTCAGTCCCTTCTCGCTGCCCAAATGGGCGTGGCCGTGCACGATGAGGTCGGCGCCCTCCGCGTCCACCGCCTCGGCCAGCAGGTAGCTGCCGAGGAACGGGTAGATCTCCTTCGGCTCGCCCTCCAGGGTGTCCTTGACCGGTGAGTAGTGCGTGAGCACCACCCGGTGGTCGGCGGGGGTCTCCTTCAGCGCGACCCGCCAGCGTTCGGCGATGTCCTTGGTGTGACGGACGAACGCCTTGGTCTCCGGCTCGCCGAACTCGCTGGCGCACTTGCCCGCGAACCCTCCCCCGAACCCCTTGCCGCCCACGATCCCCAAGGTCTCACCATGACACTCGATGACGGCCGCCTGGTCCTCCAGGACGATCATCCCGGCGTCCCGCAGCAGTACGGAAATGATCTCCTCGGCGTCGGAGTGGTAGTCGTGGTTGCCCAGTACCGCCACCACGGGGATCGGCAGGTCGCGGAACTCATCGGCCACCACCCGCCCCTCCTCCTCGGTACCGTGCCTGGTCAGGTCGCCGGCCAGCAGCAGCACGTCGGCCCGCTCCTCGATGCCGGCGAACCGGGGACGGAACCGTCCGCGCAGGTCCTCGCCCATGTGGATGTCGCCGACCGCGGCGATGCGCACCTTCACAGGTTCTCCTCCTCTCCGGGGTCGCGTACCTCGACCACGCTGATCTCGTTGTGGAGCTCCAGTTCGGGCGCGGCCTCGCCGGCCACTCCCGCGATCGTCTCGCGGCGGTACTCGTCGCCGACCTGCCCGCGCAGGAAGATCTGGTCTCCCCGCACGTCCACGCGAATGCCGAGTTCGTGGGTGCGCTCGTCCTCGGCGAGCGCGCGCTGGACTCTGGCGGCGACGTACTGCGGCGCCTCACCTGCCATAGTGGCTCCTTTTCAAGCTCCGGCTCGCAAAGCCCTGACGTTCCGGGCTCCTGCCAAGGTCCGCTTGCCCGGCGGCCGGGCGACGAAACCGGCCCCGGGGGGTTCGGCGGACCGGAAGTGGGAACATCATCGCCAGGGCCGTGATTGCCCCGTGTCTAGGACGCAGGCACACTCGTTGATTTCGTCATGCCAGAACCGGATTTCCCCGAGATCTCCGGCGGGCATACGAAGGAGTGGCCATGCGGCTCGTCGGTGAACACCCCCATGCGCTCGCGGGGCCGCGTGCCCTGGTGCTCGGCGGCCCTGGGCTCGGCGGCCTGTTGTCCGCCGTTCCCGCTTTGCGCGCGTTGCGCGGCTCCGGCCAGCAGGTACATCTGGCGGCCCCCGCCCGGCTGGACGAGCTGGCCGAGCTGACCGGCGCGGTCGACCGGCTGCTGCCGACCGTGCCCGGCCGTCCCATCCCGTGGTACGCCTCGCACGGCGAGCCGCCGGACCTCGCGGTCAACCTGCGCGACGCCGACCCGGCGAGCCACCGCAGACTGCTCGAACTGCGTCCCGCCGACCTGTGGGGGTACGAGCCGGGCGGAGCCGCCCCGCCGGGCGTCAGCCGCCCCAGGTGGGACGGCGGGGAGGACGAGGTGCGGCGCTGGTGCCGCCTGCTGGCGTGGTACGGCCTGCCCGCGGACCCCGCGAACATCGCGCTGCCCGTTCCGCTGTGCCCGAACCCCGACAAGGGCACCGTGGTCCTCCACCCGGGACATCCCGGGGCGCGGTGGCCCGAGCACCGGTTCGCGCTGGTGGCCGATGTGCTGTCGGGCGTGGGGTGGCGGGTGGTGGTGACCGGTGACCGGTCGGAACGGGCGCTCGCCACCCGCATCGTGGCTCAGGGCTTCCTGCCCCCGGGGGCGATGCTGGCCGGCCGTACGTCGCTGCGGCGGCTGTGCGCGCTGGTCGCGGGGGCGCGGCTGGTGGTGTCCGGGCATCCGGGGCCGGCCAGGCTCGCGGCGGCGTACGGCACGCCGTGCCTCACCGTCCGCGGCCCGGACGCCGGGGTGGACGAGGTCCTCACCGCCGCGCTCGACCGGCTCGACGGGCATGACCGAAATCGCTCTGGGTACGGGGGTGCGGCCCCTGCGGAACAAAGGAGGGGAACATGATTCGCCGTGAGAAGCCCGCCGTGCCGGCGACACCGCTTGATGTCGTGCACATCCGGCTCGGCTCGTTCTTCCTGTTCTTCGCGCTCGCCGTCGGCGCGCTGGGCATCGTGTCGAGCGTCCCGTGGCTGACGGCCGCGATGGCCGTCGTGGCGGTGATCACGATCATCGACATCGTGCTGGCCATGCGCCGTCAGCGGGCGCGTGAGGCCGAAGGGGAGGAAGGCAGTGACGGGCTCGAATGATGGCCATACAGGATATGACGGCTATGCGGATGTCGGTGTGAAGGAACCATTCCAACGCGGGAGCGAGCAGAACGGCAGGCTCGCCGGTCAGGTGGTGGTGGTCACCGGGGCGGGCGGCGGCGTCGGCCGGGCGACCGCCGCGCGGCTCGGGCGGGAGGGCGCGCTCGTCGCGCTGATCGCCCGTGGCGGGGCCGGGGTGTCCACCGCCGCCGTGGAGGTGGGCGCGGCGGGCGGCAGCGGCATCGTCTATGAGACCGACGTGGCGGACTATGAGCAGGTCAGGACCGCCGCCGAGCGGATCGAGACGGACCTCGGGCCGATCGACGTGTGGATCAACGTGCCGGACGCCGCCACCTTCGCGCGCTTCACGGACGCGCCCCCGCAGGACTTCCGGCGTGCCACGGCGGCGACCTTTCTCGGCTGCGCGTGGGGCACACGGGTGGCCCTGGATCTCATGCGTCCGCGCGGGCGGGGCACGATCGTGCAGGCCGGCTCGGCCCTCGCGTACCGAGGCGTCCCCGGGCGCTCCGCGTACTGCGCGGCCGAGCACGCCATCAGGGGCCTGACCGAGTCGATCAGGTCCGAACTCCGCGAAGCGGACAGCCCGCTCAAGATCACCACCGTCCGGCTCCCCGCACCGGACGCCGGGCCCTTCAAGCCGCGCGACCACGGGCAGGAGGCCGCCGACGCCTTGGTCTTCGCGGCCTGCCACCCGGAGCGCGAGGAGTACCGGGCGGACACCGTCACCGCCATGATCACGCGCCGCCTGACCGGTGGGCGCGGCCCCTGGTCCTGGCCGGACCGGCGCCGCGCGCTGACCGCCGCCGCCCTCGGCGCGGGCACCGGCGCGGCCATCGCCGCGCTCCGCCGCCGCCGTGCCTGATCAGGGCGGAGGTTTTCGCCGGGCTGGCCGGGTAGTCGGGGGCAATGCAGAGAAGGGAGTCCTGATGCCCGAGCGTGACCTCCGCTACCTGGCCGACCTGGCGGCGCAGCTCCGCGTGGACGCGGTGCGGGCCTCGGCCGCCGCCGGTTCCGGCCACCCGACCTCGTCGATGTCGGCGGCGGACCTGATGGCCGTGCTGCTCGCCTGTCACCTGCACTACGACTTCGACGATCCGCACGCCCCCGGCAACGACCACCTGATCTTCTCCAAAGGACACGCCTCGCCGCTGCTCTACGCGCTCTACAAGGCGGCGGGCGCGATCTCCGACGAGGAGTTGCTGAGCTTTCGCAGGCACGGCAGCCGGCTGGAGGGTCACCCGACCCCGCGGCTGCCGTGGGTGGACGTGGCCACCGGTTCGCTGGGGCAGGGGCTGCCGGTCGGTGTGGGCATCGCGATGGCGGGCCGGCGGCTGGATCACATGCCCTACCACGTGTGGGTGTTGTGCGGGGACAGTGAGCTGGCCGAGGGGTCCATCTGGGAGGCGGCCGAGCAGGCGGGGTACGAGGGCCTGGCGAACCTGACCGCCATCGTGGACGTGAACCGCCTGGGCCAGCGCGGGCCGACCCGGCACGGCTGGGACACCGGCGCGTACGCCCGCAGGCTGTGCGCCTTCGGCTGGCACACCGTGGAGATCGACGGGCACGACCCGGGACAGATCGACTACGCGCTCACCGACGCCCGCAACGTCCGCAGGCGGCCCACCGCGATCCTGGCCAGGACGCGCAAGGGCGAGGGCGTCTCGGCGGTCGAGGACCGCGAGGGCGCGCACGGCAAGCCGCTGGCCGACGCCGAGCAGGCGATCGAGGAACTGGGCGGGCGGCGGGAGGCGATCCGCGTCCAGGTGAGCCCGCCGGAGCCGGCCAAGGAGCCGGACGGGGTGCCGTACTCGCCGCTGAAGCTGCCAGTGTTCGAGCTGGGCGAGGACGTGGCCACCCGGTCGGCGTTCGGGGAGGCGCTGGCCGCGCTGGGCACGGCGCGCGGCGACGTGGTCGCGCTGGACGGCGAGGTCGCCGACTCCACCAAGGCCCAGGCGTTCGCCGACGCCCACCCCGACCGGTTCTTCGAGTTCTTCATCGCCGAGCAGCAGATGGTGGCGGCGGCGGTGGGCATGCAGGTCCGGGGGTGGGTGCCGTTCGCGGCGACGTTCGCGGCGTTCCTGACCCGGGCGGCGGACTTCATCCGCATGGCGGCGGTGAGCCGGGCCGACGTACGGCTGGTCGGCTCGCACTCCGGCGTGGAGATCGGCCAGGACGGCCCCTCGCAGATGGGCCTGGAGGACCTGGCGATGATGCGCGCGGTGTACGGGAGCACGGTCCTTTACCCGTGCGACGCGAACCAGACCGCCAAGCTGGTGACCGCGATGGCGGACCGGCCGGGCGTGAGCTACCTGCGCACCACGCGCGGCGCGACCCCGGTGATCTACGACGCGGACGAGCACTTCCCGATCGGCCGGTGCCGGGTGCTGCGCACCTCCCCCGACGACCTGGCGACGATCGTGGCCGCCGGGGTGACCGTCCACGAGGCGCTGGCGGCGGCCGACGAACTGGCCCAGGAGGGCATCCGGGTCGGGGTGATCGACCTCTACTCCGTCAAGCCGCTGGACATCGAGGCGCTGCGGGCGGCGGCCACCACGACGGGCAACCTGATCACGGTGGAGGACCACTGGCCGGAGGGCGGGCTCGGCGAGGCGGTGCTCTCGGCCGTCGCGGACCTCGGTCCGCGCGTCATCAAGCTCGCGGTGCGTCAGATGCCCGGCTCGGCCACCCCGCGCGAGCAGTTGCGCGACGCGGGCATCGACCGCGACGCGATCCGCGACACCGTCAAGCGCCTGCGGTGACAGAGGTCACCACAGGCGCATAACGGGGGTCAGCGGCTTCTGGCCTTGTTCGTGGCCCTTCGGTTGGCCTTCTTGATGGCGTCCACGAGTTCCTTCTTGCTCATCCTGCTGCGTCCGGTGATGTCCAGACGCTGCGCGGTGGCGTACAGGTGCTCCCTGGGCGCGCTCGCGTCCACGCCCTCGGCCGTCCTGCCCGGGGCCGGGGTGCTCTTCCTGGCCTGTTTGTCCGACGGGCCCCTCCGGCCGCCGGCCTTGCGCTCCCAGTGGTCGCCGATCTTCTCGAAGGAGTGCTTGAGCGCGCTGTAGGCGGTCCGGTGGGACCGGGCGCCCTCGCCGTACTCCTGCACCGCCGAGTCATGCGCCTTGATCCAGGTCTCCTGCGCCTCCTTCGGCGAGCGCCGCAGGGTGGACGGGAGTTCTTCGCGTGCGGGCATCGAACCATCACCTCCACATCGGTCGGTCCTGTGCCACGACTGCCCGTCCGGTCGGCTCCGAAACGAACGCCGGGCCGCCCCGGACGCCCCCGGGTAGAAGGTCATCCGAGGGCGCAGGAGAATGGCTCTCACGCACGCGACCACCCGGCCGACCCGGAGGTGACCGAGTTTGACGCCGCCCCCTTCCGACGCGACCCCCATCGTCGTGGTCGGGCTCATGGGCTCAGGAAAGACGACCGTGGCCAAGCTGCTGGCCGAACGACTGCACCGCGAAATGCGCGACAGCGACCCCGACATGCGGCGTCGCTACGGCGCCACGGCGGCCGAGATGGCCGAACGGCTCGGCCCCGCCATACTGCACGAGCGGGAGTGGGAGCATCTGCGCGAATCGCTCACCGACCACCCGCCGTCCGTGATCGCCGCCGCGGCGAGCACGCTGGACCGCCCCGAGGCCCCCGCCGCACTTGAGCCCGCCCTGGTGGTGTGGCTGGACGCCCCCGACGAGGTGCTGGCCGAGCGGATGGCGAGCGGCGCGCACCGCCCGCACTTCGAGGCCGACCTGCGCGCGATGCTGGCCAAGCAGCGCGCGCGCCGCGGGCCGGTGCTGGCACGGGTGGCCGACCTGACCTTCGACGTCGCGGCGCGCAAGCCGGAGGAGGTCGTGGCCGGCGTGCTCGGCGCGCTCGGCGTCGGCGAGTGACCCGGGTTCAGGCCGGGTGCTCGGCGGCGGCCCCCACCATCACGCCCGGGACCGGCAGGTCTTCCTCGGCGATGTCGGCGACCTCCAGGAAGTCGGCGGCCACGCAGGAGATGTTGTCGGGCCCGCCGCCCTCGTTGGCCATCTCGATCAGCCGGGTCACCACCTCGCCCAGGTCGTCCAGGCCGGTCAGCACCTCGTGCAGGGCCTCGGGGCCGAGGACGGAGGTCAGCCCGTCGGAGCACAGCAGGTAGCGGTCGCCCGGCTCGCCCTCGCGGACGCGCACGTCGGGGTCGCCGTCGCCGGTGCCCTCCAGCACCCGTAGCAGCATCGAGCGGCGCGGGTGGACCGACGCCTGCTCGGGGGTGATCCGCCCGTCGTCCACGAGGGTCTGCACCAGCGTGTGGTCGTGGGTGATCTGGTACAGGGCGCCGTCGCGCAGCAGGTAGGCCCGCGAGTCGCCGATGTGCGCCAGGGCGAAGCTGCTGCCCTCCCAGAGCATGGCGGTCAGCGTGGTTCCCATGCCGCGAAGGCCCGGGTCGTTCTCGGTCATCTCGTAGATGGTGTGGTTGACCTCTTTGACCAGCGACCGCATGGCGCCGTGGAGGTCGACTCCCGCCGTGGCGGCGCGCAGGCTCTCGTCCAGCGCGGCGACTGCGGCGATGGCGACGGTACTGGCCACCTCACCGTGGGCGTAGCCGCCCATCCCGTCGGCGACGGCGAGCAACCTGGGGCTGGCGTAGGCCGAGTCCTCGTTCTGCTCACGGCGGCGGCCTACGTCGGAGGCAACGGCGTAGCGCAGGATGTGTGCCATGTCAGTAGTTAATCATTGGTTGAGTCACTTCACAAGCAAGTAGGTCGTAGACCGATGGGACAGGTTGAACTAGTCTGGCGGCCATGAGCAGCGACGCCACCCTCAACGCGGGCGACATCGCCCGGCTCGCCGGTGTGGGGCGGGCCGCGGTGAGCAACTGGCGCCGCCGCTACGACGACTTTCCGCGCCCGGTGGGCGGCACGGCGGCCAGCCCGCTCTTCTCGCTGCGCGAGGTCGAGGACTGGCTGCGCGAGAACGGCAAGGCGTTCGAGGTCTCGCTGGGCGACCGGGTGTGGCAGTCGCTCCGCGGCGCGGGCGATGACCTGCGCCTGCCCGAGCTGGTCGCCAGGGCCGGTGCCGTGCTGCTCTACCTGCACCGCGACCCGGACGGCTGGCGCCGCCTGGCCCGCGACCCGGCCCTTTCCGGCCTGCCCGCGGCGGTGGAGAAGGCCACCGGCGACCTGCCGCGGGTGGGGCAGGCCGGTGACGACCTGGGCGGCGACCTGGTCAGGCTGCTCGCCGGGCTGGCCGCCGAACGCGGCGCGGACGGGGCGTTCGAGCTGATCTGCGAGCGCTACGTGGAGGCCCACTCGCGCGCCCTCGACGTGACCCGCGCCGACATCGCCGCCCTGCTGGCCACGCTGATCGGGCCGGGGCCGCGCGTGGTGCTCGATCCGGCGTGCGGTGTCGGCACCCTGCTTCTCACCGGCGGTGGCCGGGACGTGCGGGTGCTCGGGCAGGAGCTCGACGAGACGGCCGCGGCTATCGCGGCCGTCCGCCTGCTGCTGCGTGGAATCCACGCAGAGATCATTGCAGGAGATGCGCTCACGCGTGACGCGTTCGCGACGACGAGTGCCGACGCGGTGGTATGTCATCCGCCGTTCAACGAGCGGGCGTGGGGCTTCGACGAGCTGACCGGCGACCCGCGCTGGGAGTACGGCCTGCCGCCGCGCGGGGAGTCGGAGCTGGCCTGGGTGCAGCACTGCCTGGCCAGGGTACGGCCGGGCGGCACGGTCGCGATCCTGATGCCCCCGGCCGCGGCGAGCCGCCGGTCCGGCCGCCGCATCCGCGGCAATCTGCTGCGCGCCGGGGCGCTGCGCGGCGTGGTCACGCTGTCGGCGGCCGGGCCCGATCTGTGGCTGCTGCGCCGCCCCGCGCCGGGCGAGCGCCCGCCGTCGGAGCTGCTGCTGATGGACGCGAGCGACGATTTCGCCGCCGTCGCGGCGGCCTGGCCCGCGCACCTGGCGGGCACGGCGGGCACCGCCGGGCGTACCGTGCGGATCATCGACCTGCTGGACGACGAGGTGGACGTGAGCCCCGCCAGGCACCGGCCGCGCCGCGACGCGGCCGAGCTGGGCCGCGGGTTCGCCGCCGCCCGCGACGGCTTCCACGCGGCGCTCGAAGGGCTGCGCGGCGGGCCGCCGGAGCTGCGTACGGCGGGGCGCGACCGCGAGCCGCTGATGACGACCGTGGCCGAGCTGGTCAAGGAGGGCGCGGTCACGGTCCTCCAGGCGCCCTTCAAGATCCCCATGGCGGAGTCCGGGACTCCGGTGCTCACCGGCGAGGACATCGCCGCGGGCGGCCCCCCGTCCGGCCGTACCCGGCCCGGCCCCGCGCTGGTGACACTCGCCGCGGGCGACATCGTGGCCGCGCCGACCGGCGCGATCCGGGTCGTCACGGCCGAGACGGGCGCGGGCGCGGCGCTCGGCCCGCAGCTCACCGCGTACCGGGTCGATCCCGACACCCTCGACGCCGACTTCGTGGCCGGGTTCCTGCGCTTCGCGGGCACCTCGGCCGCCACCTCCTCGCGGGTACACCCGGCCTCCAGCCGTACCGACGCCCGCCGGGTCCGCATCCCGCGCCTGCCGCTGCCCGAGCAGCAGGCGTACGGCGGCGCGTTCCGCGGGCTCATCGCCCTGGAGGACGGTCTGCGCGAGACGGCCGCGCTGGGCGAGGCGCTGATCCGGCTAGGCTTCGAGGGTCTGGTCGACGGACATCTGCTGCCGTGCGACCAGAGGGCGTAGTTCCGGCTTTGCGAGGTCCCCTGGAAGGCCGCAGGAGGGGTGCGATGGTCATCGCCGACCGCTACGTGCTCGATGACCTCCCCCTCGGGCAGGGCGGCATGGGCGCGGTCTACGGCGGGCATGACCGGCATCTCGACCGCAAGGTGGCGGTCAAGTTCCTGCGCGTGCCCATCGAGCACGACGCCGAGCTGGAGCAGCGGTTCATCCGCGAGGCGCGCATCCTGGCCCGGCTGGAGCACCCGGGCGCGCCGGTGCTGTACGACTTCGGCGCGCACGACCAGCGGCTGTTCCAGGTCATGCAATTCATCGACGGCGTCACGGTGGCCGACGTGGTCAGCGAGCACGGCCCGCTGCCGGTCCAGTGGGCGGCGGCCATCGCCGCGCAGGCGTGCGCGGTGCTGACGGCGGCGCACGCGCTGTCGATCTGCCACCGCGACCTCAAGCCCAACAACCTGATGCTGTGCCCGGACGGCGACGTGAAGGTCCTCGACTTCGGGCTCGCGGTGCTGCGCGAGGCGGGCGCCGCGCCCTTCACCCGGATCGGGCAGATCCTCGGCACGCCCGCCTACATGGCGCCGGAGCAGATCCAGCGCGGGGTGGCGAGCCCGCGCAGCGACCTGTACGCGCTCGGCTGCGTGCTGCACGAGACCCTGACCGGCCGGCCGGTGTTCGCCGGGCCGACCGACTACGCGGTGCTCGACGCGCACGTGAACCAGCCGCCGCCCCGGCTGGGCGGCGTGCCGCCGGGCCTGGCCGCGCTCGTCACCGGCCTGCTGGCCAAGCGACCCGAGGACCGGCCCGAGGACGCGGCGACCGTCTACGGGCTGCTCGAACCGTACGCGGTGGACCTCCCGGCGCTGCCCGGCTTCCTGACCTCGCCGTCCGTGCCCTGTCCCGGGCGGATGTACGCGCGGATGGTCGGCCGGGTGCTCGGCGGCGAGCGCTAGCCCCGCCGGTCAGTCCCACCAGAACGACCAGGCGTTCACCCCGGTGATCTGCTCGGCGTACCCGTGCAGGTCGCCGGGCCCCTGGATGATGCTGTCCGGGCAGAACGCCCAGTGCTCGGCGGCGACGTGCAGGGCGTGCTCGTGCGTGGCGGGCGGGGCGGCGACGCTGAGTTCGAGGGTGTTGAAGCCCATGCCGACCACCCGCGCGCCGAACCGCTCCTCCCAGCTTCGCACCACGGCGGCCAGCGGCGGCGTCCACTCGTTGTGGTGCAGCGCGCCCTGCCAGCCCATCACGGCCATGGCGTCGGCGCCCCGGCGTACGGCGGCCAGGCCGAGCGGCATCCCGCGCTCGGCGAGCACGCCCGCGTACCAGTCGGCGACCTGCTCGGCCGGGACCACCGCGCGGCCGGGCGGGGCGAGCCCCGGGCACTCCGCGCCGAACGGGGCCAGCTCCTCCGCCACCTGGTCGGGGTGGGCCTGCGCGCACCAGTCTTCCCACACCTCGGCCAGGAACAGCGCCGGCTTGTAGTTGTCGATCTCCCCGGGCACGTCGGGCACCAGATGCCCGGCCGCCCACGGCTGTACCGACTCGTCCAGCAGCACCGGCCACAGCCCGGAGCGCCCGTGCTCGGCCCGCAGCGCAGACCACAGGTCCGCCGCCACCGGCTCGTCGCTCATCCAGAAGGCAGGCCGGTCGGTGGGCCGGAGAGTGTCTGCGGGGTCGGGCCACAGAAAATCCCCCGGTGGGAGATCGACCGTGAGGGACCGGCCCACGCCGCCGTCGGCGAACAGCTCCCCAAGCCCTGCCGGCAGCCCTCCCCGTTCGCGCTCGTCCATTCCAACCGTTCCGTTACCGATCACCAGACCATCCCGGCGCAGTCGAGATGGTAGTGCCGTACCGCCGTCGCGCGCTGCCCCAGTACGCTGGTCCGGTGGAATGGGCCTTCTGTTCCGAGGTCACGGCCTTCCCGGAGGAGGCCGAGCGCTGGCTGCGCGGCGACCCGATCCGCAACACCGTGCCGCTGACGCTGCTGGTCCGGCTGCGGCTCGGCCAGGCGGCGGGCGGCGGGCTGCTCGGCTGGCTGGCCGACGGCCCGGCGGTGCGCGGCCTCGTCGTGCAGACCCCGCTCTATCCGCTGGTCATCACCGACGTGCCGGCCGAGTCGCTGGAGCCCTTGGCCGCCGCGCTGCGCGCGCACGGCCTGCCGGGGGTGACCGGCCCGGCGCCGATGGCCGAGGCGTTCGCGCGGGCCTGCGGGCGGCCCGAGTCCGGCCGGATGGACCAGCGGCTCTACCACCTGGCCGAGCCGCGCGAGCCGCGCGCCCCGGGCCGGGCCCGCGCCGCCGTGCCCGGCGATCTCGACCTGCTGGCGGGCTGGTACAAGGCGTTCCTCGACGAGTCGCAGCCGGGCCATCCGTGCGACGACCCCGCGCCGGGCGTACGGCTGGGCATCGAGCGCGGCGAGCTGTTCGTGTGGGAGGACGACGGCCGCCCGGTGGCGGCGGCCGGGCACACCCCGCCGGTCGAGTCCACCGCGCGGATCGCGGTCGTCTACACGCCGCCGCACGCCCGCCGCCACGGATACGGCGCGGCGGTGACGTACGCGGCCTCCAAGGCCGCGCTGGCGACCGGCGTGGACCGCGTGCTGCTGTTCACCGACCTGGCCAACCCCACGTCCAACTCGATCTACCAGGCGATCGGCTATCGCCCGGTGGCCGACTACGCGCAGATCGTCTTCGGCTGAGCGGGCTCGTCACCCGCCGCAGCCGCCGGGCTCCACGTCGGTGATCTTCCACCCCGCCCCCTGGTACGGCGACATGAACTGCGCGAGCAGGTCGATCGCGTAACCCTGGACCTGCCCGCCGGGGTCGAGGAAGGACACCATCTGCGGGCCGTCCGCGCCGCGCAGGGTGATGCCGTTCCTGCGCTCGGCAGTGACGAGCCCCGGCTGGGTGCTGATCGACACGCAGGCCAGCTTGGCCGGGCCCATCATGAACCGCTGCTTGGCGCTCATCGGACGCAGCCGGGTGTCGTAGCGGCGGAAGGACAGCGAGTCGGCGGGCCCGATGCGCAGCTTGTCGGTGAAGGCGTCGGGGCCGACGCTGCGGTCCATGGTCACCGCGACGTCCACGTCGGGCCGCAGGTCCACGCCGCGGGCGGCGATGTCCAGGCGGTGGTAGGCGCCCTCGAAGGCGGGCGCCAGGTAGCCGAGCGCGCGGTGCGCGGTCATCCCGAACGGGATCTTCCCGGGGCGGATGCGCATCCGCGAGATACCGTCGATGCGCAGCGACAGGTCCCCGATCGTGCTGCGGCCGAGCCCGAAGTGGCCGGCCAGCTTGAGGTCGAACAGGCCGCCGGTGTAGGGGATCTCCTGCTTGGCGGTGACCTTCTGGCGGGCCACCGGCTCGATGGACAGGCCCGCGTGGACCTGGAGCCGCTTGGTGGGCACCGGCGCAGACACCAGGTCGGTGGAGTAGTCGTCGTTGAGCGTGACGGTCGTCTGCGCGGCCAGGTCGGTGACCTCCACGGAGGCGTCCAGCAGCCGCCCGCCGGCGGGCTTCCAGACCTGCTCGACCAGCGAACCCTGCACGGCGAACAGCCCGTCGAGGGTGTTCTCGCCGCGTTGCGCCCGATAGGTGAACGCCGGCAGTTGCAGGCCGGTGTCCGGGACGTCGGAGGCGAGGCCGAACGCGGCGGGCACGTCGCCGAACCGCACCACCCCGGTGCCCGGCCGCCCGCCGGGCGGGGCGGCGGTCACCCGGGCGAGCAGTTTCTTGATCGGGGCGGAGTTGCGCACGTCGATCCGGGTCTTCTTGCCGTAGACGCCGGTCACGGACACGCGGGCGGGTACCGGGTCCAGCTCCACCTGGCCGCGCAGGACGCCCCTTGCGGGCCCGGCGTCCACCTCGGCGTCGGCGCGCAGCGAGGTGATCGTGGCCGCGGGCTCGATCGCCCACCCGGCCCGTACCACGTTCGCGGCGCGGCCGTCGGCGTCCTTGCCGTCGCTCACCTCGAACGGGCCGATCGCCATGCTGGTGATCGACCGGGGCAGGCCGTCCAGTACGGCCCGCGCCTTGAACGGCAGCGGCGTCATCACCGAACCGGCCAGGTAGACGCCGATCTTGCGGTCCTTGGGCCGGAAACCGGCGAAGGAGAACGTCCGCTTCGCCGGATCCACCGTGATCTTGCTGGGCAGGCCGGTCAGCCGTACATTGCCGAGCACGCCGAAGCAGCCCCGGTCGGGGGTGCAGAAGGGACCGGCGTCCACGGCGCAGCCGGGCGCGCCCGGCTTGCAGCCCGCGTCCATCAGGGACACCCCGGAGTCGAACCCGGGCACACCGGATTCGGCGCCCGCCACGGCGGCGGCCTTGCCCAGCCAGATGTTGGCGGCCAGGTCGAGGTTGGCACCGCCGGTGTCGTAGGTGACCGTGCCGCCCTTGCCGGCGGCGACGGAGAGGCGGCCGGGGATGGGGCCGACCGTGCCGAGCGCGCCGAACCGCAGGTCACCGGCGAGTGACACGTCGGCGTCCAGGGCGACGGTCTGCCGCTTGCCGTTGAGTTCGGCGCGCAGGTCGGAGCCCGCGCCGGCGAGTTCGGCGCTGGTCAGCCCGTCGAGCCGGACGCTCGCGTCGAGGTTCTGGTCGGACTGGCGGTAGTGGGCGGCCAGGTGCGGCCCGGTGGGAGCGGTGGCGCCGTCGTGGTTGGTGACCGCGATGGTCGCGGCGCCGATCGGGCCGCTGACGCCGCGGAAGCGGTAGGCGCCCTGGCTCCAGGTGGCCTCGAAGCGGGCGGGCACGTCCTTGACCTCGGCCGCGGCGCGGAAGTACCGGCCCTGGGCGCGGACGCGGGCCAGCGCGGACACCTCCGCCACCGGCTCGTCGGCCGTCCAGTCCAGGCGGCGGGCGGGGACGTCGGCGGTCACCGTCACCGACCGCCGTACGCCCTTGACGGTCAGGGCCAGGTCCTCCCCCTCGGCGGGGGCGACCTTGGTGACGGGGGCGCGGTTGACGTACAGGTCGACCTTGCCGAGCCTGGCCCCGGTGGACAGCTTGGCCACCGTCCGTTCCCCGAGCTGCCAGGACGTCTCGACCTTGGACCGCACGCCGTGCACGGTGCCGTCGATGGTCGGGCCGTGCTCGGTACCGGAGTACGCGGCGCGCAGCCGGGAGATCACGCCGCTGGCGCTGTATTCGGCCTTCTTGGCCTCGGGGTCGATCCGCACGCTGACCTTGGCGGGGGTGTTGGACAGCTCCATCCGGGTCAGGTGCGCGCCGTCGATGTCGGCGGCGGCCAGGAACGAGCGTCCGGGCGAGGAGAGGCGCAGCGTGGCGGCCGGCCGGGCGCCGTAGGTGACCTCGAACCCGGACAGGCCGTTCATCCGGCCGGACACGCCGAGCCGGTCGCCCTTCTTGATCATGGTGAGGTGGCCGCCGCCGGGGGCGGCGACCGCGCCGCCGTTGCGCTGGAGCACCGCCGAAAAGCCGCCCAGGCGGGAGCTGGCCTGCTGGCTGACGGTCCGCTTGGCGGCGTCGCTGACCAGGCGCAGGTTCGCGGGGAGCCCGGTGAGCCTGGCGGTGAACACGGTCTTGGCGGCGGCCTGGTCGTAGTAGACGACGTCGGCGGACTCGGCGCGGCCCGAGCCGGTCTCCAGGGTGAGTCCCTGGGTCTTGCCGCCGCCCGGGTCGTAGCGGGCGCGGAAGTCGGCCGGCAGCCCGGTCATCGACACGCCCGCGATCTTCACGGGCCGGGTCCCCTGGAAGACGTAGTTGTGCAGCTCCGCCGAAGGGATGCGGCCGGAGGCGGTGAGCTTGATCTCGGCGGCGCCGTCCTTGGCGGTACGGCCGAGCCTGGCGGTGAGCTCGCGCGGCGGCTTGGCCACGCTCATCTGGGTGACCTGCTCCCGGTACTGCCCGCCGCCGCGCCGGTCGGTCACCACCAGCGCGTCCAGCCGGCCGCCGCCCTGCGAGGTGAGCGTGATCTCGCTCTCCTGCCGGGCGAGGTCGAGCCGGGCGCGCGCGGTCATCTGGGCGGGGGCGGGCTTCTGCGCCAAGCTGGCCACGGTCGTGCCGGCCGGCTGCCCGCCGCGCAGGGCGGTGACGCCCGCGACGGTCGCGGTGGACTCGCCGGTGTCCGGCCGTTTCACCTCGGCCCGTACGTCGATCACGCTTCCGCCCGCCTTGGCGGCGCGGAAGATCCCGAAGATCTCGGCGGGCAGCGAGTCGCCCCGGTGCAGGCCGTCGAAGCCCACCGAGACGCGGGTGCCGGACTCGCCGGGCAGCTCGTACTCCGCCCAGACCTGGGCCTTGAGCGGGCCGTCCTTGGTCTCGCTGCGGGAGGCCCGGGTCACCGAGACGCCCGCGCCACCGGACTTGCCGCCCTTCTCGAACATGGGGACGACCTGCACGGTGACGTCCGGGGTGCCGTCGCCGGTCACGTCGGCCGAGGTCGGCTTGAACACCGGCCGGGGGCCGGAACAGGACACCCCGTGGTCGGCGGATTCGGCGCACAACCGGAAGGTGAACGCCGCGTAGGCACCCGCGGCCTTCTTGCGCAGGGCGTCGAGGTCGATCCCGGTGAGGTCCTTCAGGCCCGAGGTCAGGCCGCCGATCTCCTTCGCGAGGGGGACGCGGACCGGCAGTCCCGGCGCGTCGCCCGTGGCGGGCAGCAGCTTGCGGGCGTCGGGCACGCCGCCACGGAGCCCGCCGGCCTTGAGCCGCTCGGCGGCGTCGGCGGCGACGCGGTCGGCGAGGGCCGGTCCGGCGGGGATGGTGGCCGGGGGGATCCGCGGGCCGACCTCGCGGGCCGGTACGGGGCGGGCGGCCAGGGAGGGGCCGCGGGGCACGTTCACCGCCGCCTTGGGCGGGGCGTGGACCGCGGGGACGGCGGCGATCTTCGGTTTGGCGGCGCTCGGCCGAGACGTCTCCAGGGCCTCGGCGCGGGCGGGCGCGGGCAGGGCCGCCACGGCGCCGGCGGCCAGCGCGATGGCAAGGACACGCGACAAGACGTGTCGCTGGAGACGCGGCATCTGTGGAATTCCCCCCGCGGGTCGGCTGAGCATCGACCGAAGAATCAGGAGTTCTAGAGCCGACCACATCGACCCACTGGCCGTCAATCGGAAGCTGACAACCCGATCGGCCGATCACGAGGCGCAGGACCTGCCCTTTTGGCGGTCACTTGAGGGGTATATCCGTTATATATGGACGGCCAGGATGTCCAGTAAATTATGAAATATAGGACGGGCCCGCCGGGCCGCCGGTGGTGGCCCACCTCCCCGAGCAGGCGGTCCACCTCCGTCACGGTGGGTCGCGAAACGCTCACGCATTTGTCACCCCGGCTGTTCGGGTGCGAATTCCCGGCCTTTTCCGAGGGGTCGGACAATCGCCGCCCGAGGCGCGGTGGAAGAATTGTCGGCGATATGATTTGTCTCACATGGTGATACAGGTCATGGTCGCCAGGTGATACCGACAGCAGGCCAGATACCGTCATACCGACACTGCACCGATGACAGGAGACCCACGATGGTCGAAACCGGACAGGCACTCCGCTGGGTGGAGGAAGGGCAGCGGCTCTTCGAGGAGCAGGTCGCCACCGCCGACCTCACCGAGCCCTCGCTGCTGCCCGGCTGGACCCGCGCCCACGTCGCCGGGCACGTGGCGGGGTCCGCCGACGCGCTCGGCCGGCTGCTGACCGGGGCCCGCACCGGCGTCGAGGCGCCCATGTACACCAGCGACGAGTCCCGCGCCGCCGACATCGAGCGCCGCGCCGCCACGCAGACTCCGAAGGAGCTGTACGACGAGACGGTGGCGTCCGGCAGGCGCTTCGCCGAGGAGTTCGCCGCGCTGCCGGAGTCCGCCTGGTCCACGCAGATCCGGCACCGGACCGGCATCGTGTTCGCCGCGAGCGACATCCCCTGGCTCCGGGCCCGCGAGGTGTGGATCCACAGCGTCGACCTGGACACCGGGATCGGCTTCGACGCCTTCCCCGCCGGCTTCGTCGACGCCCTGCTCGACGACGTCAGCCGCGACCTGGCCCGCCACGACGGCTGCCCGGCCGTCACCCTCGCCCCGGACGACCGCCCCCGCACCTGGCAGATCGCCGGCACCGGCCCCGCCCACACCGCCACCGGCCCGGCCGCCGACCTCCTCGCCTGGACCCTCGGCCGCCGCCCCGCCCCCGCCGACCTCCCCACCCTCCCCGCCTGGCTCTGACGGTAGCCAAGGAGGTAGTACCAGAGGTAGCATCAGAGGTGTGATTGTGAAGCTGAGCGTCAGCCTCCCCGAGGAGGATGTGGAGTTCCTCGACGACTACATCTCGCAGAGCAACGCCTCGTCCCGCTCCGCCGCCCTCCACCACGCGGTCGACATGCTGCGCATGGCCCGCCTGGAAGACGCGTACACGAGCGCCTTCGCGGAATGGGACGACGGCGACGACGCCGCGTTGTGGGACTCGGCGAGCGGAGACGGGCTGGCCGATGCGCCGAGGTGACGTCTACTGGGTCGAGTTCGACCCGGTGCAGGGTTCGGAAACGGACAAGTCCCGTCCCGCTGTCGTGGTCAGCAATGACGCCGCCAACCGGTCTGCCGAGATCGGCGGCAGGGGTGTTGTCACCGTGGTGCCGATCACGTCGAACATCCGGCGTGTGCTCCCGTTCCAGGTACTCATTCCCGCACGTACGTGTGGCCTGCGGGCCGATTCCAAGGCGCAGGCCGAGCAGGTACGGGCGGTGTCGCCGCAGCGGATCCGCGACCGGATCGGGCGGCTCACACCGCGCGAGCTGAAGATGCTCGACGGTGCGCTACGGCTGCATCTTGGTCTGTAGGCGGCGTGGGCTAGGCGGGCCGGGGGTGGGTAGGGGAGGTCTGATGTGGCAGGGCTAGAGAGGGGAAGGGTCCGATGTCCACCGAAGACCCGCGGGACAGGTTGCGTCAGATCGATGACGATCTCGCGCGGTTGCGCGATGACCTGGGGAGCGGCGTCGACGGCCCGAAGGACGCGGCGGACGACGCGTCCGCGCTGAGCCAGCGGGAGGAGCACAACGCGCTGATCGAGGCGCTGGAGTCGGAGCGGGCGCGGATCGTGCGGCAGCTCGGCGAGGGTGAGGGCAGGCGGGGTGAGGGGTCCTCATGAGCGTGCCACCCCCAGGCAGGCCCATGAGGACGCTTTCCCCACCGGGCGGCGTCAGTCCTTGACCGCGCCGCCGAGTCCGGCGACCAGCCTGCGCTGCACCGCCACGAAGAAGATCAGTACCGGGATCGTCATCAGGGTCGAGGCGGCCATGATGCCGCCCCAGTCGTTCTCGTCCGGTTTGAAGAAGACCAGGAGGGCGGCCGGCAGGGTCTGGTTGTCCTTGGCGGAGATGATGAAGGTCCTGGCGAAGATGAAGTCGTTCCAGGCCGTGATGAAGGAGAACACGCTGGTGGCGATCAGGCCGGGGGCGACCAGCGGGAACAGGATGCGCCACAGTACGACCGGCCGGCTCGCGCCGTCGATCATGGCGGCCTCCTCCAGGGCCTCCGGCACGGCCGCCACGAAGCCGCGCATCATCCAGATCGCGAACGGCAGCGAGAACGCCAGATGGACGAGCACCAGCGAGCCCAGCGTGTTCAGCCCGACGCCGGGCACCGCCGTACCGATGTCGCGCACCAGGAAGAACAGCGGGATGGTCAGCGCCTCCACCGGCACCATCTGGGCCACCAGGAACATGATCAGCACGGTGGTCCTGAACCTGAACGTGAACCGGGTGACCGCCACCGCCGCCAGGAACGCCACCAGGGCCGAAAGTGCCACCACGGCGAGCGCCACGATGAGGCTGTTGAGCAGGTAGCGGGCGAAGTTCTCGCCGCCGAGCACCCGCTGGAAGTGCTCCAGGGTGGGGGCCAGCGTCCAGGGACGCACCTGGAGCGACTGGATCTCCCCCGCGGGCTTCAGCGCGGAGAGCGCCATCCAGTAGATCGGGAAGAACGTGACCACGGCGGCGACGATCGCCACCGTGTTGGCGGCCAAGCGGGCCCGCTTCACAGCCGCTCCCCCGTCCGGTACAGCGCACGGATGTAGAACATGGTGATGACCAGCAGGATCAGGGTCATGACCACGCCGATGGCCGAGCCGAGACCGTACTCCGAGGAACCGAACGCGGTCTGGTAGGCGTAGACGTTGAGCACGGAGTTCTGCAGGGCGATGCCGCCTCCGTTGGTCATCACGTAGATCTGCGTGAAGATCTTGAAGTCCCAGATGATCGACTGGATGACCACGATGGTGACCAGCGGGCGCAGCATCGGCAGGATGATCCGCCAGAACGACTGCCACTCCGACGCGCCGTCCAGCCAGGCGGCCTCGCGCACCGAGTGCGGGATGGCCTGGATGCCCGCGTACAGCGTGACCATGACCAGCGGGAACGAATGCCACACCACGGTCGCGCCGATCACCCCGAAGGCGACCCACTTGTCGTAGAACCAGTTGAAGCCGTCCAGCCCGAGCACCTGGTTGACCAGGCCGAGGTCGGCGTCGAACAGGAACATCCACACCGTGGACCCGGTCATCGCCGGGGCCGCCCAGGCCGCCATCGCGGCCAGCGACAGCAGCAGCCGCGGCCACCGTCCCGCGCGGGTCAGCACCACGGCGAGGGTCGCGCCGACGGCGAGCGTGACGACCACCAGCGCCACGGCGAAGACGAGCGTCTGGAGGAGGATGGACCAGAACCGCTCGTCGCCGAACAGCGTGGCGTAGTTGCCGAGGCCGATGAACCTCGTCGGCTCACCGCCGCTGACCTGGGCCTGCCGGTAGTCGAAGACCGACAGCAGGCCCAGCATGTAGATCGGGTAGCCGAACAGCGGCACGAGCACCGCGGCTGCGGGCAGCAGGTAGAGCAGGGGCCGCCCGCGGCCCCGCCGGGTCGCCCGGGGCCGGGCGTGCCGTACACGCCCGGCGAGCGGCGCTGCGGGGGTGTGGGTCATGACCGTCCGAACGCGGCGTTCACCGCCGTTGCCGCCTCTTCGGTCGCCTCTTCGACGCTCGACTGCTTGGTCGCGATCTTCTGGAGCATCGTGGGGATGACCTTCTGGTTGTCGATCTTCACCCAGGCCGGGTCGATCGGCACGAACTTGGTGCCCGCCGCCACGGTGTCCAGGAACGGCTTGAGGAAGGGGTCCTTGGCGGCCAGTTCCTCGCGCGCCGTGCTGAGCGTCGGCAGGTTGCCCATCGCCTCGTACATCTTGAGCTGGTAGGACTTGCCGGACAGCAACTGGAGGAACTTCACCGCGAGCGACCGGTGCTTGCTGCTCTTCATCACGCCCAGGTTGTTGCCGCCCGCGAAGGCCGGCGCGACCGAGCCGGGCTCGGCGCCGGGCAGCGGCATGACCTCGTACTTGCCGGCGGCAGCGCCCGCGTCCACCGCCGAGCGGTTGAAGTTGCCGAGGATGCCCATCGCCGCCTTGCCGCTGGCGAACAGTTCGACGGTCTTGCCGCCGGTCAGGCTGGCACACGCCTGCGGCGGGCAGACGTCGTCGCTGAGCAGGTCGGTGTAGGCCTGGACGCCCTTGCGGGACTCGGGGGAGTTCAGTTTCTCGATGTCGCCGCCGGCGTCCCAGACGAAGGGCAGTGCGCCGAAGGTGTACTCGCCGCCCACCGCGATGCCGTACAGATCGGGCTTCTTCTCACGGATCGTGCGCGCCGCCTTGGTGAGGTCCGCGATGGACTTCGGCGGGTCCAGCTTCAGTTCCTTGAAGACGTCGGTGCGGTAGTAGAGCGAGCGGATGCCGATGAACCACGGCACGCCGTACAGCTTGCCGTCCACGGTCGCGGACTGGAACAGGTCGGCGGAGATGTCCCCGCGCTCGGACCAGTTCGCGAGGTCGGGGCCGAGGTCGGCGAAACCGCCCGCCGCGGCGTACTCGGCGAGGTCGGTGTTGCCGTACTCGGCGACGTCGGGGGCGCTCGCCGGGTCGTTGAAGGCGCCCTTGAACCTCTCGTGCCGGGCCGGGGTGGTCGGGATGTAGGTGACCTCGACCGAGGTCCCGGCGTTGGCGGCGGTGAACTCTGCGATGGCCTCCTTGACGACCTTCTCCTTGGGCGCCCGGTTGGGCTCGTCGAAGAGCCACACGCGCAGGGTGCCCGACTTCTCATCACCACCGGTCGCGGTCGGGGCGGTGGACGGCGCGCAGGCCGCCAGCATCACCAGAGCCGCGCCGGTCACGGCCAAGTTAAGAATCTTCACTAAAACCTCCCGATGGCGGCAGACCCTAAGAGCGCGTCCACAGCACCGGAAGAGCACGACCGGTTTGTTCTGCATTGCACAACGATGTTGTGCATACGTGACTTTGCCGGGAACCGCTCCTACCTTCTGAACCGGTGACGAACGAAACCCCCGCCGAGCGCAACCGGTCGGCCTCACTGCGGCGGGCGCTCGCCGTACTTGAGCACGTCCGCGACCACGCGGGAGCCGATCTGTCGCTGACCCGGCTCGCCGAGGCGGTCGGGCTGCCGAAGAGCACGGTGCTCAGGCTGACCACGCCGCTGCTGGAGGCGGGCCTGTTGGTGCGCGACCGCAGGAGCGGGGCCTACCGGCTGGGGCCCGCCGCGCTGCACCTCGGCCAGGCGTACCTCGCCAGGCTGGACCTGCGCACGGTCGCCGCGGAGGAGTCGCACCGGCTGATGCTGGAGGTGAGCGAGACCGTCCACCTGGTGGTCTACGACCCGCCGGACGTGGTCTACATCGACAAGGTGGAGAACGCCACCAACGTGCGGATGGCCTCGCGGATCGGCAGCCGCGCGCCCGTGTACTGCACCGCGGTCGGCAAGGCGATCCTGGCCTGGCAGCCCGACCATGTGGTGGATGACGTCGTGGCGGCCGGGATGCCCCCGGTGACGAAGTACACGATCACCGACGGCGCGAGCCTGCGCGCCGAACTGGGCCGGATCAGGCAGCGCGGCTACTCGGTGGACGACCGGGAGAACGAGCCGGAGGTGCGGTGTGTCGGCGCGCCCATCTTCAACCAGGCCAACATGGTGACCTCGGCCATCTCGGTCTCCGGGCTGACCTCGCGGATCACCGCGGCGCGGGTGCGCACGCTCGGGCCGCAGGTGGCCGAGGCCGCGCTGCGGATCTCCAGGAAGTTAGGCTCCACCCGCTGAGGGGGTCTCGCGGTCGTACGCCGCGCGGGCGCGGAGCAGGTCTTCCAGGTGCGCGTCGACCCACGCCCGGCACGCCGCGATCGGCCCGAACATGGTGCGCCCCAGGTCGGTCAGCTCGTACTCCACCCGGGGCGGGATCTCCGGATAGACCGTGCGGGTGACCATGCCGTCGCGCTCCAGGGCGCGCAGCGTCTGGGTGAGCACCTTCGGGGTGACGCCCCGCATCGGCACCCGCAGCTCGGAGAACCGGCGCGGGCCGTGCTCCAGGCACACGATCACCATGGCGGCCCATTTGTCGCCGATCCGGATCGGCATCGCGCTGGACGGGCACGCCGGATCGAACATCTCCGGATCGAGTGGCTCCTTCACCTGCCCGATGGTAAGTAAGTATCGTTGAAGTAACAAGTACCTTCTGGATACCGTCTCCGACGAGTCGATACGTCAGGAGGCGGACGAAATGCGTGCCATTCGTTTTCATGGGTACGGCCCGGCCGAAGTGCTCCGGTTGGAGGAGGTCCCCGATCCGGTCGCCGGGCCGGGCGAGGTGCTGGTCCGGGTGGAGGCAGCCGGGATCAGCCACGTCGAGACCCAGATCCGGGCGGGCCTGATGCCCGGGGTGGCGCTGCCGCTGCCGTTCACGCCGGGGTTCGAGCTCGCCGGGACGGTGGTGGCCACCGGCCCGGACACCGACCCGGAGTGGACCGGCAGGCGGGTGCTGGCCCTCACCCCGGGCGGCGGCGGTTACGCCGAGCTGGCCGCGATCCCTGCGGGGTCGCTGCACCCGCTGCCCGCCGGCCTGGACCCGCACGCCGGGCTCGCGCTGCTCTCCTCGGGGGTCGCCGCCGTCGGCGCGTTCGCCGCGGGCGAGGTCGGGCCGGGTGAGACGGTACTCGTCGAGGCCGCCGCGGGCGGGGTGGGCGGGCTGCTCACGCAGCTCGCCAAGCAGGCCGGGGCCCGGGTGATCGCCGCCGCGCGCGGCGCGCGCAAGCTGACCGCGGCCAAGGCCAACGGCGCGGACGCCGTGGTGGACTACGGGCTGCCCGGCTGGGGCGACGCGGTACGCGAGGCGGCCGGCGGTGAGGTCCAGGTGGTCTTCGAGACCGTGGGCGGGGAGATCGCGCGGACGGCGTTCGGCCTGCTCGCGACCGGCACCGGCCGGATGGTCCTCTACGGTACGGCCGGCGGCACGCCCCCCGCGTTCGACGTGGCGGACATCCTCCAGCGTGGGCTCACGGTCCGCGGGTTCGCCTCGGTGCTGCTGCCTCCGGAGGAGATCGCCGCGCTGCTCGGCCAGGTCTTCGAGCACGCCGCGGCGGGGCGGCTGCGGCCGGTGGCCGGGGCGGTGTTCCCGCTGGCCGAGGCCGCCGCCGCGCATCGCGCCCACGACGAGCGGACGACCATCGGCAAGACGATCCTCACGCCCTGACCTGTTCTCCGGCTCAGAGCGCGGCGATCAGGGCGGGCAGCTCGCGCATGTCGGTGAACACGATGGTGTCCTGGCCTTCCAGCCGGGCCGCGGGGGTGAGCCCGCCGGCGTATCCGAAGGAGCGCATGCCCGCGGCGCGGGCCGCCTCGACACCGAAGCGGCTGTCCTCGACCACCACGCAGCGCGCTGGTTCGACGCCCGAGCGCCGCGCCGCGTACAGGAACAGGTCGGGCGCGGGCTTGCCGTGCGGGACCTCGGTACCGCTGAAGATCCGGCCCTCGAAGCGCGCGTACAGCCCGGTCTTCCCGAGGGTCCTGCGCATCTTCGCGTGGCTGCCGCTGGAGGCGACGCAGGTGGGCAGGGTGATCGCGTCCAGCGCCTCGACGATGCCGGCGACCGGGGTCAGCTCGGCCTCCACCGCCTCCCAGTAGAGCCGCATGAAGCGCTTCTCGACCTCCGCGGTCACCTCGCCGCCCAGCCGTTCCTCGGTCAGCTCGTTGATCGACTTGCTGGTCCGGCCCATGAACAACTCGACGACCTCGGCTTCGGTGAGCGGCCAGCCGAGTTCGTTGAGGATCGCCGTGTGCACCCGCGTGGCGATGTGCTCGCTGTCCACGAGCACGCCGTCGCAGTCGAAAATCACCAATTCCACTGGTTCACTCACCAGTGCACGCTATCGGGTGGAGTGCGGCGTTATGAGGTTAGGTGTCCTTTAGGATGCGGCGCAGGATGTCGGGCGTCTCGACGGCCGGGGCGGCCTCCGTGGCCAGGCGGTTCATCACGTGCGTGTAGTGCGCGACGTCCGCCGGGCGGTCGGGGTAGGTGGCGCTCGCCAGTTGCTCGAGGTAGACGACATCGGGCAGGTCGCGCTCGGGCAGCCGCAGGATGGTCACCGGCCCGCCGGACGCCGCGTGACCGCCGGCGCTGAACGGCAGGATCTGGATGGTGACGTGCGGCAGCCCGGCCGCCTCGATCAGATGCCGTACCTGGGCGCGCATCACGGTGGAGCCACCGATCGGACGACGCAGCACGGCCTCGTCGAGCACCGCCCAGAGCCGCGGCGGGTGCGCGGCGTGCAGGATCTGCTGACGGCCCATCCGAAGTTCGACACCGCGGTCGATGCGGGCCTGGGAGACGAAGATGTCACCGAGCGCGATGACGGCCCGGGCGTAGTCGGCGGTCTGGAGCAGACCGGGCACGAACTGCACCTCATAGGTGCGGATCAGGCTGGCCGCCTGTTCGAGCCCGAGGTAGGCGTGCAGCCAGTGCGGCGTCACGTCGGAGTACGCGCTCCACCAGCCGGGGGTGTTGGCGTGCTGGGCCAGTTCGAGCAGGGTGGCCCGCTCGGGCTCATCGGTCACGCCATAGAGGGTGAGCAGGTCGGCCACATCCCGGATCTTGCACCCGATCCGGGCCAGCTCCAACCGGCTGATCTTAGAATGTGACGAGCGGATCGCATCGCCGGCCTCTTCCCGGGAGATCCCCCGAGTCTCTCGCAGCGCCCGCAGACGCGCGCCTAAGATCATGCGCGGCACCATGGGCCCGGCGTGCCGCCGCCCACGGTCAAGCGCCGCATCCAGATACTCCGCGGTCTCCAAGTCGGTCACTCCCCAGTCGGCGATCATTACGGACCCTCCAAGCCTCTCACTTGACAGGTGCGATGCACAGCGGGATGACATTCTTGACAATTTTCGCAACTCCGACATCCGTCAATCCACCGATGCGCCGATCTTGGTTAGCCCTCCAGACATGCGACAGGGGTGTCAAGGCCGATCGCTTGACACCCCTGTCGCAGTGTTACGGACTAACCGAATTCACCGGCCTTCACCCGCCCGAGGAACACCCGCCATTCCGCGGAGGAGAAGCACAGGGTCGGCCCAGCGGAATCCTTACTGTCACGCACGCCGACTAGGCCACCGAGGTCGGTTGCCACCTCAACACAGTTCCCTCCACTGCCGCCACTGTGGGAACTCTTCCGCCACCCGGCACCCGTGAGATTCGCGCCTACTGCCGCCATCGACCTCGGGCCTCCTCGATCAGCCTGAGTGAATCATCTGGGCGATGCGCTTCCGCCCGCAGTCTGTCATACCGGCGCGAAACAGCCGATACAAGTTCAGCGTTGACGCTCACCATGCCCTCCCCGGCGGATTCGATGGATACTGCGGTCTGGCCTCCGTCGAGTTGCGCGATGATGAAACCGCTCATCATCCCGGCGGTCGTCGTGGTGCCAAAGGGCACGACCTGAATGGTGATGTTCGGTCGCTCGGCCAGCTCCAGCAACCGGTCGAGCTGGGCTGCCATGATGGCCGGCGTGCCGATCAATCGCCGGATCACCCCTTCGTCGATGAGAACCCACAGTTCCGGCGGATCATCGCGATCCAATATCAATTGGCGGGCCTTTCGAGCTGCGACACGATCAGCGACGTCCCTGGGGCGAGTGAGATCGCCTGCTATGACCGCGCGCGCGTAGTCATCCGTTTGAAGCAGGCCAGGGATCAGAAGCGGATCCCACGAGCGCAACGTATGGGCCCCGGGCTCGAACTCGTCGATCCATCTCGCGTACCATTCCGGTCCACTGGTCAGGGGCTCGCCGATGCCTCTCGCCAGCCGGGTGAAGAACTGATTCAGCCCGAACAGCCGATCAAGCCCTCGCGCGAAATCCGGTTGTGGTACTCGGGTGGCCCGCTCGACACTGGAAACCAGGCTTGCCGAACATCCATACACCCGGCCGACCCGCGTCTGAGACAGCCCCGCATCCTTACGGACCCTGCGCAATTCACGACCGAACCGCTTTTCCGGCGTTTCGGGGCCATGGGGGGATTTTCCGTCACTTCGCCCTCCCATCCATGACAGACGGCACCCCATAAATAACACAGAGTCACACCGACAGATACACACTTCCAGAGAACTGTTCGCGGAAGTCCGCCGAAGTCTAGAGACCCGATCCGCTGACCTGCGCCAAAGTAGGCACACCGACCTCACTCGCCAAAGGACCGGACAGGCTCATGACGATAATGAGACAACCATTCTACACAGCGGGGAATGCCCCTAATGGGTTGATATGGAAGACCGTCACCCTGCCCGGCACTTCGGAGAACGCCGGTGTGGCGCGGGAATTGCTCCGGGGCCTGTGGCGTGCCAATCCCCATCTCAACTCCGGCATCCTCGACGATCTTCTCCTTATGGTGTCAGAGCTGTTCAGCAACGCGGTCCGGCACACCTCATCCGGAGAGCCGGGCGGCCGGGTGGGATTGGTCATCGCGGCGAACGAGAAATGGGTGCGGGTCGAAGTCACCGACGAGGGCTCTCGGTCCGTCCCGCGAGCGGCGGGGAAGGCGACGGAAGACGAGGCGATGGAACAAGGTGGCTGGGGCCTGGCCCTCGTCGGCATGCGTGCGGACACATGGGGCCACGGCCCGCGTGGCAATGGGCGGGTGGTCTGGTTTGAAAAGGGGTCGAATGAGGGCGCCGGTGGCCCTCTGGATCGCCGGGCCGCTTCGTGCAGGTGATCGGCCGGGGTTCAGCCCGCGAGGGCGCGTTTTTGGATGCCGCGTAGCCAGGCGCGGCGGGTGAGGCCGCTGAAGGGGCGGACCACCAGCCAGTAGAGGCGGAAGATGCGGCTGGAACGAGGGTCGGTGGGCTGGACACGCGTCTCGGTGGTCAGGATGCCGTCGGCGAAATGGAAGTTCATCGCCGCCCGATAGCCGGGCCGGTCGAAGCGGGCGTACTCCTCCAGCGGCTCGCCCTCCAGCGGTGTGATGCCGCGCAGCGAGTAGGGGGCCAGTACACCGACGACCACCTCGTCCGGCCGGCGGCCCACCACCGCGAAACCGCCGCCGGCGGCGAAACCACGGGCGGTGAGCCGGTCGAGGATCGAGGCATCGGCCGGCGGACGCGCCCGGCCGAACGACGCGAGCGTCATGAGCCCGCGGAACAGCGGCGCCTCCCCCCAGGTCACCTCTTCGACCGCGCGCATCACCGCCGCCCGCGGCGCGTCGATCGTCATCCGATGCCGCTCCCCGTGCCGCCAGGCCGGAAGTACCTCATCGATCATCGCCATCACCCGCCACCCCCGATGACGTCGCCTGCCACCCAGACTACCGATCATCGCCCCGCGAAGGGCGTTCGGGCCGCGAGTACTTTTCAACGGGCCGGGGATACGGCCGGCGCCCTGCCAGGGGGTGCCGGCCGCACCAAGAGGGGTGTGCCCGGTCAGGGGCGGGTGATGCGGATGGCGTCGGCGATCACGAGGCCGGTACCGGAGGCCCAGCGGCTCACCGCGACGACACCGTGGATACCGGCCGTGCCAAGGGGGGTGTGCCCGGTCAGGGGCGGGTGATGCGGATGGCGTCGGCGATCACGAGGCCGGTACCGGAGGCCCAGCGGCTCACGGCGACGACGTCGTGGGTACCGGCCGCCAGGGGGAAGACGCCGAGGGGGTGCCAGGTGCCGCCGCCGGCGCGTTGGTCCACGTAGACGGTCTTGTTCCCGCTCGTGGTCGCCACGATGTAGGGGGCCGATCCGTTGTAGCCGGGGTCGGCCGGGTACCAGACCTCCACCTGGTACGTCCCGGCGCTCGGGATCGTGGCGCGGAACCAGGCCGGGTCGCTCGCGGCCACCGGGTCGGCGAAGCGGTAGTCGGCGCCGTGCTTCTGACCGGAGTAGGCCGAGGTCTTCCACTCGGCGCTCGCGGTGAAGCCGCCCGCCGTGGCGTTGTCCACGGTGGTACGCCATTCGGGGGTGTCGCCGCCGGTGACGTACCGCATGTAGGTGGTCCAGTTCCAGTGCGGCCCGGGGTCGGTGTGAGTGGCGCCGGGGACCTGGTTGTGGCCGATGATGTTGGCGCGGGTCTTGGGGATGCCGTACTTGTCGCACAGGTGGCGGGTCAGCGCGGCCGAGGAGCGGTACATCGCGTCGGTGAACCAGGACGCGTCGTTGACGAACCCCTCGTGCTCGATGCCGATGGACCGGGTGTTGTGGTCCCAGTTGCCCGCGTGCCAGGCGATGTCCTTGTCGCGGACCATTTGGGTGACCTTGCCGTCGGACGACCTGATCACGTAGTGCGCGGAGACGTTGGCGCTCGGGTTCTGGAACCACGAGATCGCCCCGGCGTAGGAGCCCTGCGTCACATGGATGATCACCCGGTCGATGGCGTGGCTCGACTCGCGGTTCGCCGCGGTGTAGTTGCCGGAATCGGCGGGCACCCAGGCGGCCGGCGGGTAGTCGGCGGCGGCGAACCCGTTCCGGTCGTCGCGGGCGTTGAGGTCGCGGACGTCGGCGTACGGCCCGCGGTCGGCGATGATCTCCTGGGCGGCGACCGTGACGCCCTTCGCCGAGAAGCCGGTACCGAGCAGTTCGTAGACCGTGTCGGCGTACAGGCGGGCGACCTCGGGGGCCTTGGCGTTGCCGTACCTCGCGACCGCCGTGTACCAGCGGCCGGCGTCCTTGCGGGCGGCGGCGTCGAGCCCCGCCTGGTCGGCGTAGGAGCGGAGCACGGCCGCGCCGCCGCGGACGTTGGCGGCGGTGTCGGCGCGCAGCGCGGCCACCGGCTCGCCGGTGAGTTCGGCGGCGCGTTCGAGGGTGTGCGCGGTCGGGTTGCTGACCAGGTGCATCACCCCGTAACCGCCGCTCGCGCTGGGCTTGCCGCCATGCCCGTCGAGGTGGGTCTCGGCGTAGGCGACCGCGGCCAGCAGGTCGCGGGGCACGTCATGGGCGGCGGCGGCCTCGGCGAACGCGTCCGGAACGGGATCGGCCGAGGCGTGAGCGGCCGGGGTGAACATCGCGAGCGCCACGAATACCGCGGCGACTAATCGGGGCAGGGCGAAGGTCATGAAAGCTCCTCCATCGGGGGGTCCGACGGCGAGCACAGTATCGGCCTTTCATGACTCATGGTGATAAATAACTAAACTGGATGGTTAGTGGAAATTTTCCTTCAGACCAACCGTCCGCGTACGGCCGCGCGATCGATGCCCAGCCGGCCGATCAGCTCGGCGGCCGGGTCGGGCGGCTCGCAGGACAGCAGCGCCAGCAGCAGGTGGCCGGGCGCGGCCCGCCGGGTCCGCACGGTCGTCGCGTTCACCGCCTGACGCAGCGCGTCGCGCGCGGTCGAGGTGATCGAGGAGGGCCGCAGCGGTGGGTGCCTGGGCGGCGCGGGCGGGTGGTCCAGCAGCTCGCCGAGGTCGCCCACCTCGATGCCGAGGGCGCGCAGCGCCACCCGGTCGAGGTCGTCGAGCCCGGCGCGGGCCGTCGCGAGGTCCACCCCGAACGCCCACGCCACACCCGGCTCGTGCAGCAGCCCGAGCAGCAGGTGCTCGGTGCTCAACCGGCGGTCGCCGCGCCGCCGGGCCTCCTCCAGCGCGGCGTCGACCACCATGGCGAACGGGCTCTTGGATCGTCCCAGCATGCGGGGCCTCACTTCCCGTACTTCGCGTGCACGGACTGGCGGGACACGCCGAGCGCGTCGCCGATCTGCTCCCAGGTCCAGCCCTGCTCCCTGGCCGCCGCGACGGAATGGGCCTCGACCCGCTCGGCCAGCCGGTGCAGCGCGGTCACCGCGCGCAGCGAGACCGCCGGGTCGCCGGACCTGATGCTCTCGGAGATCCGCTCGATGTCCACGTTGTCAGGCTAGGTTGACACAGCCCGTTTTGTCAACCTAGCCTGACAGCCCCTCACCGATCTGGAGGCGAACCATGGACACCGATGTCGTGATCGTCGGCGCCGGGCCGACCGGGCTGCTGCTGGCCTGCGAACTCCGGCTGGCCGGCGTACGTCCGATCGTGCTGGAACGGCGGCCCGAGCCGTCCGGCACCCCGAAGGCCAACGGGCTGGGCGGCCAGATCGTCCGCCTGCTCGACCACCGCGGACTGCT
Organism: Spongiactinospora sp. 9N601; assembly: GCF_044326295.1. Lineage (NCBI taxonomy): Bacteria > Bacillati > Actinomycetota > Actinomycetes > Streptosporangiales > Streptosporangiaceae > Spongiactinospora > Spongiactinospora sp. 9N601. Next base: position 178,960 of record NZ_JBIRBB010000005.1, read on the forward strand.
CGCGCCGGTGCGCGAGGGCAGCCCGTACTTCGGGCAGGTGCCGACGTTCCCCTTCGCCCAGATCCCGCTGGAGCTGTCCCGGCTGGGCGATGACCTCCCGCTGGACGTCGTGCTGATCCAGCAGCCCCGACTGGAGCGGGTGCTCGCCGATCGCGCCGCCGCGCTGGACACCGAGATCAGGCGCGGTCACCGGATGACCGCCCTGTCCCAGGACGGCGAAGCCGTCACCCTGACCGTGGACGGCCCGGACGGGACCTACCGGCTGCGCGCCCGCTACGCCGTCGGCTGCGACGGCGCGAACAGCCCGGTGCGCGAGCTGGCCGGGATCGGCTTCCCCGGCACCACCGATCCCGGCGTGGTGCTGCTCGGTCACTTCCGGGCCACCGAGGCCACCGGCGACCTCTACGAGGCCCCCGACATCGAGGTGCCCGGCTACGGCCGGCTTCGGCCCGGCTGGAACCGCACCCCGCGCGGCCGGGTCACCGTCACCTCGCTGCATCCCGGCGTCCACGTGGCCGCCGTCCGGGAGAACGCCCCGCCCCCCGGCGGGTACGACGACGACGCGCCGGTGACGTTCGCCGACGTCCAGGCCGCCATGGTCCGGGTGCTCGGCGGCGAGGTGCCGCTGGGCGAGCCGATCTGGCTGTCCCGCACGACCAGCCAGGCGCGGGTGGCCGAGCGGTTCGTGGCCGGGCGGGTACTGCTGGCCGGAGACGCCGCGCACCTGTTCCCGGCGGGCGGCGCGGCGCTCAACGTGGGCATGACCGACGCGCTGAACCTCGGCTGGAAGCTGGCCGCGACGCTGCGCGGCGGCGCGCCGGAGGGACTGCTCACGTCCTACGACACCGAGCGCGGGCACGCCGCCGCACGGACCATGCTCCAGACCCGCGCCCAGGCCGAGCTGGAGCGCATGGAGGAGGCGGTGGCCGACGCCGCGATCCCCAGGTTGCTGGCCGAGCTGCTGACGTACGAGCGCCCGCTGCGGCACGTGGCCGAGCTGATGAGCGGGGCCGACGTGCGTTACGCGATGACCGGCGCGGCTCCGCACCCGCTCGCCGGGCGGGTGGTGCCCGAACTGCGGCTGACCATGCCCACAGGGGAGGAACGCGGGGTCGCCGGGCTGATGTGGGCCGCCCGCCCGGTGCTGCTCGACCTGGCCGATGACGCGGACCTGCGGCAGGTCGCCGGTCCCTGGCGGGACCGGGTGGACGTCGTCACGGCCGGATGCGCGCGACCGCCTGCGCGTGCCGTGCTGATCCGGCCGGACGGCTACGTGGCGTGGGCGGGCGACACGCCGGACGGGCTGGCCGAGGCGCTGGCGGCGTGGTTCGGTGCGGCGGGCGAGCCGGTCACGGCGACGCCGGGACCGCCCGCGCGCCCAGCGCGATGAGCGCGACCGCCCCCAGCGCCAGCGCCACGCACTGACCGGCCTGCACGGCGGTCATGGTCTGGGTGATCGGGTCGGTCCCCTGGAACAGCAGGTAATGGACCCGGGCGATCAGTATCGGGACGGCCAGGACGGCCAGCGCCAGTGAGTGGAAGGGAGAGCGGCGGGCGCCCCACGCCAGATGGACCACCGTGGCGCCGAGCAGCGCCAGGCAGGCCAGCCCCACCGGGTCGAGCCACGGCCAGACCAGCGACCACACGGACAGGTCGATCTTCGGCGCGAGGCTCGCCTTCCCGACCGTCTCCAAGGCCACCCAGGCCGGCACGCCGAGCACGGCGGGCAGCGCGACCAGCGCCCACCGCGACCGAGGCTTGGGGGCGTCGCGGTGGAACCCGGCGGCCAGGGCGAACACCGGCACCGCGTAAAGCGGGAGGGTGAGGGCCGCCGAGAGCGGGTCGCGCCACACGACGGCCAGTACAAAGACCAGGGCGACCCCCGCGAGGATCTTGGCCAAGCCCGCCCCGCCGCGGAGCAGCACGGCATACGCGGCGAACCACAACAGACCGCCCACCTCGAAGAGGACGTCGATCGGGTCGCCCATGGCCCACTGCCGGAAATCAGCGAGGCCCACGACCCCCATCATCGCGTGGTAGAACAGCCCGAACACCGCCACCTGCCTGACCACCCGGCCCCAGAGCAGGTAACGGGGCGGCGCGCCCGGCCCGCCCAGGCGGACCCGCACGCCGAGCGCGGCCACGCTGGCGATCTCCGACCAGCGGGGCCGGGCGTTGTGCTCGTCGGTGAGCCCGGCGGATCCTTCGAGGAAGGCGGCCACCATCTCGTCCTCGCGCCCGGCGCGGTAGGCGCGCGGCAGCAGCAGGCGGAGCGTCAGCCGGTAGCGGTCTTCGAGCAGGCTCATGCCGTCCCCCATGCCTGCCGGGCCCGCAACCGGGCGCGGGCGGCCTCGGCGTGCCCGGCCAGCCGGGCCGCCTCGGCCGCGAGGGCGGCGGCGCCGGGCTCGGTGAGCCGGTAGTAGCGGCGCAGCCGGCCCTGCTGCACCTCTTCGCGCTCGAACTCGACCAGCCCGTCGTCCGTCAGCCGGTCGAGCACGCCGTACAGCGTGCCGATCTTCAACTGCACCCGGCCGCCGGAAAGCTCCTCGACCTCGCGCACGATGCCGTAGCCGTGGCGCGGCTCGCCGACCAGCGCGGTCAGAACCAGGAACGCCGGTTCGGTCATCGCTCTTCGGTTCATGAAACCACTATATCCTGGTAAGCAGGATATAGTGAGCCCCCGGGTCGAGCTTGACAGCGCGCATGACGAAGGGGCCCGGCCGATGGCCGGGCCCCTTCAGCGCGCCAAGACGCGCAATCCCTTTACCTGACCCAGGGCAGCTTCCCTGTCCACAGGTTGGAGGCGTAGCGGTAGATCGCGGCGGTCTCGCCGTCGAAGTAGGGGCTGGAGATGCGGTCGTAGCGGTTGTTGGCGTCGGTGTCGAGCGCGAGGCTCACCACACCGTTGATGTAGCCGACCCGCTTGTTGCTGCTGTACTGCTGGATGAACGGGCCGCCGGAGGAGCCGGGCGTGAAGGCGCACTTGACGGCGACGCCCTCATCGACCTTGTACTTCGGCACGGCCGGACCCGGGTAGGTCTTGCCGTAGCAGTACTTCATGGTCTCGCCGCTGTACGGCCGGTCGCCGTCAGGGTGCGACGCGGTCGGGTAGCCGAACAGGTAGACGTTCTTGCCCACCGGCTGGTTCCACGCGAAGCCCTGGCCGCCCACCTGGTCGCTGAGCCGACCGGCGTCCTCCCAGTGGCGACGACCCGGCTTCACGCCGTTGTAGACGTTGACGAACGCGTAGTCGCGGTCGTAGTCCTCGAAGTTGGCGAAGTCGTAGTGGGTGTGGAACTTCGCACCCACGTAGATGCCCCAGTTGGCCTTGCCCTCGTGGTAGCCGGGGACGAAGACGAAGTTGTCCACGGCCTGGTTGCGGTCGGTGTCGTACACGCAGTGGCCCGCGGTGGCGACCAGGTTCGCGTACTTCGACTCGATGGCCGACGCCGAGCAGTAGTACAACTGGCCGCCGACCGCGAAGAAGACCCGTCCCACGGTGGTGGGGAGGTTGACGTTCTTGGAGCGGCCCGCGGAGCGGTTGCCGGCGTCGGGGGCGATCAGGCCGGGCGAACCGTCGGCGCCGGCCTTGCGGGAGGTCTTGAACCTACCGGAGGCGTCAGAGTCCTCCGTGTAGTGCTGGGCCGCCTTGAGGCGGGCGGGCGTCCAGAACTTCGCCACCGACTGCGCGCTCTTGGCAGAGGCCAGCGAGACGGTCTTGCGGCCGGGCTTCGCCTCTGCCGTGGTGGCGAGCGACGCGCCGACCACGGCCGTGGCGAGCAGTGCGCCTCCGAGGGGGAGGGCCAGGCGCTTGGCTCGGGTGTTCAATCTTGCTCCTTCTCACATCGTCTACGGCGAACGTGGGTCAGGTCTCCTTGCGCCACGCACCGGTCGAACGTCAGGTCATGAAATGTCAAAGACAGTCCATGGCCATGGTCAAGAGACACAAGAGAAGACCGTAGCCAGATGGATGGGAGCTATGGGGCATAAGTTGTGCGAGCCCGCAGACCGTTACTGGTCCGTTACATTTCCCGGTAAACCTTTCAAAGATCCACAAGGCAACCTATACCAGGACTCGACCGCTAAATCACCCTGTGTCACCACGGAGCGCCCTCAAGCTCGACCGACAGTAATGACAATTTGTGTCGGTCCGATTTACCACACCGTTGTCAAGTCAAGGACTTCGCGGGGGCGGCGGGCCCGTGGGCAAGGCGGGCCGCAGGGGCGGGGGTCGGCCCCGCCGCCGTACGGACCGCACAAACTTTGATCTGCACGGCTTGTGCGGATCCTTCATTGGCCGGAGGCCGGGCGGCGAACGATGATCGATCCCATGGACCTGTTGAACACGCTCGTGGACAAGGGACTTCGCCGTGAATCGCCGACCCGGGAGGAGGCGCTGGCCGTACTCGCCACCACCGACGACGAACTACTCGACGTGGTGGCCGCGGCCGGAAAGGTCCGGCGGCACTGGTTCGGCCGCAGGGTCAAGCTCAACTACCTGGTCAACCTGAAGTCGGGGCTGTGCCCCGAGGACTGCTCCTACTGCTCGCAGCGGCTCGGCTCCAAGGCCGGGGTGCTGAACTACACCTGGCTCAAGCCGGGCGAGGCCGCCGAGGCCGCGCACGCCGGGGTGGCCGGCGGGGCCAAGCGGGTGTGCCTGGTGGCCAGCGGGCGCGGGCCGACCGACCGTGACGTGGAACGGGTCGCCGCCACCATCGCCGCGATCAAGGACAAGAACGAGGACGTCGAGATCTGCGCGTGCCTGGGCTTCCTGTCCGAGCGGCAGGCCGAGCGGCTGCGCGAGGCCGGGGCGCACGCCTACAACCACAACCTCAACACCTCCGAGGAGACCTACGCCGACATCTGCACCACCCACGGCTTCGACGACCGGGTGGACACCGTGCGCAAGGCCAAGCACGCGGGGCTTTCCGCCTGCTCGGGGCTGATCGCCGGAATGGGCGAGAGCGACGCTGACCTGGTGGACGTGATCTTCGCGCTGCGCGAGCTGGACGTCGACTCGGTACCGGTCAACTTCCTGATCCCGTTCGAGGGCACGCCGCTCGGCGAGCAGTGGCACCTGACCCCGCAGCGCTGCCTGCGCATCCTGGCGCTGGCCCGGTTCATCTGCCCCGACGTCGAGGTGCGGCTGTCGGCGGGCCGGGAGATCCATCTGCGCACCCTCCAGCCGCTCGCGCTGCACATCGTCAACTCGATCTTCCTGGGCGACTACCTGACCAGCGAGGGCCAGGCGGGCAAGGCCGACCTGGAGATGATCACCGACGCGGGCTTCGAGGTGGAGGAGGCCGGGACGACCACACTGCCCGAGCACCGCACGGGCGTCCCCGTCGCCGAGCCCGCCCCGGCGGGGGCCCCGCCAGGGGGCCGGGCCGACCTTGTGGCGATACGCCGCCGCGGCGCCGGAACGGACCTGCCGCCCAATGCGTGACCGCACCCGCGACCTGCTGGAACTCGACCGGGCGCACGTCTGGCACCCCTACGGCCCGATGCCCGGCCGGCACACGCCGCTGCTCATCGACTCGGCCGAGGGCGTGCGGCTGCGGCCCGCCGAGCCGGTCGAGGGGCACACCGAGCTGGTGGACGCCATGTCCTCCTGGTGGAGCGCCATCCACGGATACCGGCACCCGGTGCTCGACGCCGCGGTGCGCGACCAACTCGGGCGGATGAGTCACGTGATGTTCGGCGGGCTCACCCACGAGCCCGCCGTACGGCTGGCCGCGACCCTGGTGGACATCACCCCCGAGCCACTGCGGCACGTGTTCCTGACCGACTCCGGTTCGGTCTCGGTCGAGGTCGCGGCCAAGATGTGCCTGCAGTACCAGCGCTCGCTCGGCCGGCCCGGCAGGCACCGGCTGATGACCTGGCGCGGCGGCTACCACGGCGACACCTTCCACCCCATGTCGGTCTGCGACCCCGACGGCGGCATGCACAGCCTGTGGACCGGCGTACTGCCCCGGCAGGTCTTCGCCGACGTCCCGCCGGCCGGGTTCGATGCCGAGCCCGACCCCGGCTACGTCGCCCACCTGGCCGGCCTGATCGAACGGCACGCGCACGAGCTGGCCGCGATCATCGTCGAGCCGGTCGTCCAGAACGCCGGGGGCATGCGCTTCCACTCCCCCGGCTACCTGCGCGTACTTCGCCGGCTCTGCGACGAGCACGGTGTGCTGCTGGTCTTCGACGAGATCGCCACCGGCTTCGGCAGGACCGGCGAGCTGTTCGCGGCCGATCACGCGGGGGTCTCGCCCGACGTGATGTGCGTCGGCAAGGCCCTCACCGGGGGCTACCTCACCATGGCGGCGGCCCTTTGCACCTCGGAGGTGGCCGAGGTGATCGGGCGCGGCGAGTTCCCGGCGCTCGCGCACGGGCCCACGTTCATGGGCAACCCGCTGTCGGCCGCCGTCGCCAACGCCTCGCTCGGGCTGCTGCTCGGCCAGGACTGGCGGGCGGAGCTACGCCGGATCGAGGCGCGGCTGCGGACCGGCCTGGCCCCGGCCGCCAAGCTCGACCACGTCCGTGACGTGCGGGTGCTCGGCGGGATCGGCGTCGTCCAGCTCGGCCACGAGGTGGACATGGCCGCCGCGACCAGGGCCGCGGCCCGGCACGGGGTGTGGCTGCGCCCGTTCCGGGACCTGATCTACACGATGCCGCCGTACGTCACCGGCGACGACGATCTCGACCTGATCGCCGCCGCCATGATCGCCGCGGCCGACGCGGGCTGATCGTCCACGATCTGCCACGATCGCCCACTGATCGTCCGGGGAGGGTGGGGCGGAGCCGCCCTTCCCGGACCCCCTACAGCAGGTCGGGCTTGTTGGTGACGATGCCGTCCACCTTGTAGGAGATCAGCCGGCGGATCGCCGCCGGGTCGTCCACGGTCCAGGCGAAGACCTTCAGCGAACGGGCGTGGGCGCGCCTGACGTAGTCGCGGGTGAGGTCGCCGTAGGGGACGTTCACCATGTCGGCGTACTCCGCGAGCGCGGCCAGCCGCCCGGTCGCCGGGGTGCCGAGCAGGGCGACGGGGACGCCGGGCAGCAGCCGGTGGAACCTCCGCATGGAGTCCCAGTCGAAGGACTGGACGACCAGCCTGCCCGGCTTCAGCCACGCTCCGTGGCGGCGTAACTCGCGGGCCGCGCGGGTCTCGATCCCCGGGTAGCGCCCGGGTTCCTTGATCTCCAGCATCAGGCCGAGGCCGCTGCCGTCCATCGCGCTCAGCGCCTCGCCCAGCGTGGGCACCCGCTCCTTGGCGTAGTCGGCGGAGAACCACGATCCGGCGTCCAGCCTGCGGATCTCGGCCAGCGTCAGGTCCCGCACCGCCCACGGGCTCCGGCCGGGAAAGACCCTCTCGACATTGGTGGTGCGGGCGAGCGTCGCGTCGTGCACGAGGACCAGCCGGTGGTCCTTGGTCTCGCGGACGTCCAGCTCGAACATGTCGGCGCGCTGGTCCTGGGCCAGCGCGAAGGCGGCGATGGTGTTCTCGGGGGCGTACGCGGACGCGCCCCGGTGGGCCACGTTGACGACGGAGGCGGCGGTGGCGGGGACGGCGAGCCCCGCGAGGACGATGAGGGTGGTCAGGGTGGTCGTGATGGCAAGGACGAGTCGCCGGAACACGGGTCTCCTCAATCCTGGGGATCGACCGACAACCCGAAACTGACCACGGCGCATGACGGCAAGTTAAGAGTGGAGTGGCCGCGTGATGCCGGGAAGGTGAGCATCAGGCGCGACGACACGCCAAGGCCCGCCGTGGCGGCGGCCTTCGAGGAGCCCTATCGGCGGGTGAGATCGAAGGTGGCGACGGTGGCGAGGGCGTAGGCCAGGTGGGGTACGGCGTCGCTGAGCCAGCCGGTGGCGCCCCAGGTGCGCGGATCGGTGAGGCGCAGGGCGGTGAGCGGGACGCTGCCGGCCACGGAGGCCAGCACGGCCACCGCGCCGACGTCGAGCGGGCGGGGATGACGCCGCCCGGTCAGATACCGGTACAGGCCGTACGCCGCGCCGACCCCCACACCGGCGGCGATGCCGAGCATCGGCCCGAGGCCCTCCCTGCGGTTACGGGCCGTCTCGCCATCGCCGAGGTCGGCGTGCACCCGATCGGCCAGTACGCCCGCCGCCTGCTCCGGCAGCCCGCTCGCGGGCCGCCCGCGCAGCGCCATGTCCAGGTAGGTCACGGTGTTGAGCACCGTCGTACCGGCCGCCCCCGCGGCGGCCCCCGCCACGACATGACGGCCCAGAGTCGCATTCCGCATGCCCACCCGCCTAACCCCGGAACCCTCGGCCAAACCCGCCGAGCCCAGGGTCAGGCCAGGCGGTGGCCGACCATGAAGGCGGCGAACTCCGGCAGGGAGATCAGGCCGTCGCCGTCGGCGTCGACCATTCGGACGGCCTCGGCGGCGCGTTCGCCGGTGATGGGCGCCCCGAGGGCGCGCATCAGGGAGGCCAGTTCGGTGGCCGAGATCCGGCCGTCGCCGTCGGTGTCGACGAGCCGGAACGTGGGCGCGTATTCGTCGGTGTCCGCCACGGTCTAACACCTTTCCGGGTGATGATCGGTCCGCAGACTATGGCGCATACCCGAATCCGGCCGCAACTTTCGCGACCGCCCCTTATGGGGGCGGGTGCGGGGGGCGTGCGGCGGCGCGGAGGCCGGCCAGGCGGGCCGGGTCGGGCCAGCGGACGCCGTGCGCCCAGCCCGCTCGCTCGAACCAGCGGATCAGCCGGGCGCTCGGATCGAACTGGCCGGGCAGCACGCCGTGCCGGGCGCAGGTGGGCTCGGCGTGGTGCCAGTTGTGCCAGCCCTCGCCGAGCGTCAGGAAGGCCACCCAGCGGACGTTGGACGATCGGTCGCGCACCCGGAACGGCCGGTCGCCGAAGGTGTGCGCGACGGAGTTGACCGACCAGGTGACGTGGTGGACCACCGCGTAGCGGACCAGCCCCGCCCAGAACAGCGCGGACCACGCGCCCGCCCACGACATCGACCACAGCCCTCCGGCCAGCGCGGGCAGCGCGAACGACGCCGCCACGACCACCGGGTAGGCGGCGTCGAAGCGCCGCACGTCGGGGTCGGCGAGCAGATCGGGCACCCAATGCCGCCTGCTGGAGCGGCGGCGGGCAGTGTAGAACCAGCCGATGTGGGCGTGCAGCATGCCGCGCAGCAGGGCCGCGCCGGTGTCGCCGTAGCGCCACGGGGAGTGCGGGTCGCCCTCGCGGTCGGCGTACTTGTGGTGGCGGCGGTGCTCGGCCGCCCACAGCGTGACCGGGCCCTCCACGGCCATGCCCCCGGCCAGCATGAGCGCGACGCGCAGCGGCCTCGCGCACTTGAAGGCGCGGTGGGTGAACAGCCGGTGGTAGCCGATGGCGATGCCGAAGATGCTCACGAGGTACATCACCACGGCGAGGACCAGATCGCGCGGCCCGACGCCCCACCCCCAGGCGGCCGGCACCGCGGCGGCGAGCAGCAGCACCGGGAGCACGACGAGCACGACCAGATAGGCGGTGCGGCGGCCGGTGGTGACCTGAACCGTCTCCGCCGTGGCCGACCGGGACGCGGACGAGGGGGGCACGCTCGCTCCTGACGTAAGGTGATCGGCGGAATACAGACCGCGTTCAATTGAACGCCCGTGACCGCCGACAACGGCAGTTGCCGGAGAGTTAGAAGTCAATCACCGAATGGAGTCACAAGACTGCGTTTCGTAGTCATGCGTGGCAGGTGGGACGCGTGCCTAGATTGTGTACCCACACGGCAAGGTGATCTCCGCTACGGGTCCGGGCGAGGCCCGGGCGGGAGGTGAGGCGGCATGAGCGCTGTCGAGCAGGTTGCCACCCACGGCTATCTGGACCGCTACGACGAAGCGCTCGCCCGTGACCCGGTGGCCGCGATCGGCCTGGTCCAGGGCTGGATGCGGACCGACTGGCGGGCCCTGTTCGCCGAGTTGCGGGCGCGGCGGCCGGTGTTCGCCACGCCGGCCTTCACGGTGATCACCCGCTACGCCGACGTCGTGGAGGTGCTGTCGCACGAGACGGTGTTCACCGTCCGGGCGTTCGGCCCGCGCCTGGAGGCCGCGCTGGGCGGGCCGTTCATGCTCAGCAGAGACGCCACCGCGATGAACCGGCACGACAAGGGCCTGATGCGGGTCATGCTGCCGCACGGCGACGTGGCCCGGGTGCGCGAGCTGGCCGGCCGGATCGCCGACGACGCGCTGGACCGCTCCCGGCCGCACGGCCGGATCGAGGCGGTGCACGGCCTGTTCCGGCCAGTCGCGCTCGGCGTGTGCGACGAGTACTTCGGCCTGCCCGGCCCCGACGCCGCCACGCTGTCCCGCTGGACACGCGCGATCATCGCCGACTGCTTCGCCAACTACCAGGGCGATCCCGAGGTCCGGGCCGCCGGGGTGAGCGCGGGCGCGGAGCTGATGGCCTACCTGCGTGAGCGGATCGCCGCCCGCAGGGCGGAGGCGGGCGAAGCGGAAGGCCGCGACGACGTCTTCGACCGGTTGCTGGCCACCGCGCTGCCCGAGGCGGTCGCGACCTCCGACGAGCGCGTCGCGGTCAACATGGCCGGGCTCCCCCTCGGGTTCGCCGAGAGCGCGCCCGGCGCGATGGCCGAGGCCCTGCAACAGCTCCTGCTGCGGCCGGAGGCGCTGGCCGAGGCCGTGCGGGCGGCGGCCGACCCGGACACCTCGCGCTTCGACGACCTGGTGTGGGAGGCACTGCGCTTCAATCCGTTCTTCAAGCTGCTGCCGCGCGTGTGCGAGCGCGATCACGTGCTGGCGGCCGGCACGCCCCGCCGTACGCTGATCAGGGCGGGCACGTTCGTGATGGCCGCGCCCGCGTCCGCGATGTTCGACGCCGAGGTGGTCCCCGACCCGGACGAGTTCCGGCCCGGCCGTCCCGGGCACCACCACCTGTTCTTCGGGCACGGGCACCACGCCTGCCTGGGGGCGCATCCCGCCAGGGCGATCATCTGCGAGACGCTGCGCCGCCTGCTGCGCAGGCCGGGGGTGCGCCCGCTGCCGCCGCCTGAGGGGGAGGTCGTCCGCGCGCACGCGATCTTCCCCGACCGGTTCATGCTCGCCTTCGCCCCTGGCGAGGGCGCATGAGCACGGCCCGCCGCATCGCCGTGGACGGCGTGGCCAACCGGCTGAGGTTCCTGGCGCTGACCGGTGGCCGGCCGTTCTGGGACCTGGTGCAGTCCGTCCGGCCGCTGCGCGGCCGGGTCAACGCCGCGCTGATCGACCTGGCGGTCCGCGAGATGCCGCCCCGGCCGGAGCCGCTGAGCACGATGTCCGACTACACCTCGTGGGCGTCGCTGACCGACCGCTCCTACCAGGGCAGGCATCTGCCGCCCGTGGCCGGCGACGACAGCGCGCGGCCCACGCCCGAGCAGGCGGCCGGCCTGTTCGCGCGGGGTGCGGCCATGGTGCCGTGCCCGCGCTCCACGGTGCTGTTCGCGTACTTCGCGCAGTGGTTCACCGACGGGTTCCTGCGCGGCGAGTCCTCGGTGCCCCGCGACCCCCGCAGGAACACCTCCAACCACCACATCGACCTCAACCAGCTCTACGGGCTCGACGCGCGGGCGACGGCCGCGCTGCGCGCGTACGAGGGCGGGCGGCTGAAGAGCCAGATCATCAACGGCGGGGAGTTCCCGCCCTACCTGTGCGAGAACGGCGTGATCAAGCCGGAGTTCGCCGCGCTCTCGGTGGTCCACTTCGACCGGCTCCCCGCCGAGCGGCGCGACACGCTGTTCGCCATCGGCAGCGACCGCGGCAACACCCAGATCGGCTTCACCATGCTGACCGTGCTGTTCCTGCGCGAGCACAACAGGGTGGCCGCCGGGCTCGCCGCCCGCCGGCCCGGCTGGGACGACGAGCGCCTGTTCCAGACCACCCGCAACATCCTCATCGCGATGCTGACCAGGCTGGTGATCGAGGAGTACATCAACCACGTCACCCCCTACCACTTCCGGTTCACGCTCGACCCGAAGCTGTCGGCGAGGCTGGCCCACGCGCCCTGGTTCCGGGAGAACTGGGCGTCCGTGGAGTTCAACCTCGTCTACCGCTGGCACAGCCTGATCCCCTCCCACCTGAAGGTCGGCGGCGAGGATCTGCCGCTGGAGCGCACGCTGTTCGGCAGCGCGCTGCTCCCGGGCCCCGGCCTGGGCGCGGTGCTGGAGGAGGCGTCCCGGCAGCGCGCGGGCCGGATCGGCCTGTTCAACACCGACCCGGCGCTGCGCGAGGTCGATGTGGCGAGCCTGGCGGAGTCACGGGCGGTCGGCCTGGCCCCCTACAACCACTACCGGCGGCACTGCCGCTTTCCGAAGGTCCGCCGCTTCGAGCACGTCAACGCCGACCGGAAGGTCAGCGACGCGTTACGCGACCTCTATCGCGGGGTCGACGACCTCGACCTCTACGTCGGCCTGTTCGCCGAGGAGCCGGGCTCGCCCGACGCCATCCTGCCGCCGCTGCTGACCAAGATAATCGCCGTTGACGCGTTCTCCGAGGTGCTGACCAACCCGCTGCTCGCCCCACGGGTGTTCAACGCCGCCACCTTCTCCCCGTACGGCCTGCGCGTCATCGCCGCGACGCGCAGGCTCGCCGACGTGCTCGGCCGTAACGTCCCCGAAGACCCGCGCCCCCGTTTCATCAGCATGACCAGGCAGGTCCGGCCGTGACCGCGCGGCAGGGCGCGCTGCTCCGCGCGGCGGCGCGCGAGCTGGTGGAGGTCGCGGTGACGATCCAGGAGGCCGCCGCGCACGCCACCGAGGCGCTGGCCGACGGCGCAGCGCCCGCCCTGCTCGCGCGGGCGCCCGCGGCGGGCGTCCGGGCCGAGCGGGCGCTGACCCGGGCCGTCACCGACCCCCGCGGGCTGGGCTACTCCCCCGCGGGCGGCCGGCTGGCCACGCTGGCGGCCAGGCTGGGCGCGCTGGCCGGGGCGGAGAGCCTGGCCGTGCGGGTGCTGGCCTCCTCGCTACGGCTGCGGATCGCCGCCGTCGCCCTCGACCACCCGGAGCTGACCGCCGATCCCATCCTGACCCGGCTCATCGAGGCCGCCGCCGCCGATCGCGACATCGAGGCCGTGCGCGCGATGCGGGCGCTGGTCAGGGATCGTGGCGTGGTACGCGCGCTGAGCGCCCTGGCCCCGGTGCTCGGCGAGGTGCTGGCGCTGCGCGCGCTGCTGGACGAGAACCCGCTCAACGACGCCACCGCCTGGCTGATCGCGACCGGCAAGGGCTACGCCACCGCCGATCCGCTGCTCGGGCTGAGCAACCGGGCCGTCGCCGCGCTGGACCGGGGGGCGGGGGCCGCGCGCCGGGCCGAGCCGTCCGCCGAGGAGGCGGTACGGCTGGGCACCCGCGGGTCCCTGCTCGACTTCCTCGGCAACATCGGCGTGCTGGGCAACACCGGGCGGGCGCTGATCCAGAGCGTCGAGGGCCCGGACGGCGTGGTCCGCCACGTCGTGCACGCCCCCGGCATCCGCGCGCGCTCGGTGGACGACGACTCGCCCCAGGACATCCTCGGCGCGTTCAGCAGTTCGGTGCTGGACAGCAGCCCGTACACCAGGGCGCTGGCCGGGGCGATCGGCGACTACGGTATCCCCGAGGGCGCGGAGATCGCCCTGGTCGGGCACAGCGCGGGCGGCGCGGCCGTGCTCAACCTCGCCCACGACCCGGCGTTCTGCGCCCGGTACGCGGTCACGCACGTCGTTGCGGTGGGTTCGCCGATCGACTTCAAGACGCCCGCCGACCCGCGCACATGGGTGACGAGCGTGACCAACCAGCACGACATCATCCCGACCCTCGACGGGCAGGGCGCGGGGGCGTGCGCCGACCTGCACCCCGACTGGTACGTCGTGGACTACACCGATCCCACCCACCTGTTCCCGGTGTGTCACAGCATCGAGCACTATCTCGGCAACCTCGCCCACGACCTGCCCGAGGCGCGCGACCACATCGACGCACGGCTTACACCGTATCGCGGGCCGGTGGTCCGGGCGCAGACCTACCTGCTGCTGGACGGGTTCGCCGGGGCCGGGGAGTTCCCCTTCCTCACCGTGCCGACCTACCCGCTCGGCCTGCCGGGCGAGCCGGTCGAGGCACCGGTCCGCTGCCGGGACGGCGGCGCGGTGACGGCCTGGTTCGCCGCCGACGCCGCCATCGCCGCGCGGCTGGCCAGGGAGTGCGGGGCGGGTCCGGTGGTCCGGGTCGCGGGGCGGGCGCTGGTCGCGGTACACGCGGCCGTCCACCGGCGCACCGGGCTCGGCGACTTCCGGGAGTTCCAGGTGGGGATCGTGGTGGCGGGGCCGCGAGAGCGCCGAGGCGTCCTCGGCGGGTGGCCCGACCTGCTGCGCCCGGGGGCCGCACTGCGGCGTTCCGGCGACCTGTCGGCGGCGCACGTGATCGACGCCGAGCCGGGGGTGGCCGGGCGGGCCGTGGCGGCGGGGCTGTGGGGCGGCGAGCCGTACGAGGTCCCGGTGGAGTTCCGGCTCGGGCGCGGGGCCGCGCACGTCGCGGTCGGCGGCGCGGAGGCGCGGGTGGCGACCCTGCGCGGGCCGCTCGGCCCGCACCTGCCGGTGCCGGACCGCGACCTGGTGGGCTACGTCCGCGACGGCGAGCGCACCCTGCGCCGCAGCGTACGCGCCCAGGGGCGGGGACGGCTGCACCCCGCGCCGGGGCTACGGCTCACCGCCGGCCCCTCGGCCCACCCGCTGGCCCGCCTGCTGCGCGACCTCGGCCTGGACGGCACCCGCCCACTGCTGTGCCTGTCCTCCCCCACCCGCCAGACCCTCCACGACCCCGCCGTCCCCCTACCGCCCTGAAGGGACCCCCGCGCGACCACCCGAACACCAAAGCACCCACCGCTGCTGCGCCTCTCCCCCCGACCGCCGGACCCTTTACGACCCCGCCGTCCCCCCTACCGCCCTGAAGAGAATGCATGGACGGCGCCCGCCCCTTTCTCCCGACCTGCCGTCCCCTGCCGCACTGAACGGAGCCCCATGCGACCACTCGAAACCTCGCCGGCGGGCGCCGCCGCCCACGAGCGGGTCCTCGCGCATGCAGAGGTGCTGCGTGGCGATGTCCGGGCGCTCGGGGAGTGCGCCGAGCGGTTGCGCGCGGTCCAGGAGCGGCTCGCCGCGAACGGACTGGCGCCGCAGTGGCTGGGCGAGTCGGTGGCCGCCCATCTGGACGCGTGCGCGGTGGCCGCCGCCGACCTCGACGCCGCCGCCGCGCGCCTCACCGCCTACGCGGCCCGCCTGGCGCGGGAACACCGCGGCCGGCGGACATGACAGCAATCATGAGCGAGTCATGACTTTGTGGACTGTCCCCGCCGCGGCCCGGTCCAACATGCTTGGTCACCATGAAGAGGCTGTCACGCACCACACAGTTGATCGTGGCACTCGGCGTCGCGGCGATGGGGCTGCACGCCGTACCGGCCGCCGCGGACACCGGCCCAGCGCTGGACCGCAGGGCGCTCCAGCGTTCGGTGAACGCCGTTCATGAGGCCGGGATGTACGGCATCTACTCCGAGGTCCGTGACGGGCGGCAGACCTGGGCGGGCGCGGCCGGAGTCGCCGACGTCGAGACCCGCCGGCCCGTCCACCCCCGCATGGCGCACCGGATCGGCAGCATCACCAAGTCGTTCGTCACGGTGGCCCTGCTCCAGCAGGCCGAACGCGGCACGGTCGATCTCGACGCGCCCGTGGCCCGCTACCTCCCCGGCGTCCTGCCCGCCGACCGGGCCGGCAAGACCACCGTCCGGATGCTGCTGAACCACACCAGCCACCTCGGCGACTACATCGCCGCCGCCTTCCCCTCCTTCCTTGAGGGCTCGCCCAAGAGCCTCGACGACAACCGGTTCCGCACCTTCAGCCCACAGGAACTGGTCGAGTTCGGGCTTTCCAGTCCCGTGACCGGAGCGCCGGGGGCGCTGCCCGGCAGCTACTCCAACACCAACTACATCCTCGCGGGGATGCTGCTGGCCAAGGTGACCGGCCGGTCGGCCGAGGAGTACATCACCCGCCAGGTGATCCACCGCGCGGGCCTGCGGCACACGTACTTCCCGCGCTCGCCGTACATCAAGGGCCCGCACTCCAAGGCGTACGAGGCGCTGTTCGGCTGGATCGACCCGCCGCGCGACTACAGCGTGTACGACATGTCCTGGGGCGGCACGGCCGGCGCCGTCGTCTCCACCATGGACGACCTCAACCGCTTCTACCGGGCGCTGTTCACTGGCCGGCTGATCGGCCCGGAGCGGCTCGCCGAGATGCGCGAGACCGTCCCGGTGCAGGTCGGCGGCCTCGCGACGATCGACTACGGCCTCGGGCTCTATTCCATGGATCTTCCCTGCGGCCGGTTCTGGGGCCACGACGGCGGTGTCTTCGGCATGCTGACCATGTCGGTGAGCAGCGAGGACGGCGGTCGTCAGGTGTCCTTCGGGCTGAACCTCAGCAAGTACCAGAAGATCGGCGACGACGGCCTGCCGCTCCCGCACCCGGTGGACGGGGCGATGGTGAACCACCTGCTGCTGAGCCTGTGCGGCACCTCCTCGCCGCAGGCCAGGACCACCGCGCCGGCGTTCCCGCTCTTCCCGACCCAGGACGTCCCGGTCAAGCGGACGTCCTCCTGACACAGACATGACGGCGAACGCCCGGCCGGTGGTCCCGGCCGGGCGTTCGGCGTGTGGACAAAAGGTGCGGATCAGTGCCCGTAGGCGGCGAAGCGGTTCCAGAAGCCGCAGTTGTGCTGCTCGCCGATCTCCCTGGTGAGCTGGCTGTCACCGGCGGGAGCGAGCGACATCACGGCAGGGTCGTGGCGGGTGAAGGGCTTCCAGAGCGGGGTGCCGTCCACGGTCGGGTTGCCGGTGTGCGCGAACCCGGTCCACTGGGCGGCGATCTGGGCGGCGAACGCCTGCTGGTTGGCGGTGAGCTGGGCGCCGGCCGGCGGCGACAGGAACTGGTTGAGCACGACGTGGAAGGCGCCGTTCGGCTTGGTCTTGTCCAGGAAGCTGGCGGGCGGGGCGTCGGCGTTGTCGGTCTGGTAGGCGAACACCTTCAGGTGCCGCGACATCCGCTGGTGGTTCAGCAGCGAGGGGCAGACGGAGTTGGAGTCGGCGACGATCGTCCGGTAGGCGATGAAGTGGGAGGGGGTGGGGAAGCGCTTCATCGGGTAGAGGGCGAACACCTGCGGGGCCCACTTGCCGTACTGCTGCTTGACCAGCCGCTCGTAGTCCTCGGGGCTGTTGGCGGAGGCGAGCTGCACCTCGTCGCGGTCCACGCCGTGCATCAGCGTGACGTCGTTGACCCGGCCGGTGGCGAACGCCTTGGCCGGCGACATGGGGAGGGTCTTGCCGTCCACGATGGGGGCGATGGTGCCCTTGTCCGGGCCGAGGCCGTCACCGGACTGTTCGAGCAGCTTCGCGGCCGGCACCGCGCGCAGGCACTCGGCGGCCCGGTGGGGGTCGGTGCAGCCGAGCGCGGCGGCGAACCGCTGCCCGGTCCGGTGGGCCTCCTTGGCCGAAGGCAGTTCGGACTTGCAGTCCTGCGCCTGCCAGGAGGTGTTGTTGCCGAGCAGGGAGTTGTACTCGCCGCTCTGCGCGATGCCCTTGTGGAACAGCCCGCGCGCGGTGGGCGACGCGGTGTTGGCGCAGACGCTGGACCCGCCGGCCGAGGCACCGAAGATCGTCACATTGCCCGGGTCGCCGCCGAAGGCCGCGATGTTGCGCTGCACCCAGCGCAGCGCGGCCTGCTGGTCCTGGATGGCGTAGTTACCGGAGTTCCTGCCGAGGTCGTCGTGCGCGAGGTAGCCGAAGATCCCGAGCCGGTACCGCACCTCCACCGAGACCACATTGCCGGTGCGCACCAGGTGGCTGCCGTCCGCCGGCCGGCCGAACCGGAAACCGCCGCCGTGGATCTGGACCATCACCGGCAGCTTCCGCACGCCGGCCTTGGCCGGCGCCCGGACGTTCACGCTCAGGCAGTCCTCATTGGTGGAACCCGCGCCCAGCCCGTCGGACTGCGGGCAGTTGGGGCCCTGCTCGGTGGCCTGGAGCACTCCGTTCCATCCCGCGTGGGGTTCGGGGGGAGCCCAGCGCAGGTCGCCGGCCGGCGCAGCCGCGTAACGGATGCCCAGCCAGGAGTTGACGCCGTCCGCGGTGGTGCCGCAGACCTCGCCCTTGTCGGTGCGTATCGTGGTGCCGGGCGCGCAGCCGGGCGCGGCCTGCGCGTCAGCGGAGGTCTGGGAGTCGGCGGACGTCGTCTGGGGGTCGGTCGGCGGGGCGGGTTCGGCTAGTGACGGGGCGGTGGTGAGCGTCAGGGCGGTCACGGTCGCCGCGGCGGTCACCGCCACGCCGAGCCAACGGATTCTGTAGGATTTCACACGGCCTCCCTTGCGTGGTGCTCCCCCGTGGCCCGTGATCCTCCGACTGCGGAAACGTGGTACGCAGAGGTCCTGATCACGGACGCACTGACCATAAAGTGCGTTTTGTGCGCCCGGATAGCGGTCACGGATGCAGATATCGGTCAACGGTCGCTTGGCAGCGGCCACCCGACCTGCCGCGTCGCCGGACGGGCGGGTGGGTGCGGCGGATGGTCTGCGGGTGATCACAAAGGGAAGGGCGGGGAAAGATCAACTGAATCCTTCCCCGCCGGATCTCGTGGCTATTCAGCCGCCGAGCTTGCCGCCCTGCGGAACTCGAAGATCTCGAACTCGACGTCCTGCTCCAATAAGCGCCGTTCGGCGTGTACGAGGACCATCTCCAGGTCGCACTCCTTGGCCAGCCTGGCCAGCAGCGCGGTGTTCCCGACGTCGGAGAAGCCGAGCAGCAGCCGGCCGCCGGGGTTCAGGTGGGCCGGTCCTTCGCGCAGGTACCGCTCGTGCGCGCGGTAGCCGGGGTCGAAGAACGCGTGATGCAGGCCGGTGTCGTCGATGAAGTCGGGTGGGGCGTCAACGAAGTTGGAGTTCCAGAAGATCGCGTCGAAGGTCTCGTCCCGGCCGAGTCCGTCGAAGAGGTCGGCGCGCAGGACGCGGACCCGGTCGGCGACGCCGTGCCGTACCGCGTTGCGGCGGGCGTTCTCCACGGCGAACGCGTTGATGTCGATGGCGGTGACCGCCCGGCACCCGGACAGCGCGGCGGTAACCGCCGTTACCCCGGCGCCGCACCCCATTTCCAGGAAGGTTCCGCCGGCTGGATATTCCAGCCAGGTGGTGAACAGCCCGGTGGCCGGCGTGCAGGCCGGGGAGAATACATTCGCCAGCAGATCCCACTGCCGGCCGTGCAGGGTGAACACCGTCGGGCGGTCGGTGTCCTCGGCGTTTTTCCGGTGTAGGTACTCGCCCCGGGCGATACCGCGTGCATTCATGATCGACCTCGATTCTCGCCGGAATTTCCGTTCCCGGCGAGTATCGCAGCCCTTTCCGCACGGGCAAGATCGCCCTATCGGCGCCGGGCCACCCCGCCCCATGCGTCGACCGGCACCGACGGGCCGAAAGGACTGTCGTCGGGCCGCCATTTTTGAAGTTGCACCACACCGGGCTCGATCAGTTCAAGGCCGTCCAGGAAACTGGCGATCTGCTCGGGCGTGCGCAGGTGGTAAGGGAGCGATCCGGTCTCGTTGTACCGGCGGATCGCCTCGACGTATCCCGGGTCGGTGTCGGTGCCGTCGTAAATGGCCAGAAAGCCGCCCGGCGGCAGGGCCGCCGTCAGGCGGTCCACGATCGAGCGGGCGGCGTCGTCGCCGGGCCCGGTCACCGGGAGGTGCCCGAGCACGCCCATCAGCATGATCGCGACGGGCCGGTCGAAGTCGAGCTTCGTCTTCGCGGCGCGCACGATGGTGTCGGGGTCGTTGAGGTCGGCCTCGATGTAGTCGGTGCTGCCCCGGGGGTCGGCGGTGAGCAGCGCGTGCGCGTGCGCCAGCACCATGGGGTCGTTGTCGACGTAGACGATGCGCGCGCGCGGATCGACGCGCTGGGCGACCTCGTGGGTGTTGTCGTGGCTGGGCAGGCCGGTGCCGATGTCCAGGAACTGGCGGACGCCCATCTCGTGGGCCAGGTACCGGACCACGCGGGCGATGTAGTAACGCGACACCCGGGCCATGTCGACGATTCCCGGATAGAGCCCGGCGAACACGTCACCGGCCTGCCGATCGACCGGGAAGTTGTCCTTTCCCCCCATCCAGTAGTTCCAGATGCGTGCGGAGTGCGGCACCGACGTGTCGATCCCCGACATCAGATCCTTCTCCGCCTCGCGCCAGTGGAAGACCTGTTCATCGCCGCTCACCGCAATCCCCCTGGGCCGTCAGATGAGGAACTCCCGCAAGAACGCCCGGCTTTCCGGTGGCCGCAGCGCCTCGATGGCCGACCGGCTCAGCACCTGACTGAAATGATTGACGTCGGCGGCATTGTCGAGGTATAGCCCGCCGGTCAGGTGTTCGAGATAAACGATATCGGAGAACTCACTTTCCGGAAAGCGGAGCAGAACGACGGGATCACCGGCCGCCGTGCCGCCGCTCGTTTTCTGGGGCAGCACCTGAACGGTGATGCCGGGCCGCTCCGAACTCCGGATCAGCGAAACCACCTGGGCCCGCATGATCGCGCGGTCGATGGGCGCGCGCAGCGCGGCCTCGTCGATTATCGCCCAGAGTTTGGCGGAGTTGGGTTTGCTCAGGATGGTCCGGCGGCGCATCATCAGGTCGGCCCGGCGCGCGAGCGACCGCGCCGGGAGCCCGGGCCGGTCCAGCCGGAGCGCGGCCATGGCGTACTCCCGGGTCTGGAGCAGCGCCGGAACGCGGTGCCCGCCGTAGACGCGGATGAGGTTGGCCGCCGACTCCAGGCTGAGACACGGCTCCTCCCAGTCCGGGACGACGTCCCGATGCCCCGCCCGCCACCAGCCCGTGGCCAGGGACCGCCGGGCCATGGCCAGCGCGCCGGTCTCCCGGCGCCCGTGCTCCGATCGGCGGTCGGCCGTGCGCGGGGTGCCACCGCCCGCGTGCACCCGCACGCGGGCGGCCCGCCTGGCCGCGTCCAGGGCGGCGTCGGCCGCCTCGTGCCTGGCCTTCCACTCCTCAAGGGCGCCGATGGCCGCCGGGTCCAGCCCGGCCTCCGCCGCGAGCACGTGCAGGACGGTGATGAACGAGGCCACCCACTGCCAGCGCGGCAGCCCCGTGCGCCGCCCGGTCAGGATGTCGTGGGTCGTGGACACCCGTAGCGGCTGCACGGCCGGCCGGGGCCCCGCGTAGGGGGCCTCGCAGTGCTTGGACCTCCGCTCCAGCTCCGCATATGTGGGCGGGCCCGCCGCGCACCGCGCACGGTTCAGCTCGGCGATGAATTCGCGGAGAGCGGGCGCGTTCGCGCCGTCGGACATAACATAGATCCATTCGGTTGTCTGGGGGCGGACAAGACCGTCGCCGTACTCGGCGGAGAACAGGACGAAGCCATGGTGTCACCACGAACCACATCACGTCCAATAAAAGGCTTAAATGCCGTCCAGAACATCCGAATTATGCATGGGTCCACATAGTCTGAAGCTATTTCATTTTCTGCGGCGACGACGTGGCGGGCCGCCCGCTCCGCTCAGGTGGCGTTCGTCACCAGTTCCAGTACGACCGCGCCTCCGACTTCCAGGGCTTGGGGAAGTACTGCTGGATGATGAAGGCCATCCCCTTGCCACGCGCGATGTGCTGGTCGCGCTCCAGCTTCTTGGTGATGGGCCCGCCGGGCTCCCCCTGGTTGTCCCACCACGACTCCCACTGCTTGATGCAGGTCTCGCCGCGCAGGTAGCGGTTGGAGCATGACGCGGGCGGGTGCCAGATCTGGGTGTGGCCGAAGTCGACCACCTTGCCGGACGACTGCTCGGTGATCTTCCCCCACGCCTTCAGGCAGTACGCCCCGCCGGGGATGTCCCACTTCACGTAGTGCTGCCGGCCAGAGGTGGCGATGGTACGAAGATTTCCGCACGTGGCGTCGCCGATCTGCTCCTTGGTGACGCGGACCGTGTAGTACGTGCCGTTGTCCCGCCAGCCGTCCAGCATGACCCAGTCACCGGAGTGAATGAACTTCTCCGCGCTCTTCGGCGGCCACTTCTTCGGATCGCCCCAGCTCACCTCCGATGTACCGGCCGACAACGGCTTCCACGTCCACTGCCCCGCCGCCTGGCCGTCGGCCCAGTGCTGACCGGCGCTGCGCTCCATCATCTGCGAGTAATCGCCCCAGTTCTCTGCCGCCGCGGCTTGGGCCGGGGCCATCGTCGCCGCCGTGGCCGTCACGGCCGCCAGCAACGTCGCCCCCAGGTACGCGAACTTCACGATCACACTCCTCGATAGGTCGGATGACCATGCAACCAAGGAGTGCCGGTCGGTTCGCCCCTCTTTCAGGATTTGCGAACCATCGGACGCCTCAGGGCGTGCCGCAGACGGGCCGCCACCACTGCGGCGACGGGAGCACCCAGCCTTCCTGGCCGTGATCGCTCGTGACGTACCAGTACTTGGCGCCGGAGGCGTTCTCGCGATGCCGTACGGTGAGGATCTCGCCCCTGCGGAAGTGCTCGCCGGTCTGCGTCCCCTGCGGATCGCGCACGGACAACGTCTGCGCGGTCACCTCGAAACGGTCACACGACCTCGGCGGGCCATCGGGCCGTGGATCCGTGACCCGGTTCGCCACCGGCACCGCCACCCCGGCCGCCACCGCGACGGCGAGCAGCAGCAACCACAGGCCCCTCGGGCGCGGCGCCCGCGTAGGCCGGACGGCGGGCGACGGCGAACCCCCAGGTGGCCGCTCCCCCTCCGTCCGGTCATCGGGCCCACCGGAATCCCGGGCCGGGGCGGTACTCGTGTCCGCCTCGGACCGGCGGGCGGTGGCCTCGGCCCTCTGACGGGCGGCGAGGTAGGCGAGGTGGTGCCGCACCGGAATCCGGGCGCGATCGAGCATCGCGCGTAAGGTCTGATCCGGCGGGATATGTCCCTTGAGATAGCGCGACCAGGCACTGTCGGAAATACCGAGAATTTCGGCCTGTTCGCGTTGCGTCCTTTTTTTGGTTATCCGCCCTAGTTGCCGAAGCAACTCCACGAGTTCCCGTTGCGCGTCCGACGAATCAGGCCCCTCGCCGCCGCTCCCCGGCCCCGGCCTCGCCGTCCCGCTCATCCCGCTCCCATCCCGTTTGTGGTGAGGAAACCGCAGGTGGACGTCCGCATGGGAAATCCCGTCCATCCCACGTCCCGCAAACCGTGGCGACGGATTTCCCTGACAGAAATCGTGCCCTATGCGAGCCCCTCATCGGGGGCGGAACGAAACAGAAAGGAAGATCGGTTTGATGACGGTACGTAAGAACATCGCGCGGCTCACATTGGGCGCGGGCACCCTCGTCGCCCTGCTGGCCGCGTCCACGGGGGTGGCCCACGCCGGAGGCCCGTACCCGTACGCGGGCAACGACGACATCGGCCGCCGCCTCACGGTGTGCGCGAACGACCTGCTCGTCCGCGGTCCCAACAAGACCCTCCTGCGCGGGCAGACCTTCGATGTGAAGAGCTTCAGCGGCCCGGACAAGGAACGGGTGTGGGGCTTCGCGTACGGCTACGTCAACGACCACGGCTGGGTCGAGAACGGCTGGTTCTGCGACGCCTGACCCCGAAGCCTCCACACGTCCCGGCCGGCCGTACGCGGCGGCCCTCAGGCGAGCCTTCCGGCCACCCCGGAACGGCCGGCCGGGACGCCGACGAGCCTCACGGCGATCTGGTCACGGACGTCCTCGCCGAGCACGCCGTCCAGCGCGTCCGTGATCGTGGCGACCAAGCGGGCCGGACGCCGACCGGCGTCGCCGGATCATCGCCGGCCGGCAGCCCGCGATCACGGCATGGCTCGCCCCGGGCGCGGCGGCCTGGCGCAGGGCACCGGCCCCGCCGGCCCCGGACCAGCGGCGGATCCTCGTGGACCCTGCTCGCCTACGAGGCCGCGGTCGGCGGCGACCTCCCTGGCCGACCTGCCGACACCCAGGCCGAGGCGATGGCCGCCGGGCCGGTTCTTGTAGGGTTCGCGCATGCGGCTTGCCATCTCGATCCCACAGACCGTCGGCCCCGGCCCGTTCGATCCGGCGGCGCTGCGCGCCTACCTCGCGCGCGCCGAAGAACTCGGCTTCGAGGGCGCATGGACGACGGAACAGGTGATCGGGTCGCACCCGCACCTCGGTCCGCTGGAGACGCTGAGCTTCGCGGCGGCGTGCACCACCCGGATCCGGCTGGGCTGCGCGACGCTGATCAGTTCCGTGCACAGCCCGGCGCACCTGGCCAAGAGCATCGCCACGCTCGACCAGCTCAGCCTGGGCCGGCTGGACGTCGGCATCGCCATCGGCGGGCGCAGCCGGATGCTGTCGGCCTTCGGCGTGGACCCGGACACCTTCGTCGCCCGGTTCGCCGAGGGGCTGCGGCTGATGAAGGATCTGTGGACCCTGCCCCGCGTCGACTTCGAGGGGCGGTTCTGGCGGTTGCAGGGCGCGGCCATGGAGCCCAAGCCGTACCAGCGCCCGCACCCGCCGATCTGGTTCGGCGGCGGGCACCCGAACGCGCTGCGGCGCGCCGTACGGCTCGGCGACGCCTTCATCGGCGCCGGGTCGGTGACCACCGCGCAGTTCGCCGAGCATGCCCGGATCATCCGGGAGGCGCTCGCCGAACAGCGGCGCGACCCCGCCGGCTTCCCGATCGCCAAGCGGGTCTACATCGCGGTGGACGACGACGCCGAGCGTGCCCGCACCCGGATCGCCCACGCCCTGGACGACCACTACGGCTCCGCCGGGCGGCCCGGGCTGGCCCCGGTCGCGGTGGCCGGCACCCCGGGCGACTGCGTGGCGGGCCTGCGCGCGGTGGTCGAGGCGGGCGCGCAGATGATCGTGCTCAACCCGCTCTTCGACGACCTTGAGCAGATGGAGCGGCTGGCCGCCGAGGTGACCCCGGAGCTGGGCTGACCGGCGGCTCTCAGACGTCGCGGACCCGGAGGGCGACGTGGCCCGCGATGCCGACGCCCACCACGGCCGCGATCAGTACGGCCAGCCCGGCGCCGGGGGCGACCGCCCCTTCGGCCTGGACCACCGTGTACGCGGCCTGACCGGCCGAGATCGGCCAGAGTGCGGCGAGCCGGTCGCCGAATGCCGGGGCGAGGGCGGGGACCAGCAGGAGCGCGCCGACGAGTACGGCCAGGCTGCCGGTGGCCGATCGGGTCAGCACGCCGACCGCCACCCCGATGAGCGCGATGAGCGTCAGATAGAGCACGCCCCCGGCGAGCGCGCCCGCCACGCCGGGATCGCCGAGACCGGCCACCGGCAGGCCGGTCCCGCCGAGCATGAGCTGCACGACGGTGAAGCTGACCAGGGTCGTGACCAGGCCGGTGACGAACGCGACCGCGGCCACGACGACCATCTTCGCGCCGAGCAGCCGGGAACGCGCGGGGACCACGGCGAGGCTGGTGCCGATCATGCCCGTGTCGTACTCCGGCGTGACGCTGAGCGCGCCCATCATGCCGATGATGAGCTGCGCGAACAGGAAGCCCTTCAGGCTGAGCGCGGTCGGGTCCCAGCCGGCGGGCGGCTCGGCCGGGGGTGCGCCGAGCAGGTCGAAGGAGCCGACCACGCCGAGCACGACGCTGGAGAGCACCGCGCTCACGGCCGCGATCCAGGTGCTGCGGACACTGCGGAGTTTGGTCCATTCCGAGCGCAGGATGTTCATGCCGCGTGGCCTTCGTGGTCGGTGACGTCGTGGGTGAGCCGCAGGAAGACGTCCTCCAGGGACTCGCGGACCCTGGCCAGCTCCTCCAGGGCGATCCCCTGCGCGGCGGCGATCTTGCCGATGATGGCGGGGTCGGTGCCGGTGACCAGCAGGCTCGGGCCGGGCGCACGCTCGAACGCGATGCCGTGCCGGCGCAGCGCGTCCGCCAGCTCGGTCAGTTCCATCGACCTGACCGTGACGGCGTGCGAGGTGTGGGCGCGCACGAAGTCCTCCAGGGAGGACTCGGCGATGAGCCGGCCCCTGCCGATGACGATGAGATCGTCCGCGGTCAGCTCCATCTCCGACATCAGGTGGCTGGAGAACAGGATCGTGCGGCCCTGCCCGGCCAGGTCGCGCATCAGCGTGCGCATCCAGCGGATGCCCTCGGGGTCCAGGCCGTTCAGCGGTTCGTCGAGCACAAGTACGCCCGGGTCGCCCAGCAGGGCCGTCGCGATGCCGAGCCGTTGGTTCATGCCCAGCGAGAACTCCCCCGCCCGCCGGTTGGCCGAACCGGTCAGCCCCACGAGGTCCAGCACCGCCCCGACCCGCTCCCGGCCGAGGCCCGCGGTCTGGGCGATGGCCAGCAGGTGGTCGAACGCGGTGCGGTGCGGGTGTACCGCGCGGGCGTCCAGCAGCGCGCCGACCGCGCGCGAGGGGTCGGCGAGTTCGGAGATGTGCCGGCCGCCGATCGTGATGGCGCCCTTCGTGGGCCGGGTCAGCCCGAGCAGCATCCGCATGGTCGTGCTCTTGCCCGCTCCGTTGGGGCCGAGGAATCCGGTGATGACGCCCGGTGCGGCGGTGAAGGACAGGTCGTCCACCACGGTCGTGGTCCCGTATCGCTTGGTGAGGCCCTGCGCCCGGATGCCGGCGGCTCCGGGTGGTGGTGAGATCGGCATGTGTGCTCCCTTCCGAAAAGCACACTACACGGTGTAGTTTAGAGATTTCTGAGAGAAGAGTGGGAACATGGCGATGGTGAGAACGGGCCCGCAGACGCCCGGCCGGCGGCAGCGGTCCGAGGGCAAGCGCGCGGACATCCTGACGGCGGCCACGGCGCTGTTCGTCAGCGACGGATACGAGCTCACCAGCGTCGATGCCATCGCCGCGCGGGCGAAGGTGTCCAAACGCACGGTTTATGACCACTTCGGCGACAAACAGGCCCTGTTCCAGAGCGTGCTCGTGCGGGTCAACGAGGCCGTGGTGGCGACCGTGCGCGCGGCGATCGACCAGGAGCTCACCGAAGGACGCGACCTGCGCGAGGCGCTGACGGCCTTCGCGATGCGCGTGGCGACGGAGGCGTTCCCATCCTCCGACTACGTCACCTTCCGGCGGCTGACCTCCCAGGCGTGGCCCGCGCCGCCGGTGCCGGTGCCCGCGAGCACGCACGAGCAGCCCGAACGCATCCTGGAAGACCGGTTCGCCAAGCTGGCCGCGGACGGCGAGATCCGGGCGGGCGACCCCCACTGGGCGGCGCGGCACTTCACCGCGCTGACCATCCTGCTCGCCCTGGACGCGCTCCGGGACGACCCGGCGGGCGCCGCCATCCCCGCGATCATCGCCAACGGGGTGGAGGCGTTCCTCCGCGCCTACCGCTGACCTGTGTGCGCGCCGATGAGTTCGGTGAACCGCCGGGTGTCGATGTTGCCGCCCGAGGCGATCAGGCCGACCCGGCGCGGCGCGCCCGGCACTCGACCGGCCATCAGGGCGGCCAGGGCGGTGGCCCCGCTGGGCTCAAGGACGATCTTCAGGCGTTCGAAGGCGAACACCATGGCCGTGACGATCTCCTCGTCGCCGACCAGGGCGACGGCGTCG
This sequence comes from Spongiactinospora sp. 9N601, assembly GCF_044326295.1. Lineage (NCBI taxonomy): Bacteria > Bacillati > Actinomycetota > Actinomycetes > Streptosporangiales > Streptosporangiaceae > Spongiactinospora > Spongiactinospora sp. 9N601. The sequence goes on from NZ_JBIRBB010000005.1 coordinate 206,512, forward strand.
GCCAGGCGCTGGTTGACGGCGAAGGTGATCTCGCCGGGGGTGGCCAGGGCCTGGCCGTCGGCGATCGTACGCGGGACCGGGATGGTGACCCGCCGGCCGCACTCCAGCGAACGCCTGGTGTCGTCGCCCTCCTCCGGCTCGACGCCGACGACGCGGATCGCGGGGTGGAGCGCCTTGGCGGCGATGGCGCTGCCGGCCATGAGACCGCCGCCGCCGACCGGCACCACGAGGGCGTCGAGCTCGCCGGTCTCCGAAAGGAGTTCGAGGGCGGCCGTGCCCTGACCGGCGATGATGTGCGGGTGGTCGTAGGGCGGGATGAGGGTCAGGCCGCGGTCTTCGGCCAGGGCGCGGCCGAGCGCGGTGCGGTCCTCGGTGTAGCGGTCGTAGGTGACGACCTCGGCGCCGTACCCGGCGGTGGCCGCCACCTTGGAAGCAGGCGCGTCCGCGGGCATCAGGATGACCGCGGTGGCGCCCAGCTCACGCGCGGCCAGGGCGGTGGCCTGCGCGTGGTTGCCCGAACTGTACGCGGCGACGCCCCTGGCCAGCCGCTCCGGGGTGAGCCGGGAGACGGCGTTGTAGGCGCCCCGGAACTTGAAGGCGCCGACCCGCTGGAAGTTCTCGCACTTGATGAACACCTCGGCGCCGGTCAGGGCGTTCAGGGTGCGGGAGGTGAGCACGGGAGTGCGGCGGACGACCCCGGCGAGCCGCCCGGCGGCCTCGCGAACGTCATCGAACGACACGGGTAACGGCATGACCATGACCCTCCTCCGTTCCGGGACGACCGGCACGCCCGGCACGCCCGGCTAGTTGATCTTGATGAGCTCCACCTCGAACCGGAGCGTGGCATTGGGGGGAATGACGGGCGGATAGCCATGCGCCCCGTACGCGTAGTCGGACGTGCAGACCAGGACCGCCTTCTCCCCGACCGACAACTGGGGCACGCCCTCGTCCCATCCCTTGATCACTTTGCCGACGCCGATCTTCGTCGTGAACGGGGCCCCACGATCGCGCGAGGAATCGAACTTCTTGCCGTCTTCGAGGGTCCCGACGTAGTGAATCGTCACTTCGTCCCCCTGCTGGGGGAAGTTCTCGCCGTCTCCCGGAGACAGGCGTTCTATCGTGACACCCATGCGTGCCGCCTTCCGCTAGATGATCAGCGTCCAGAGTACTGCCGAACGCAGGCTATCCGGTCGGGGGTGGGAGGAGGGCGCTGAGGGCGGCGGCGCCGTCGAGGAGGGCCTTGGAGCGGGCCGTGATGCCGGCGTCTCTGGCGTCCAGGGCGGCGGTGATGTCCGCGGACCTGCGGCCGAGGCGCAGTTCCGGCATCAGGGCCCGCAGCGGCTCGATGCGGTGGCCGGCCTTGCGCAGTTGGTGAACGATCCGCGCGTCACGCACCTGGGCGGGGGTGTACCGGCGTGTTCCCCGCACGGGGTCGCGGTCGGGGACGACCAGATCCTCCGCGTCCCAGTGCCGCAGGGTCGAAGGACGCACGCCGAGAGCGGCGGCGAGTTCGGAAACGCTCATCGAGTCCGCCGCGCGTACGTCCTCGATCGGCTCGCCGGAGATCGCCTGGGCGGCCTCCCTGGCCTGCCGGAGTTCGGTGCGCTCGGTGTCGAGCCTGGCGTGCGCGGCGTCGAGCAGGGCGAGCACCTGGGCGACCGGGGACCGGTGGGCGGCCCGGACGATCTTCCTGGCCTCGGCCGGGCCCACCCCGGCCGCGAGGGCCCGGTAGGCCAGCGCGGACCGCACGTGCACCTCCGCGTACCTCCGGTAGCCCGTGGCCGTACGCGTCGCGGGCGGCAGCACACCATCGCGTTCGAGATTGCGGACCTGCTGGACGGAGTACCCCGCCCGCCGCGCGACATCGATGGTCCGCATGCCCCCCGATTTGAGACCTGACAAGCCGAAGCCCCTTCATCCGCGCCCCGAAGTCTCCACATGCACCTCAATGCAACGCTAGAGCACATGACCATGGAAGAGATCATCGGCTTCGTGGCCGCCCTCGACGGTGTCCTGACCCTCAGGCCGCGGCCCGGCGACGGCTCCCCGGAGATCAGTTGGGGCGACACGTACTTCTACTACGCGCCCGACGGCGTCACCCCGACCAACGTCCAGCCGTTCGCAACGGTCGTGACCAAGAACTACCCCGGCGACAAGACATCACGTCTGGAGCGGCCGGACGTCTTCCGGGTGAACATCGCCGCCGGGAAGGAGGAGTTCGTCCGCTGGACCGGGCACACGCCACGCGAACCGGCCACCGGCCAGGACCCCGCCGCCACCGACACCCTGATCGCGCACCCCCTCTACGGCACCATGGGCTGGCTGGCGGTGCTGAACCCGGGCCCGCGTACCGAGGCGACCACCCGCGACCTGCTGCGCACGGCCTACGACCTGGCCCGCGCCCGCTACGAACGACGCGCCGGCCCGAACTGAACGGTGATGGACAGGCCGCCTTCGGGGCGGGCGGCGGCGGTGAGGGTGGCGTGGTGGGCCTGGGCGACGGCGTTGACGATCGCCAGGCCGAGACCGTACCCCTTACGGTCCGGCGCCAGCGTCTGGAAGGGATGGAAGAGCCGCCGGACCTGGTCGGCGGGGATGACCGGCCCGGTGTTGGCGACCGTGAGGACCGCGTCCGTGCCGGAGGTCCGGGTGGTGATCTCGACCTTTCCGGCCGGGTGGTTGTGGCGGACGGCGTTGTCGATCAGGTTGGCGGCGAGGCTTTCGATCAGCCGCGGGTCTCCGGCGGTCACCGCGGGCGTCAGGTCCTCGGTCAGGTCGATGCCCTGCTCCGTGGCCTGGTCGCGGCGCGCGGCGAGCACGTGCGCGGCGACGTCGGCGAGGTCGAGGGTGTCCCAGCGGGTCGCGCCGCGTTCGCTGGTGGCCAGCGTGAGCAGCGCCTGGACCAGCCGCTCCTGGTGTTCGCCCAGGGCAAGGGCCTCCTGGCAGGCCGAGCGCAGGGCTTCGGCGTCGGCGTCGGGATCGGCGAGGGCGACCTCAAGGAGGGTGCGCAGGCCGGCGAGCGGGGTGCGCAGTTCGTGGGAGGCGTTGGCGACGAAGTGCCGCTGGGCGTCGAAGGAGGCGTGCAGGCGGGCGAACAGGTCGTCCAGGGTGCGGCCGAGTTCGGTCAGCTCGTCCGTTGGCTCGCCGAGGTCCAGCCGCCGGTGGAGGTCCCCGGCGGAGATGATCTGGGCGGTGGCGGTGATGGCGCGCAGCGGGCGCAGGAACCGCCCGGCGACGTACCAGCCGAGGGCCAGGGCGACGGGGATCAGTACGACCAGCGCGACGGCCGAACCGATGAGCAACTGCGGAAGGCCGATCCCGGGCCCGGCGGCCGGGCCCGATGAGGGGCCGCCCGCGGGGATCGCCGCGTGGATGCTCACCAGCGGAAGATCGATCAGGACCACCACCAGCACCCCGGCGGCGTAGATGCCCGCCGCGTAGGCGAGCGCGAGCCGCGTCTGGAGGGACCTCCTGGCCGGTCGCCGCGAGGTCATGCCGGGCCGATGCGATAGCCGCCTTCGCGGATGGTCTGGATCACGGGCGGATCGCCCAGCTTGGCGCGCAACCGGTGCATGGTGTGCTTGACCGCGCTGCTGAAGGGATCGGCGGCCTCGTCCCAGGCGCGTTCGAGCAGTTCCTCGGCGGAGACCACCACGCCGGGCGCCGCGAGCAGGCATTCCAGCAGGGCGAACTCCCTGGGGCTCAGTTCCAGGCGGCGACCGGCCCGGGAGGCGATCCGGCGGGCCGGGTCGAGGGTGATGTCCCCGCAGCTCAGGATGGGCGGCAGCGGCCGGGTGGCGCGGCGGGCCAGGGCGCGGACGCGGGCGACCAGCTCGGCGAACGCGAACGGCTTGGGCAGGTAGTCGTCGGCGCCGAGGCCGAGGCCGTCGACGCGGTCCTCGATCGTGCCGGAGGCGGTGAGCATCAGGATGCGGCTCGGACTGCGGCCGAGGGCGAGCCGCCGGCAGATCTCGTCCCCGTGGACGCCGGGCAGGTCGCGGTCGAGGATCACCACGTCGTAGCGGGTGACGGCCAGGCGGTCGAGGGCGGCGGTGCCGTCCAGGACGACATCGACGGCCATGCCCTCGCGGCGCAGCCCGGTGCCGATCGAGCGGGCGAGGACCGCGAAGTCCTCCACGACGAGGACCCTCACCGGCGATCACCTGGGTTCAGCGGGCGGGCGGGGCGGCCGGAGCGGCCGCCGGGTCGGGGTGCCATGCCGGCAACGATGCCAGATGCCCGGTCTCAGCCAGGTCGCAGCCGGTGCGACCAGGCTGGAACCGGGTGGCGCGTACAACCGTCGGCATGAGTCCGTTGATGTCCCGCCGTTTTCTTCACCTGCTACGCGCCGAATGGAACAGGTTCCGCGGCGCACCCGGCCTGGTGCTCACCGTGGCGGCCTCCGTACTGGTCACCGTGTCGCTCGGGCTGCTGATCACCGGCGGCGCCCGGAGCACCTGCGTGACCGGGAAGGGAGAGGGCCCCTGCCCCGCGCCGCTGCTGGGCCCTGACGGCACGGCGGTGAACGACAAGTACTACTTCGTCCACCAGCCGCTCTCCGGGAACGGCGGCATCGTCGCCCGGGTATCGGACATGACCGGGCAGATCCGGCTGCCGGACGCCGTCCCCGGCGTGCGCAACGTCACGAAGGGCGTGCTGCCCTGGGCGAAGGCCGGGCTCCTGATCAGGCCGAGCCTGACGCAGGGCACGCCGTACGCCGCCGTCATGATCACCGGCGGGCACGGCGTGCGAATGCAGCACGACTACGTCCACGACGTGGCCGGCGGCCCCGTCCACGGGCCCCGGTGGCTGCGGCTGACCCGGGCGGGCGACACCCTCACCGGTTACGAGTCACCCGATGGCAGGAAGTGGACCGAGGTCGGCACGGTCACGCTGGCCGGCCTGCCGGAAACGGTGGAGATCGGGTTGTTCGCCACCTCGCCCGGCTATGTGCGGGGGATGGCCTCCCGCTTCGCCCAGGCCACCGCCGCCTTCGACCAGATCCGGGTGCAGGGCGCGGACGGTTCGTGGCGGCGCGACGACGTCGGCGTCTCCCTGGAGGAGGACGGCAGGACCCCGCACCACCCGGGCGGGGCGGTCGAGTCCGGCGGCAGGCTGCTGGTGACCGGGGGCGGCGACATCGGGCCCGCCACGCTGGACGGCGGTCTGCGCGCCGACTTCACGCTGATCGGCGGGGCGGTGGGGCTGGTCCTGGTGCTCGTGGCGGCGGCCGTGTTCGGTGCGAGACATCGGCACGCACCGAACCCGGCGGCCAGGGCCGTGGTGGCCGGCGCGGTCGCGTTCGTGACGGGGCTGGTGGCCGCGGGGATCGTGGTCCCGGCCGGCCTGGCGTTGCTGCGCGCCAACCAGAACCCGATCCAGCCGATCACCCTGGTCACCCAACTGCGGATGATCATCGGCTACGCGGCGCTGACCACGGCCGCCGCCGTACTGGCCCTGGGCCTCGCCACGCTGCTCAGGCGGGCCGGCGTGGCGGCCGGGCTGGCCATCACCCTGGTCGTCGTACCGTACCTACTGGCCACCACGGGCCTGGCCCCATGGCTGCTCATGGTCACCCCGGCCGCCGGCTTCGCCATCACGCAGAGCGTCCCCACCTTCGCCCACGTGGACGCCGACCCGTCCCCGCTGATGGGCTACTACCCACTCCCTCCCTGGGCAGGACTGGCCGTGACCTGCGGATACGCGGCGGTCGCCCTCACCATGGCACTCGCCGCACACCGCAGGAGATCCCCGCTCACCCGGTGACGCGCTTGATGGTGAAGTCGTCCACGTTCACGGTCACCGGCGCGTTGGTGGCGGTGCCCGAGAGGTAGGCGAGGAGACCGGCGCGGCCCGCACCCTGGAGCACAGGGGTGGAGTCGGTGACGGTCTGGTGCCATGCGGCGGGCTCCGGGGTGCCGTCGGGCCAGACCTTGGCCCGCAGGGTGGTCGGGGAGGTACCGACGACCTGAAGGCGCAGGTGGAGCAAGGAGCCCGGGGTGTAGGAGATGCCGGGGATCGTCTGCAGGGGCGCCAGGGCCGTCTCGGTTCCCGCGCTGTCGGCCCGCCTGAGTTGCAGCATCACGGCGCCGTCCGGACGGATGATCAGTGTGGAACGGTAGTTGCCCGCGCCGTCCACCCTTCTGCCGACCGCTGTGACGTAGACGCCGTTACCGGTGGCGAGCTTGTCCAGGCCGACCTTGAAAGCGAGATCGGTGCCGGTGGAGATGACGCGGTTGGGGTAGGCGCTGCGGCCCGCCGAAGGCTCGGTGAGGGTGATCCGGGCCTGGCCGGCGTTGACCGCGTAGCTGCCGGCCGGTGCGCCGACCCACCAGGCACCGCCGGCGTCGGCGGTGCCGAAGCCGTTGGTGACCGTCCGGTTGAAGGTGTCCGCCACGAGGGTGGCGCCGGGGGAAGGCGCTCCGAGGAAGTTGCCGTTGACCCAGTCGGCGACGCGGTCGCCGGTGGCGACACCGAACTGCCCGTCGAACCGGTAGTGGACGCCGAGCCAGACGCGCCCGAGCGCGTTCTCGTTCGCCGCGCCGCTGAAGGAGGTGAATCGTCGTTGCACGCCTTGGGCGAAGGGGTCATCGGTCGTACCGGTCCAGGCCAGGGCGTCCGTGCCGAGGTACCGCTTCATGATCCCGGCCCAGGCGCCGCCGAAGGTGGCGTGCCCGGAGATGTAGGCGGGGAACGGCGGGGAGAAGCTCACGCCCTGGGTGTTCCTTGATTCCGGCTTCCAGCCGGTCTCGGGGTCCACGTCGCGGAGCCTGATCGCGGACTCCGGCCGCCACAGGTCGGTGTCGGTGTCGAACTTGACGTCCCAGGCGGAGATGGCGGCATCGCCCATGGCGAGCGAGACGAGCGCGAAGAGTTTCGCGTTCTGGAGCTGGGTCCGGCCGGCGAGCGGGGCCTCCTTGAGCACCTGAATGGTGTGGTCGATGTGCTGGCCCGGCGGTTTGTAGGTGCCGTCCAGGTCGTTGGACCAGAAATGCGCGGCCTGTGTCTGGTCCGGGGTCCGGTCGGGCGAGTTGAGGCGGCCCAGCCTGCGTACCTCCTCGACCTGGTCCTTGTAGGAGGTGGTGGTCAGCAGTTCCTCGACCGACTTGGAGCGCTCGGGGAAGTTCGGCCGGAAGTGGTTCGTTGTGATCATGGTGAACGGCTGCACAGCGCCCCAGTGCGGGTCGAGGGCGGGGCCCGAGCCGGTCGGCCGCCAGTCGCCCGGCTGGTCGCCCGGTGTGTAGGCGATCGTGGCGTTCGCGCCGTCATTGGCCCGGGTGACGGCCATGACGGCCGCCGCGTTGCCGCCGATGGCGGCCCCCTGGGCGCGCTGCTCGGCGGTCACGCTCGCCGGGATCGTCGCCTGCGCCTCGCCGAGCCTGGCGTCGAAGTCGAACTGCGGGTACGACACCCTCGGGTACAGGCCGCTCAGCACCCGGTAGGCCGCGTGGTCGATGGCGGTGCTCACGTCCGGTGACGCACCGGGCGGCGAGGCCACCTGGGTCAGGTACGGCTGGCCGATGCACCCGGCCGGGGTCGCGCACGCCGCCGAGTTCGCCGCGTCGTAGATCGCGCCGTTCATCATGGCCGCGGTCCTGGAAAGCCTGGTCGGCCCCGCGTCGGCCGTTTTCACGCCGCGGTTGACGTCCAGCAGGACCTTGTTCCAGTAGATGACATGGTCCATCGGCTCTGCCGCGGCGGCCGACGGCGGGGCGACGAGCGCCCCCGATAACAGGGCGGCGGCGGCCCCGAGGCCGATCAACGGTCTGATTCTGCTCATGACACTCCTGCCCGAAGACGATCAATGACCCGTCCTGGTGAAGTGTGCGATAACCAAGGAAATCATTGAAGACTCCTACAGGTGATGATCCGCTGGAGGAGGATGGCTGCGGAGCACCCGGCCCGGAAACGACTGAGGGCATCCCCGCCGGTGGCGAAGATGCCCATATCAATCGAAGAGTGCCGGCGCGCTTCAGGATCGGCATGGCCGGGAAGGTGTCCGCCGAGCCGCATGCGGTGCGCGAACTCATCCGCCTCGTGCTCGTGAGGCCGGATGAGCCGGTGCTATTGAGCGGTCATCGTGATCTCGGCGGGCACATCTCGGCTTCCATTTCCTTGGTGAGGATGCTGATCGGGTTGCCCCAGTCGCCGTTGATGTTGGTGACGACCATGTGCCTGCCGTCTCGGGTGCCCATCGCATAGGTCCAGGAGCCGTGGACCCTGCCACCGTTGCCCCAGACCGTCACGCCGCAGGACAGCTTCTGGGAGAAGATTCCGAGCCCGTAGGCGGTGTTGTCGATCCACTGCACGCCCTTGGTGGAGACGGTGGTGAACATCTCCTTTTGCAGCGCGGGCGGCAGCAAACGGCCGTTCAGCACTGCCCGATAGAAGGTGTGCAGGTCGTTCATGGTCGAGACGATGCTGCCGGCTGACCCGGCCCAGGAGGGGTTCATGTCGGTGAGGTCATAGGGGGTTGTGGTGTCCTCGCCGACCAGGAACTTGACGTAGTGCCGTGCGTGCGGCTCGCGCAGCTTCGTGCCTTCGCCCGGCAGGTACGTCTTCCGCAGGCCGAGCGGGCGGATGACGCGCCGGTTGATCTCTTCGGCGTAGGACCTGCCGGTGACCTTCTCGATGATCATTCCGGCGAGCGTGAAGTTGGTGTTGGAGTAACCCCACCCCTTGCCAGGCGCGAAGGAGGGCGGGTTACGCATGGCCGTCTTCACCAGTTGCTCGGGACGGTAGCTGTTGAAACGGGCCTTGAGGAAGGCGGTGCTCCACTGTTCGGTCGCCAGGTCCGCATCCGAGGTGTAGGGGAAGATGCCGCTGGTCTGGTTGAGCAGTTGCCTGATAGTGATCTTGCTGCCGTCGTGGCCGTTGCCCTTCACCACGCCAGGCAGCCACTTGTCCACGGTGTCGTCCAGGCTCAGCCGGCCCTCGGCCACCAGCTTCAACACCACGACCGCGACGAACGTCTTGGTGGTGCTGCCGGCCCGGAAGTACTCCTGCCGGCGGCGCTTGAGGCCGGTGTCGGTGTCGGCCACGCCTGCCGTACCGAACCATGACCTGCGGCCGTCACGGACTTCGGCCATGGCGCCAGGCATGCCATCGGCCACGGCTCGGTCAAGCACCCGCTGGAGCCGGGCGTGGTCGTCGGTGCGGCGGTCGGCGTGGTCGCCGGCCGCCGCCGGCGGCGCGCTTACGGTCACGGCGACTGCGGCGGCGAGCAGGCAGGTGGTGGTGGTGCGGAGGATCTTGGTCATGGGTCGATCGCCATTCATCGAGGAGGAGTGTTGGTGCGGGCGAATACGTGAGTCAGCCGGTGACGCGGTGGAGCAGGATGTCGCCCTGGGCGACGTGGGCGTGGAGCTCGACGGTGTTGCCGTCGGACACCTCGGAGTCGTCGCCCAGGTTGTCGCCCAGGTTGTCGCGGACCCTGCCGAGCGCGGTCTTGGCGTCCGCCAGTACGGCGGTGCCGTTCGGGATCCCGATGTTGATCGTCCCGGCACCGACGTCCAGATCGGCGCGCCCGCGCGCCATCGCGCCGACCTTGACGGCGCCTTGCCCGACGGTCACGCGCAGGCCGTCTTCTGCCCGGTCCACCGTGACGTTCCCGGCGCCGTTGCCGATCACGGTGACGCCGATGCTCTCGCCGACCTTGATCTGGCCGTGGGCGGTGGTGAGGGCGGCCGGGCCCCCGGACGTGGCCACGGTGATGTCGCCGTCGTCGGTGCTCAGGCGCGACTCGCCGGTGCGGGCGAGGTGGATGTGGCCACGGGAGACGTGGGCCCGTACCTCGCCCAGGCGGCCCTGGCCGTTCAGGTGCCCGTCGCGGAGGCTGATGTCGAGCGCCGAGCCGTTGGGCAGTTCGACCGTCACTGCGACGCGTCCGGGAAGGGATCGGATGCTCGAGCGGTCCTTGACCGTCAGGCGACCGCCTGCGTAGGTGACGCGGGCGCGTTCGGCGGCTGCGACGTCGGTGGCGTCGGCCGGATCGGCCGGCCGTACCTCGACGGTGGTGTCGGTGCGCCGGGTCGCGCTGATGCGGATGTCGGCCGCGGTGAATGACAAGGCGGCGACGATCGGCTTCGGTGTGTCAAAGGTATCCATTGGTGGTTCGCCTTCAGCGGGGGTGGTGGCGGGCGGCGTGCTTACGCGCCGACGGAAACGCCGAACTCCGCTTCGATGACTTTGAACATGGGGTCCCACGACTTCCACTCGGTGTTGGTGTGCACGGCGACGGTGTGCCGGCCATCGGGAGTGCCGACCGCGAAGAAATAGGAGCCCCAGAGGCTGCCGCCGACGCCGCGCAGCGTCCGGCCGCCGGTCGCCTGCTCGTCGAACTCGAACATGCCCAGGCCGTAGCGGGCGTACGGCATCCAGTAGCCGCCCTCGGTGGAGACCGTGGTCCACATCTGCCGGTGCTGTGCGGGCGGCAGCAGGCTGCCGGTGGTCATCGCGTTGAAGAAGCGGATCATGTCCGTCGTAGTGGAGACGACGTTGCCGGCCGCGTAGCCCAGGGAGGAGTTGAGCTCGGTGACGTCCAGAGGCGGCAGGCCGGGCTCCTCCATCAGCGATTCCCAGTTCTCCGGGGTGACCGCGGCCGGGTCGGCGCCGTCCTTGAGGAACTGGTGGGAGTAGCCTCGCGGGTGCGGACTTGGGTAACCGGTCTCGGTGGTGGGGCGCACGCGGGTGTGGGTCAGGCCGAGCGGCTGGACGACCCGGCGGTCGACCTCGTCGGCGTAGCTGTTGCCGGTGACCTTCTCGATGATCGCTCCGGCGATGTGGAAGCCGCCGTTGGCGTATTCGAAGCGTTCGCCGGGCGCACCGACCGGCGGCTGGGACACCGCCACCCGCAGCAGTTCCTCGGTGCTGAAGGTGTCGAAGCGATGCCGGTCGAACCCGGAGCGGGTGGCGTAGCGGTGGCTGACCTCCGGGGCCAGGCCGGTGGCGAACAGGCCGCTGGTGTTGCTGAGCAGGTGCCTGATGGTGATCTTGTCGCCGTCGTAGCCGTTGACGTCCAGCACGCCGGGCAGGTGGGCGTTGACCGTGTCGTCGAGGCTGAGGCGGGCCTCGGCCTCCAGAGCCAGAAGCGTCGCGGACGTGAAGGCCTTGCCGCTGCTGCCGGCGTGAAAGTACTCGCCCGGCACGCGCGGGGAGCCGGTTTTGATGTCGGCCACGCCGGCGGTGCCGAACCAGGTGCGGTCGCCGTCCTTGACCTCGGCGACGATGCCGGGAATGCCGACCTCGGCCACCGACCAGTCGAGCACCCGCTGCACGTTCTCGTGGGCTGCCATTGCACTGCCTTTCAGACGTTTCTTCCGTACGTCCTCCACGGTGTCCACCGGCGCTTAGATGCGTCTTAGAACGCTCTTGTAGCCGGTATGGCGCCGGTTTCATACGGCACAGTGCGCGTCTTTGTGCTCATAGCCTTCGTGTATGCGGATGGAGTTGCTGGGACCGGTCCGGGCCTGTGCCGACGATGGCACGCCGATCGAGGTCGGCGGTGTCATGGTCCGAGCGCTGCTGGCCCGGCTGGCTCTGGCCGAGGGCGAGATGGTGCCGGTCGACGCACTCGTTGACGGCCTGTGGGGGGAGCATCCGCGCGGGGGCACCGTCAACGCACTGCATGGGCTGGTGCATCGGCTGCGCAAAGCTCTGGGCGAGGCCGAGGTCGTGGAGAGGGCGGCCGGCGGGTACCGCCTGCACGTACGCACCGAGGACGTCGACGCCTGTCGGTTCGAGGAGAAGGCGAAGCGGGGCCGTCGCGAACTGGCCGCGGGTGACGTGCGGCAGGCGGCCTCGCTGCTGGACGAGGCGCTGGCGCTGTGGCGGGGAGACGCGCTGGCCGACGTGCGTGACACCCCCTTCGCCGCCACGGCCGGCGCGCGGCTGGACGAGCTACGGGTGGCGGCCATGGAAGACCATTTCGAGGCGGAGCTGCGACTGGGCCACCACGACGAGATCCTGGCCGATATGGCGGCGATGGCCGCCGGTCACCCGCTGCGCGAACGGCTGGCCGGATTGCGCATGCGAGCGTTGCATGCGGCAGGCCGTCAGTCCGACGCGCTGGCCGTGTTCGGCCAGGTCCGCGGCACCCTCGCCGAGGAACTGGGCGTCGACCCCTCCGAGGACCTCCGCGAGACGTACCTCGCCGTACTGCGGGGTGAGCGGGAGTACCCCCAGGCGCGACAGGCTCGGCCGCACGCAGTGCCAGGACGTCTACCCGCCCAGCTGACCAGCTTCGTCGGCAGGCAGGAGGAGCTGAAGTTGCTGGCCGGGTTGCTGGAGTCCTCCCGCCTGGTCACCGTCGTGGGCCCCGGAGGAGTGGGCAAGACCCGGCTGGCCGTGGAGGCCGTGAGCCGGCATCGGGTCCATCGGCGAGGCCGGGCCTGGCTGGTCTCCCTGGCCGCGGTGAACACGGCCGACGGGCTGGTGGAGGCGGTGCTGAGCACGATCAGCCTCGCCGGAGCCCAGCCGGCCGGCACGCTACTGGAGCGGGTGGTCAACCTGCTCGCCGGTGGTGAAGGCGTGCTGGTTCTGGACAACTGCGAACAGATCTCCGGAGCCGTCGCGGAGTTCGCCGGGCAGTTGCTGGAGCGCCAGCCGGACCTGACCATCCTGGCCACGAGCCGGGAACCACTGGACGTCATGGGCGAGGCGCTGTGCCGCCTGGGCCCCCTCGGCCTTCCCCCGGCGCACGCGAATCGCGATCGTGTCGCCGCGTCGGCCGCGGTGCGGCTGTTCCTCGACCGGGCGGGAGCCGTACGACCCGGCTTCGCACTGGACTCGTCGACCGCGCGGCCGGTCGTGGACATCGTGCGCCGGCTGGACGGGCTGCCGCTCGCCCTGGAACTGGCCGCGGCACGCCTGCGGACCATGAGCGCCGAGCAGATCGCCCGGCGGCTGGATGACCGCTTCCGGCTGCTCAGCACCGGTAACCGGACCGCCCAGCCCCGCCAGCAGACGCTGCATGCGGTCATTGAGTGGAGCTGGGATCTCCTCACCTCACAAGAGCGCACACTGGCCGCCCGGATATCGATATTTCCGGCGCGGACGGGTATCGCTGTGATCGAAGCGGTCTGCGCGGATGAGGCGCTTCCCGCGGACGAGGTCGTCTACCTTCTGGACTCCCTGGTCGACAAATCCATCGTGGAGCGGGCCGGCGACGGCTACCGGATGCTGGAAACCATCCGGGCACACGCGGCGGGGAAGCTCCGACTCGCAGGAGAGACCGACGCCGTCCTGCGCAGGCTCACCCGGTACTTCGCGGACCTCGCCGACGAACACGAGCCGCTGCTGCGCTCGGACAAGCAGGCGGAGTCGCTGCGGCTGTTCCAGGCCGAGTACGACAACCTGATGTACGCCCTGCAAACGGCCATCGGCGGCGGCGACGCCGAGACCGCGGCCCGGATTCTCGGGCCGCTGTACTGGTACTGGGTCATGCTCCGCTACGACGCCCGGGCCGAGACCTACATCGCCAAGGTCACCGAGTTCGGCGACGCGCTGCCCGCGGACGCCCGCGCCGCGTTCACCGCGATCCACCTGGTGGGCGTCGAGGGCGGGCCGATCACTGACCACGAGCGGCTCCGCGCGCTCATCGACGACTGCGCGCGCACGGGCGCGCTGCGCCGCTATCCGATGCTGCTGACGATAGTGCTGGTGATGGCGGCGATACTCGGGCTGGACGACCTGCTCGATCAAGAGATCGCCCGGGTGCGCAGCGGCTCGGACCGCTGGGCGATCGCCTGCACCTTCATGATCGAAGCCATGCGCCATCGCGAACAGGGCGACCGGGAGAGCTCCGCGACCGCGATGACCACGGCACTGCGCCTGTTCGAGGAGACGGGCGATCGGTGGTGGACGGCGAAGGCGCTGTACGGCCTGGCCCAGATCCACGCCATCGCCGGAGACCACGACCAGGCGATCACCGACTACGAGCATAGCCTCGCGATCGCCACCGACCTCGGCTCGCAGGACGAGGTCTCCACCCGGCTCGGGCTCGCCACGGAACGCATGCGCGCCGGCGACCTGGCCGACGCGAGGCGCGACATCGACACCGCCGAACGAGCGGCCTGGCGGCGTGGCCAGCCGCCGCTGGAGATCGAGGTGCTCGGCGTCCAGGCAGAACTGCACCGCCGCTCAGGAGAGGTCGAACGCGCCGATCAAGCGCTCGACCGGATGGAGGCGCTCCTGCGCAAGCTGCCCCAGTCGGCGGAGGCCATCGACCCTCGGCTGCTCCTCGCTCGGGTAGCCAACCTCCTCACCGCTGGCGACGCCGTACGCGCCCGCGAACTGATGCCCCGCGCTGTCGAGGCGGCGCAGGCGATCATGGATGTCCCCTTGGCCGCTCAACTCCTGGCCAGGCTACTGTTGCTGGAGGGCGATCCGGCAGGCGCGGCCACCGCGCTCGGCCTGAGTCAGGCCATCCGCGGCGCCTTCGACCACGGCGACACCGAACTACGCCGCCTCTCGGAGATGCTCGCGGAGTCGCTCGGCCGTACCGATTACGACAGCGCCTATGAACGGGGCGCCGACCTGACCCCACACGAGGCCACCGACCGTCTGACAAAGCTACGTGTATCAGGCAGGCAGACCAAGTACGCCTGAAAGGGGCAGCGGCTCTCTCACCGCCAGGCCACGGCGTCGCCCACCTTGACCCGGTAGGTCAGCAGGCCGAGCCGGCCGGGCGGCCTGCGCAGCCGGTGACCCGTATGGGGATCGATGGCGGCGTGCGCAACCGCTCCAGCTCCGAGCAGAACTCGCCGTCCGGCACCGCCGGCACGCCGGGCGAGGGCGACGGGCGCGCCCCGCAGGCGTTCCCACCCGATCCGCTCCCCGCGGATCAACCCGCCGACCGCCTCGGCCGGGATCGCCGGGTCGGCGACGATGGCCGAGATCGCGTCGAGCAGGGCCTGAATGACTGTGGGCGTCCTCGTGGGAAGCGAGAACGCCCAGATCAACCGTCATGTGCAGGGTGCGCCGCCAGGGACTCGAACCCCGGACCCGCTGATTAAGAGTCAGCTGCTCTGACCAACTGAGCTAGCGGCGCTTACGACGGGTGTAACTGTAGCAGCATGGGCGCGTGGCTCGCACATCGTGATCATGCGGGCGAGCCGTGCCGCGAGCGCTGCGGGCCGGGCTTGCGAAATGGTTCGGGGCCAGGTAGTTTCCCCCAAAACTACCCGGCCCCGATCTGCGGCGGCCTCCCGATTCCTCCCCCCGGAAATCGGGCCGGCCGCCGGATGGATGCGTTCCCCCATCGCATCCTTGGAAGAAAGTCTCAGACTGTGTCTCCAACCCCCTTGACCTGGTTCAACAGTACAGACCGAGGGGCAACGGGATCGTCATCCAGGGGTTGATTTTCGGGCTACACCCAGGGTTGACCAGGTATGACCAAGCCGCATTCGTAGGCCACCACGACGGCCTGGGCGCGGGAGGTCAGGTCCAGCTTGCCCATCACCCGGTTGAGGTGGGTTTTCACGGTGCCGTCCGAGACGTGCAGGCGGTTGGAGATCTCCCGGTTGGACAGGCCCTGGGCGACGAGTTTGAGCACTTCCTTCTCGCGTTCGGTGAGGTCGTCCAGGCCGTGGACGGCGACCGTCTGGCCGACCGGGCGGCTGACGTAGGCGTCGATGAGGCGCTGGGTGACGGCGGGGTCGAGCAGGGCCTCGCCGCCCGCGACGGTGTGGATGGCGGCGATCAGGTCGGCCGGTGGGCTGTCCTTGAGCAGGAAGCCGGCCGCGCCCGCGCGCAGCGCCGCGAAGACGTGCTCATCGACGTTGAAGGTGGTCAGGATGAGCACCCTGACCTCGGCGGGCATCCGGCGGGTGGCCTCGATGCCGTCCATCACCGGCATGCGGATGTCCATCAGCGCCACGTCCGGCCGTACCCGCTCGGCCGCCGCGATGGCCTCCGCGCCGTCCGCGGCCTCGCCGACGACCTCCATGTCGTCCTGGGCGCGCAGCAGCGCGACCAGGCCGCCCCTGATCAGTTCCTGGTCGTCCACGACAAGGACGCGGGTGCCGCTCATCCCCCGGCCCTCCCGTACGGCAGGGCCGCCCGCACCTCGAAACCGCCCTCCGGGCGTGGTTTCGCCGTCAGCGAGCCGCCCACGAAGGCCGCCCGCTCGCCGAGGAAGCGCAGTCCCCGACCGCCGCGCAGCCCGCGGTCGGGGCGGGCGTGCCCGCGCGGCCCGTCATCGGTCACCCGTATCCGCACCCTGTCGGCCCCCGCGTCCACCACCACGCGCACGCTCGTGCGCCCCGCGTGCTTGAGGGTGTTGACCAGCGCCTCCTCGCAGATGCGGTAGGCGGCGAGTTCCACCGTGCGGTCGTCCACCGGCGGCGTGCCGGTCATCGACAGCTCGGCGTCCAGTCCGGCCATGCGCATGCGTTCGACCAGGCGCGGGATGTCGGCGAGGCCGGGCTGCGGGCCGTACTCCTCGCGGTGTTCGGGACCGCTCAGCACGTCGAGCAGCCGGCGCAGGTCGGTGACCGCGACCCGGGCGGCCTCCTCGATGGCGCCCAGCGCCGTCCTGGCCTCCTCCGGATCACGGTCGAAGACCTCGCGGGCCACCCCCGCGCGGAGTACCACAATGCTCATCGCGTGCCCCACCACGTCGTGTATCTCACCGGCGAGCCGGGTGCGCTCGCGCACCACCGCCATCAGGGCCCGCTGTTCGGCGGCCTCCCTGACCAGCCATTCGTGTTCGATCAGTTCGCGGTTGAGCCGCCGCAGCCCCGGCAGGATCCAGCCCAGCCCCCAGGCGCTGAGGACGGCGAGCAGTTGCACGACCAGCCACTCGCGCGGGCCGTACCGGACCAGCCCCGCGGCGGGTACGGCCAGCGCGGCCACGCCGGCGGCGACCCCCTGACCCGACGATACCCGGCTGACCACGGTGTACACCGCGACCAGCCCGGCCAGCCAGGCGGCGAGCGGCAGCGGGAAGAGCAGTTGCATGACGACGGAGGCGGCCAGTACGACGACCAGCACCGGCCACGGATGACGGCGCCGCACCGCCAGCGGGAGGGTGGCGAGGGCGGCGAGCGCGGCATGGTAGGGGAAACCGGCCGCCGGCGCCTCCCAGCGGACGGCCGACAGCGCGAACAGGCCGCAGGCGACCCCCACGTCGATCGCCCGGCCGTGCCGCTCCCCCCAGTCGAGCACCTAGCGGGAACTACCCAGGCAGCACGACCCCTATCTTGACCTGGGGTCAGTCGGGCAGCACCAGGTTGACCCCGACGTTCTCGCGCAGGGCGCGGCTCACCGTGCAGTGGTTCGCCTCGACCCGCTGGGCGACGGAACGGAAGACCTCATCTGCCTTCGGGTCGCCCTCGGGCAGCTCGACGTCGTAGGTGATGGTCACCGAGCCCAGCCGGGTCGGCGCGACCTTCTCCGCCTCCACCGTCATGGCCAGGCGGACCAGCCGGTGGCCGCGCTGCGCGGTGAGCGGCTCGACGGTGACGATGTTGCACCCGCCGACGGCGGCGAGCAGCAGCTCGACGGGGCTGAACACCCCCGCCTCCTCCGACCCGCCCATCTTGACCTCGGCCCCCCGGTCGTTGCGGGCCACGAACCCGCCGTCGCCGGTCCGTTCCACGTTCACGATCGCCATGAGTCAACAGTAGCCAAAACGCTTAGCACGGCATTACGCCCCGCCTGCCATGCTGACCACGACGACCGCTAGGGGGAGGAGTGGACACGATGGCGTTTTCCGGCACCGTCCGCGTCGAGCAGGTGATGGGCCTTCCGGTCAGCGTGGACGTCCGTACGATGCTGCCGTCCCGGGAGTTGTCGCCGGTGCTCGACGACGCGTTCGCCTGGCTGAGCTGGGTGGACGCGACCTTCGACGCCACCCGTCCGGACAGCGCGATCGGCAGGCTGGCCGCCGGGCGGCTCGTGGTCGATGACTGCGCCCCGGAGGTGACGGAGGTGCTTGAGCGCTGTGCCGAGCTGAGGGCCGCCACCGGCGGGTACTTCGACGAGGGCGCGGGGGGCGCGCTCGACCCGACGCTCTATGTGCGGGGGTGGGCGGTGGAGCGGATCTCGCGGGCGCTGAGCGTGGCGGGGGCGGTCGATCACTGTGTCAACGTGGGCACCGCCGTGCGCGTGCGGGGGTCGGCGCGGCCGGGGGCGCGCTGGCGGATCGGCATCCGGGACCCGCGTGACGAGCAGGTGTGCAAGGTGCTGTTCGCGCATGACCTGGCGGTCGCGACGGCGCAGGACCCGGGGCGGCGTTCGGTGACCGTGGTGGGCCCGGACCTTGGCGCGGCCTGCGGTTACGCGGCTGCCCTGCGCGCGATGCCACCCGCCCCGGCGCGGCGGTTCGCCGACCGGCTGGGCATGGCCGGGCCGTACGACGTCCTGCTCGTCGAACGAGACGGCCGTACGACCGGCACCCTCGGCCTGGCCGAATACGGCGCCGCCGCCGGCACCCGCCTCGCCGGCTGAACCACCCGGCCCGCACACACCACGACAAACCACAGGCACCCACCTGGCCGATCAACCCGGCCATGGCCCGCACAACACCACGCCCGCACTGCCGGCCGGGGGCAGCGCACGGCCGGACACCAACGGCACCCACCTGGCCGATCGAATCGGCCATGGCCCGCACAACACCACATCCACACTGCCGACCGGGGGCCGCGCACGGCCGGACACCACGACAAACCACAGGCACCCCCTGGCCGATCGAATCGGCCATGGCCGGCACAGCACCGCATCCGCACTACCGACCGGGGGCCACGCCTGGCCGAGCCTGCGGTCCGCGGTGTGCGCCTGCCCTGGTGGGCGATACCGACCCGGCCGCGGGGACAACGTCACGGTGTCATCGGCGACGGCGTACGGACCGGTGGGGAAGGCCGCCTGGCAACGGGCCCGGCGGGCGGGGGCTAGGCGTCGGGGTGTCTGCCCAGGTAGTCAAGGTAGATCGGGCGCAGAGCCTCGCCCAGGCGGCCCTCGCCCGAGGCCATGGCGTCGCTCAGCAACGCCGAGATCTTGCTGAGGTCGTTCGCGGCCTCGTCGCTGTGCCCGGTGGCCGCCTCGGCGGCCGGGATCGCCTTCAGCAGCTCCCACAGGAAGCCGAAGTCGCCGTGCCGCACGGCGTAGCGCACCGCCCGATCGTGCAGCTCCCTGGCGGAAAGCGACTCCAGACCGTCCGCTCCCATCGAACGCCACCCCCTCTCGGTGCTCTTCCCCGCCGTGGTCGTGATCACGCTGCCTTACCCTGATGTCCGCCGGCTAACCCCCGCGACACCCCCTCCTGGCCCCAGGTGGACGCATAGAGTCGATCTGGGCAGGGTTTTCCGCCCCGGGCACTACCCGTCCGCCGATCAGACCTGGGAGGATGCCTCAGCGTGAAAATAATCATCAAGATTCTCGTGGTGGCCGCCGCGCTATGGGTGGCCACCCAGCTCGTGCCGGGCATCAGCGTCGGTGGTGAAACCACCACGAAGACGGCGCTGACCCTGCTGGGCGTGGCGTTGATCTTCGGTCTGGTCAACGCGGTGCTCAAGCCGATCATCCACACCCTCGGCTGCGCGTTCTACATCCTCACGCTGGGGTTGTTCGCCCTCGTGGTGAACGCCGGCCTGATGCTGCTGACCAGTTGGATCGCCCAGCAGCTCGGCCTGGCCTTCCATGTCGAGGGTTTCGTCAGCGCCCTGCTCGGCGCGCTGATCGTCGGCATCGTGAGCTGGATTCTGGACCTCATCATCCCCGACTGACCGCGAGCGCCGGCCCGGGAAACGGCTCAGCCGACACCCGGGCCGAGCGCGGCGGGCGGCGCCCGATCAGCCGGCCTGGCCGACCGACCCGCGTTCGCGAAGCTCCGGGGCCTGGACGATACGGCGGCGGCGGGTGCCGCCGTCGGCGGCGGCGATAATCAGGCGTACGGCGGCGCGGACGATGCCGTCGATGTCCCAGTTGACGGTGGTGAGCCCCGGGGTGAGCAGGCTCGACATGGGATGGTCGTCGTATCCCATCACCGACAGGTCCCCCGGGATGCGCAGCCCGCGTTCGTCCGCCGCCGCGTAGACGCCGTACGCGATCGAGTCGGCGAAGCAGAACACCGCCCCCGGCGGGTCGTCCCCGCCGAGCACGCCGTGCGCCGCCGCGGTGGCCCCCGCCAGCGATTGAGGGGCGGTGACCAGCTCGATGTCCAGGCCGAGCCGGACGGCCTCGGCCGTGACGTGGACGTCGGCGGGCCGGTCGGGGGTGCTGGCCATGGTCGGGGTGAGCACGGCGATCCGGCGGTGGCCGTTGTCGCGCAGGTGCTCCAGGGCCATCGTGGTGCCGCGGCGGTTGTCGAAGACGACCTCGCCCGCCGTACGGGCCTCGCCCAGGGCGTCGCCGATCGCGACCACAGGAACGCTGTCGCACATCTCGGCCCAGAACTCCGCGGCCGGATCGACCGGCTGCACGATGAGCCCGTCCACCCGCTGGTCGCGAAGCTGCTGGGCGAGGGTCCGCTCGCGGGTCGGGTCGCCGGAGGCGTCCAGGATGAGCGCGTAGCGGTCGTTGTCCTTCAGTGCCCGGCCGATGCCGACCGCCAGGGCCTGCTGCCACAGGTCGGCCAGCGAGCCGCAGAGCAGGCCGATCATGCCGGTCCGGCCGCTGGCCAGGGCGCGGGCGATGGGATCGGCCTCATAACCCAGCTCGGCGGCGGCCTGACGGACGCGCACGATCGTCTCGTCGGAGACCTGCATGCCGCGCAGCGCGTAGGAGACCGCGGCCGGGGAGAGGCCGGTGGCCTTGGCCACTTCGCGGATGGTGGCTCTCTTACGCGGCTGCGTCACCTCGCAAGCTTATGTCGAACCCGGCCGGAGGGCGCGCTTACGCCCCGACGCGGCGGCCGGGTGGGCGAGTTGACACCTCGCGGTCCAGAGCGGTTCACTGAACCGCATCACTGAACCGATTCACACCCCTCCTTCAACTCGACGAGCACCTATTGCCTATATTATCAGTAGGGAATTGGGGGTTGAGAGATGGACGTGCACCAGCACCTGTGGACACCGGGCTTCATCGCCGCGCTGCGCCGCCGGCACGCGCCGCCACGCCTGGACGGCTGGACCCTGCACCTCTCCGGCGAGGCCCCTTACGAGGTCGATCCACGCCACCACGACATCGCGCACCGCGCCTCCCTGGAGGACGCGAACGACCTGGCGCTGGTCGCGCTGTCCAGCCCGCTCGGCGTCGAGCACCTGCCCGCCGCCGAGGCCGTGCCGATCATCGACGCCTACCACGAGGACGCCCTGGCCCTCCCCCGCCCCTTCCGCGCGTGGGCGGCGACCTGCCTGGACGACCCCGACCCCGGGCGTCTGGAGAAGAACCTCGCCCAGGGCATGGCCGGGCTCCAGCTCCCGGCGACCGCCCTGCTCGACGCGGCGGGCTTCGAGCGGGTGGCCGCGCTGCTGGACGCGCTGACGGCCGCCGACCTGCCGCTCTTCGTCCACCCCGGACCCGCCGCCCCCCACGGGGCGGGTCCGTCCTGGTGGCCCGCCGTGGTCGGCTATGTGCAGCAGATGCACGCGGCCTGGTACGCGTTCCAGGCGTACGGCCGGCCGCGCCATCCGCGCCTGCGGGTCTGCTTCGCGCTACTGGCCGGCCTGGCCCCGCTGCACACCGAACGCCTGATCGCCAGGGGCGGCGGCGGGCGCGGCAGGGTCGATCCCCTGACCTTTGTGGAGACCTCCTCCTACGGCCCGCGCGCCATCGACGCGGTGGTGCGCGAGCTGGGCGTGGACGTCGTGGTGAACGGGTCCGACCGGCCCTACGCCACGGCCCCTGCGACGGGCCTGGGGGCCGCCGCCGACCACGCCATCAACACCGTCAATCCACGGCGGCTGCTCGGCCTTCCCGCGATAGCCACCTGTGTCTGAGATACGAGAGGAAACCAACGTGAGCCAGATTTTCGCCGACGTACCCGAGCGCAATCTCGACCGCCGGGAGCTGCGCGAGCTGGTCGACCGGCTCGCCGCCGAGCAGGCGGCGTGGGCGGAGCACGTCGACTTCCCCGACGACGGGGAGGGCAGGCACTACGCCTCCCTGCACCGCGACTCCTATGTGGACGTCTGGTTGCTGTGCTGGCGGCCGGAGGACGACACGGGCTGGCACGACCACGACACCTCCTCGGGGGCCGTCCGTGTGGTGACCGGCAAGCTGAAGGAGTGCAACCCGAGGATCGGCGGGGAGCACCTGGAGACGGAGGTGGCGGCCGGGGACTCGTTCTCGTTCGGCCCCGACCACATCCACCGCCTCACCGGCGCGGTCCACGGCAGCGTGTCGATCCACGCCTACTCCCCGCCGCTGTGGCGGATGGGCCAGTACTCGATCAGCGAGACCGGCGTGATGCGCCGCGTCTCGGTCAGCTACGCCGACGAACTGCGCCCGTTGGACACCGCCGTGGAGGGTGTCCAGGTGGCCTAGCGGGACCTGGCCGCGAGCACCGCGCGGGCGGTGCCGGGGTCGTCGGCGAAGACGCCGTCCACGCCCAGTTCGTACAGCCGGCCCAGCCAGCCGGTGACGTCGCCGTGGGCGCGGGCGTAGACCGGGCTCGCCGGGTTGCCGGTCCGGTGGTCCAGCGGGAGCTGGGAATTCTCGTTGCGGACCGTCCAGGTGTGCACGGCGAGCCGGGTCCGGTGCGCGTCGCGGATCAGCGTGGTCGGCGGCAGCAGCCTGCCGTCCGGCCCGGCCGGGACGATCCGGCGGGTGTCCACTCCGACCCCGTCCGCGTACTTCGCGATGTCGCGCAGCCCGGCGGGCGTGACCATCTGGTCATAGGTCAGCGGGTCGCCCGCCGCCACCCTGTCGTACGGCGCGCCGGAGGCCGAGATGAGCTGGATCAGCGGCAGCCGGGTCATCCTGCTCAGTTCGCGCAGGTTGGCGGTCTCGAACGACTGGATGAAGACCGGGTCCCTGCCGCCCCGCCAGCCGTTCGCGGCGAGCGTGGCGAGCAGCGGCTCCTCCAGCGACAGGCCGATGGAGTCGAAGTACGTCGGGTGCTTGGTCTCGGGGTACACGCCGACGCCGTGCCGCTGGGCGAGCTTGATCACCTCGTCGAAGGTCGGCACCACGGCCAGGCCGTCGTAGGCGGTGTTGCCCGGACGCAGCTCGGGCAGCCGCTCCTTGGCGCGCAGGGTGCGCAGCTCGGCCAGCGTGAAGTCCTCGGTGAACCAGCCGGTGACCTGCGCGCCGTCGATGGTCTTGGTGGTCCGGCGGCCGGCGAACTCCGGGTGCTGGCCCACGTCCGTGGTGCCGGAGATCTCGTTCTCGTGCCGGGCCACCAGAACGCCGTCCTTGGTGGAGACCAGGTCGGGTTCGATGTAGTCGGCACCGAGGGCGATGGCGGTCTCGTACGAGAGCAGGGTGTGTTCGGGGCGCAGCGCGCTCGCGCCCCGATGGCCGATGACGATGGCGGCGTCGGGGCGCCGCCGGTCCGCCGCGGCGGTCTCGGGTTGTAGCAGCACACCGGCGACGGTACCGCCGAGCAGCACGGCGAGGGCACCGGCCGCGAGGGCCTTGAGGGTCGTCATGCCCGGGAACGTACGGTCCCGGGGTGAAGATCAGGTGTTCTTCGCGCTACTCGCGGACACACAGCAGGTGGCGCACGGCTCGGTGTCCGGCAGCGTGACCCACAGGCAGCAGGTGCGCCGCCGGTAGCCGTCGGCGGTGAAGTCGATCAGGCCGCCGACCGGGTCGCCCACCGCGGCCAGCAGGTCGGCCGGGTGGGCGCCTGGGGGCAGCGTGTCCGCGAACGCGCGCACCGGGTGGACCAGCGACTCGGCGGTGGACCCCCACAGGTTGCGCTCGCCGACCTTGGTCAGCCGGCTGATCGCCCTGATCAGCGGGAGCTGGGCGGTCAGCAGCGCCTCCCTGACGGCGGTGCCCAGGTCGTCCACCACGACGGTGCCCGGCGCGCCCGCCAGCGGGTCGCCGGGGAGCACGGCGGTGCGGATCGAGGTGGCGGCGATGGTGATCCCCGTGTCGGAGGCCCGGTAGACGGTCTCGTCGAAGGGCATCAGCGGCACCCGCCGGTTGAGCGCCCAGCCGAGCGCCATCGGCATCGTGTGCCAGTAGGCGTAGGTCTTCCACATCAGCGCGGCGCGTACGTGCCGGGGCGCGTCGCGGACCACCGAGATGTGGTCGATCAGCCCGGCCAGCAGGTCGTACGGCGGGCGCGCCAGCTCGGCCACGGGAATCCAGCCGCCCTCGCCGGGGTCGGCGGTCAGGCCAGGGAGCAGCCCGGGAAGGCCGCCGCGCTCCGCGGCGTACCGCTCCAGCAGCTCACGCAGGCCGGCCAACGGCTCGGCCAGGGTAACCGTCATGATCCCCCCGAGGGAACGCCCACCAATTTAGGGAAGGCTCACCTTACTGAACACGCCTCCAAGTTACTACGGCCCCTGCCGTCTCGCGAGCGGCCCCTCCTGGTCCGGGGGAGTTCGGCATCCGTACAATCATTCACAACGCGAACAAGGCTCGACATCGGGAGCGACGGTGCCCTCAGACGTCTACGTGCTCGACGCAGTACGCACGCCCATCGGCAGGCACTCCGGCGCGCTCGCCGGAGTGCGGCCCGACGATCTGGCGGCGCATGTCGTGCGGTCCGTCGCGGGCCGGGCCCCTGACCTCGACCCCGCCGGGATCGACGACGTGTTCTTCGGCGCGGCCAACGCCGCCGGCGAGGACAACCGCAACGTCGCGCGGATGGCCGTGCTGCTGTCCGGGCTGCCGGTCACCGTGCCCGGCACCACCGTCAACCGGCTGTGCGGATCGGGCCTGGAGGCCGCCATCGCGGCCTCCCGCGCGATCGCGGTCGGCGACGCCTCACTGGTCGTCGCGGGCGGGTCGGAGTCGATGAGCCGCGCCCCGTGGGTGATGGCCAAGCCGGAACGCGGCTACGCGCGCGGCCCGCAGACCCTCCACGACACCGCGCTCGGCTGGCGGATGGTCAACCCCGAGATGCCGGAGCAGTGGACGGCCGCGCTCGGCGAGGGCGCGGAGATCCTGGCCGACCGCTACTCGCTGACCCGCGAGGCCCAGGACGCCTTCGCGCTGCGCAGCCACCACAACGCCGCCGCGGCCTGGGACCGCGGCGTCTACGCCGACGAAATCGTCCCGATCGCGGACCTGGACCGCGACGAGGGCATCCGCCCCGACGCAACGCCCGAGTCGCTGGGCAAGCTGAAGCCGGTCTTCCGCCGCGACGGCACCGTGACGGCGGGCAACGCCTCCCCGCTCAGCGACGGGGCCGCCGCGCTGCTGCTCGGCGACGAGGCGGGCGCGGCCACGGCCGGCAAGACCCCGCTGGCCAGGATCGTGGCCAGGGGCGTCGCCGGGGTCGAGCCGCACCTGTTCGGCATCGGCCCGGTCGAGGCGGCCCGTACCGCGCTCAAGCGGGCCGGGCTGACCTGGTCCGACCTGGCGGTCGTGGAGCTGAACGAGGCGTTCGCCGCGCAGTCGCTGGCCTGCCTGGCCGAATGGCCCGACCTGGACCCCGCGATCGTCAACCCGCACGGCGGGGCCATCGCGATCGGCCACCCGCTCGGCTGCTCGGGCGCGCGCGTCCTCGGCTCGCTGGCCTGGGAGCTGCACCGCCGGGGCGGCGGGTACGGCATGGCCGCCATCTGCATCGGCGTCGGCCAGGGCCTCGCGGTCGTGCTGGAAGGCTGCTGACCGTGGAGAGCGTGTTCGCCGGAACGCTTGCCAGGGGCGCCACGGCGAGCGAGGTCTCCGGCGCGGCCTGGCTCGCCGCGATGCTCGACGCCGAGGCCGGGCTGGCCGCCGCGCACGCGGCGCTCGGCCTGGTGCCCGCCGACGCCGCGGCGGCGATCGCCGCGGCCTGCCGTCCCGAGCGGTTCGACGCGCACGCGCTGGGCGAGCGGGCGGGCCTTTCCGGCAATCCGGTGGTCCCGCTGGTCAAGGCGCTGCGCGAGCTGGTCCCCGCCGAGCACCGGGGGCACGTGCACCTGGGGGCGACCAGCCAGGACATCCTGGACACCGCGGCGATGCTGGTCGCCGGGCGCGCGCTGGTCCCGCTCGCGGCCGACCTCGACGCCGCCGCCGACGCCTGCGCCGCCCTCGCCGTCCGGCACCGGGACACCGTGCTGCCCGGCCGCACCCTGCTCCAGCAGGCCGTGCCCACCACGTTCGGGCTCAAGGCCGCGGGGTGGCTGACCGCCCTGACCGCCGCCCGCGACCGGCTGCGCGCACTGCGCCGCCCCGTCCAGTACGGCGGGGCCGCGGGCACCCTGTCGGCGCTCGGCGACCGGGGCCACGAGGTCGTCGCCGCGTTCGCCTCCGAACTCGGCCTGGACGAACCGCTCATCCCCTGGCACACCGACCGCACCCCGGTGGCCGGGCTGGCCTGCGCGCTCGGCATCGCCGCCGGAGTGCTGGCCAAGATCGCCACCGATGTGAAGCTGCTGGCCCAGACCGAGGTCGGTGAGGCGGCCGAGCCGTCCGCGCCGGGCCGGGGCGGGTCCAGCGCGATGCCGCACAAGCGCAACCCGGTCGGCGCGATCTCCGTGCTGGCCTGCGCGCAGCGCGTACCCGGGCTGGTCGGCGCGGTGCTCGCCGGGATGGCCCAGGAGCACGAACGCGCCGCCGGGGCCTGGCAGGCCGAGCAGGAGACGCTGAGCGACCTGCTGCGGCTGACCGGCTCGGCCGCGTCCTGGGCGCGGGAGATCCTGGAAGGGCTGAGCGTGGACGAGGCGCGGATGCGCGCCAACCTCGCGGCCACCGGCGGCCTGCCGATGGCCGAGAGCGTGGTGGCCCGGCTGGGCGGCGGCCCGCGGGCCCGCGCCCTGGTGGACGCCGCCTGCGCGCGGGCCGTCGCCGAGGGCAGGCCGCTGGGCGAGGTCCTGGCCGCCGACGAAGACGTACGGCTCACGCCCGCCGAGATCGACGCCGCTCTCGATCCGGCCGGCTACCTCGGCTCCGCAGGGGCCTTCGTGGACCGTGCGCTGGCTCGCCGCAACACCCGGGAGGACCGATGATCATGCCCTACTACGAGACCGCGGGCGACCCCGCGGCGCCGGCCCTCGTGCTGTCCAACTCCCTCGGCACGACCACCGCCATGTGGGACGCGCTGGTCCCCCGGCTGGCCGAACACCACTGGGTGATCCGGTACGACCATCGCGGGCAGGGCCGCTCGCCGGTGCCCGCGGGGCCGTACCGGATCGGCGACCTGGGCGGCGACGTGCTCGCCCTGCTGGACCACCTGGGCGTCGGGCGGGCCCGCTTCGCCGGGGTGTCGCTGGGCGGAATGACCGGGATGTGGCTGGGCGCGCACGCCCCCGAGCGGATCGCGAGCCTGGCGCTGGTGTGCACCTCGGCCAAGATGGGGCCGCCGGAGATGTGGTCCCAGCGGATCACCACCGTGCTCGCCGAAGGGCCGCCCGCCGTGATCGAGGCGACGTTCAGCCGGTGGTTCACCCCTGGCTTCCCCGAACGCGAACCCGAGCTGGCGCGGACCTACCGGGCCATGTATCTCGGCAACCCGGCGGAAGGGTTCGCCGCCCTCTACGCCGCGATCAGGGACATGGACCTGACCGGCGACCTGCCGCAGATCACCGCGCCGACGCTGGTCGTGGCCGGGGCCGAGGACCGCTCGACGCCGCGCGAGCACGCCGAGACGATCGCCGGGCTGGTGCCCGGCGCCCGGCTCGCGGTGCTTCCCGGCGCGGCCCACCTGGCGGCCGTCGAACGACCGGACGACGTGCTGCGCCTGCTGATCGACCACTTCGGAAAGGACTGATCCGTTGGACCGGCGTGCTCAGGGCGAGGCGAGGCGGCGTGCCGTACTCGGGGACGAGCATGTGGACCGGGCGGCGGCCCGGACCACCCCCTTCACCGCCGACTTCCAGGACTTCATCACCCGCTACGCCTGGGGCGACATCTGGACCCGCCCCGGGCTGGACCTGCGTACCCGCAGTTGCATAACGCTCGCCCTGCTCACCGGGCTCGGCCACGAGCACGAGCTGGCCATGCACGTGCGCGCGGCGCTGCGCAACGGGGTGACCCCGGAGGAGATCAAGGAGGTCCTGCTCCATACCGGCGTTTACGCGGGGCTGCCCCCGGCCAACCGCGCGTTCGCCATCGCCCAGGACGTGCTCGCCGAAGACGCGGGAAAACCCGATGACGGACCCGGCTGACCCCGCTGCCGACCCTACTGCCGGCCCTCCTGTCGGCCCCGTTGCCGAACGGGCGCCCGAGCACGTCCAGTCGCTGGCCCGCGGGCTCGCGGTGATCCGCGCCTTCGGCGCCGACGCCCCCGAACTCACGCTGAGCGAGGTCGCCAGGGCCAGCGGGCTGACCCGCGCGGCGGCCAGGCGGTTCCTGCTCACGCTGGTCGACGTCGGATACGTGCGCACCGACGGGCGGCTGTTCGCGCTGTCGCCGCGCGTACTGGAACTCGGCTACGCCTACCTGTCCGGCCTCACCCTGCCCGAGGTCGCCCAGCCGCACCTGGAACGGCTGGTCGCCGAGGTCCACGAGTCGGCGTCGGTGGCGGTGCTGGACGCCGACGAGGTCGTCTACGTCGCCCGGGTGGCCACCAGCCGGATCATGCGGGTGGCCATCAACATCGGCACCCGCTTTCCCGCGCACTGCACCTCGATGGGCCGGGTGCTGCTGGCCTGGCTGCCCGGCCTGGCCGAACGGCTGGCGGGCATGGAACTGCACGGGCCGACCTCCCGGACCATCACCTCCCCCGGCGCGCTGGCCGCCGAGCTGGCCTCGGTGCGCGAACAGGGCTGGGCGCTGGTGGACCAGGAGCTGGAGGAGGGACTGCGGTCGATCGCCGCGCCGATCAGGAACCGGGCAGGGACGGTGGTCGCTGCGGTCAACCTGTCCACGCACGCCAGCCGTACCAGCGTCGCAGCCGCCCAGCGGGCCCTGCTGCCGCCGCTGCTGGCCACGGCGGGGCGGATCGAAGCCGACCTGCACGCGACGGGCGCGATGGCGAGCCGACTCACCGCCCCGTGACCGGCGCGTATTTGGGGGCTGTTTCTTTACGGCGGAGCCCAATGCCCGCCGCCCACCGTCCTCGGTAGAGATCGCGTCCCGCCGAGTGGTGGAAATTCCGTCTGCCTCCGCGCTGGTGTAATAGTCCAGTAATCACGTTCATACCTCGCGGACCGGCAGGAACGACCGCCGTCTCACCGCATCCTCAACTCCCGGCCGCACCGTGTTTCAGCGAACTCTCCTGCTGGCGGCGACACGGCCGCAAGGCCGCGGGCGCGGTCTCAGGCGGTGGCCGGGGTGGCCGCTGGTCTGGTACACCGGCGGGCGACTGGAGTACCGCGATGACGCTCTGCCGACCATGGAGCCGCCCTTCCCGGCTCTGCTCTGCCCCCGGCCGGTCATCGGGGTCACCATGGTCGGCGTCGTCACCGTTCACAGTCGGCTCGTCGTGCCGGAAGTGAGCACGTCAGCCCCGCCGAGTTCAGCCGAGGAACAAGCCGTTCCAGCCGTAACCCACCCTGGTGCCGGTGCCGGTGAAGGGGGTGGCGGCGTTGCCGGTGTGAGCGAACAGCAGGAGGTCGCCCGTGCTGGTCTTGCGGGCCAGCAGGTCGATTTTGTGGTCGTTGTCGAAGTCGCCGGAGAGGAGGGCGTTCATGTCATTGAGGCGGGGGCCGGCGACGGTTCCAGTGCCGGTGAAGGGGGCGGCCGGGTTGCCGGTGTGGGCGAACAGCAGCAGTTCGTTGTTGCTGAGTCTGCGGCTGATCAGGTCCACCTTGCCGTCCATGTTGAGGTCGCCCGGGAGAAGGGAGGCGCTGGCGTCGAAGCCGACGCCGACGACGGTTGCCTTCCCCGTGAAGGGGGCGGCCCGGTTGCCGGTGTGCGCGAGTAGCAGCAGTTCGCCGGTGCTGGCTTTGCGGCTGATCAGGTCCACCTTGCCATCGAGGGTGAAGTCGCCCGCGAGGAGGGCGTTGCTCGCGTCGAAGCCGGTGCCGATGACGGTTCCGGTGCTGGTGAAGGGGGCGGCCGGGTTGCCGGTGTGGGCGAACAGCAGCAGTTCGCCGCTGTCGGCTTTGCGGGTGACCAGGTCCGCCTTGCCGTCGAGGGTGAAGTCGGCGGTGACCCAGGCGTTGCTGACGTTGAAGCCGCTGCCGACGCGGTAGGGGACCTTGAAGCTGGGGGCTCCGGTGCCGGGATACAGGAGGAGGTCGCCGGTCGCGTCCCGGGCCAGGACGTCGGCCTTGCCGTCGAGGTCGAAGTCCGCGAGGGATCCCAGCGGGGCTTTCAGGCCGGCGGCGACGTCGAGTTCCAGCCGCGGGGTGGTGGCGGTCCCGGTAGGGATCCGCCGGCCGGTGCTCTCGATCTTCGTTTCGAGTTCCCCTATGGCGATCCGCGGGAAGACCTGGCGCAGCACGGCATAGGCGCCGGTGACGTGCGGGGCGGCCATGGAGGTCCCGCTCATGGAGCCCTGTTTGTTGCCGGGGATCGAGGAGACGATGTCGGTTCCTGGGGCGAAGACGTCCAGCAGCGGGCCGCGGTTGCTGAAGTCGGACACCTGGTCCGCCTTGGTGGTGCTGCCCACGGCGATGGCCGAGGAGACGCAGGAGGGCGAGTTGACGGCGTCGGAGTAGCCGCTGTTGCCGGCCGCGACGACGGTGGCCACCCCGGCCGTGAGCAGGGCGTCGATGGCCGGTTTGAGCGTGTCGCTGTCGCAGTACGCCCTGTACCGGCCGCCGCCCAGGCTGAGATTGACCGCCACCACCGGGGTACCGGCCTGGCGTAACTGGCGGACCTTCTCCAGCGCGGCGATCTGGGCGCTGGGGAAGGAGAGGATGCACGGCGACCCGTCAAGTCCGCAGTAGGAGTCGGAGTCGAACTTGCTGAAGACCTGGATCGCGACGACCTTCGCGGCCGGAGCGACGCCGCCCGCGCCCGCGGCGATTCCGGCCACGTGGGTGCCGTGCGCGCAGTCAAGGCCACCCTGGGCGCAGGGGCCCTTCTCAGAGTCGGCGGTGCCCGGCCCCTCCTGCTGGGCGGTGCCGTTCGGGCATAGGCTGGTGGCGGAGTAGTTCGCGTCGATGGGGGAGAAGCACGCCTCGGCCACGACCCGGCCGCCCAGGAAGGGGTGCCGGGTGGCCACCCCCGTGTCCAGGATGGCGACCGCGGTGCCGGTGCCGGTGAACCCGGCGGCACGGGTACGGTTCGCGCCGATGAGCGGGATGCTCCTGTCGAGCGCCGGGGGGACGGGGGTGTCCTCGGAGACGCTGACCACCCCCGGCTGGCGCCTCAGCCTCTCCAGCGCGGCCCGGTCGCCGCGCACGGTGACCACGGGGAGCTCGGTGAACGTCTGGAGCACCGGACCGGTGGCCGCCGCGTCCGGGAGGTCGGCGCGGTTCTTGGTCACCACGTTCAGCCGGACGTGGCCGCCGGCCGACAGCTTGTCCGCCAGACCGGGTTCCACCCACGGGCTGTCAGGGCCGGGTGGTGCGGCGGCGGCCACGCCACCGGGAACCACCGATAGGGCCACCGCTGTCGCGAGGGCCACCGCTGCCGCCAGGGCGCGACGGGCCAGAGGAATCATGACCACTCTCCGCTCGAATCAGGGATCACGGCCGCCGGTTCGGGGGCCGCGCAGGGGGATCCAGAGCAACCAGGCTTGCAGTGCACCGCAGGCCGCCATCGCGGCGGTCAGTGCGGGGCCGTCGAGTTCCCTTGTGAGGAACCCGGCCCAGGGCGGTGCCATGACAAGGAGGGACGAGGGCAGGGCGACGGCGATCAACAACAGCGCCGCGACGATCGGGGTGCCCCGATACCGGGTGTAGCAGACGACATAAGCCGTGGACGCCGCGACGACGACGAGGTACGTACCCGGCCGCCCATGCGGCCCGCCTGCCGTGCGTGCGCCTGCGGATTCTGGTGACGATCCAGCTCATGAGCGTTCACCGGCCCGGGAAGAGTACGGCGGGGTGGTGGGGCCGGTCGGCCGACCGGCCCCACCTTGACGGACACACGTGCAAGATCAGGAGCTGTGTTCGGCCTGCGCCGTTCTTAGGATTACCGCAGCGGACGCCCCGCCGGTAGACCCACGGCACAACCACTCTTTCGCCGCCCAGCATGCCCCGTTACGGCCTGGTGCCCGGTGTTTCGCGTGCGCCGTGGTCGTGTCCCACCGAGTGGTTTTAACGAGAGCAGTCCGAGCGGAGTTCGTGCAGGTCGGCTGCTTCCGGCGGACAGAAATTCCACCACTCTGCGGGCACTATTGGCGAGATGACCGGCAGTTCGCGATGACCGGTAGGTGGAGCCGGAGGATTGTGTCGTCGGTCGGTGCGAGGCGACGGAGGCGGCAAGTGGCAAGTGGCAAGGGATGCCGACCGGTCGCGTCCGGGTCTGCGGGCGAGAGGCAACGGTCGTCTGCGAATTCGCCAACCGTATCCTCTGCGAGACGCGATCCTCGCCATTCCAGCACCGGCCAAAGAGAGAAGTCTTTTCAGACGTGTCCCGCCGTTGTCCATGTCGCCCGCCCTTACCCACTCACCGCCCTTTACAGGGGGATGCCACCACCTCGGGTTCGCGTCAGGAGATCGACACCCGACACCACCGTAGAGCTCACCAGAAGCAGCACCGCTCCACGAGCCGTCCCCCCACGACACCCCCGAGACCGGGACACACGGCACACGAGAACCCCAACGTCGGGCGAAGCCCGATCCCGGGAAAACGCCCGAGCGCCAGCACGCACTTCAGCACGCGCAACGCGCTCGCGTCCCCGCGAGTGGTGGAAATTCCACCGGTCTCCGCGTTCCGACGCGCCGGAGGGCGTCGGCGGACGCCGGGCGCGTCGTGCGCCTCACGGTGGTGGTGTGGCCGGGCGGTGAGGGTGCGGTAAACGGTGACCGTTCCTGCCGGTCTGCAAGGCTGATCATGATCATCGGGCCTTTACACCATTCGGTGGGACACGACCTACGATAATCCCGAGACCGGGACACACGGCAGATGACCAACCCCGACGTCGGGCGAAGCCCGACCCCAGAAAGCGCCCGAGCACCAGCGAGGCCCACCCGCTCCCCCGCGACCGTGCCGATGGGAAAATGTGGCGGTTGTCGTTCGCTCCACGGAAAGGCTTTTCGCTATGGCCGTCATTCATCACACCACCGTCAAACCGACCAAGCTGGAACTGCTCACCTCCTGGCTGCCCACGCGGCCGTGGTACACCGGCGGCGCGGGCGGCCCTGCCCTCGCCAGGGCGGGCGGCTTTCGCCTGGACGACCCGCAGGGCGCGGTCGGGATCGAGTTCATCGTGGTCAACGACACCTCCGGCACCGCACCTGCCACCTACCTGGTGCCGCTGACCTATCGCGGCGCCCCGCTCGACGGGGCCGAACACGCGCTCCTCGGCACCATGGAGCACGGGGTGCTGGGACGGCGCTGGATCTATGACGGCTGCCACGACCCGGTGCTGCTCGCCGAGCTGCCGGCCCTGATCGGCGGCCGGGTACAGGCCCAGGACCAGAACATCAGCGACACCCTCGACCCGGACGTCGTCCGCTCCTGCGCGGGCCCTGTCCCGGACGGTTTCACCACCGCCACCGACGAGCCGGAGGCCACGGTGCTCTCCGCGCCCGCGCACGGGGCCACCCTGCGGGTGCAGCGGGTGCTGCGCCCCGCCGTGGACGACGCGCCCGTCCTGGCCACGGAGGCGCTTGGCCACGTCGCCGGGGCCTGGGACCTGCCGGACGGCACCCGCGCGCGGGGGTTGTTCGCGGTCCTGTACGCCTGAGCCGGTCATCGCCCACCCCGGCAGGGTGGGTAATGTCTGGGTGTCAGAAGTTAGGGTGACCTAAGGGGGAAGCGCCCATGGAGTCGATCGCGACGGTGGCCACCGACCGCCCCGAACGCTATCTCAAGCAGCTCTGCTCGCACCTGGGCCGCAAGGTGCAGGCCGACTACACCGAGACGCAGGGCCTGCTGACCTTCGCCTACGGCCAGTGCGAACTGGCCGTGCGGCCGGGGGGCCTGGTGCTCAACGCCGCCGCGCCGACCGCCGACGACCTCGCCAAGGTGGAGGACGTGGTCGGCCGCCACCTCATCCGCTTCGGCGAGCGCGACGAACTGGACGTCCAGTGGAAGGCGGCCGGGGAGAGCTGACCACCCCGGCGCCGGTACGGGGATATGCCGTCGCTAAATGTCAGTGGGCCGGGTCACACTGTCAGCATGGCCCGCTCCCCCCGCGCGACGGCACCGCGAGACGGTGCAGACGAAGGTGACGGCGAAGAGCCGATCGAAGGGCTGGGCGAGCTGGCCCTGCCCAAGTGGTTCGCCCTCAACGACAAGATGGCCGGGGTGGGGTTCCTCACCGTGGCCAGGCGGCTGCCCTCGCTGGTCCGCCACGCCCTGCGGATGGCCTGGCAGGCCAGCCCCCGCGACACCGCCGCCACCATCGCGCTGAGCCTGCTCGGCGGGGTCTTCACCGCGTTCGGGCTGCTCGCCACGACCGGCGTCCTTGAGGCGCTGTTCGCCGAGGGTCCCACCCCCGAGCGGATCACGGCGGCGCTGCCCAGCCTCGCCGTGGTCGCCGCCGCCGCGGCCATCCGCACCTCGCTCTCGGCCGGCGCGGGCTGGGCGCAGGCCCGGCTCGACCCGCAGGTCAGCCGGATCGCCGAACAGCGCCTCTACGGCATGACCAGCCAGGTCGAGCTGGTCGCCTTCGACGACCCCGACTTCCACGACGCCCTGCAACGGGCCCGGCTGCGCGGCGTCGGGAGCGCCGACTCCGTGGTGAGCGGGGCGATCGACGTGCTGACCGGCACGGTGGGCATCGCCGCCGTGGCGAGCGTGCTCGGCGTGCTGCATCCGGTGCTGCTGTCGCTGCTGGTCCTCGCCGTGCTGCCGGACGCCTGGGCGGCGGTCCGGTCGGCGCGGATGCGCTACACGACGATGCGGGCGCTGATCCCCGCGCACCGCCGCAAGTGGATCGTCTCCGAGCTGCTGGCCGACCGCGATCCGGCGGCCGAGGTCCGGTCGTTCACGATGCGCGCGTTCCTGATGCGCATGCACGACACGGTGGCCAGGGTCGAGCAGCGGATCATGATACGACTGGCCGGCCGGCAGACCGCCGCCCGGCTGATCGGCGAGGCGCTGAGCGGCGTCGGCAGCGGCGCGGTCTATGTCGCGCTCGGGCTGTTGCTGATGGCGGGGGCGGTCCCGCTGGCGGTCGCGGGCACCGCCGTCCTCGCGATCAGGTCCGGGCAGGCCTCCCTGAACACCCTGCTGTACGCGACCAACCGGCTCTATGAGGAAGGTCTCTACTTCACCGACTTCCTCGACTTCTGCGCCGAGGCCGAGGCCAGGCTCCAGCGGCGGCCCCGGTCCGTCCCGGCCCCCGCGTCCTTCGAGCGGATCTCCGTCGAAGACGTCACGTTCACCTATCCGGCCGCCGACTCCCCCGCGCTGCGCGGCGTGTCGCTGCACGTCGCGCGGGGCGAGGTGGTCGCGCTGGTCGGCGAGAACGGCTCCGGCAAGACCACCCTGGCCAAGATCCTCGCGGGCCTGTACGAGCCCGACGGAGGCCGGGTGACCTGGGACGACACCGATCTCGCCGGCATCGACCCGCACGAGCTGCGCGCCCGCATCGCGGTCATCGCCCAAGATCACACCCGCTGGCCGCTGACCGCCCGGCACAACATCACCATGGGCACCGACAAGGGCGAGCCCGCGATGATCTCCGCGGCGGAGGTCGCCGGGGCCGACGAGGTGGTGGCCGAGCTGCCGGCCGGCTACGAAACACTGCTGGACCGGCGGTTCAAGGACGGCAAGGAGCTGTCCGGCGGCCAGTGGCAGCGCATCGCCGTGGCCCGGGGCTTCTACCGTGACGCGCCGCTGCTCATCTGCGACGAGCCGACCGCCGCCCTCGACGCCCGCGCCGAGCACGCCCTGTTCGAGCGGGTCAGGCGGCACGCCGACGGCCGCACGGTGCTGCTGATCACCCATCGGATGGCCAGCGTCCGCTACGCCGACCGCATCTACGTCCTCGACCACGGCGAGGTCGCCGAACA
This sequence comes from Spongiactinospora sp. 9N601, assembly GCF_044326295.1. Lineage (NCBI taxonomy): Bacteria > Bacillati > Actinomycetota > Actinomycetes > Streptosporangiales > Streptosporangiaceae > Spongiactinospora > Spongiactinospora sp. 9N601. The sequence goes on from NZ_JBIRBB010000005.1 coordinate 242,520, forward strand.
GGGCACCCACGGCGAGCTGCTGGCCCGCGGCGGCATCTACGCCGATCTCTACACCATCCAGGCCCGCGCCTACGCCGCCGACCCCGCACCGCGCTGACCTCGGGCCGACCTCGGGCCGCGCTGACCTCGGGCCGACCTCGGGCCGACCCCGATCCGACCCCGATCCGACCTCGGGCCGACCTCGGCTCGGCTCACCCGGCCGTCATCGACTTCAGCACGGCGGTGGCCACCGCGCGGGCCGGGTTCGGCCCGGCGGTCCCCTCCGCCGCGCCGTGCGGCTCCACGGTCACCCCGACCGCCACCTCCGGCCGCCCGGCGGGGGCGAAGCCGGTGGCCACCGTCGCCTCGCCCGGGGTCGCCGCCCCGGCGGCGGTGCCGACGTCGTCGCCGTCCCGGGTCATCATCCGGGCGATCCGGCCCGCCACCCGGGCGGACATCGCCCGGCGGTACGCCCTCGGCGCGGTGCGTTCGAGGAGCGTGCCGTCGCGTGTCCGGATCTCGTGCACCAGGTGCGGGCGCATCAGCACGCCCCCGTTCGCGATGGCCGCCGACAGCATGGCGATCTCCAGCGGCGTGGCCCTGGCCCCCTTCCCCGGGAACACGCTCGGCGCCACCCGCAGCGGGACGTACAGGTCGGGGGCGTTGAAGCCGAGCCCCTCCGCCTGCCGGCGCACCGGACCGCCGCCGAGCCGGGCGGCCCGGGTGACGATCCCGAGCGCGGGGCCGAGCGGATATGACCTGTTCAGCGCCCGGTTCACCAGTGGATCGCCGCTGGTGCGGGCCAGCTCGGCCTCGGTACGGCGCAGCGCGGCCGGATCGTGGGTGGCCAGCCGGTCGGGGTCGTAGGAGGGCTGCGAGACCAGCGCCAGGATGGCGCCGGTGGCCGGTTCGAGCACGACGACCGCGCCCCGCCGCCCGGTCGCGCGCAACGCCTGGTGCGCGGCCCGCTGCGCGCGCTCGTCGATGGTCAGCCGTACCGAGGCCGCGGCCCCCGGGCCGAAGCCGCCGATGAGGGCCCGGACCCGCACCCGCGGATCGGCGCCGGACAGCACCGCGTTCCGCGCCGCCTCCATGCCGGTGGCCCCGTGCAGCGAGAGGTAGCCGGTCACCGCGGCATAGGACGCCCCGCCCGGATAGACCCGCTGGAAGCCGAACCGCCCGCGCTGCCGCACGCTCGCCGCCAGGATCCCGCCGCCCCTGGTGAGCAGTTCCCCCCGAGGGCGGCCGAACCGGTCGAGCTGGGCGCGCAGGTTGCGATGATCGAGGCGCAGGCCGTCCGCGCCGAACGTCTGCACCTGGCTGACCTGCCCGAGCGAGACGAACATCAGCACCGCGCAGCCCACCGCGACGCGCCGCAGCGGAACGTTCATCCGCCTCGCCCACGCCCCGCCCATCCCGGCTCCCCAGCCCGTGTACCGTCCCTTTCGTCCGGTCTAACAAGCGAGCGGGAAAGCCCGCCCCCGCTGCGGGCAACCACCGGCTCAAAGCTGGGGATCTCAGACCGTGATGGGACGCAGGTCGTTTTCGGGGGCGGCCACTGAGGTCTCGGCTGAGGTCCCGGCGGCCCGCAGGATGTCCTGGTACCAGGAGATCTTGCTCTTGATCGCCTGCTGCTGCGCCCGCAGATGGCCGAGCCGGTCCTCCACCCGCCGGTCGTGCCGGGCCAGCAGGGCCACCCGATCGGCGATCGTATGGTCACCGGCCCGGGTCAGCTCCGCGAACCTCAGCATCTCCGCGATCGGCATCCCGGTGTCACGCAGGCACCGGACCATGCTCAGCCAGTTCAGATCCCGATCGACGAACCGCCGCTGGCCGGCGGCGTTACGCATGATCGGTTCCAGCAGCCCGATCCGCTCGTAGTAGCGCAAGGTGTCAAGGCTGAACCCCGTCCGCTCGACCACCTGCGCCGGTGTGTAGGTCTCCACCGTCGCAGCATTCCACCTGGAGGGCACTCCAGGTCAAACTCCATCCTGTGGGACGCGACGGCGGCGATATGCGGCAAGCTAGAGGCATATGTCGGCAACCGGGGTTTCGATGCACTTCGTCCGGGCCGCCGTCGAGTCCACCGAGAGGGCCGGGCTCGACGTTCGCCGGGCGATGCGGGAGCAGGCGCTGTGGCCGCTCGCGCCACGGGCGTCCGCCACGCATGTCAGTTGCGAGCGGGCCGTCGAAGCGCTGCGCGTCCTTTGGCGGCTCACCGGCGACGAACTCCTCCGGCTCGGCCCCCGGCCGGTCCCGCTCGGCACCTTCCGCATGATCTCCCTCGGGCTGATCCACGTTCCGGACCTGCGGGCCGCGCTCGAACGCCTCGCGGACTTCGCGTCGATCACCACCGGCTACTCCCGCAGCCGTTTCGTCACGGACGGCTCAGCCGGCCGGATCGAACTCGCCGCCGACCCGGCGACGCCGGCCGTACCGCCGCTCGCCGCCGAGATCATGCTCGCCCAGATCCATCGGTTCGCGGCCTGGCTCACCGGCCGCCGGATTCCGCTCTCCCGGCTGGAGCTGCCGTTCCCCGAACCCGGCTACAGCGCCGAGTATCCGGCGATCTTCGGAATGGCGCCGTCCTTCGGCGCGCCGGTGGCGTCCATCGGGTTCGAGGCCCGTCACCTCGCCGTCCCGGTCATCCGCGCCGAACCGGACCTGCTGCACTACATCGACCGGTCGCCGGCCGACCTGATCTACCGCCGCGACTACGGCACGACCACCGCCGACCAGGTGCGCAACGCCGTGGAACGGTACGGGCCGGGCAACCGGGCCCGCGCCGAGGACGTCGCCGCCAGGCTGTCGATCAGCGTCCAGCACATGCGCCGCCTGCTGCGCCGGGAAGGGACCTCCTTCCACCGGATCCGCGACGAGGTGCTGCGCGACATCGCGGTCGCCGGACTCCGGGACGGCGGCGAGTCGGTCGAGGAGATCTCGCGCCGGCTCGGGTTCTCCGAGCCCAGCGCGTTCCGGCGGGCCTTCACCCGCTGGGTCGGCAGCCCGCCGGGCCGGTACCGCGACGAACACGCCCAGGCGGTCAGGGCATGACCCGCGCCCGGCGGAACGACAGGCCGATCCCGGCGAGCGTGCCCGCCAGGCACATCCAGGCGAAGAGGTCGCCGGCGTTCCCGTACCCGGTGACGGTTCCGCGCGTCGGCACGTCGGAGAACACCACATGCCGGTCTCCGCTCGCGTGGTCGTGGGCGGCGAGCGTCCGGCCCTGCGGGTCGAAGGCCCCCGACACGCCGAACTCGGCCTGCCTGATCATCGAGTACCCGTTCTCGACCGCCCGCAGGAGGGCCTTCTGGCTGTGCACCGGACCGATCTCCGCCCAGTCGCGGGCCGGCACGAGCATGATGTCGGCGCTCACCCGGGCCAGCGCGGGGAAGTCGGCGTCGAAGCAGGTCACCGTGGCCAGCCGCCCGTACGGCGTGCGCACCACCGGCACCACGCCGGGCCCCGGCGGATACGCCTCAAGGCCGGGGATGGGGTGACTCTTGTCGTATGTCCACAACCGGGTGCCGGAAGGGTCGAACAGGTAGGTGCGGTTGGCCGCGTACGGCGGTCGCGGCAGGAAGACGTACGCGGCGGCCTGGAGGTAGATCCGCCGCTCCCTGGCGAGGGCGGCGACCTGGTCCAGGTAGGCCCGCTCACCGGCGGCCGGTACGTTCGCCGCCTGCTCGGACCACACCACGATCTTGGCGCCCGCCTCGGCGGCCTCCCGGGTCCGGGTCAGCAGGTTGGCGTTGACCTGGCCGAACGCCGCGCGCACCCTGGTCTGGTCCAGCCGGGCCACCGACTCCCCGGAGAAATTCTCGCCGATCACGGCGCGCAGCGCGCGGGCGGCCGAGGTGTCCGGGCTGACGCCCGCGACCCGCACGCTCTCCCCCGCGGGCGGGAACAACACGAGCCGGCCACCGCCCACGAGCAGCAGGAGGACCATCACGGCCGCGTAGGACGCCACCGCGGCCCGTGCCCGGCGCAGCGCCCCGGCGTCGGCCCAGACGCGATCCTCCCAGAGCCGGTTGAGCACGGTGGCCGACCAGCCGATCAGGAACCCCATGCCGTAGGGGCCGGTCACCGCCACGATCTGGAGCAGCGCCAGGGTGTCGTGCTGCGTCGCGGCCGAGACCCCGAAGGCGGTGCCGAAGGGGCTGACGATCGTCATCAGGAACTGGCAGGCCGCCATCGCCGCCGGGAACAGCAGCAGCGCCGTGACCTTGCCCGCCCTCGGTGTGACCAGCCGGTCGGCGGCATAGGGCAGGACGGTCATGGTGCCCAGGCCGATCACGCCCAGCACGGTGATCGGCGTCATCGGCACGGCGGTCTCGACCATCCAGAAGACGCCCGCCACTGCGGACGCCGCCCACACCGCGGCCGGTCCGGTGAAGGCCGGGCCGGTCCGCACGTACCGCAGCAGGAAGACCGGCGACAGCCAGGCCGCCACCGCGAGGTCGAACCGGCCGTGTACGGCCATCAGCCCCAGCACGGCCCCGGCCACCAGCCACACCCACCGCCGGCGCACGCGCGCCGTGGCCGGTGCGGCCGGCGCCGTCGGCGTGCCGGCCGCGCTTCGGGCATCGGCCCGTTCCATGGACACAACGTCACCCCTCCGGTCGGGAAACCCATCGCGGCTCGACGTTATGAGCGGAGGGCGTCGCGGGGCTGTGACCCTGGCTCGCACGTCCCATGACCGAAACGCGCAGCCCGCGGGCGGGCCCCTCCGTACCGGCCCGGAAAGTTGACGCGGCCACCCCGCTGTGAGATCCTGATCCCGGCACCGAGGTTGACATTAGTAGTAAGTCTAGACATTCGTTTGCCTTTTGCGGTACGCTGCCCTTTCGCGCCGCTTTTCGACGCCCCGGCTTTCCGGGGCGTTTGGCGTGCGCGCAGTTCGATTCCATCCGTGCCCTCCGGAAGGACATCTATTGGCAGCCCCGCGCAACGCCCCCGCCATACCCGCCGGTCCCCGTCGCATCTCCTTTTCGCGCATCCACGAGCCCCTTGAAGTCCCCGACCTCCTTGCCCTCCAGATCGAGTCGTTCGACTGGTTGCTCGGCAACGAGAAGTGGAAGGCCCGGGTCGAGGCGGCTCGCCAGGCCGGGCGCAAGGACGTTCCGGCCCAGTCCGGTCTCGAAGAGATCTTTGAAGAGATCAGTCCCATCGAGGACTTCTCCGGAACCATGTCCCTGTCGTTCCGCGATCACCGGTTCGAGCCGCCGAAGCACTCCGTCGATGAGTGCAAAGACAAGGACATGACCTACTCCACGCCGATGTTCGTCACGGCGGAGTTCATCAACAACACCACCGGTGAGATCAAGAGCCAGACGGTGTTCATGGGCGACTTCCCGCTCATGACGCCGAAAGGCACGTTCATCGTCAACGGCACCGAGCGTGTCGTGGTCTCGCAGTTGGTCCGTTCGCCGGGCGTCTACTTCGAGCGCACTGTCGACAAGATCTCGGACAAGGATCTGTACGGGTGCAAGGTCATCCCGTCGCGCGGCGCGTGGCTGGAGTTCGAGATCGACAAGCGTGACGCCGTGGGCGTGCGCATCGACCGTAAGCGCAAGCAGCCGGTGACGGTGCTGCTGAAGGCGCTCGGCTGGACGAACGACCGGATTTTGGAGCGGTTCGGTCAGTTCGAGTCGATGCGGGCGACCCTGGAGAAGGACCACACGGCCGGCCAGGACGACGCGTTGCTCGACATCTACCGCAAGCTGCGGCCGGGTGAGCCGCCGACCAAGGAGTCGGCGCAGACGCTTCTCGACAACCTCTATTTCAACCACAAGCGGTACGACCTGGCGAAGGTCGGCCGGTACAAGATCAACAAGAAGCTGGGCGTCGATGCCGAGATCACCCAGAACACGCTCACCGAGGACGACATCGTCTCGATGGTCGAGTACCTGGTCCGCCTGCACGCCGGTGAGACATCGATGCGCGAGCAGGTCGTGGAGGTCGACGACATCGACCACTTCGGCAACCGGCGGGTGCGCAACGTCGGCGAGCTGATCCAAAACCAGGTCCGGCTGGGTCTGGCCCGGATGGAGCGCGTGGTCCGCGAGCGGATGACCACCCAGGACGTCGAGGCGATCACGCCGCAGACCCTGATCAACATCCGCCCGGTCGTGGCGTCGATGAAGGAGTTCTTCGGCACCTCGCAGCTCTCGCAGTTCATGGACCAGATCAACCCGCTGGCCGGGCTGACCCACAAGCGGCGGCTGAACGCGCTGGGCCCCGGCGGGCTGTCCAGGGAGCGGGCGGGCATGGAGGTCCGTGACGTACACCCGTCCCACTACGGCCGGATGTGCCCGATCGAGACGCCGGAAGGCCCCAACATCGGCCTGATCGGCTACCTCGCGTGCTTCGGGCGGCTCAACCCCTTCGGCTTCATGGAGACCCCCTACCGCAAGGTGGTGGACGGCAAGGTCACCGAGCAGATCGACTACCTCGGGGCCGACGAGGAGGACCGCTACGTCATCGCGCAGGCGAACTCCGTGCTGACGGCGGACGGCGGCTTCGCCGAGAGCCGGGTGCTGGTCCGCACCAAGGGCGGCGAGTTCGAGCACGTCCGCTCGGCCGAGGTGGACTACATCGACGTGTCACCGCGCCAGATGGTGTCGGTGGCGACCGCGATGATCCCCTTCCTGGAGCACGACGACGCCAACCGGGCGTTGATGGGCGCGAACATGCAGCGCCAGTCGGTGCCGCTGCTGCGCAGCGAGGCGCCGCTGGTGGGCACCGGCATGGAGTACCGCGCGGCGACCGACACGGGCGATGTGATCATCGCCGAGAAGGCCGGCGTGGTCGAGGAGGTCTCCGCCGACTACGTGACCGTGATGAACGACGACGGCACCCACACGACGTACCGGGTGGCGAAGTTCCAGCGGTCCAACCAGGGCACCTCGTTCAACCAGAAGCCGGTCGTGGACGAGGGCGCGCGGGTCGAGATCGGCCAGGTCATCGCCGACGGGCCCTGTACCGACCAGGGTGAGATGGCGCTGGGCAAGAACCTCTTGGTGGCGTTCATGCCCTGGGAGGGTCACAACTACGAGGACGCGATCATCCTGTCCCAGCGGCTGGTCCAGGACGACGTGCTGTCCTCGATCCACATCGAGGAGCACGAGGTCGACGCCCGGGACACCAAGCTGGGCGCCGAGGAGATCACCAGGGACATCCCCAACGTCTCGGAAGAGACGCTTGCCGATCTGGACGAGCGCGGCATCATCCGGATCGGGGCCGAGGTCGTGCCGGGCGACATCCTGGTCGGCAAGGTGACACCGAAGGGTGAGACCGAGCTGACCCCGGAGGAGCGGCTGCTGCGCGCGATCTTCGGGGAGAAGGCCCGGGAGGTCCGCGACACCTCGCTGAAGGTGCCGCACGGCAAGCACGGCACGGTGATCGGGGTGCGGGTGTTCTCCCGTGAGGACGGTGACGATCTGCATCCGGGGGTCAACGAGCTGGTCCGGGTGCACGTGGCGCAGAAGCGTAAGATCACCGATGGTGACAAGCTGGCCGGCCGGCACGGCAACAAGGGCGTGATCTCCAAGATCCTGCCGGTGGAGGACATGCCGTTCCTGGAGGACGGCACGCCGGTGGACATCATCCTCAACCCGCTGGGCGTGCCCGGCCGGATGAACGTCGGCCAGGTGCTGGAGACCCATCTGGGGTGGATCGCCGCCCGCGGCTGGGACCTCAACGGCGTCGAGGAGGCGTGGGCCGAGCGGCTGCGCGACAAGGGCTTCGGCGAGGTCGAGCCGCGCACCAAGGTCGCCACTCCGGTCTTCGACGGCGCCCGCGAAGAGGAGATCATCGGGCTGCTCGGCAGCACCGCCCGCAACCGCGACGGTGACCGGATGGTCGAGCGGACCGGTAAGGCGCGGCTGTTCGACGGGCGTTCCGGCGAGCCGTTCCCGCAGCCGATCTCGGTCGGTTACATCTACATCCTGAAGCTGCTGCACCTGGTGGACGACAAGATCCACGCGCGTTCCACCGGCCCGTACTCGATGATCACCCAGCAGCCGCTGGGCGGTAAGGCGCAGTTCGGCGGGCAGCGGTTCGGTGAGATGGAGGTGTGGGCGCTGGAGGCCTACGGCGCGGCCTACGCGCTGCAGGAGCTGCTGACCATCAAGTCCGACGACGTGGCCGGCCGGGTGAAGGTCTATGAGGCGATCGTCAAGGGCGAGAACATCCCCGAGCCGGGCATCCCGGAATCCTTCAAGGTGCTGATCAAGGAAATGCAGTCGCTGTGCCTCAACGTCGAGGTGCTCTCCGCCGATGGTGGGTCCATCGAGTTGCGCGACACCGACGAAGACGTCTTCCGCGCGGCAGAGGAGCTGGGCATCGACCTGTCCCGGCGAGAGCCGAGCAGCGTCGAGGAGGTCTGACGGTCGCCGGGACCCGTGGCTGTGGGCCCGCGCCGGAGGAGAAGGCGGCCGCCTTCCGGCGCGGCCCGCGTGGGCGGTGCTGACATGTCGGGGGCGCCGATCGTGGGGGTCTCCCTGGCGCGCCGGAGCTGTGGCTCGACGGCGAGGTCAGGGCACGGATCGGCGGACCGTTCAGGAACGCGCCGTCATGGCAGGTGGCCGGAGAGGTAGCACCGGACCAGGTGCTTGCACTCGGCGATCAGGTCAGGATCTCCGCCGGGACGGACCCGGAAGGCGAGTTTCAGCACCACGTCCGCGGCCTCGACCGCGACCAGTAACGCGCGGTCGAGGTTCGGCCCCGGCGGAGCGCCCAGCCGTTCGATGGTGAGGGCGCGCAGCCGGTCGGCCACCACGGCGTTGTTCTCCAGCGCGGCGTCGAGCATCCGCTCGGTACCGCGCAGTACCGGGCCGCCCGGGGCGGTGAGCACCTCGCCGAAGTCGACGACGGAGAAGCCGGGGGTGCTCCTTTTCATCTCGACGAATTCGTCGATGGCCAGATCGGCCACGTCGGTCCAGTGGGAGAGGTCGGCGGTGGCGAGTTCGGCGGCGATCCGTTCGAGGAAGGCCTCTAGATTTCGCAGGGCAAGGGCTCTGACCAGCCCTTGTTTGTCGGGAAAGAACTGGTAGAAAGTACCGATCGGCACGCCCGCGCGCCGGGCGACCTCCTTGGTGGTGAGCGCGTCGTAGCCGTGTTCGTCGAGCAGGCGCGCGCATTCGTCGAGCATTCGTTCCACGCGTTCGACACTGCGCCGTTGGGCCGGGCGGCGACGCAATGTTTCTCCGGAGACGTTCGTCATGGACCAATCATGTCTGTTGCGCGGAGTTCCGTGGCGGAAAGTGACCAACAATAGCCAGGAGGCCCCGCGGGCCACGACGCGACTAGAAGACGGAAACGTGCACGTGGTCCCAGTGATTGGCGGTGATGCCGCCGCGATCCGACATGGGCCGCCATCCGGCGCCCGTGCGCACATCGTAGTAGCGCTGCTTCCAGATGATGTACATGATGCCCAGTCGCGGGCCGTTCTTAATGCACCACTGGGCGAGGGCGTCGCCGCGTTCGCTGTCGATCTGCCCCGGCATGGTGCCCCGGCTCATCATGAAGTCACAGGCCCGGCCGCTGCCGTGTTCGCCGGGGTCGCCGGGGCGCAGGCAGCCGTAACCGTAGGGCATCGGGAACTCGGCGAGAATGGCGTTGCGGATCGACACCATGCGGGCGGTGAGGCCGTCGCCGCCCGACGGGGTCTGGAAACCGTATTTGGCCAGCAGCCGCTCGATCGACCTGCGTTTGCGCTTCAGCAGCTCGATCTCTTTCTTCAGGTCGTCGATCTTCTGGTCGGCCTGCTGCCGGGCCTTCTTGGAGTCGGCGATCAGCTCCTGGACCCGCCCCAGCTTGCGCGCCCGCTCGCTGGACAGGTGGGAGACCATGGCCGCGGGGCCGAGCACCGAGGAGACGTCACCGGCTCCGATGAGCTGGACCGCGTCCAGCGAGCCGCCCATGTAGGTGGTCTGCGCGATCTCGGTGACCTCGCGCTCCGCCCTGGCCAGCTCGCGTTTGAGGCCGCCCGCCCGGTCGTTGGCCTTCTTGGCCTGGACCCTGATCTCCTCAAGGTCCTGGATCTGGCCGCGGTACCGCTTGTTCAGCGAAGCGGCCTGCTGGGTGAGCTTTTTCAGCTCGGCCTGGGGTTTCGGTTTGGGGGCGACGGCGGCACCCGCGCCGGGGAAAGTGGTGGTGAGGATCAGGGCGGTGAGGACGGTCGCGAATGCGAAGGGACGGCGGCCTGATCTCACGCCACCCTCCCCTCGGAACGACTTCCGCGCAGACGCACCGAAACTATAGAAGGTGATCATTGGGCCTGCCACAAGAACGGGGGAACCAGCGCACCCTTTGAAGAGGTTTGGGGAAGTTTAGCGCTGTTTGTCCGAATTGAGGAGAGGCAAATTCGGTGCGGAATCAGTGACAGAGAGGTACGAACGCGGCGCGCGGAGCCTGTGACAGATCCGCGCGCCGCCGTACGGCACCCCGGCGAGCCCTGCCCAGCGCGCCCCCGCGACGCTGGGCCCGGACCCCCGGCCCCTCAAGGATCGCCCCGGCGGCCCGCGGAGGCGGCGCGGTCACCGTTCGGGGTTCGCCCGGAGGAGTCGTTCCGTACGCTGAAGGTAGACGTCCATAACGCCGAAAAGGTTCGGTGTTATTGATCGGTATTTCTACGGATACCGCCCTGAGCCTGGATCACCGTGATCGCCACCGTGTTGATGATCTCCTCCACGGTGGCGTTGCGTGGCAGGTCGTTCACCGGCTGCCGCAGTCCTTGCAGGATGGGGCCGATGACCAGGCCCCCCGCCGACCGCCGTACGGCCGTACAGGCGCTGTCCGCGCTGTCCAGGTCCGGGAAGACCAGCACGGTGGCCCGCCCGGCCACGGCCGACCCCGGCGCCTTCACGGCCGCGATCCGCTCGTCCACCGCCGCGTCGAAGTGGATCGGGCCCTCCACGGGCAGCCCCGGGGCGCGGGTCCGGACCAGTTCGGTCGCCCTGCGGACCTTGTCGGCGTCCGCGCCCGCCCCGTACGGCCCCGCCGAGTAGGACAGCATCGCGACCCTCGCCTCGATGCCGAAGCGCTCCGCGGTGACCGCCGAGGCGATGGCGATCTCCGCCAGCCGGGCGTCGTCGGGCTCGTCGTGCACCCCGCAGTCGCCGTACACGAGCACCTGGTGCGGCAGGCAGGCGAAGGAGACCGCGGAGACCGCGCGCGTGCCCGGCGCGGTCCTGATGATCTGGAAGGCGGCGGTCAGCGTGCCCGCGGTGGGGTGGGTGGCGCCGGTGACCATGCCGTGGACCATGCCCGCCTGCGTCATCATCGCGCCGAAGAAGACGGGGTCGGTCAGTACGTCCCTGGCCCTGCGGTGGCTCACCGACTTGTGGTCGCGCAGCATGCCGTACGTCTCGGCGAAGGTTTCCCGCAGCGGTGAGGTGACCGGGTCGATGACCCGTACCGCGTGCAGGTCCAGCCCGAGCACCCGGGCCCGCCGCCGGACGTCGTCCTTCTGGCCCAGCAGGGTCACCTCGGCGATGCCGCGCCGCACGATCGTGTCGGCGGCGGCCAGGACGCGCTCGTCGCAGCCCTCGGGCAGCACGATGTGCCGGCGCACGGCGGCGGCCCGCACCACCAGCCGGTGGGTGAACATCCGCGGGGTGACCCCGCCGTCGGGAACGAGGTCCATCCGGGCGGCGAGGGCCGAGGTGTCCACGTGCGCGGTGAAGTGCCCGAGCGCGGTCTCGACCTTGCGCGGGTTGTCCGGGGTGATCCGGCCGCGCAGGCCGGACAGCATCGCGGCGGCGGTGAAGCTGTCGGGGGGCGCGGACAGCACCGGGATCTCGGGCGCCAGGCGCGCGGTCAGGCCGCGCACGTTGGGCGGCGGCTTCTCACCGAGCGTGAGGACCACCCCGGCGGGCCGCGCGGTCCCGGCCGCCCCGGCGGCCAGCGCGCCGAGCAGTACGTCGGCCCGGTCGCCCGGCGAGATCACCAGCGCGCCCTCGCGCAGATGGTCCAGGAAGATCGGGAGGCTGGCGCCGCCGAACACGTACCCGAGGACGTCGCGCAGCAGGCCCTCGGCGTTGCCCTGCACCAGCGTGGCGCGGGTGGCCTCGGCGGCCTGCCGTACGGTGGGGGCGGCCAGGCGCGGGTGCTCCGGGATGACGTACCAGGGCACCGGCAGGTCGGCCGGGATGGACCCGGCGTAGGTGACCCGGTTGGCGATCATCGCGAGCACCCGGCAGCCGTGCCTGGCGAAGGACGCGTGCGCGGCCCGCAGCGCCGCGGCGATCTTCTCCGCCCGCATGCCGCCCGCCGCCACCACCGCGACCACCGGCGCGTCCAGCTCGGCCGCCAGTTCGGCGTCCAGGTCCGGCCGGTCCGGTACGGCCCGCTCCCCGCAGCCCAGCACCAGCATGGCGGCACAGCCCTCACCGGCCGTCCGCACGCCGTCGGCGAGCCGGGCGACCAGCTTCTCCTCCGGGACCTCCGCGGCCTCCTCCCGCGTCATCCCACGGGCATAGCCGGCGACCAGGTAGCGGCTGCGAAGCAGTTCCACGCCATGATCGTCGCCATCGCCCGCGCAGGCGATCGGCCGGCACACGGCGATCCGCTCCACGCGGTGCGACAGCAGTTCCATCAGCCCGAGCTCGACGAGGTCGCGCCCGGCCTTCGGGCCGACCCCCGCAACGTAGATGCTTCGCATCGGCACTCCCCCGGTGAACCCTGTGAGGATTGCCGCAGGGAAGTGGGGTGAACCGTCCGGGTTGTTCAAGCCTCGGTAAGAGTCGTCCGGATCCATCCGCCGATGCGCCGGATGAGCCCTGGGGTGGCGGCGGTCTCGGCGTGGCCGTACCCGGGTTCGATCCACAGCTCCTTCGGCTCGCGGGCGGCCCCGTAGAGCTGGTGGGCGTGCTCGATCGGGAAGAAGGCGTCCCGGTCGCCGTGCACCACGAGCAGCGGCGTGGGGCTGATCAGCGGGGCGGCCTCGTGCGGCGACAGCGGGATCGGGTCCCACGGGCCGCGGGCGATCCTGGTCCGCTTGGCGGTGCGGGCCAGGAACCGGCCGATCGGCCGCTCGATCACCCAGTGCACCCGCTGCATCGGCCGGGTGCCCCGGTAGTACCAGCGCGCGGGGCCGCTCACCGCGACCACCGCGTCCACGCCGCCGTGCAACCCCGCGTGCCGTACGGCGACCGCCGCGCCCATCGAGAACCCGACCACGGCGAGCCGCCGGTAGCCGATGCTCCTGGCGTGCCGGACGGCGGCGTCGAGATCCAGCACCTCCAGGTCGCCCACCGTGGAACTGCCGCCGGACCTGCCGTGCCCGCGGAAGTCGAAGCACACCACCCCGCCGAAGGCGCTGAACACGTGCGCGATGCGCCGCGCGGTGCCGTTCCGCCAGCCGCCGGTGAAGCCGTGCGCCAGCACGACGCCCAAGTCGGCCGCCGGCCGGGGGGTATCGTAGGGGGGTGTATGCGCGGCGTCGATCCGTACGCCGTCCTTGGTGCGGAGCATCGCGCGAAAGTGCGGGGCGAGCGGCATGGGGTCGAGTGTAGGAAGGCCCGCGTCGGCGCAGGTCGCCCGGGTGTGGGAGGACACACCGAAGAGGGCGTCAGGATCAACTAAAATAGTGCTGCCGCAAGGGTCCCGCGGCCGATTCCCGATACAGAGCGAGACTCCATCATGCCTATGCAGAGCCGCGACGACCTGCGGAACATAGCGATCATCGCGCATGTCGACCACGGCAAGACCACGCTGGTGGACGCCATGCTCTGGCAGTCCGGAGCGTTCCGGGCCAACCAGGACGTCGAAGACCGGGTCATGGACTCGGGCGACCTCGAACGCGAGAAGGGCATCACCATTCTCGCCAAGAACACCGCGGTACGACACGGTGACGTCACCATCAACATCATCGATACACCCGGCCACGCCGACTTCGGCGGCGAGGTCGAGCGCGGCCTTTCCATGGTCGACGGCGTGGTCCTGCTGGTCGACGCCTCCGAGGGGCCGCTGCCGCAGACCAGGTTCGTGCTGCGCAAGGCGCTGGCCGCCAAGCTGCCGGTCATCTTGTGCGTCAACAAGGTCGACCGTCCCGACGCCCGGATCGCGGAGGTCGTGGACGAGACCTACGAGCTGTTCCTCGACCTCGACGCGACCGAGGAGCAGATCGACTTCCCGATCGTCTACGCCTCGGCCAAGGCCGGGCGGGCCGGCATGGTACGCCCGGACGACGGCGGCATGCCCGACTCACCGGACCTGGAGCCGCTGTTCTCCACGATCATGGAGACCATCCCCGCGCCGGTCTACGACCCCGCCGCCCCGCTCCAGGCCCACGTCACCAACCTCGACGCCTCCAGCTACCTGGGCCGGATCGCGCTGTGCCGGGTCCACCACGGCACGATCAAGAAGGGCCAGCAGGTCGCCTGGTGCCGGACCGACGGCTCGGTGGAGAAGGTCAAGATCAGCGAGCTGCTGATGACCGAGGCACTGGAGCGCAAGCCCGCCGAGGAGGCGGGCCCCGGCGACATCATCGCCATCGCCGGCATTCCGGACATCATGATCGGCGAGACGCTGGCCGACCCCGACGACGCGCGCCCGCTGCCGCTGATCACGGTCGATGAGCCGGCCATCTCGATGACCATCGGCACCAACACCTCGCCGCTGGTCGGGCGGGTCAAGGGGGCCAAGGTCACCGCCCGCATGGTCAAGGACCGGCTGGCCCGCGAGCTGGTCGGCAACGTCTCGCTGCGGGTGCTGCCCACCGAGCGGCCCGACACCTGGGAGGTCCAGGGGCGCGGCGAGCTGGCGCTGGCCATCCTGGTCGAGCAGATGCGCCGCGAGGGCTATGAGCTGACGGTGGGCAAGCCGCAGGTGGTCACCCGGGTCATCGACGGCAAGGTGCACGAGCCGGTCGAGCGCCTGACGGTCGACTGCCCGGAGGAGTACCTCGGGGCGGTCACCCAGTTGCTGGCGGTCCGCAAGGGCCGGATGGAGCTGATGACCAACCACGGCACCGGGTGGATCAGGATGGAGTTCCTGGTGCCCGCCCGGGGGCTGATCGGCTTTCGTACCGAGTTCCTGACCGAGACCCGGGGGACCGGCCTGGTCCACCACGTCTTCGACGACTACGAGCCGTGGTTCGGCGAGCTGCGCACCCGCAACACCGGCTCGCTGGTGGCCGACCGGGCGGGGGCGGTGACGGCGTTCGCGATGCTCAACCTTCAGGAGCGGGGCTCGCTGTTCACCGGGCCCGGCACCGACGTCTACGAAGGCATGATCGTCGGCGAGAACTCCCGGGCCGACGACATGGACGTCAACATCACCAAGGAGAAGAAGCTCACCAACATGCGGGCCTCCACCTCGGAGGAGACCGAGAAGGTGATCCCGCCCCGGGCGCTCACGCTGGAGCAGGCGCTGGAGTTCATCCGCGATGACGAGTGCGTGGAGGTCACGCCGGAGAACGTGCGCATCCGCAAGGTGATCCTCGACGCGCCGACCCGCGGGCGCATGGCCGCCCGCGCCAAGCGCGGCGGGTGACGCTATGAGCGGCCGGTCGCCGAGCGGTCGGCGGCGTTCCTGAGTTCGCGTTCGCTGCGGTCGGGGTAGAGGCGGCCGGCGCCGGGCAGTCTGTCGCCGAGGAGTTCGGAGACGGTGACGAAGGTGTAGCCGGCCCGGGCGAGGTCGGTCAGGATGCGCGGGGCCGCCTCCACCGTGGTGCGGTGGATGTCGTGCAGCAGCACGATCGTCCCCGGCGGGGCGGCGACGGCGCGCCGCGCGATCAGGCCGGGGCGGCGGTCCCGCCAGTCGACCGTGTCGACGTCCCAAAGGATCTGCGCGAGGCCGTGGCCCCGGGCCACCCTCGCCACCAGGTGGTTCGTCGCGCCGTACGGCGGGCGCATGATCCGCATCCGGGTGCCGGTGGCGCTGCGCACGATCTGCTGCGTCCTGCGCAGCTCCGCCTCGATCCCGGGCCTGCGCAGGTCGGTGAGCATCGCGTGGTCCCAGGTGTGATTGCCCACCTCATGGCCCTCGGCCACCATCCGGCGCAACCCGGCCGCGCCGCCGGCGGCCACCATCCGGCCGACCACGAAGAAGGTGGCCTTGGCCTGGTGCTCGGCCAGTAGGTCGAGCAGCCTGGCGGTGTACCGGTAGGGGCCGTCGTCGAAGGTCAGCGCCACGCACTTGAGCGCGGCACAGTCGAGCGCCCGGGGACGGAACGCACCGAACGCGGCGGGCCACTCGGGCTGCACGGCGGCAAGCCGCTCGGCCAGCTCATGCGGCGGAATGACCTCCTCCACCCGCCCCACCGCCCGCTCCTCCTTGCCCCGCCGCTCCCCGGCACACCCGGCCACCCCGACCAACACCACCACCAGCGCCGCAATCATCTTTTTGGTCCAGAACACCGGGCCGCCCTTGTTCGTTGATCTGGGCCGGCGGTGGGGGGCGGCCGAAAGCCCGGCGGGGTGTCATGGGTAGTCCTGGGCCGACTCCCCCCGCAGAATCCTGGCCAGGTCCTCCCACCATGGTGGGACATCGGCCCGCAGTTCGGCGTAACGACGCGCCACCCGGACGGCACATCCGACCGGATCGCTGCCGGAGTGGTGGTGCCGGACCGGTCCCTCCCGCCAGCGGTAGCTTCCGTCGCGAAAGCTCACCACGAGTCCGATCCACACCGAGAGGGTGGAGTCATCGCAGACCTCGTACGCGTCGGTGACTCCCAGACCGATCAGCTCGGCCCGGAGCTTTCCTATCGCCGCTTGGGCATCAGTCACCAGCGGCCAACTCCCGCGTGTTGCACAGAGAGTGATGTACCCACCATGAAGGCCCGAGTTCGCCTTACCGGCCCGGTTGCTACCCGATCGTAATCGAAAGCGTGGGACGCCCCGCTAACGGCGGTCGGGAAGCTCGGCGGGCTCGGTGACGACCATGATGAAACGGCAGGTGGAGGTGCCGCCGTTGGCGTAGCGGTGCGGGCGGTCGGCGCTGAACAGGGCGGCTTCGTCGGTGCGGACGTGGTAGTCCTGGCCGAGCACGGTGAGGGTCAGCTCGCCCTCGATGACCGTGATCATCTCGCGGGTGCCCGCCGGGTGCGCGTCGCCGTCGTGGTGCTCCCCCTGGGCGAGCCGCCAGTCCCACAGCTCCAGGATCGCCGGGGCGTCGGTACCGACCAGCAGCCGGGCCGACCCCTCGCCGTGCTGGAACGTCACCACCCCCGCGCTGCCGACCACCCGGACCACCGGGGTGTCGGCGACCTCCACGAGCCGGGCCACGGTGACGCCGAGGGCGTCGCCGATGCGGGCCAGCGTGGTCACGCTCGGGTTGGTCCGGGCCTGCTCGACCTGCACCAGCATGCCCCGGCTCACGCCGGACCTGGCCGCCAGCTCGTCCAGGGTCATCCGGCGGTGCGCGCGCTGCGCCCGCACGTTGTTCGCGATGGCCGCGGCGA
The DNA here is from genome assembly GCF_044326295.1 of Spongiactinospora sp. 9N601. Classification (NCBI taxonomy): domain Bacteria; kingdom Bacillati; phylum Actinomycetota; class Actinomycetes; order Streptosporangiales; family Streptosporangiaceae; genus Spongiactinospora; species Spongiactinospora sp. 9N601. The sequence goes on from NZ_JBIRBB010000005.1 coordinate 259,909, forward strand.
GAGCCCCGCTGTCGTTCGACATACAGTGCATTGTAGTGAACCCGATTTGCAGTTGGTTGCACCGCTCTGGTGTACTTCGTTGTACTACTGGTACAACTCAGTGAACCGGAGCACTCCTTGACCGCAGTCGTCCTCGCCACCGCGTGCGCGCTGGTGTACGGCACCGCCGACTTCTTCGGCGGGCTGGCCACCAGGCGTTCCCGTCTGCTGGCCGTCGTCGTCCTCTCGCAGTTCTCCGGGCTGGTCTTCGTGGCGGCGGTGCTGCCGGCGATGCCCGGTTCGCCCTCGCTGGAGGCGCTGCTGTGGGGCATGGTCGCCGGCGTGTCGGGAACGACCGGCCTGCTGCTGTTCTACCGCGCCCTGGCCGCGGGCACCATGTCGGTCGTCGCGCCCACCACGGCGACCACCTCGGCCGCCGTGCCGGTGCTGTTCGGGCTGGTGTCCGGGGAGCGTCCCGCGTTGACGGCCCTCGCCGGGGTCGCGCTCGCGCTGGCCGCCGTACTGCTGGTGAGCCGTGCGCCGAAAGGCGCGGCGGCCTCCGCTCCGACGGGACCACTGCTGTCCGCGCTGGCCGCGGGCGCGGGGTTCGGCGGCTTCTTCATCCTGGTCGCCCAGGCTCCCCACGACGCCGGGCTGTGGCCGCTGGCCGGGGCCAGAACGGTGTCGATCGCGCTGGTCGTGGTGCTCGCCCTGATCACCCGGCGCACGGTGCGGCCGGGGCCGGGCGCGCTGCCCATCATCGCGGTCTCCGGCGTGCTGGACATGCTCGCCAACATGCTCTACCTGCTGGCCGCCCAGCGCGGGCTGCTCAGCCTGGTGGCCGTGCTGGTGTCGCTGTATCCGGCGACGACGATCCTGCTGGCCAGGTTCGTGCTGCGGGAGCGCCTGCGCCGGCTCCAGATGGGCGGGGTGGTCATGGCGCTGGCCGCGGTCGCGCTGATCGCCACCGGCTAGCCCGGTCCGCCGACATTGTCAGCATCGGCGGGGGCTTGTTACGTTCATCACCGTGCAGCCCGAGCGCGCACTTTTCAGGTCGGGGTCGTTCGCGCATATCGCTGCGCCGTACGGCTCCGATGAGAGCTACCTGCGCCTGGTCCTCCCGCTGGTCGGCGAGGCGCTGCGGGAAGGTCACGACATTCTCGTGGTGACCGGGCAGCCCATGCTGGACCTGCTCGCCGAGATGCTGGGCGAGGACGCGGCCCGGGTCGACCGGCGGCTCAAGACCACCTGGTACACCCACCCGGCCCGCACGCTGACCGCCTACCACGAGTACGCCGAGCCGTGGGCCAAACGCCAGACGCTGCTGGTCGGCGAGCCGGTCTGGCTGGGACGCAAGGAGCGCGACATCCGGGAGTGGATCAGGTACGAGGCGGCCATCAACCTGGCCTTCGCGGACGCGCCGATCGTGGCGCTGTGCCTGTACGACGAGCGGGCCACACCGCCACAGGTCCTGGAGGACGCCATGCGCGCCCACCCCTGGACTCTGAACGGCAACGGCCTCGACCTCAGCCGCGGCTACGTCCCGCCGCAGCACTTCCTGCTCAGCGGCGACGAGCTGCCCTTCCCCGAGCCCCCGCCCTCCCGCGTCGTCGTCGCCTTCACGCCGCGCGACCTGGGCCGGGTACGGCAGGTCGTGGCGGCGGCGGGCGAGGGCGCGGGCCTGGACCGGGACACGGTCGGCTCCCTGGTGCTCAGCGTGTCGGAGATCGCCGCCAACACCGTGGAGCACGGCGGCGGCTCGGGCTCGGTCGCCATCTGGACGGCGGGCAGCGAACTCATCTGCGAGATCGCCGACCCCGGAGGACGCCTGGACCTACCGCTTCCCGGATTCCTCCCGCCCCGCCCGGAATCACCGCGCGGCTACGGCCTGTGGATCAGCCGCCAGCTCTGCGACCTCGTCGAGACCCGCCACACCGCCGGAGTCCTCCGGGTCCGCCTGCACATGATCCTGCCCTGACCTCCGCCCGAGCGGGCGATGAGCGTCAGGGCGGTTCTGAGCTGGGAGCGGACGCGCCGGACCCCGGGCAAGTGAGGCAGGTGAGGCAGGTGAGGCAGGTGAGGCAGTCGAGGGCCGAGGCCGGGGCCTACACGGCTACGGGGACGCGGAGCGCGCCGACCTCGCGGGCGTAGCCCTCGAGCATGCCACGGAGCTGCCGGCGGCCACGGTGCAGGCGGGACATCACCGTGCCGATGGGCGTGCCCATCCGCTCGGCGATCTCCTTGTAGGCGAATCCCTCGACATCGGCCAGGTAGACGGCCTCCCGGAACTCGTCGGGGAGCGACCGCAGGGCGTTCATCACGACGTTGTCGGGCAGCGCGTCGAGCGCCTCGGACTCGGCGGAACGGAGCCCCGTCGACATGTGGGACTCGGCGGCGGCGAGCTGCCAGTCCTCGATGTCCTCCGTCGCCGACAGCTTGGGCGAGCGCTGCTTCTTGCGGTAGTCGTTGATGAAGTTGTTGGTCAGGATGCGATGCAGCCATGCCTTGAGGTTGGTGCCCTCGCGGAACTGGTGGTACGAGGTGTAGGCCTTCGCCACGGTCTCCTGCACGAGGTCCTCGGCGTCTGCCGAGTTGCGGGTCAGGCGCATCGCGGATGCGTAAAGTTGCGCGGTGACGGGCACGACGTCGCGTTCGAACCACGCCTGGCGCTGCTCTTCGGTCATAGAGATCATGTCGTATCCCCCTCGTACTCTTCCCCCCGTAACCACACAGCGATAGGCATGACGTGCCCATCCGCGTCTTCGGCGGCCACGTCATCGTCCCAGGCAGGCTGTAATGGTTTCGTTAAGAGTCTTTCCTGCTCAGGGGGTCTAGCGTTACCCGGGCATGCGGCGGACGTACTCACACCAAGGGCCAGGCAAGTCTCATTAGGATAACACTGTTTACTCGATTCGGTGCAAAGTGTGGCAGGCATCACACCGAATGCTCTATGGCTACCGTGGTCGTCATGCAGCAAGTCGATCGCCATGACCCCGCGGCGCGCCGCTGGGCGGCCGAAGCCATCCGCCAGGTCGAAGCCGACGCTCACAGAAGTTGTGATACCCACCTCCACGTCTTTCCGCTGCCCGCGCGCTGGGACGTAAACCTCTACCTGAAAGACGAGTCGGTGCACCCGACAGGTTCACTCAAACATCGACTCGCCCGCTCGTTGTTCCTGTACGGCCTGGCCAACGGCTGGATCGGCCCGGAGACCACGATCGTGGAGGCGTCCAGCGGGTCCACCGCCGTCAGCGAGGCGTACTTCGCCCGCCTGCTCGGCCTGTCGTTCGTCGCGGTCATGCCGGAATCGACGTCGCCGGAGAAGATCGCCCTGATCGAGTTCTATGGCGGCAAGTGCCATCTGGTCGAGGACCCTTCGGCGATCTACGCGGAGTCGCACCGGCTGGCCGCCGAGTCGGGCGGGCACTTCATGGACCAGTTCACCTACGCCGAGCGGGCCACCGACTGGCGGGGCAACAACAACATCGCCGAGTCCATCTTCCAGCAGATGGAACTGGAGCCCTATCCCGAACCCACCTGGATCGTGGTCGGCGCGGGTACCGGCGGCACGTCCGCCACCATCGGCCGCTACATCCGCTACCGCCGCCACGCGACCCGCCTGGCCGTGGTGGACCCTGAAGGGTCGGCGTTCTATCCGGCCTGGACCGGCGGCGACTTCTCGGCGACCGCCCCGGGCTCGCGCATCGAGGGCATCGGCCGCCCGCGGGTGGAGCCGTCGTTCCTGCCGTCGGTGATCGACCGCATGATCCGCGTGCCGGACGCGCTGTCCATCGCGGCGATGCGGTGGGTCCGCGAGGTGACCGGCCTGAACGTCGGCGGCTCCACCGGCACCAACGTGGCGGCGGCCGTGCAGGTCCTCACCGAGATGCGGCGGGCCGGCGAGCGGGGCAGCGTGGTGACGCTGATCTGCGACGGAGGCGAGCGGTACCGCGCCTCCTACGACAGCGACGCCTGGCTCGCCGACCGCGGCATCGACATCGCTCCCCATCTCGCCGATCTGCGGGAGTTCCTCAGCCGGTAGTGGCCGGGTCCACTCCGAAGGTGGTGGCCAGGTCGTCCAGTATGATGCCGGCGCCGAGCAGGCCCACCGCGCTCATCCAGGTCAGGTCGGAGACCTCGTGCTTCTTGCCCTTGAGCCGGCCCCACAGCGGGTTGCCCTCGAACTTCTGCTTGATCTCGCCGACGGCCGGGTCGGGGTAGACCGCCACGAAGATGTGGTCGGCGTCGAGCTGGGCGATGTTCTCCTGGCTGATGTTCACCGCGATCTGGTCGCTGGTGGGCTGGTCGGCGGGGCGCGGGAGGCCGACGTCCTTCAGCACGACGCCGGAGTAGGACTTCTCCACGTAAAGCCGGACGGTCGGCTCCCCGGCGAACCGCACGACGGAGACCGTCGGCAGCTTCCCGCCGTTCTTCTCACCGATCGCCGCACCGATCGCGGCGGCCCGCTCCTCGTACTGCTTGATCTTGGTGTCGGCCACGTCCTCCTTGCCGAGGGCCTGGCCCATCAGCCGCAGGTTGTCCTTCCAGATGGCGCCGGTGGTCTCGCTGAACACGGTGGGCGCGATCTTCGAGAGCTTGTCGTAGAGCGCCTCGTGACGGACCTTGGCCGAGACGATCAGGTCCGGCTTGAGGGCGATGACCTGCTCCAGGCTCGGGGCCTCCAGGGTGCCCACCGCCTTGGCCGCCGAGCCGTACTTCTGCAGCGCGGCGCCGAGGTAGTCGGGCAGCTTCTCGTCGATCGCCCGGTAGGTGGTGAAGCCGACGACCTCGGTCTCCAGGCTCAGCACGGCATCGACGAAGCTCTGGTCCAGCGCCACCACGCGTTTCGGCTGGGCCGGAATGACCGTTTCGCCCATGGCGTGCTTGATCGTGCGGGGGTAGGAGGAGGCCGGGGACGCCGGGGAATCGGTGGTGGTGGACGGGGCGGTGGACGCCGGCTGCGCCGCCTGCGGGGTGCTCGATCCGCATGCCGACAGGCCGGTGGCGAACACCGCCCCGGCCAGGCACGCGAGCAGGGCGCGCGACACTCTCATCGGCTGTTTCCTCCGTAGAACTTAAAACCAAGGTAAGGCTAACCTCATTGAGATTAGCTTTCCCTTGACTGGCATACTCCATGGGGTCGTCACAGTACGGAGAGGAGCATGGGTGAGCACCACCGCGCCGCCGTCCCGCGCGCGACCGGCCACCCCGCTCCACGCCATACGCCGGCGCCGCACACTCGTCCTGGGCGCGCTGCTCGCCGCGCTGGCCGCCGCCGTGCTGCTGAGCGTCACCATCGGGGCCAAGTCCGTGCCGCTGGGCGACACCTGGCAGGCGCTCACCGCCCCCACCGGCGCGGAGCACGACATCATCATCCGCACCCTGCGGGTGCCCAGGACCGCGCTCGGCATCATCGCCGGGATCGCGCTGGGCGTCGCGGGCGCGCTCATGCAGGGTCACACCCGCAACCCGCTCGCCGACCCGGGCCTGCTCGGCGTCACCCAGGGCGCGGCGTTCGCCATGGTGCTGGCCATCATCGTGTTCGGCATGTCCAGCCTGTACGTCTACATCTGGTTCGGGCTGGCCGGGGCGCTCGTCGCCAGCGTCGGGGTGTTCGCGCTCGGCATGGCCGGCGGGCGCGGCGGCCCCACGCCGGTCACGCTCGCCCTGGCCGGGGCCGCCGTCAGCGCCTTCCTCTACGCGCTCACCTCCACGATCGTGCTGCTGGACGAGCGGGCCATGGACACCTTCCGGTTCTGGCAGGCCGGGTCCATCGCCGGGCGGGGCTCCTCGATCGTCTGGCAGGTGCTGCCGTTCGTCGCGGCCGGGCTGATCCTCGCCCTGGCCAATGCGCCCGGCCTCAACGCGCTGTCCCTGGGCGAGGACGTCGCGCGCGGCCTCGGCCAGAACGTCGCCCGCACCCGCGCCGTCGGCATCGCCGCCATCACGCTGCTGACCGGGGCGGCGGTGGCCGCCTGCGGGGCCGTCGCGTTCATCGGGCTCGTGGTCCCGCACCTGGCCAGGCCGCTGTCCGGTCCCGACCACCGCTGGCTGCTGCCCTACGCGGGCCTGATCGGCGCGGCGCTGCTGCTGGCGGGCGACGTGCTCGGGCGCGTGCTGGCCTGGCCCGGGGAGCTGGAGGTCGGCGTGGTGCTCGCGCTCGTCGGCGCGCCGTTCTTCGTCGCGCTGGTCCGCCGCAGGAAGCCGGTGCGACTGTGATCCCGGCGGTGATGCGCTCATGACCACGCTGGTGCGGGCCGTACGCCTGGGCGGCGCCTCCTGGCGGCTTCGCCCGCGAGCCGTACTCGTGACCATCCTCGGCCTCGCCGCCCTGGCCTTGCTGATGGCCCTGAACATGCGCATAGGCGACCTGGAGATGAGCCTCGCCGAAGTGATCGGCGGCATCACCGGCGACGGCCCCGCCAACCTCGTGATCATGGAGCTGCGACTGCCCCGCGCCCTGACCGGCGCGCTGGTCGGCGTGGCCCTCGGCATGGCGGGCGCGATCACCCAGGCCATCGCGCGCAACCCGCTGGCCAGCCCCGACATCCTCGGCGTGACCACCGGCGCGAGCGTCACCGTGGTCGCCGTCATGGTGGCCACCGGCACGATGTACGGCGGGGCGAGCGGCGCGCTGGCCGGCGCGGGCGTCCCCGTCATGGCCCTGGGCGGCGGCCTGCTCGGCGGGCTCGCCGTCTACCTGCTGGCCTGGCGCCGCGGGCTGGACGGCTACCGCCTGGTGCTGGTCGGCATCGGCGTGTCGGCCGTGTTCGCCAACGTGAAGTACTGGCTGCTGACCATCGGCGACGTCAACGACAGCACCCGGGCCATGACCTGGATCAGCGGCTCGCTGCACGGGCGCGGCTGGGAGCACGTCGCGCCGGTGGGGCTGGCGCTGGCCGTCCTGCTGCCCGCCGCGCTGTTCGGCGGGCGATCACTGGCCGCGCTGCGGTTCGGCGACGACACCGTGACCGGTCTCGGCGTGCGGACGAACCTGGCCAGAAGCCTGATGATCCTCGCCGCGGTGCTGCTCGCCGCCGTCGCCACCGCCTCCGCGGGACCGATCTCGTTCGTCGCGCTCGCCGCCCCGCAGATCGCGCTGCGCCTCGCCGGGGTCGCCCACCCGCCGCTGGTGGTCTCCGCCGTCGCCGGCGGCGTGCTGACCACAGGCGCCGACCTCATCGCCAGGACCGTCTTCTCCCCCGTCGAGCTTCCCGCCGGCGTCGTCACCGCGGTCCTCGGCGCCCCCTACCTCGTCTACCTGCTCATCCGCGCACGCCGGGAGGCACGCACATGAGACTTCAGGCCGTGGGCGTACGGCTCGGGTACGGCGAGCGGATCGTCGTGGACGGGCTCGACCTCGGCGTCGAGCCGGGCACCATCACCGCGATCATCGGGCCGAACGGCTGCGGCAAGTCCACCCTGCTGCGCGCCCTCGGCCGGCTGCTGCGGCCCGCGGGCGGCGAGGTGCTGCTGGACGGCAAGCGGATCGACAAGATCCCCAGCAAGGAGGTCGCCAAGGTCCTGGGGGTGCTCCCGCAGGCCCCGACCGCGCCCGAGGGGCTGACCGTCGCCGACCTCGTGGCCAGGGGACGCCATCCGCACCAGAGCTGGTACCGCCAGTGGTCGTCGGACGACGAGGCCGCCATCCAGGAGGCGCTGTCCATGACCGGCCTGCTGGACCTCGCGGAACGCCCGCTGGACGAGCTGTCCGGCGGCCAGCGGCAGCGGGCCTGGATCTCCATGGCCCTGGCCCAGGGCACCGACCTGCTGCTCCTGGACGAGCCGACCACGTTTCTCGACCTCGCCCACCAGGTCGAGGTGCTCGAACTCGTCCGCCGCCTGCACAGCGACGCCCGGCGGACGATCATCATGGTGCTGCACGACCTCAACCTGGCCGCCCGCTACGCCGACCGGCTGGTCGCGATGCGCGACGGCCGGCTCGTCGCCGCGGGCGCGCCGCACGACGTGCTCACCGAGCAGATGCTGCTGCGGGTCTTCGAGCTGGACGCCAAGGTCATCGCCGACCCGGTGGCCGGTACGCCGCTGGTGGTGCCGATCGGCACCAGGCACGGCGCGCCGTCAGTCGCCCAGTAGGGCGTCCACGAAGACCTCGGGGTCGAACGGCGCCAGGTCGTCGGCCCCCTCGCCGAGACCGACCAGCTTGACCGGCACGCCCAGCTCACGCTGCACGGAGATGACGATGCCGCCCTTGGCGGTGCCGTCGAGCTTCGTCAGCGCGATGCCGGTGACCGCGACGGCCTCGGCGAACACCTGGGCCTGGCGCATGCCGTTCTGACCGGTGGTGGCGTCCAGCACCAGCAGGACCTCATCGACCGTGGCCTTCTTCTCGATGACCCGCTTGACCTTGCCCAGCTCGTCCATCAGGCCGGTCTTGGTGTGCAGGCGACCGGCGGTGTCCACGATCACCACGTCGGCCTTGTCGGTGATGCCCTTGGCGGTCGCGTCGAAGGCCACCGAGGCGGGGTCTCCGCCCTCGGGGCCGCGGACCACCTCCGCGCCGACCCGCTCGCCCCAGGTCTGCAACTGGTCGGCGGCGGCGGCGCGGAAGGTGTCGGCGGCGGCGAGCACGACCTTCTTGCCGTCGCCGATGAGCACGCGGGCCAGCTTGCCCGTGGTGGTGGTCTTGCCGGTGCCGTTCACGCCGACGACGAGGACGACGGCGGGGCGCTCACCGTGCGGCGCGGTGTGCAGGGTGCGGTCCATGTCGGGGCCGACCTGGGCGAGCAACTGCTCCCGCAGCAGGCCCCTGGCCTCCTCGTGGGTGCGGGTGCCGAGCACCTTGACCTTGGTACGCAGCTCCTCGACCATCGCCCGCGCCGGGCTCACGCCGACGTCGGCGGTGATGAGGGTGTCCTCGATCTCGTCCCACGCGTCGTCGTCGAGCCGGTCCCGGGACAGCAGTTCCAGCAGGCCCTTGCCGAGCGCGTTCTGAGAACGCGCGAGCCGGGCGCGCAGCCGCACCATCCGCCCGGCGGACGGCGGGGGCACCTCGACCTCGGGCTTGACCGGCGGCGGCACCACGACGGGCGCGGGCGGCGGGACCGTGGTGGTGGCCCCTTCCGCCTCCTCCCCGGCGGGCGGCCTGACCGCCTCCTCCTCGCGCTTCTCCTCCACCGGCGGCTTCGGAGGCGCGGGGGGAACACCCTTGCCCCCGGGCCGGAACAGCAGGAAGAGACCGCCGGCCGCCAGCAGGGCGACGACGACAACGATCACGATGATGCCGAGGTAACCTTCCACGCCCGCCAGTTTTGCATGTTTGGGGCACCCCTGCGCGCCACGCTGTGCTCATGGCGCTCGCTCCGCTCGCGCGGGCTGTGCTCATGGCGCTCGCTCCGCTCGCGCGGGCCCGGGCGCCTTCAAGGCCGCGTCCTCCCCTCCTCGCTCCCTCGTTCGTTCCTCACTCGACCGCTCGTCGCTCCGGACACGACCGCGCCCGGGCCGTACATGGTTACGGTAAGTGCATCCCTATGGGCACTCGCTGCGCTCGCGCAGTACCCCGCCGCCCCCGTTCGTTCCTCACTCGACCGCTCGTCGCTCCGGACACGACCGCGCCCGGGGGCGTGCGTGCTCACGGTAAGTGCATCCCTATGGGCACTCGCTGCGCTCGCGCAGTACCCCGCCGCCCCCGTTCGTTCCTCACTCGATCGCTCGTCGCTCCGGACACGACCGCGCCCGGGGGCGTGCGTGCTCACGGTAAGTGCGCCCCTATGGGCACTCGCTGCGCTCCCGCAACACCCCGACCATGAATGCAGTGATCAAACGCGTTCGCGTAGGCGTTGGCTGACGACCTGGGTGACGCCGTCGCCGCGCATGGAGACTCCGTAGAGGGCGTCGGCGATCTCCATCGTCCGCTTCTGGTGGGTGATGACGATGAGTTGTGAACTTTGTCGCAATTCCTCGAACAGCGTCAGCAGGCGTTGCGTGTTCGTGTCGTCAAGGGCCGCCTCGACCTCGTCCATCACGTAGAACGGCGACGGCCTCGCCTTGAAGATGGAGATCAGGAAGGCCACCGCCGTCAGTGAGCGTTCCCCGCCCGACAGCAGGGACAGCCGCTTGACCTTCTTGCCCGGCGGCCGGGCCTCGACCTCGACGCCCGTGGTGAGCATGTCGCCGGGGTCGGTGAGCAGCAGCCGGCCCTCGCCGCCGGGGAAGACCCTGGAGAAGATCGTCTCGAACTCGCGGGCGACGTCCTCATAAGCGGCGGCGAAGACCTGTTCGACCCGTTCGTCCACTTCCTTGACCACGAGCATGAGGTCGCGCCTGGTCTTCTTGAGGTCTTCGAGCTGCGAGGTCAGGAACGCGTGGCGTTCCTCCAAGGCGGCGAACTCCTCCAGGGCCAGCGGGTTGACCTTCCCGAGCTGGGCCATCTGGCGTTCGGCGATCTTTGCCCGCTTCTCCTGCTCCTCGCGCACGTAAGGGACCGGTTCAGGGTCGGCGGGCACCGGTACGTCAGGGCCGTACTCCGTGACCAGCGCGTCCGGCTCCACGCCGAACTCCTCCATCGACCGTTCCTGCATCCGCTCCAGCCGCAGCCGCTGCTCGGTGCGGGCGACCTCGCTGCCGTGTGCCCGGTTGACCAGTTTGTCCAGTTCGCCGCCCAGCTCCTTGACCCGGACCCTGACCGCCTTCAGCTCGGCGTCGATCTGCCCCCTGGCCTGTTCGGCGTCGTCGCGCTCGGCCGCGGCCACCGCGATGGACGACTCCAGCGCCGACAGCGCGCGTTCCGCGCCCTCCACCACGGACCTCGCCACCGCTGCCTGACGCCTGCGGCGGGCGCGTTCGGCGGCGGCGGAGGCGCGTTCGGCGCGTTCGCGTTCGGCGGCGTGCAGCAGTGCGTCGGCGCGGCCGGAGATCCCGGAGACGCGCTCCTCGGCCGTGCGCACGGTCAGGCGGGTGTCCATCTCGGCCTGCCTGGCGACCTCGCAGGTGGCGGCCAGCTCATCGCGGATCTCGGTGGTCGGCTCGGCCTCCAGCTCCTCCCCCGCCTCGGCCTCGGCCAGCCGTTCCTCCAGCTCGGCCAGGCCCGCGGCCTCGCGGTCACGGGCCTCCTCCGCGGCGCGTACGCCGCCCGCCAGGCGGGCGCACTCGGCGCGCGCCGCCTCGGCCGCGGCGGCGAGCTGGGCCAGCTTGCTGGCCGCCGCGGCGGCCAGCCGGTCGGACTCCCGCTGTCTGGCCCGGACCGCGTCCAGTGCCGCCTGGGCGGCGCTCAGCCCGCCCTGCGCGCCGGTCACGCCCGCCTGGGCCTCGGCCACGCGGACCTCGGCGGCCTCGACCGCGCCCTGCGCCTCCCGCTCGGCGGCGACCGCCGCCGCGAGGTCGTCCGCGGTGGTCTCGGCGGTCGCGACCGCACGCGCGAGGTCGGCCACCGCCTCGTCCAGTACGGCCCGCACCTGGAGCGCCGAGTTGCCCTGCGCCGATCCGCCCGTCGCGAGATGCGCGCCGACCAGGTCGCCGTCGTGGGTCACCGCGCGCAGCCCCGGATGGGCCTGTACGAGCGCCTGGGCCGCCGGAAGGTCCGGTACCACGACGACGTCGCCGAGCAGACCCGCCAGCGCCCCGTGCAGCGTGTCAGGGGCGCCGACCAGGTCCAGCGCCCACTGCCCCGCGACCTCGGGACGCTCCCCGCCCGCCGCCTCGGCGGCGATGACCAGCGTGGACCGGCCGCCGTCGCCGGATCGCAGGTAGGCCAGGGCGTCGATCGCCTCCGGCAGGGAGGCCAGGGCCACCGCGTCGGCGGCCGGGCCGAGCGCCGCGGCGATGGCCGCCTCCGCGCCCTGCCGTACGGTCATGACCGCGGCCAGCGGGCCGAGCACGCCGGGCAGACCTGCGGAGAGCAACGCGCCCGCGCCGTCGGCCGCCTGGGAAAGGCCCAGCTCAAGGGCGTCGCGGCGGGCCTGGAGCGCGGCGATGGCGCGCTGCGCCTCCTGGTCGGTGCCACGCGCCGCGGCGACCGCCGACCGGGCCTCGGCCAGCGCCCCGCGCGGTCCCTCAAGGCCGCGCCTGGCCGCCGCCACGCCCTCCTCGGCGGCCTCGACGGCCTCCCTCGCGGCCTCCACCCCGGCGACGGCGATCTCGATCTCCTCGACGAGCCGGGGGTCGGTGGCGGGCCGGGCGCTCTCCTCCGCGTCGTGGCCGGCCTGGGCGAGCACGGCGCGTTCCTCGGCCTCGGCGAGCCCTTGGGTCAGTCGTCCGATCTCGTCGTGCGCCGCCGCGACCCTGCTGCGCACCGCGCCGACCTGCCCGCGCAGCCTGGCCAGCGCCTCGCGCCGGTCGGCCGCCGCGCGGGCCGCCGCGGCGAGCCTGCGCTCCTCGGTGGCCAGCGCGCCCTCCGCGGCCTGCCGGCGCGCCACCGCGGCCTCAAGGGCCGCCTGGGCGGTCTCCAGCTCCTCGGCCAGCTCCTGCTCCTGGGCGCGTACCTCGGCGGCCTCGCGCTCGTAGTCTTCCGGGTCGCGGCCCCTGCGCTCGACGGCGGCGGCGTCGGTGGCGTTCCTGTGCCGCTCGGCGGCCAGCCCGGAAAGGCCGCGCAGCCGGTCCTTCAGCGAGGACAGCGCGAAGAAGGTCTCCTGGGCGGCCCGCAGGCGCGGCTGCGCGGACTGCTCGGCGGCCTCCAGCTCGTTCTCCTGGAGCTGGGCCTGGGCGAGTTCGGTCTCCACCTGCGCGCGCCTGGACTGCACCGCGGCCTCGTCGGCCGCCTCCCTGCGCAGGATCTCGCGCAACGTCAGCACGTCGTCGGCCAGCAGCCGCAGCCGGGCGTCCCGCAGGTCGGCCTGGATGACCGCGGCCTTCCTGGCGATCTCCGCCTGCCGGCCGAGCGGCTTGAGCTGGCGGCGCAGCTCGGTGGCGAGGTCCTGGACGCGGGTCAGGTTGGCCTGCATCGCGTCCAGTTTGCGCAGCGCCTTCTCCTTGCGCTTGCGGTGCTTGAGGACTCCCGCGGCCTCCTCGATGAAGGCCCTGCGGTCCTCAGGACCGGCGTGCAGCACGGCGTCGAGCTGCCCCTGGCCGACGATGACGTGCATCTCGCGGCCGATGCCGGAGTCGGAAAGCAGTTCTTGGATGTCGAGGAGGCGGCAGGTGTCGCCGTTGATGGCGTACTCGCTCTGACCGGACCTGAACATCAGCCGGCTGATGGTGACCTCGGTGTAGTCGATCGGCAGCGCGCCGTCGGTGTTGTCGATGGTCAGCGTGACCTCGGCACGGCCGAGGGGGGCGCGTGAGGAGGTACCGGCGAAGATGACGTCTTCCATCTTGCCGCCGCGCAGCGACTTGGCGCTGTGCTCGCCCATCACCCAGGCCAGCGCGTCGACCACGTTGGACTTGCCGGAGCCGTTGGGGCCCACCACGCAGGTGATGCCGGGCTCGAACCGCAGGGCGGTGGCCGAGGCGAAGGATTTGAAACCGCGGAGGGTGAGGGTCTTCAGATACACGGATCCGGTCATCCCTCCCTTGACATGCGACGGCTAGCGGGACAGCCTACCGCCCTCCTGCCTCACGGAAGGGAAATGACGAGGGACGCCTCCCCGAGGCGTCCCTGTGCGGATTCTCGTGATGACACCGGTCCTCTCAGGTGAGGGCCGGCTCGCGATCCTGCAGGCGCGAGAACGTCTCCTCTCGGGACTGTGCCGAGAGGGCGTCGTTCTGTGCCTGGAGCCGGATGAGCTCTGCCTCCAGGTCACGGATGCGCTGCTGGAGACGGCGCACTTCCGAGACCATTCGAGGATCAGGACCACCGACGTGGCCGAGTAGAGCCTTCGCCATGGTAAAGGGTCCTCCACGCTGAGTGACCAGACTGGTTCGCGCACTTCATGCCGCGGGAGGGGTGCGCGTGGTTCTTATCAAGAGTCGCACCGGTGCGATGAGCGGTCAAGTTGAACGCTCTGCCTCATGCCCCAGTGGGCACTCCCAAGGTATAAATGTACCGCATTTGGGGGGTATAGCGGAAGTCGCTATCTCTCCTCAAAGCCCGTCAAACCACCTCGAACTTCGCTCCAGCGCTCAACCACTCCATCGACTCTGCCCGGCGTGTCGCAACCCCGCAGCGCCCCGAGCAGCTTGACACAGGCTTCCCGATCACCCTCGGCGACCACTTCGACCCGGCCGTCCGGCATGTTGCGCGCATGCCCGCTGAGCCCGAGTTCCAGTGCCCGCGCGCGGGTCCACCAGCGGAAGCCGACCCCCTGCACGTGCCCCCTCACCCAGGCGGTCAGTCGCGCTACGTCACTCATGACCGCCCCCGGGGCCGGACTTGACAGCGAGGGCAACTATAAGAAGACCGATTCATAAAGGGCTCCCTGACCACCGGTGTCCCGCATCGGCCGCAGGGCAGGTCACGTCTGCCGTAAACCGCGAGCGACCGGTCGAAGTATCCGCTCTCCCCGTTGACGTTGACGTACAGGCTGTCGAAGGACGTGCCGCCCTGGTCGAGCGCGTCGGCCATGACCTCGCGTACGCCGCGTAGCAGTTCGGCGATTTTCGGACGGGTCAGCCGCTCGGTCGGGCGCGCCCAGTGCAGTCCGGCCCGCCACAGCGCCTCGTCGGCGTAGATGTTGCCGACGCCGCTGATCAGCGACTGGTCCAGCAGCGCGCGTTTGACCTCGGTGTGCCTGGCGCGCAGCCGGCGGGTGAAGTCCTCGTCGTCGAAGGACTCCTCCAGCGGGTCGGGGGCGATGTGCACGATCGGCGCGGGGACCGGGCGGGCCAGCGGCACCATCTCGGTCACCAGCAGGTGCCCGAACGTGCGCTGATCGACGAACCGCAGCTCAGGACCACCGTCGGCGAACGACAGACGCACCCGCAGGTGCTTTTCCACCGGCGAGCCGGAGTCGGTCACCAGGAGCTGGCCGCTCATCCCCAGGTGCGCCATGAGCGCGTCGCGCCCGTCGCCGAGCGGCAGCCAGAGGTACTTTCCGCGCCGCTCCGCGCCACGGACCTCGCGGCCCTCCAGGCGGGCCGCGAACTCCGCCGCACCCGGCAGGTGCCGGCGGATCGCCCGCGGGTGCAGCACCTCCGTCTTGGCGATCGTACGGCCGGACACCCATTGGTCCAGGCCCCGCCGTACGACCTCCACCTCGGGTAGCTCAGGCATGCTCGCGCCCCTCCCGTGTCGCCGCCCTCGAACCCAGCCGCGCGCTCAGCTCGCCGCCTGCTCCGGGGGCTCGCGAAGGGCCCGGATGCGGTTCCAGGCCGCCTCGGCCGCCTGCTGCTCGGCCTCCTTCTTACTGCGGCCCGCGCCGAAGCCGTACTCGACACCGCCCACCCTGACCACGGCGGTGAAGGACTTGGCGTGGTCGGGACCGCTCTCCTCCACCTGGTATTCGGGCACGCCGAGCGCCTCGGCGGCGGTCAGCTCCTGTAGCGAGGTCTTCCAGTCCAGCCCGGCGCCGAGCGAGGCCGAGCGGGCGATCAGCGGGTCGAACAGCAGATGCACCACGCGGAACGCCTCGTCCAGGCCCTTGTCCACATAGACCGTGCCGATCAACGCCTCCAGCGTGTCGGCCAGGATCGAGGACTTGTCCCTGCCTCCGGTGCCCTCCTCGCCCCGGCCCAGCCGCAGGAAGCGGCCGAGCTTCAGCTCCCTGGCCACGTCGGCGAGCGCGCGCATGTTCACCACGGCGGCGCGCAGTTTGGCGAGCTGCCCCTCGGGCAGATCGGGGTGGTTGCGATAGAGCGTGTCGGTCACGACCAGGCCGAGCACCGAGTCGCCGAGGAACTCCAGGCGCTCATTGGTGGGCAGCCCGCCGTTCTCATAGGCGTAGGAGCGGTGCGTCAGCGCGCGCTCCAGCACCTCGGTGTCCAGCCGAACGGCCAGGACCCGCTCAAGTTCGTCTCTGGCGACCTCGACGGCCACCGGTTTGGGGCCTGTGCCCACGTCTCCTCCTCCGCGGAACCGATTACACCCGGCGTGACGTTCGTCACTCCGGGGCGCGGTGGCGTGAGGGAAGCGGATGCCCGAGAACGTGGTGGGCGCCGGGAGGGCTCCGGCAGACCCCGGCGTCCACCACGGCCGCGGGCGAGTCAGCCACCGCTCGCGCCGACGGCGAAGCCGACCAGCGGCCATACTCGGCTACCGGTCGGCGACACGCGTCAGCACATGGCGATCAGGCCGACGGCTCGATGACCTGACGGCGGTTGTAGGTGCCACAGGACGGGCACGCCACGTGGGGACGCTTACGCTGCCTGCACTGCGGGCAGTCGACAAGCGCCACCGCGGCGGCCTTCCACTGGGCGCGGCGGGAGCGGGTGTTGCTCCGCGACATCTTCCGCTTGGGGACGGCCACGTCAGCCCTCCTGATCGTCGTTGAGTTGCATGTCTTACCGGTCTTGCGTGTCTTGCTTGTCGTCTTTCACCAGGTCCCGCAACGCCGCCCAACGGGCGTCGACTTGCTCGTGCCGATGGTCAGGGCCGGCCTCGGCCAGCTTGACCCCGCACACTGTGCACAGCCCCGGGCAGTCTTCTCGGCAGACCGGGCTGAGCGGCAGTGCGAGGACCACCGCGTCACGGAACGTCGGCTCAAGGTCGAGCAGGTCGCCGTCGAGGAGTGAGTCCTCCTCGCCGGCGTCTTCGGCGGTGTAGAAGAACAGCTCCTGGAACTCGACCTCGACTCGCGAGGTCAGAGGATCCAGGCACCGTGCGCACTCCCCGCTGAGGGGAGTGCTCGCCGTGCCCGTGACGAGCACGCCTTCCATCACCGCTTCGAGCCGGATGTCCAGCTCGACATCGGCGTCTTTGGGGACGCCGATCAAGTTGACGGACAGATCCGCCGGTGCCGGAAGAGTGCGGGTCGTCTTCCGCATCGACCCCGGCCTCCGGCCCAGGTCATGGGTCGAGATCACCCAAGGGGCTCGCGGGTCGAGGTTGCGGGTAGACATTCTGCTCTCATCAGGCATGGCGAATGACCGCCGTTGTGCAAGGCCGATTACAAAGAATACCAGTCGCCGGTCAGCCCCTGAGCCGCTCGACCAGGAGCCGGTGCACCAGGTCGGGGACCAGGCCGGAGACATCGCCACCGTACCGGGTGATCTCCTTGATCCTCGAAGAGGACAGGAAGGAGAACTCCGGGTTGGTGGACATGAACAGCGTCTCCACGCCCGACATCCGGTAGTTGAGCTGGGCCATCTGCAGCTCGTAGTCGAAGTCGCTGATCGCCCGCAGGCCCTTGACGATCGCGGCTATCTCGTTCTGCTTGCAGTAGTCGACCAGCAGCCCGTGGAACTTGTCCACCCGGACGTTGCCGTACTCCTTGGTCACGGCCTGGAGCATCTCGATGCGCTCCTCCACCGTGAACAGGCTCTTCTTCTCCATGTTGATCAGAACGGCGACCACGACCTCGTCGTACAGTCGAGACGCCCGTCCGATGATGTCCAGGTGACCATTGGTGACAGGATCGAACGACCCTGGACAGACGACGCGGCGCAAGGCACACCCCCCAGATCTACGGGTTCCCGGCGGCGCGACCGTACCAAACCGTCGCTTCCCCGTATCGCCTGGCCCTCTCATTGGCGATGCCGGCGGGCCAGCGCAGGTCCGTTCCGCGGGTCTCGCGCTCCACCGCGACCAGCGCCCCTGGGGCCAGCCAGCCGTTGTCCAGCAGCCGTTCCAGCACCAGCGTCAGGTCCGCCCCGCCCATCGCGTACGGCGGGTCGGCGAAGACGAAGTCGTACGGCTCGCCCTCGCACGCGCGCGCCGCGACCCGCTCGGCCTTGTCCAGCGCCAGCTCCGCCCCGGGCAGCCCGAGCGCGGCGATGTTGGCCTTGATCACCCTGGCCGCCTTCGCGTCCGACTCCACCAGCAGGGCGTGCGCGGCCCCTCGCGACAGGGCCTCCAGGCCCACCGCGCCGGAGCCGGCGTAAAGGTCGAGCACCCGCGCGCCGGTCAGCGGCCCCAGCAGCGACCCGACCGAGGAGAAGATCCCCTCCCTGGCCCGGTCGCTCGTCGGCCGGGTGCCCTTGCCGGGGGGCGCGGTCAGCCGCCTGCCCCCGGCGCTCCCCGCGATGACCCGCATCATGGCCCCAATCTAGCGAGGCCCGGCAGGGGGTTCTGCACGCCAGGCCCCGACCGCGATGAACCGGCCGTAAACCCCGCCAGGCCAGCGCAATGAACAGCGCAAGGAGCGGCGAGGAATGCACAAGGGTCGTTCCCATCGGACCGGGCTGCCCGCATGATGAGTGCTGCGGCCTTCAGGTGACCCAGGGGAAGGCCGACCGGCGTGATCGTGAGCCCTTCCGCACGCCGGTGCCCTCGGCACCTGACCCGAGGGTGGGCCCAGCCGGGGACGGCATTCGGGGGGAGGCCGTCCCCGTGGCTGGGCCCTGGGTCACTCTCATCTTCCGGTGCCCGTGGCCTTCCTGGTCACGTCTTCTCCAGGAACTCCGCGCGCTCGTCGGCCACCAGCTTGTCGATCTCGGCGCGCAGCGTGGGATGGCCGGCCAGCTCCGGATCGGCGGTCAGCAGCTCCGTGGCCTCGTCGCGGGCCGTGGCGATGACGTCCTCGTCGCGCAGCAGTTGCAGCAGCCGCAGTGACGACTTGCGGCCCGACTGGGCCACGCCCAGCACGTCGCCCTCGCGCCGCTGTTCCAGGTCCACCTGGGACAGCTTGAAGCCGTCGAGCGTGGCCGCCACCGCGTCGAGCCTGGCCCGCGCCGGGGTGGCCGCGGGCGAGTCGGTGACCAGCAGGCACAGGCCGGGCAGCCCGCCCCGGCCGACCCGGCCGCGCAACTGGTGGAGCTGGGAGACCCCGAAGCGGTCGGCGTCCATGATCACCATGACCGAGGCGTTGGGCACGTCGACGCCCACCTCGATCACCGTCGTGGCCACCAGGACGTCGATCTCGCCGTCGGTGAAGGACTTCATCACCGCGTCCTTCTCCTCGGGGTCGAGGCGGCCGTGCAGCACCTCCACGCGCAGCCCGGCGAGCGGGCCGCCGGCCAGCATGGGGGCCACCTCGGTGACCGCGAGCGGCGGACGGCGCTCCTCGGCCTGGCCGTTCTTGTCGGGCGCCAGGTCGCCCTCGTCGCCCTCCTGCTCGCCGATCCGGGGGCAGACGATGTAGACCTGCCTGCCGAGCCCGACCTCCTCGCGGATGCGCTCCCACGTGCGGTCCAGGTAGTGGGGCTTCTCGGCGGCCGGGACGACGTGGCTGCCGATCGGCGCGCGCCCCGCGGGGAGCTGGCTGAGCGTGGAGACCTCCAGGTCGCCGAACACCGTCATGGCCACCGTGCGCGGGATCGGCGTCGCGGTCATCACCAGCACGTGCGGGCGGGTGTCGCCGGCCTTCTCGCGCAGCGCGTCGCGCTGCTCGACGCCGAAGCGGTGCTGCTCGTCGACCACGACCAGGCCGAGATCGGCGAACTGCACGCGGTCTTGCAGCACCGCGTGCGTGCCCACCACGATGCCCGCCGCGCCGGAGGCGGCGTCGAGCAGCGCCGTACGGCGTGCCGCCGCGCCCATCGACCCGGTGAGCAGCGCGACCGTGGTGCCGCCGAGCAGGCCGCCCGAGGCGAGGTCGCCGAGCATCGCGCTGATCGACCTGTGGTGCTGCTGGGCGAGGACCTCGGTCGGCGCGAGGAGCACCGCCTGACCGCCCGCGTCGACCACCTGGAGCATCGCGCGCAGCGCCACCACGGTCTTGCCCGCGCCCACCTCGCCCTGCAACAGCCGGTGCATCGGGTGGGCGCTCGCCAGGTCGGCCGCGATCTCCTCGCCGACCTCGCGCTGGCCGTCGGTCAGCGCGAACGGCAGGCGGTCGTCGAAGGCGGCCAGCAGCCCGTCGTCGCTGCGCGGGCGGGCCTTGGCGGGCCAGGCCGCCGCGGCCATACGCCGGCGTACCAGCACCGCCTGGAGCACGAACGCCTCGTCGAACTTCAGCCGCCCCCGCGCGCGGTTGACGTCGGCGAAGTCGCGCGGCCGGTGGATGGCGGTCAGCGCGTCGGCCAGCCCCGGCAGCGACTCCCTGGCCCGCAGCGCGGCAGGCAGGGGGTCGGGCAGCGGGCCGAGCGTGTCGAGCACGACGCCGACCGCCCTGCGGATGACCCAGGAGGTGATGTCCTTGCCGGCCGGGTAGATCGGCACCGGCGCGGTGGCGAACTCCGCCGCGCTCGCGTCGCCCTCGCTCTCGTCGAACAGCTCGAAGTCGGGGTGGGCGAGCTGCCAGCGCGGCCGGGTGGCGCTGCCGAACCTGCCGACCTTCCCGGCGAACATGCCCCGCCTGCCGGGTTGCAGCCGCGTCTCCACCGCATGGGACGCCTTGCCGAAGAAGGCCAGGTAGATGCGGCTCTGCCGGGCGTCGACGACCTCGACCTCAAGCCAGGTGCCGGACTTGTTGCGCATCGGCTTGCGCATCGTGCGCGACACCTCGCCCACGACGGTGACGTGCTCGTCCACCGCCAGCGAGTCGATCTCGGTCAGCTCGCCGCGCTCGGCGTAGCGGCGCGGATAGTGGCGCAGCAGGTCGCCGACCGTGGACAGGCCGAGCGAGCCCTCAAGCAGCTTGGCCGTCTTAGGATCGAGGGCCCGCCCCAGCGGCTCGTCGAAACGCGTCACCCGACCAGTTCTATCGTGCGAAGGCGACAGATTCACTCTGCGACCTCACTCTGCGGCGTCGGGCGGCCTCCCGCATGTGGCGTGCCCTTCGCCGCCGATACGCTACGGTTGCGGGGAGAGCATCCCTGTTCGGCCGTTCCCTGGGGCGCGCTTCGCGTTGGCGGGCGGTCATCGACATCGGATACCCTTGTTCGGCTGGCCGGTTCTCCCGGCATGCCCGCGCTCGCCGCCCAGGCCAAGGCACGGGCCTATCGACTGATCTAAGGAGCGATACCGTGGCTTCCGTCTGCGACGTATGCGGCAAGGGGCCGAGGTTCGGCAACAACATCTCGCACTCGCACCGCCGTACCCGCCGCCGCTGGAACCCCAACATTCAGACCGTGCGCGCCAAGATCGGGAGCACGCCGAAGCGCCTCAACGTCTGCACCTCGTGCATCAAGGCCGGCAAGGTCACCCGCTAGCCGCACCATCGCGAGGCTCACCGGCCCGGCGTCCGCATCGGCGTACGCCGGGTTCGTCGTGTCCGGGGGTCTTCCTACCGCGCCCGCGGTATCCGCATACCGCGATGGCCGTATTCCAGGCCCGGCCCGCCGCGGTTAGTGTGCCGGAATGAATAGGTTCGCGCTGGTCATCGCCATCGGTGTGGTCGTGTTCAGCACGTCCATGCTCGCCCAGGGCAACCAGCCCGACGCCCGGGCGATCGACCCGCTCGGCTGGGCGCTGCTGGCCGGGTGCGTGCTGGGCCTGCTGCCACGGCGCGCGCACCCCGAGATCGCGCTGGCGATCACGGGCGGGGCCGCCGCGGTCCACTTCGCGCTGGGCTATCCCTACGCGTTCTGGCCGGCCCCGGCCCTCATCGCGGTGTTCACCCTGATCGCGGCCGACCGCCGGGCGGCGGGTTGGATCGGCGCGGGGGCCATGGTCGCGATCCCGGCGACGGCCGCCCTCGCCCAGCCGAGCGTGGACCACATGGTCGCGTTGCTGATCTGGGGGCTGATCGTGCTGGTCGCCGCCCAGCTCGCCGAGGTCTCCAGGGCCCGCAGGGCCTACACCACCGAGGTCGAACGCCGGGCGGCCGAGGCCGAACGCACCCGCGAGGAGGCCGCGCTGCGCAGGGCGCAGGAGGAGCGGCTGAAGGTCGCCAGGGAGCTGCACGACGTCACCTCGCACACGATCTCGCTGATCGCGCTGCACGCGGCCGTGGCGGCCGAGGCCGTGGAGCGCGCGGGCGGGCCCGGCGAGGCCCGTGACGCGCTCGCGGTCATCCGTACGGCGAGCCGCGAGGCGCTGACGGAGATGAAGGACATCCTGGGCGTCCTGCGCACCCCCGAATCCCCCGAAACCTCCGACGCCCTTGACGCCCGCCGCCCCGCGCCGGGCACCGAGCGGCTGCGCGACCTCATCGCCACGGCGGGCGTCCCGGTGGAGCTGGAGGTCACGGGCGTACGGCGTCCGCTGCCGCCCGCCGTGGACCTGACGGTCTACCGCGTCGTGCAGGAGGCGCTGACGAACACCATCCGGCACGCCGCCGCGAGCCGCGCCCGGGTGAGCCTGAACTTCGAGCCCGGCGGCCTGGTCGTCCGGATCGACGACGACGGCCGGGGGCGAGGCGGTCTGGAGACCGGCGGGCACGGGCTCGCCGGGATGGCCGAGCGGGTCGCGGCGGTCGGCGGGCGGCTCAGCGCGGGCGACGGCCCGGACGGCGGCTTCCAGGTGATCGCCCGGCTCCCGCTCGCCCCGGCCGCCGCGCTGCCGGCCGGCGCCTCATGATCACCGTGCTGCTCGCCGACGACCAGCCGCTGGTGCGGGCCGGTCTGCGGGCGCTGCTCGACTCCGAGGACGACCTGACGGTGATCGGCGAGGCCGCCGACGGCAGGGAGGCTGTGCGGATGGCCGCCGAGCTGCGTCCCGACGTGGCCCTCATGGACATCCGCATGCCCGAACTCGACGGCCTTGAGGCCACCCGCCGGCTGGCCGGGTCGGCCACCCGGGTGGTCGTGGTGACCACGTTCGACCTGGACGAGTACGTCTATGAGGCGCTTCGGGCCGGGGCCAGCGGCTTCCTGGTGAAGGACGCGGAACCGGCCGAGCTGCGGCACGCCGTACGCGTCGCGGCCAGGGGCGACGCGCTGCTGTCCCCCGGCGTCACGCGGCGGCTCATCGAGGAGTTCGCCGCGCGGCCGGACGCGTCGCCCAGCACGGCCAGGCTGGCCCCGCTGACCGACCGCGAGCGCGAGGTCCTGGCCCACGTCGCCGGGGGCCTGAACAACGGCCAGATCGCCGCGCGGCTGCACATGAGCCCGGCCACCGTGAAGACCCATGTCAACCGGATCATGGCCAAACTCGCCGCGCACGACCGCGCGCAGCTCGTCGTCATCGGTTACGAGACCGGCCTGGTGCGGCCGGGCTGGACCTGACCTGCTCCGGTCACCTGAGCAGGCAGGTGATCCCGATGACCTCGCAGGAGCTGGGGGCCTTGGACCGGCCGAGCGCACGGTACTCGACGCTCACCTGGCCGCCCGCCGGGATCGCCCTGGGCAGGCGCAGCGTGAGAGTGCCGTCGCTGTAGTCCCAGTCGGCGCCCTCCACCTTGGTGACCTTGCCGCTCACCGCGAGGTTCAAGGTGACGCCGGTCAGGTCCGTGGCGGAGCCGTTGGCGATCGACAGCTCGGCGGAGTAGCCGGCCAGCCTGCCGAAGAGGTCCACGTCGATCTCGACGACGTTGTCGTCGCGTGAGTCGCCGCCGCCGTCGGGCGGGCTGGTCGGCCCGGTCGTGGGCTGGGCGGACGGCGGCGCGGGCCGGTTCTGGTCGTCCCTGATCCGCGGTTCCTCGGACTGCCGGGGGGAGCCGGTCGGCTTGGAGTCCCGCGGCGGCGTCTCCTGGTCGTCCAGGTTGTCCGGAGTGCGGGTCTTCTTCGGCCGTGGCTCCTCGGTGGCGCGGGGGCGCTGGGTGAGGCGCGGCGCGGCGGTCTGCGTCGGCTGGGCGGGAGCGCTCGACCTGGGCTTCTTCGCCGGTTCGCCGGTCTCCTCGGCGGTGGGCTCGGCCTCCTCTTCGGAGGTCTCCGCGGGCTCGCTGGGCGTGCCCTGCGTGGCGCCCGTACTCGGCGCGGTGACGAGCTTGGTCGCGGCCGGCGTCTCGGCCGAGCGGGTCATGAGCTGCACTCCGGCCACCGACCCGCCGAGCAGGGCCACCACGGCGGCCACGGAGAGCACCGCGACCCGGCCCCGCTTCCTGGGCTCGGCCGCCAGCTTCTCGCCGCCCCAGACGCCCTTGTAGGGCCCGGGAGAGGAATCGTCGTCGTCACCCTGCCACCCGGAACCGAGAAAGCCGGTCCGCGTGGTCTGGTCGCCTTCCATGTCGCCTTCTGGGCCCGCTGAACGGTGCGGGGAGTACACGAGCCGGTCGGGCGGCGGCGGGCGGCGCTCGTAGGAGGGCTCGCCGGGGTCGTCGGCGGGGAACGGCTCGGGCGCGGCCGGCTCGCCGTACTCCTCACGCGGCACGTCATACGCGGCGGTGTGCTCGACACCGGTCACATCCGGCCATTCGGCCGTCGCGGGAGCCGGCTCGGGGACCGGCGTCGCCATCGGGGAGGCGGGGGGCGGGGAGACCGCCGCGTGGGGCTCCTCCTCCTGTCGTGGGCCCGTGGCCCACTGCCCGGTCCGCGCTTCGGTGATCTCCGGCCACTCGTGGCGGCCGGGGGGTTCGCCCAACGCGTTGTCGCCGTCGGGGACCCGCCACTCGGCGGTCCATTCGGCGGCGTCGTCGTCCTCGGGGAGCCTGCGAGGAGACACGGGCTCGTAGGGACCGGTCGCCTCGGCCGGCGGGGTCAGGTCGTCCTCACGTGACCTGCGCCTCCCCCGCCTGCGTTGCGGCTCGGATCCTTCTGTGCCGTGGCGGCCCATCACAGCCCTTCCTGTCGGGAACCATGGCCGCCCAACTTCATAACATCTTTACCACTTATTTGTCACAAAGTTCACAATAGTCACAACCTCTGGTTACACAGCGAAGTGATCCCAACCGCCCCTGCCGTACTCACGTCCGTCCACCAGCACTCCACGGCCCTCGGTCACCGTCCCGATGACCTGCCATTGCCCGGAAAGCCCTATCCCGGCGGGGAAGGCGGCGGCCAGCGCGTGATCGTCACCGCCCGTGAGCACCCAGGTCAGCGGGTCGGCGCCCAGCTCCGCCGCGGCCTGCCGCAACTCCCGCGGAACGGCGAAGGCCGCGGAGTCCAGTTCGATGCGCACGCCGCTGCTCTCCGCCACGTGCCCGAGGTCCTGGAGCAGGCCGTCACTGACGTCGAGCATCGCGGTCGCCCCCAGGTCGGCCGCCCGCGGCCCCATCGCGTACGGCGGGCGCGGCCTGCGGTGCGCGTCCACCAGCGGCCCGGAGTCGCGCGCGCCCGCCGTCAGCAGGGCGAGCCCCGCCGCGGCGTGCCCGAGCCGCCCCGTCACGGCCACGACGTCGGAGGGGCGGGCGCCCGCGCGGGTCACCGGCGCGCGGTCCCTTAGGTCGCCCAGCGCGGTCACCCCCAGCATCACCGCCTCCGAACGCGAGATGTCACCGCCCACCACACTGGCCCCGACCAGGGCGCATTCCTCCCGCAGGCCGTCGAACAACTGATCCACCCACGCGACGGAGGTGTCCGGCGGAAGGCCCAGGCCGACCAGCAGGGCGGTGGGCCGGGCGCCCATGGCGGCGATGTCGGCGAGATTCTGGGCCGCCGCCTTGCGGCCGATGTCCTGTCCGCTGGACCAATCGCGGCGGAAGTGCCTACCCTCAAGTAACAGATCTGTCGACACCACGACCCGTCCGTCCGGTGCGCTGACCAGCGCGGCATCGTCGCCCGGACCCAGAAGAACACCGTCGCCCTGCGGCAGCCGCCGGGCGATGCGAGTCACAAGACTGAATTCGCCGAAATCTCCGACTGTGATGACGCACCTCCTAACGCAACTCAGGGTACGGTGGCCCTTCGGCGCTGATCCAAACTGATCCAAGCTGATCCAAGCCGATCTATTCAGATCCAAGCTGATACAGGTGATTGACGCTGGTCCGACCAGCTCTGCCCGCCCGGGAGGACGTGATGGTGCAGGCGTACATCCTTATCCAGACCGAGGTCGGAAAGGCCGCGGAGGTGGCCGGCGAAATCTCCTCGATCACCGGAGTCACCCAGGCCGAAGACGTCACCGGCCCCTACGACGTGATCGTCCGGGCCGAGGCGAACAACGTGGACGAACTGGGCAAGCTCGTGGTGGCCCAGATTCAGGCGGTCGAGGGCATCACGCGTACGCTTACGTGTCCGATCGTCCATATCTAGCGAACATCTAGCGAGAGCCGGGTTTGAGGAAAGCGACACTGATTCCGGCGGTGGCCATCGCGGCGGTGGCGGCGCTGGCGGGGTGCGGCGGAGCCGTGCGCGTCGAGCCGCCGGCCCCGCAGGGGGCGACCGCCGCGGCCTGCCGGCAGCTACAGGGCCTGCTGCCGCGGTCGCTGGACGGGGCCGAGCGCGTGGAGTCCGAGCCGCCGTCGCCGTACGTGACGGTGTGGGGCGCGGGCGAGATCGCGCTGCGCTGCGGCGTGCCGCGCCCGGCGCTGATGGCGCCCACCGACCGGCTTGCCGAGATCAACGGCGTCGGGTGGTTCCCCGACCCGAAGGCCCCGACCCTCTACACCGCCGTGACCGGCGGCGGATACGTCGAGATCACCATGTCGCGCGCGCACACCCCGGGGATCGTGCTCGGCCGGCTGGCCGCCCCGATCAAGCGGGCGCTGCCCGGCTGAGCCGCCCGGGGCTCAGCGCAGGCCGACGGACCGCCGCAGGGCGAGCTGGATGAGCCGGTCCACCAGCCCGGGGTACGGCAGGCCGCTGGCCGCCCAGAGCTGCGGCGCGACCGACGTCGCGGTGAACCCCGGCATCGTGTTGATCTCGTTCAGCACGATGCCGCCGTCGGGCGTGTGGAAGAAGTCGACCCGCGCCAGCCCCTCGCAGCTCAGCGCCTCGAAGGCGCGCACCGCCATGGACTTCAGCCGCTCGGTGACCTCCGCCGGCACCCGCGCGGGCACGTCGAGGTCGATGTGGCCCTCGGTGTACTTGGCGGTGAAGTCGTAGAACTCGTGGTCGTCGCGGATCAGCACCTCGCCGGGCACGCCGGCCACCGGCGGCGCGTCGTCCAGCGACTCCAGCACCGCGCACTCGATCTCCCGGCCCTCGACCGCGGCCTCCACGAGCACCTTCGGGTCGTGCGCCCTGGCCAGCTCGATCGCCTCGGCCAGCTCGCCCGGCGAGGTGGCCTTGGAGATGCCCTGGCTGGACCCGGCCCGCGCCGGCTTGACGAAGACCGGCCAGCCGAGGCCCTGGACCTCCTTCAGCACCCGCTCGCGGTCCAGCCGCCAGTCGCGGTCGCGGACCACGGCGTACCTGCCGATCGGCAGCCCCGCGGCGGCCAGCACGGCCTTCATGTACTCCTTGTCCATGCCGACACTGCTGGCCAGGACCCCCGACCCGACATAGCGCACGCCGGCCATCTCCAGCAGGCCCTGGATCGTGCCGTCCTCGCCGAACGGCCCGTGCAGCACCGGGAACACCACATCGACCGCGCCCAGCTCCTCGGGGATGCGCCCGGGCGAGAGCGCGACCAGCGTCGCCTCTCCGGTGGGCAGCGCGAGGGCGGGGCCGGACTCGTCGACGGTGGCCTCGATCGCGTACCGCTGCTCACCCGACGCGAGCACCCATCGCCCGTCCTGGGTGATGCCGACCGGCACGACGTCGTACTTGTCGCGATCGATCACCGAGAGCACGCTGCCCGCTCCGAGGAGTGACACCGCGTGCTCGGAGTTGCGCCCGCCGAAGACGACGGCGACGCGCGGCCGGCGCTCACGCTGCTCGTTCATGATGCCCGAATCTACCCTCTCAGCGGGGTTTCTCTCCGGGCCGACACGGGCCACATCTACCGGTATCTACGGGGTTCAGGGCGAACGAAGGGAATCGAGTGCCCTGGTCACGTCGGCGATCAGGTCTTCGGCGTCCTCCAGCCCGATGGAGAAGCGCACCGCGCCGGCGTCGACCCCCGCGTCCTTCCCGGTCGGGCGGACCGTGGCGGCGACGTGCGCGGCCTTGGTGTGCGTGCCGCCGACCGCCGAACCGATCCCGGCCAGCCGCAGTCCGTCGGCGAGGGCGGCCCCCGCCTCGTAGCCGCCGGTGGGGGTGACCGTGACGCAGGCGCCGTACCGGGTGCCCTCCGGTCCGGAGTCGAACAGTTGCCTGGCGAGCAGGTTGCCCGGGTGGTCGGGCAGCCCGGGGTAGTCCACCCGGCGCACGGCGGGGTGCTTGGCGACCGAGGCGGCGAACACCATCGCGGTGGAGCACATGCGGCGCACCCGCAGCGGCAGGGTCTCCATGCCGCGCCGCAGCAGGAACGCCTCGTCGGGGGACAGCGAGCAGCCGGTGTCGATGCGCACCTCGCGCAGCCGCTGGATCAGGCCGGGCCGGCCGACGACCACGCCTCCGGTGGAGTCGTCGTGCCCGCCGAGGTACCTGGTGGCGGAGTGCAGGACGAGATCCGCGCCGTGTTCGAGCGGGCGGCACACGACGGGGGTGGCCAGCGTGGAGTCCACGACCAGGAGCGCCCCCGCGCCGCGCGCGATCCGGTAGAGGCCGCGCAGGTCGGCCACGGCCGTGGTGGGGTCGGCCATGGTCTCGGCGTAGATGATCTTCGTGCCGGGGCGCACGGCGGCCCGGACGCGGGCGAGGTCGGCGTAGTCCACGAAGTCGGCGGTCACACCGAACCGGCTCAGCACGTTGGTGAGCAGGGAGAACGTCCCGCCGTACACGGGACTGGGGGCCAGTACGTGCGAGCCCGCGCGCAGGAACGTCAAGAACACGGCCTGGACGGCCGCCATGCCGGACGCGAACGCCTGACCGGCCACGTCCTCCGGCGCGGCGGCGCCCTCCAGCGAGGCCACCGCGGCGGCGAAGGAGGACGTGGTGGGGTTGTCGATGCGGCCGGTGGCGTGGCCGGGGCCCTGGCCGCCGAGCACGTCGGCGTACTCCGCGGAGTTTCGGAAGTTCCACGACGCGGCCCGCCACACCGGCAGACCGAAGGTGGACTGACCGGGGGTCTCCGGCCGGGGCAGGTGGATCGAGCGGGTGTTCTCGCCGAGTCTGCGGCGCGCGCGTCGTGAGGCAGTCACACTAAGAACTCACACTCCGTACCGTTCGGGCTTGGGCGAGCGCGACATCAGCAGCGTCGCTGCCTCGCCGGGGTCCAGGCCGTCGTGCACGACACCGACGACCACCTCGGTGATCGGCATCTCCACGTCGTGCTTCCTCGCCAGCTCAAGGACGGACTCACAGGACTTCACACCTTCGGCGGTCTGCTTGGTGGCCGCGGTCACCTCGGCCAGGGTCATCCCGCGGCCCAGATTCTCGCCGAAAGTGCGGTTCCTGGACAATGGTGACGCACAGGTCGCGGCCAGGTCCCCCATTCCCGCCAAACCCGCGAAAGTATGCTGATCCGCCCCCAAAGCCGCACCAAGCCGGGAAATCTCCGCCAAACCCCTGGTCATCATCATCGCCCGCACGTTGTCGCCCATGCCCATGCCGGTGGCCACGCCCACGGCGAGCGCGATGACGTTCTTGACCGCCCCGCCCACCTCCACCCCGACCACGTCGGTGTTGGTGTAGGGCCGAAACCACGGCGGCGCGTGACACGCCTGCTGCAATCTCTGCGCCACGGCCTCGTCGGTGCAGGCCACCACGGTCGCGGCGGGCTGCCGCCGGGCGATCTCCATCGCCAGGTTGGGCCCGGAGACGACCGCCACCCGCTCCTGCGGGACGCCCGCGACCTCCCTGATCACCTCGCTCATCCGCTTGGCCGTACCCAGCTCGATGCCCTTCATCAGGCTCACCAGCACCGCGCCCGGCGGGATCAGCGGGGCCCACTCGGCGAGGTTCGCGCGCAGCGACTGGGAGGGGACGGCGAGCACCACGAAGTCCGCGCCGTCCAGAGCCGCCGCCGGGTCGGTGGTGGCGCGCAGCTCGCTCGGGAGCGGCACGCCCGGCAGGTAGTCGGGATTGCGATGCTCCCGGTCGATCGCCTCGACGATCTCGGCCCGCCGGCCCCACAGGGTCGTCCGAGTACCGGCGGCGCACAGGATCATCGCGAACGTGGTGCCCCACGAACCGGTCCCGAATACGGCAGCTTTGCTCATTTCATCACCGTACGCCGTGATCAGCCGTCGGAGCGCTTCCCCGGTTCGCCCACAGGGGTGTTCCGGTCGAAGGGGGCCGGCGGCGGCTCCTCCCCACGGATGTCGGCGAGCTGCGCCGTGATCGCCGCGATGATGTCGGCGGTGGCGTCCCGCAGCGCAGCGCCGTCCGTGGCCCGCCCGGCGTACCGGGACAGGTCCACCGGCGGGCCCGCCTTCAAGTGGAAGGTCTTGCGCGGGAAGAGCCGCAGCCGCTTGCTCCCGTAGGGCAGCAGCTCCTGCGCCCCCCAGTGCGCGACCGGGATGACCGGCGCGCCGGTGGCCAGCGCCAGCCGGGCCACCCCGGTCTTGCCGCTCATCGGCCACAGGCCGGGATCGCGCGTGCAGGTGCCCTCCGGGTAGAAGATCACGCTCGCGCCGCCCTCGATCCCCCGCTCGGCGGCGCTCAGCGAGCGCGCGGCCTCGGAGCTGCCCCGATAGACCGGGATCGTGCGCAGCCAAGCGATGATCTTGCCGAGCACCGGGACCGAGAACAGCCCGGACTTGGCCAGGTACACCGGCCAGCGGCCGTGCTCGTACAGGAAGTGGCCGAGCAGCATCGGATCGGTCCAGGACAGGTGGTTGGCCGCGATGATCACTCCGCCGGTCCGCGGCATGTTCTCGCCGCCCCGCCAGTCGCGCTTGGTCAGCAGCAGCATGGCCGGCTTCAGCAACACCACGGCCACCGATTCCCAAAAGCGCGAAGGTCGGTCCATGCGGCTCATCGGCTCCTCCTGTCGACGGCGCTGATGCGCCGCAAGTCTCCCGGTTGCCCGCGTCGGGTGTCGAGGCGCGATGCTTAAGGGTATGCGCGCATCGCAAAGTTCCGCCTGGTCCCTCGTGGTGCCGGTGAAGACGCTGGTGGCCGCCAAGACCCGGCTGACCAGGGCGGCCGGACCCCACCGCACGGCGCTCGCCGTCGCGATCGCCTGCGACACGGTCTCGGCGGCACTGCGCTGCCCGCGCGTGGCGCGGGTCGTCGTGGTCACCGGTGACCCGCAGGCCGCGGAGGCGCTGGCCGAGGTGGGCGGCCATGTGGTGGACGATCCGCAGGCGGGCCTCAACGCCGCGCTGCGCTTCGGGGCGGCGGAGGCCGTACGCCTGGCGCCCGGTGACGCGGTCGGAGCGCTCCAGGCCGACCTGCCCGCCCTGCGCCCCGCCGAACTCGACGTCGCGCTCGCCGCCGCGGCCGACTTCGACATGGCGTTCGTCCCCGACGCGGCCGGGATCGGCACCACCTTCTACGGCACCATGCCGGGCGTGCCGTTCACCCCGGGCTTCGGCGGCGAGTCACGCGCCAGGCACCTCGGGCGCGGCGCCAAGGAACTCGACCGGGACGACATCCCCTCGGTACGACGAGACGTCGACACCCCTGTCGACCTCGCCGAGGCGGTCACCCTGGGCGTCGGCCCGCGCACCGCGGAGGTGGCCAGGCTCATCCTGGGCGACCCCGGCGGGACGGCCTAGGCTGGGGGCGTGCAGGCGACGGTACGTACATACGACCAGCAGACCCGCTCCGGGACGGTCTTCCTCGACGACGGCAGCGTGCTGACCTTCGGCACCAGGGCCTTCGACGCGGGGCCGCTGCGGCTGCTGCGCTCCGGGCAGCGGGTCAACATCAAGGTGGCCGACGGCGAGATCACCGTGATCACGCTGTCCACCTTCCCGCTGCCCGAGTGACGTGGGTCGCCGGAAAGGCGCGAGCGCCCGAGGCGTGGATCGCCCCGAGCGCCCGGACAGGTGAAGCGCTTACTTCCGTTTCGCCGACTTCTTGCCCCCGGCGTTGACCTGCTCCTTGAAGTCCGCCCCCGGACGGAATCGCGGCGCCCAGCTCTCGGCCACCTTGATCGGCGCACCGGTCGAAGGGTTGCGCGCCGTACGAGCCGGCTTGTGCACCATCTCGAAGGCGCCGAACCCGGTGATCGAGACCTTGTCCCCGCCCGCGACCGCTTTCTGAATAGCGTCCAGGACGGCATTCACCGCCTCGTTGGCGGTCTTCTTGTCGCCGACCCGATCCGAGATGGCGTCGACGAGTTCCCGCTTGTTCATTTAGGTTGCTCCCCCTGTAACGGCACGGGGTTCCAGCACACCAGGCAACGGTTCACCAAACCCCTTCCCGCTTGAAATTAGGGGAAGGTGGCCCAGGACTCAATCACCGAGGGGCATGTTGCGCCTACTCGGCGTGTCGGAGCCCTGCTCCGGCAGGGTCTCCGGGTCCCTGCCGGATTCGAGCGCGGCAAGATCGTCGAGGAAGACGGAAAGGCGGGCGGCGGCGCTGCCGAGGTCCAGCTTGGCGGCGTCGCAGATGGCCACCAGGCGCCGGGCCAGCCGCTCCCGCCGGTCCGCCGCCCCGGAAAGGGCCCGCACCCGCCGATGCGCCTCCCGCAACCCACTCGCAAGATCTGTGCCTGTGTCCATGGCGCTCGCTTCGCTCGCGCGGGGCCCGGGCGCCTTCAAGGCCGCGTCCTCCGCTCCTCGCTCCCTCGTTCGTTCCTCACTCGATCGCTCGTCGCTCCGGACACGACCGCGCCCGGTCCCATGCGTGCTCACGGTGAGCGCATCCCAGGACAAACCACGTCGCTCGCGACGCTGACGCGTCGCCTCGCGGCCCGGACGCCGACAACCGGCCCGCTTCCCCCGCCACTCATCCACACGCCCGCACCCAACGCGACGCTACGCACCGCGGCCCGGACGCCGACAACCGGCGCGCTTCCCCCGCCGCTCATCCACACGCCCGTACCCAACGCGACGCTGCGCGTCGCGGCTCGGACGCTGACAACCGGCGCGCTTCCCCCGCCGCTCATCCGCTCGTCCGTACCCAATGCGACACTGCGCGTCGCGGCTCGGGCGCTGATAACCGGCGCGCTTCCCTCGTCGCTCATCCGCTCGTCCCTCGCTCCTTCCCTCCTCAGTCCAGAGCACCGGCGCACCCTCGCGGGGCCCCTTCACTCCTCAGACCAGAGCACCGGCGCGCCCTCACGGGCCCCTTCACTCCTCAGACCAGAGCGCGGGGTGGGAGGCGGGGGCTTTCAGGCGGTCGTCGGCAGCCATCGCTGCCGACCATTCTCGTACTCCGTGATGGCGTCGGCCGCGCGCAGGGTCAGGCCGATGTCGTCCAGGCCCTCCAGGAGCCGCCAGCGGGTGTAGTCGTCGATCTCGAAGGCGGCCTTCTCGCTCCCCCACCTGACCTCGCGTTCGCGCAGGTCAACGGTCAGTTCGAGGGACGGGTCGGCCTCCACGGCGGCTTGGATCGCCTCGACGGTGTCGCCCGGCAGGACCACCGGGAGCAGGCCCATCTTGGTGGAGTTGGAGCGGAAGATGTCGCCGAACCTGGCGGAGATCACGGCGCGGAAGCCGTACTGCTGAAGCGCCCACACGGCGTGCTCGCGCGAGGAGCCCGTGCCGAAGTCGGGGCCGGACACCAGGATCGAGGCCCCCTGGTAGGCCGGGTCGTTGAGCACGAAGGAGGGGTCCTCGCGCCATGCGGAGAACAGGCCCTTCTCAAAGCCGGTACGGCTGACCTGCTTCAGCCAGACGGCGGGGATGATCTGGTCGGTGTCGACGTTGCTGCGGCGCAGCGGCACCGCGCGGCCGGTGTGGGTGGTGAATGCGTCCATGGTCGGTCGGTTCCTTAGGTCCTTGGCCGGGGTCGTCAGAGGTCGGCGGGGGCGGTCAGGCGGCCGGTCACGGCCGTGGCGGCGGCCACGGCGGGCGACACCAGGTGCGTACGGCCGCCCTTGCCCTGCCTGCCCTCGAAGTTGCGGTTGGAGGTGGAGGCGCTGCGCTCTCCCGGGGACAGCGTGTCCGGGTTCATCCCCAGGCACATGGAACACCCCGCCTCGCGCCACTCCGCGCCCGCGGCCTTGAACACCTCGTGAAGGCCCTCCTCCTCGGCGGCCCTCTTGACCTGCATGGAGCCCGGGACGATCAGCGTGCGGGTGACCACCTGCCGGCCGCGCAGGATGTCGGCCGCCGCCCGGAGGTCCTCGATCCTGCCGTTGGTGCAGGAGCCCACGAAGACGGTGTCCACCGCGATCTCCCGCAGCGGGGTGCCCGCCTTGAGGTCCATGTACTCCAGCGCGCGCTCGGCCGCGGAACGGGCGATCGGGTCGTCGAACGACTCCGGAGCCGGTACCGCCGCGCTCAGCGGCGCGCCCTGCCCCGGGTTGGTGCCCCACGTCACGAACGGCGTGAGCGTGCTCGCGTCGATCTCGACGACCTTGTCGAAGACGGCGTCGTCGTCGGTGCGCAGCGACCGCCAGTACTCGACCGCGGTGTCCCACGCGGCCCCCGAAGGAGCGTGCGCGCGGCCCTTGAGGTAGGCGAAGGTGGTCTCGTCCGGCGCGATCATGCCGGCCCGCGCGCCCGCCTCGATGGACATGTTGCAGATCGTCATCCGCCCCTCCATGGAGAGCTTGCGGATGGCCTCGCCGCGGTATTCCACGATGTGACCCTGGCCGCCGCCGGTGCCGATCTTGGCGATGATGGCCAGGATCAGGTCCTTGGCGGTCACGCCGACCGGCAGCTCGCCGCCGACCTCGATGGCCATGGTCTTGGGCCGGTACGACGGCAGCGTCTGGGTGGCCAGCACGTGCTCGACCTCGGAGGTGCCGATGCCGAAGGCGATGCCGCCGAACGCGCCGTGCGTGGAGGTGTGCGAGTCGCCGCACACGATCGTCATGCCCGGCTGGGTCAGCCCGAACTGCGGCCCGATGATGTGGACCACGCCCTGGCCGGCGTCGCCCATCGGGTGCAGCCTGACGCCGAACTCCGCGCAGTTCTTGCGCAGCGTCTCGACCTGGGTGCGGGAGACGGGGTCGCTGATCGGCCCGAGGACGGTCGGTACGTTGTGGTCCTCGGTGGCGATGGTCAGCTCTGGCCGGCGCACCTTGCGCCCGGCCATGCGAAGGCCGTCGAACGCCTGCGGGCTGGTCACCTCGTGGATGAGGTGCAGGTCGATGTAGAGCAGGTCCGGCTCTCCCTCGGCACGACGCACGACGTGCTGCTCCCAGACCTTCTCGGCCAGTGTGCGGCCCATTGGCTCGCCTCCCACTTTTCTGACTTGCTTTCTCATA
Organism: Spongiactinospora sp. 9N601; assembly: GCF_044326295.1. Taxonomy (NCBI): domain Bacteria; kingdom Bacillati; phylum Actinomycetota; class Actinomycetes; order Streptosporangiales; family Streptosporangiaceae; genus Spongiactinospora; species Spongiactinospora sp. 9N601. Next base: position 294,770 of record NZ_JBIRBB010000005.1, read on the forward strand.
TCGCGAGACTGCAGTATCGGCTTATGGACAACTCTAGCGGAGTCGGCGTACTGGACAAGGCGGTTCTCGTGCTCAATGCCCTGGAAGCGGGGCCGGCTTCGCTGGCGCAGCTCGTGCAGGCCACCGGGCTCGCCCGGCCCACCGCCCACCGGCTCGCCGTCGCCCTGGAGCACCACCGCATCGTCGCCCGCGACACGCAGGGGCGTTTCGTGCTCGGCCCGCGGCTTTCCGAGTTGTCCACCGCCGCCGGCGAGGACCGGCTGCTGGCCGTGGCCTCCCCCGTGCTCACGCAATTGCGCGACCTCACCGGGGAGAGCGCCCAACTGTACCGGCGGCAGGGCGATGAGCGGGTCTGCGTCGCCGCGGCCGAGCGGGCCAGCGGGCTGCGCGACACGGTACCGGTCGGCACCGCGCTGCCGATGACCGCCGGGTCGGCCGCGCAGGTGCTGCTGGCCTGGGAGGAGCCCGACCGCCTGCACCGCGGGCTGCGCGGCGCGAAGTTCACCGCCGCGACCTTGGCGAGCGTGCGCAGGCGCGGCTGGGCGCACAGCGTCGGCGAACGCGAGCAGGGCGTCGCCAGCGTGTCGGCCGCGGTGCGCGGGGCCGGCGGCAAGGTGATCGCCGCGGTGTCGGTGTCCGGCCCGATCGAACGGCTGACCCGTACTCCCGGCCGCCTGCACGCCGCCCCCGTCGTCACCGCGGCCGAGCGGATCACCGAGGCCATGCGCCGGGCCAACTGAGCCCGAGGCGCCCCTCCTCCTCCCGCATGTCGCAAGCAATACGCAATTCCCGGCATCGACCAACGGATATGGGGAGGCGAGCGCCCTTCCGGCCGACTAGCCTGGGCGAGTGACAGATCGCATCGAGGCAGCCGCCGCGGAGCTGCGTCCCCTGCTCCAAGAGTTCATCCTGTGGGCGCCTGAGCATGCGCCCGACAGCGATCCCGACATGGTGGGGCCCGCGGTGCTCTGGCACCGGCTGGCGGCGTCCCCCCACATCGGCAGGTGGAGGCGCACCGACCTTCGCACCGTGCTGCTCGACCGCATGCCTCAGGTCATCGAGGATCCGCAGGAGGCCGCCGAGGGGATGATCCCCGCCGTCCGGGCCTACCTCACGTTCCTGTCCGAGACGGGCAAGCTTGCGGACGGCTCCGACAAGCTCGACGCGCTCCTCGACGAGCTCGACGATCTGGAGGACGACTTCCTGGAGGCGATGGACGACGTCGACTACGACGGCGACGATGACGATGAGGCCGAGAGCCTGGGTGACTTCGAGCCGTTCGCCGACGTGATCGGCGCGCTGCCCACCATCCGGCTGCGCCCCGACGTCGAGCTGGCCGCCGCCGCGCGCCAGGTGCCGCTGCTCACGACGACTCGCGACCTCGCGATCTGGGTCGGGCCGTCACGCAAGATCGGCGATGAGAACCTGCTCGACGACGCGGAGATCCATGAGGCGCTGCAGGCCGTCGGCCTGCCGGAGCCGCCGCCCGCCACCGACGGCGACATCTCGCTGGCCCAGCGCGTCCCGGCCCTGTGGAACATCTGGAACCTCGCGGTCGATCTGGAGTTCCTGCTGCCGCAGGGCGACGACACGGTCGGGGTCGACGACGACACCGCCGCCTGGCCGTTCGACGACGACGAGGACGTGCTCGACGTCTGGCTGCTGGGCCTGCAGTCGGTCGACTACGGCGATCCCGAGCTCGATGACGAGGAGCTGACGCTCACGCTCTCCGGGCTCACCAGGGCCGCGCTCGTCCGCCTGCTGGCCGCCCAGGGCTCCCGTGATCTGGGCGAGCTGCGCACCGAGCTGGAGGAGGCGGTGGCCGACCTCGACGACCTGGGGGCCGACGCCTGGTCCGCCGCCACCGAGCAGTACGGCGACCCGCTGGCTTCGGTGGTCGACTGGCTGCGCGGCTACGGCATGATCACCGTGGAGGGCGACGAGATCCGCCTCACGCCGCTCGGCTTCGAGGGCGTGATCCACCTGGTCGACGACGCCGACATCGAGGTGGACGCCCGCCCCTCGATCGACGCCATGACCGCCCTGGACCTGCTGTCCTTCAGCGCCGAGCTGCCGGAGGAGGAGGCCGACGCCGAGTTCGCCGCCTGGATGGCGCTGCGCGAGCCCGGCCAGGCGGCCAGGGAGCTGCTGCGGGCCGCGGCGGAAGACGACGCCGACGCGCTGGTCCGCGTCCAGGCGGCGAGCATGGTGGGGTCGCTCGGCGACGAAGCGGTGACGGCCTGGCAGGAGGCCCTGAAGATCTCCTCGCTGCGGCCGTACGCCGCCACCCACCTCACCCAGCTCGGCGTGGACGGCGCGCCCGAGCCCACCCAGGCCGACACCCACTGGCTGATCCTCGACATGTGGACGATCTCGGCCGGCCTCGGCCGCCAGGAGTTCGTGAGCAGCCTGCACGACATCGGCCCGGCCGCCGACCTGTCCAACCTGCTCGACGTGATCTGGAAGGTCCGGCACCCGCACCTGGAAGAGCTCCTCGAAGCCATCGGCCAGGCCCACCCCGACCGCCAGGTCGGCAAGGCCGCCAAACGCGCCCTCTTCAAGGCCCGCTCCTCCGCCAACTGACCCGCTCCGCCAGGACCCGACTCCTCCACCCCCCAACTTCTCGGGCCCCGGCCACACTCGGCACGACCTACAGCCCCCGCTCCAAAGCTCACTCCGGGCCCCCACCCGCCATCCCCGGGCATCCCACACGAAGGCTTATTCACCGGGCTTCACCCCCGGATCTCACCTCGCTCTGTTCTCGGCAACGCGCCTGCAAGCGTGGCCCGACCACTCACGCCACGAGCAACGGCACTCCCGCCCACTCGCCCGGGACAGCCGCCGCCTGACGACCACCAAGGCGGAATTCACGCCATCTCCCGTACTCCACCGCGCCACGCGTTCACGCTCGCCGCCGGACTACGTCCCCGAGGTGGGGTTCGACCGCTCGACCACCCACGCCACGAGCAACGGCATTCCCACTCACCCGCCCGGGGACAGGCGCCGCTTCCACGGCGACATCCCGTGCTTCAGTTCGCCACGCGTCATCCACTCGCCGCATTCCATATGGCCGTCCCCCTGTCACATCCGGCGCGGCCGGCCGCCTTCCCGCCCGGCCCATTCCCCTCCCAGCGCGCAATCGCCGCTGCCTCTCCCTTGCCGGCGTCTACCCGGCCCTCTGGAGCTCTGTAACTCGCCATGAGCCCGTTGGAGTACCTCTTAGGACCATCAGGTGCCCTGAGCCGATACGCGGCCCGTCAGTCCGCGATGTGCCAGTCGGGCAGCGGCCGGTAGATCATGACGCCTGCCCGCTCCAGCTCCTCCCGCAGCCGGAAGTACTCGTCCCCGAAGGGATCCACTCCCGCGAGCGGCATCAGTCCGCGCCGGATCGACAGGTCGTGGGGCGCGAGTTCGGCGGCCTTCGCCAGATGCCGCCCGGCCGCCGCTGTACGCCCCCGGCGAAACAGCCAGGCCGCGATCCGGCCGTGCAGCCGGGCCAGTCGTTCGTCATCGGTCGGCGTGCGCAGGTGCTCACGTACGGCATGCCCGCTCAGGCCGCTCTCCCCCGTGCGCACCCACCGGCGCAGCGCCGCCGTGGCGGCCTCCGAGGACAGGCCGTTCATCGACCGGAATGTGTCGGTGGCGGTCATGGTGTCCTGGGGGCGGGCGATACGGCCGTCCTCGTCGATCCACACCACGGTCGGGACATTGATCACGTTGTACAGCTCCGCCACCCGCCCCTCCGTGTCCACGAGCGCGGTGTGCGCGAGGTCCTTCGTCCAAGGCTCGGCGTCCTCGGCCCGGCGGTCCAGCGACACGCTGACCACGCCGAAGCCGTACTCCCGCAGCTCGCGGTGCAGGTCGTCCCAGGCCGCCAGGTCGTACCGGCAGCCACACCAGGACGCCCAGAAGACGAGCGCGACCTTCGTGCCCCGGCGGGCGGACAGTGTGAAGTCGTCGCCGAGCGTGAAGCCGGGGGCCTCGTCCACGGACAGCCGGGCCGGCTCGCCGACGGCCACCACACCCTCCTCCAGATCCACGACGACCTGGCGGTCCAGCATCTGAGCGAACGCGACGAGGTCGATCCCGGGCTCCGCCGTACCGGGGGCCGGTGGCAACTCGGCGGCGGCGGACCGGGAGGCCGGAACGCACGCGTCACCACGACACCAACCGTGCGGCTTGCGCTCCCAGCCGAGGACCGGCCTCCCTGACGGCAGCACGAGATCGTCGATCAGCTCTTCCCGTCCGTCCGCCAGCAAGGCGATATTATTAGATAGTGTCACTCTCCAAGAGTTAGATAGTGGCGCTCTCTAGTCAAGTGCCACCGGGAGAGAACACGAAAAAACCCCTTGGATGCTTCCAAGGGGTTGGAGTCGAACGTGTAGTCCCGACCGGATTCGAACCGGCGTTACCGCCTTGAGAGGGCGGCGTCCTAGGCCACTAGACGACGGGACCTTACAGGCCGGAAGGGCTTTTAGGCCCTTCCCTGCGCCGGACCTCCCCGGCGACGGCTGTAACTCTACCGCACCCAAAGTGGTGGGCAAAACGCTTAGCGCCCGGCGGGCGAAGGTGAGCCCGACGCCCTTGACACAGAACTGAGAACGGGCTCAGCCGGTCTCAGCCAACGCTCAGCACCCGCCATGCACGGTGGGAGGCATGACGGCAAATGTCACACCGCCCACCCAGCAGCGGCCCAAGCCCCAACCCCCCACCGCTCGCCCCGGCAACACCCCTCCCCCACCCGAGACGAACGCGTCCACCACACGAACCACCTCCGCCACGAACAGGACCCGCACCCAAAAACCCACGACGGCCACGGCCACACCAAGCCCGCCGTGGGCCACCCCGGCCCAAGCAACCCAATCGCCCTCATCACCACGCCCCGCCACCCCTGCACCGATGTACCCCACTGGCCCACAAACCCCCCCAGCGACCATCACCGCCCCTAAGACCAGCCCGCCCCAGCGGACCAGCATCCAGCCCGCACAAACGCACACACCCCAAGCACCTCAGCCCCGCCCAACAACCGCCACCACCGCCGTTTCAACGCCATCGGCCAACCTCACACCGCCGTACGCCCAGCCCGCACAAACCAGCGCGACCCCGACACCCCGACCCCACCCACCGACCGCCACCGCCGCCATAGCCGGCGCGCCCCAACGGACCGGCTCGCCGCGCGCCGCCGCGCCCGCACCGGCGTACACGACCACACCGCGCCCACCACGGGCTGGAACAGCCGTCCGCCCGTCCGCGAACACCGCAACCTCCCGGCCGGACACACGCACCCGTCCTGCCGCCACCAAGGCCGACACACTCCGACAGCCCAACCCACTGCCCACACCCGCACACACCGGCACACCGAACTCCCCCACTCCCCTCCAGGTCACCGCCCCGCCGAACCCGAACGGGCGTCCATCCAACGGCCCACCGGCCGACGCCCCCGCCGGAACCCTCGCCGCGCACCCCACCATCAGCGACGGACTCCGCCGGGTCGAAGCGACCATCCGGCGCCTCAGCAACTCCTCCAGAATCCCCGCGATCAACAAGGCCGCGGACAGGATCACCTCCGCGGGCGGCAAGCGGCTGCGACCGGCACTCACCCTGGCGACCGGGCTCGCGCTCGGCGGTTCCATGACCCGTCGCCTGGTGACCGGAGCAGCCTGCGTCGAGATGATCCATGCCGGTTCACTGGTCCACGACGACCTCATGGACCAAGCCGCCGAACGCCGCGGAACCCGCACCCTCAACGCCGAGCTGGGCGACCCCCGCGCACTCGTGATCGGCGATTTCATGCTGGCCAGAGCCGGGCTGGCCGCGCTCACCGCGGTGTCCCGCCCGGTCGCGGAGACCCTCGCGGCCACCGTCGTGGAACTGGCGGAGGGCCAGTACCAGGAGACCGCGAGCCTGTTCGACCCCGCGCGATCCGTCGAGGACGCGATGCGGTCCATCACCGGCAAGACCGCCTCACTGTTCCGCACGAGCTGCCTGGTCGCCGCCCAGTGCGCGCACGCGTCCCCCGAACAGCGCGTACGGCTCGCGATGTACGGCGAGCGGTTCGGCGTGATCTTCCAAATCCTGGACGACCTGCTCGACCTGGCCGGCGACCCCGCCATCCTGGGCAAGCCCGCGGGCAGCGACCTGAGGCACGGCGTCTACAGCCTTCCGCTGCTGTGGTCCCTGGGCGACCCGAGCCTCGGCGACGTACGCGACCTGCTCGGCCGCCGCCTCACCGACGCCGAGGCCGACCGCGCACTACAGGCGCTCCGCCGCAGCGGCATGATCGACCAGACGATCGAACGATGCCGCCAGATGGCCGCCGAGACCGTGATCCCCGGCCTCCCGCGCGGCGCGATCGCCGACTCCCTCGCCGCCCTCCCGGCCGCCTACATCAACTGGACCGCCGCCATGCTCACCCGGTGATGGCGGCAGAAACGAACACCGGACGCCCACCGCCAGTGCCCACGGAATAGCAAATTCCGGCACCGGCCATGGCTTCGCCGTATTTCCCGAGAAAGAAGCTTCCCGCAGCCGCTTATTCATTCGCCCACCGCGTTGGCGACCACGAACCCCACAAAAACCGCGGCCTCAGGCAGCCTCACAGCACCGAACACACCAGCGCGAGGACCGCCCTTTCCGCCCCGAACCCCGAAACGACCACCACAGCCCCGCCGTCACCGAGGGGGCCGGACCTCCCGATCGCGCACGGCCACGGTCCCACCCAGCGCATCAAGTGCCGCCACCAGCACATCCCGCGCATCCGCCAACCGCCCCCGCCCCGCCGCCAGCGCGAGACGTTCCTCCATCTCTGCCCGCAGCCGGCGGGCGGCCATCACCGCGTCCCGCCCGCGCGCGGTCAACCGGATGCGATGAATGCGCGCGTCACGCGGGTCCGCCGCCCGCTCCACGTAGCCAAGGCGCTCAAGCTCGCCAATGGTCTTGGACACCGCCTGCTGGGTCACCCCGAGCTTGTCTGCCAACTCCCCGACACCCGGCTCATCCTCAATGAGGTGCTGGAAGACGTAGCCGTGCGAGAAGCGAAGATCGTCATACCCCTCGGCCGCCAACCGCTCCTGCACGGCGTCAGCCGCCGCGAAGCCGACGAACAAGGCGAGGGTGCCGACATCAAGATCATCAGGTTGCACGACTCCAAGTATTCCACAACCACGGATACACAACTATGGTTGTGAATATGGACGACAACCTCTCCATCGCCCTGCGCTACCACCAGGCCGTGGCCGATGGCGCAACCGGCGCCGCACTCGCACGCTTCTTCGACGAGGACGTCGTGCAACAGGAGCTACCGAACCTGCTCTCCCCCGAGGGCGCCCAGCGCGACCTGACCGGCCTTCTCCAAGCCGCCGAACGAGGCGCCACACTGCTGACCCACCAGGACTTCGAGGTCGTCAATGCCATCGCGGCAGGCGACCGGGTCGCCCTGGAAGTCCGCTGGACCGGCGAAACAAAAGACGGCCGAGTACTACGCGCGCACATCGCCACATTCCTCGACTTCCGCAACGGCCGAATTCACGCGCAACGCAACTACGACTGCTACGACCCCCCATAGCAGGAACGCCACAAGCCCACCCCAAAAGCCCCGATCTACGAAACCCACGCCAAAACAAGAAAAGGCCAAGCCGCCCACAAAGCCTCACCGGCACCCCCACCCGAAGATGCCAGACAACACCCCCTCAGCCCCCATCCACCACTACGCCACCCCCAGCGCCAGACAAGAAGACGTCGATCGCCCCCAGCCTCGGAAGATCACCCGCGCCCATCCCGAGGAGACGCCACACCACCCACGACCGACATCAACGCCTCGGCCATGGACGTGACCCCACCCATGGGTGGCCACGCTGGTGCGCACCATCTTCGACCAGCCCACCGCCGAGCAGGTCCGCAGCCGGCCGGCCTGGGTCATCGACGCCCTGGAGGCCAAGTACCCGGCCACCTGCGAGCACCTGACGCCAGGTCTGGTCCAACAGCCCACGAGAACGTTGAACAAAGAGATCCGTCACCGCCCCGACGTGGTCGGCGTCTTCCCCGACCGGCCCTCCATCATCCGGCTGGTCGGCGCGGTGCCGGCCGAGCAGGCCGACGAATGGACCGAAGCCCGCCGCTACATGGGCCTGGACGTCCCGGCCAAGGCCCGCGTCCAGCTCATCGTCGGCGACGCACCGGCCCGGAACGCACTCCCGCAGACACTTACCACTTAACCTGCAGAAACAGGATCACTCGAAGATCGATTCATCCACCACGTTCGTGGACGTGACCCCCCACCGACCAGCCCCGATCCATCTTCGTCGGACCCTGCCCGCCCTCAGCGCGTCAGCAATATGCGGCCCCGAGAGGTGCGACACACGGCCAGCCCATGCTGCGCCGAACCGCCCCTTACGCGCCGACCTGCATGAGGTCAGGACGGTACCGTGCCACCCAGTTCCCCATATCGCCGTCCTGCCAGGCCGGATCGATCGCGCCGAGCGGGATCGACACCTCGGGCCGGCCGGTGCGCTGGTCCGCCGGGACCGCCGCCAGTTGCTGCTGCATCCATGCGGGAATCCGCTGCGGAACCACCCGCTCCCCCCAGCCGATCAGGCCCAGCGAATGCATCGCGCCCGCGCGGACCCGCATCCCGCCGGGGCGGCCGATCGTCCGAGGACTCGCCATCCTGCTCTGCACCTCGCCGACCCGCGTGATGTCGCCCCAGGCCAGGCGCGCCCGAAATCCTGAGCCATCTTCCAGTTCCACACCGAACGGCGAGAACCGGATGACCGTGCGGTCGACCATCTTGGCGTACTTCCTCGCCAGCACTCCGACCAAGACGCCGGTCCCGACCAGGCCGACCAGGACGCCACCCACCGTCGTGGTCGTGAAGATCGCCCCGAGCAACAGCATGACCAGGAAGAACATCACCAGCGGAGCCCCGAACGGCAGCAGAAACCTCCCGAAGGAGCCATTGACCCTGAACTCTTGCGAAGGGTTGTGCATCCGTGTCAATTTAGCCCAACAGCCCCCTTTTGTACGCCTCGGCCACAGCGGACGCGCGATCCCGGACGTCGAGCTTGGCGTACACGTGCAGGAGATGCGTCTTGATGCTCGCCTCGCTGATGAACAACCTGGCCGCCGCCTCCTTGTTGGTCGCCCCGCCCGCGACCAGGCGCAGCACCTGCATCTCGCGGGGGCTCAGCGTGCTCTTGACCGGTTTTCTGACGCGGCCGACGAGCAGCCCGGCCACCGTCGGCGCGAGCACCGTCTCCCCTCGGTGCGAGGCCCGTACGGCACGCAGCAACTCCTCGGTGGGCGCGTCCTTGAGCAGGTAGCCGGTGGCCCCCGCCTCGATCGCCGGGAGGACGTCGGCATCGGTGTCGAAGGTGGTCAGCACGAGGACCCGGATCTCCGGTGCCAGCTCACGAAGCCGCTGGATGGCCCGCACGCCGTCCATCTCGGGCATCCGAAGATCCATCAACACGACATCGACGACCAGCTCCCGCGCCAGCCGCACGGCTTCGGCCCCATCGCCGGCCTCGCCGGCGACCTCGATATCCCCCACCGCCGCGAACGCCGCCCGCAGCCCATCACGAACCACCGGATGATCATCCACGATGAGCACCCGTATCACCGGTTCCGAAGCCCCCGAATCACCACTCACCACAACCCCACCACCGAACCACCCTCCAACTCCGACCCGATAAGACCCCCTGCCGGAATGGGCCCCAGCACAAGTCGTTCACCCAGGCCGCCCAATTCGGGGGCCGCCTTGCTCCGCTCAGCTCATGTCCCGTGCGAAACGCCCCTACCGCGCCGATACCGAAAACAGCCCTCTGAGGCCCCTGCCCGTGGCCGGTGAAGTCGCGCGCGCCTCGTCTCCGATCAGAAGCGCCGACCACCCCGAACACGACCTCGGCCACGCCACGCCATCGGCCGCTCTGCACCAGCGAAGACCACCAAACCACAGCCCATTACCGACCAGTCACCACCATCGGCATCCCCGCCCCACCGGCTCGCGCCCGACACCCGACAAGTCCCTACAAGCCCGACATCGAGACCACCTCGCCGCGGTACCGCGACCATACGGATCGATCACCTCTCCTCCAGCAAGGTCTCCGGATCCGCAGGGTCGGCCGGGATCGCGGGGACGGCGAGCGCTACCGCGGTGCCCTGGCCGGGGCTGCTCTCGATGGTGAGCGAGCCGCCCACGCCGCGGGCGCGCTGGCGCATGGTGTCGAGGCCGAAGCCGGCGGAGCACGCGGCGGCGCTCTCGTCGAAGCCGGTGCCGTCGTCACGAACGTCGAGCAGGACCGTGTCGTCGAGGTAGTCGAGCGTCACGCCGACCCGCTCGGCCTTCGCGTGCTTGGCGATGTTGGAGAGCGCCTCCTGGGCCACCCGGAAGATCGTCACCTCGACCCCGGCGACGAGCCGCCGCGGCGCGCCCGTCACGTCGAAATCGGGGGTGATCCCGGTGCCCTCGCTCCATCGGCCGGCGAGGTCGGCCAGGGCGTCGGGGAGATGCGCTCCGTCCAGTGGCTCTGGCTGCAGCGCGCGAACCGACCGCCTCGCCTCGGTGAGGGCACGGCCGGCCAGCACGGCGATCTGGTCCGCGTGCCGCCGCCATTCCTCCACGTCGTCGCGCGCCCCTTCGGCCGCCCGGACCTGGCCGATCAAGGCCACGAGATCCTGCGCGATGGTGTCATGGATCTCCCTGGCCAGCCGCTGCCGTTCGTCCAGCACACCGGCTTCTCTGGCCTGAGCGACGAGCTGGGCGTGCAGCCCGGCGTTCTCAGCCAGCGCGGCCTGGAGACGCTGGTTGGCCTTTCTGCGCCGCTCGCTCTCCAGGCCGACCTGCCATCCCACGAACAGCAGCGGCACCGACAGCCCGAGCAGCGCGGTGATCAGATCGATCTGTCCGAACCCCTGCCCGTTCGGATCGCTCTGCGCGACCACGGTGGTGATCGCCGTGGCGGCGACCCCGATCATGATCGCTCGTTTCGGGAACAGCACACCCGCCAGCGGGTAGCCGATGGAGAGGAAGAGCGTGAAGGCCACGCTCGTCGCCACAAGGGCGCCGCCGAGGGCGAGGATGCCCACATAGTGGACGATGGTCACCGCCTGGTGTGTACGGCGCCGGGGATACAGCCAGTGCATCCATGGCAGCCACAACGCGGCCAGGCCGACGAACACCCACGTCTGCGAAATGACCTGCCCGAGCAGGAGTGCGGCGAGAAGAGCGACCACCAGCAGGGCGTACGCCAGTGCCAGGTAGACCCACACCTCCCTGCTTCGCACGGAGACCCCCTCGTCGGGCCCGAGCCAGCTCATCTCCATCACCCCCAAAAGGTCACTCCCATCTGAACACCTTGGCCGACAGCAGCGAGAATCCGAGTGCGACCACGGACATCACCCCCAGGTGCAACGGCTCAGGCCAGGCCCCCGCCCAGCTGGCCCGAAGCGCCTGCATGAAGGCCCCCAGCGGGGTGAAGTCGCCCACGTCGGCGATGAAGGCGGGCAGGCTCTCCACCGGCATGAAGATGCCCCCGAACACGATGCTCACGAAGAACACCGCGACGCCGATCCCGGTCGCCACGCGCCCGCTGGGCGCGATCGACGCCACCAGGAGCCCCACCGCGAACAGCGACATGACACCCAGGACGAAGGTGAGCAGGAACGCCGGAATGCTGCCAGGCGGCCCGAACCCGAAGGCCACGACGCCGACGGCCACCACCAGCGCCATGGAGACCAGCGCGAACAGCGCGCCCACGACGAGCTGGGCACTGAGCAGCACTGCCGGGTGGACGGGCGTGCCGGCCATCCGGCGAAGGATGCCCTTCTCCCGGTATCCGGCCATCGTGCTGGGCAGGAGGTTCATCCCGAGCTGGGCCAGGCCGAGCGCGATCGCCGCCGAAGGAAAGAAGGTCTCGATGGCGTCTCCCCCACCCGGCGACATGACCACACCGAACAGGGCGACGATCCCCACCGGCAGCACCAGCACGATCAGAGCCGCGGCCGGATCACGCAGAAACAGTTTCAACTCGTACTTCGTAAGTGCGGTCATCCCGCTCTCCTCGTCATCTCAGATATCAGCCACGCCGATGAACGGACACACCTACGGAAGCGCCCAGGGAACCACCAGAGCCATCTGACCGACTACCGGTCAGCACCACGAAGGCATCGTCGAGGCTGGGCTGATCGATGCGGAGGTCGGCGGCCACGATCTGGTGGCGGGCCAGCACGGACGTCACCGCGTGCAGCAGGTCGCCATTGCCGGACACCTCCACCCGGGTGCCCGTCATGCTGACCCTGGTCACCTCGGGCAGGCCGGTCAGCAGCCGCTCGTCCAGCGGGGCCGAGGGGCGGAACCGCACCCGCTGCTCGGGGACGGCACGCGAGATCAGCCCTGAGGGGCTGTCCACCGCGACGACCCGCCCCGCGTCGATGACCATGACCCGGTCGCAGAGCCGCTCCGCCTCCTCCATGAAGTGGGTGACCAGCAGCACGGTGACGCCCCCGGCCCTGACCCTCTCGATCAGCTCCCAGGTGTCGCGTCTCGCCTGTGGGTCGAGGCCGGTCGTGAGCTCGTCGAGCACGACCAGCTCCGGAGAGCCGACGAGGGCGAGCATGATGAACAGACGCTGTTTCTGGCCGCCGGAGAGCTTTGCGAAGGGCGTGTCGCGCTTGGCGGCGAGCCCCCAGTCGTCGAGCAGCCGCCGCCAGTCGGTGGGGGTGTCGTAGAAGGAGCTGTGGAGGTCGAGCGCTTCCCACACCTTCAGTCGCTCCGGGATCTGACTCTCCTGGAGCTGGATGCCGATCCGCCGCCGCAGCCGCTTGCCGTCGGCATGCGGGTCGAGCCCCAGCACTTTGAGCGTGCCCGCGTCGGCCCGCCGCAGCCCCTCCACGCATTCCACGGTGGTGGTCTTGCCCGCGCCGTTCGGGCCGAGGATCCCGAAGATCTCCCCGTGCTCCACGGAGAAGGACACGTCGTCCACCGCCACATGCGGGCCGTACTCTTTGCGCAGGTTGCGCACATCAATCACCGTCATGCGAAAAGAATGCGGCCGGCGCCCCCGGCTTCGGATCGCCCAAGGAGCGCATCGATCGGTGGATTCGCCGTATCAACCGATCGGTGGATAGGGCCTCCCACGATCGATGAGCCGACCAGGCGATACGCAACCCGGGGCTCGCTTGCCAGGCTTGCCCCATGAACGATTTCTCACGCCGCACCGCGCTGAAGTCCGCCGCCGTCGCCGGGGCGACGGGTGCCGGAGGCATCGCCGCCGGCCGGGGCCGGCGCGTGACCACCTATGTGTTCGTCACGGGGGCCAATGGCGGGCTGTCGGCAGATGCCGAGCTGGCCCTGCGCGGGCACCGCACGGTCGCCGTGGAGCTGCCCGGCCACTCGGCGACGGACGAGCAGTTCCGACCGGCCTACCAGGTGCCACAAGATGCGCAGGCGCTGGCCACCGCGCCATCGGCGATGGCCGAGATCACCCTTGCCGACTATGTGGCGGCGACCGTCGCGACGGTTCGGCGGGCGGCGAAGCACGGTCCCGTCATCCTGGTCGGCGGCAGTATGGGCGGAGTGACGATCACCAAGGCGGCCGACGAGGTGCCCGACCTGATCGACCGGCTTGTCTACGATTCGGCCTTCTGCTGCACCAAGCTGGCCAGCGCCGAGGCCTATCTGGCGACACAGGAGGGAAAACCGAGCAAGATCGGCGCCATCCTGGCCGGCGTGGCGGCCGATCCGTCGGTCATCGGCGCGATCAGGATCAACTGGCGGCTCGCCGACCCGAAGTTCCTGGGCCCGCTCAAGGCCGCGCTGATGGCCGACTCTTCGGAGGCCGAGTTCATGGCCATGCTCAACGGTTCGCTGCCCGACGACAGCCTGCACATCGCGACGGCCGACGCTCGCGGGCGCAAGGAGAGGTGGGGCCGCGTGCCACGCACCTACATCCGGCACTCGGAAGACCAGGTCATCCCGCCGGCCCTGCAAAATCGGATGATCAAGGAGGCCGACTCGCTCACGCCCGGTAACACCTTCGACGTGCGGACCGTCCGCACCGCTCACGCCCCCAGCCGGGCGGCATGGAAACAGATCGTCGACATCCTCGACGGCCTCGCCTGAAGGGCCGCAACGGACAACGAAAAAGGCGGCTGCCCGGAAGGGCGTCCGCCTTAAATCAACACCTGCTGGGGTACCAGGACTCGAACCTAGACTAACTGAACCAGAATCAGTCGTGCTGCCAATTACACCATACCCCACCGCGCGGTGATCCTCGCTGGAATCTCTCGCGGCGACCTCGGCAAGGATAGCCCAGCTTTGCCGCCGAGGCCAAAACGAATACCCGGCGGGTGCCACAGGCATCCCGGGTACGGAAGGATAGATCCCAGGACACGCGTGAGGAGATCCGACTTTGACCGCGAACCCGTTCTTCGCACCCAGCGCCCTGCCGTACCACCTGCCCCCCTTCGAGGAGATCGCCGAAGAGCACTATCTGCCGGCGTTCGAGCGCGGGATGGCGGAGCAGCTCGCCGAGGTCGCCGCCATCTCGGGCAATCCCGAGCCGCCGACCTTCGACAACACGATCGCCGCGCTGGAACGTTCTGGCCGGATCCTGGACCGCGTGTCCACGGTCTTTTTCAACCAGGTGTCCTCCGACAGCACCCCGGGCACCCGGGAGATCCAGAAGGAGATCACCCCCCGGCTCGCCAAGCACAGCGACACCATCAAGCTCGATCCCGCGCTGTTCAGGCGGATCAAGGAGTTGCACGCCGTTCGGGAGACCCTGGCGGATGACGAGGCATGGCTCCTTGACCGCTACCACACCGACTTCGTCCGCGCGGGCGCCGAGTTGGACGACCAGGACAAGCAGCGGCTGATGGGGCTCAACGACGAGCTGTCCAGGCTGGCGACCGAGTTCGAGCAGAACCTGCTGGCCGACACCAGCGCCGCCACCATCGTGGTGGACGACCCTGCCCGGCTGGACGGGGTCTCGGTCGAGGGAGCCGCCGAGACGGCCAAGGCGCGCGGGCTCGACGGCAAGTACGCGATCTCGCTGATCCTGCCGACGGGCCAGCCCGCCTTGAGCGGGCTCACCGACCGCGAGCTGCGGGAGCGCCTGCACAAGGCGGCGACCGGCAGAGGCGGCACGGCCAACGCCGGCATCGTCACCCGGATGGCGCGCCTGCGCGCCGAGCGCGCCCTCCTGCTCGGCTACGCGCATCACGCCGATTACGTCGTGGCGGACCAGACCGCGCCGGAGCCCCAGGCGGTCACCGACATGCTGGCCAAGCTCGTCCCGGCCGCCGTCGCCAATGCCAACGCAGAGGCCGAGGCCCTGCGCGCCGAGGCGGGCTTCGACCTTGAGCCGTGGGACTGGGCGTTCTACGCGGAGAAGGTACGCAACGCCCGCTTCAACCTCGACACGGCGCGGATGCGGCCCTACTTCGAGCTCGACCGCGTCCTGCGCGACGGCGTCTTCTACGCGGCCGGCAAGCTGTACGGGCTGACCTTCACCGACCGCCCCGACCTTCGCGGCTACCACCCTGACGTCCGGGTGTTCGAGGTCTTCGAGGAAGACGGCACACCGCTCGGCCTGTTCCTCGGCGACTACTACGCCCGCGAGTCCAAGCGCGGCGGCGCCTGGATGAACAGCCTGGTCAAGCAGTCCGATCTGCTCGGCGAAAAGCCGGTCGTGGTCAACAATCTCAACATCGTCAAGCCACCGCCCGGTGAGCCCGCACTGTTGACCTTCAGCGAGGTCAACACCATGTTCCATGAGTTCGGCCACGCCCTGCACGCCCTGTTCTCCGACGTGCGGTTCCCCCGCGTCTCCGGTACGGCGGTGCCTCGCGACTTCGTGGAGTACCCGTCGCAGGTCAACGAGATGTGGGCGGTGTGGCCCGAGATCCTGGCCAATTACGCCAGGCACTATGAGACCGGCGAGCCGATGCCGCGGGAGATGGTCGACCGGATGCTCGAAGCCGAGCGGTTCAACCAGGGCTACGCCACGGTGGAATACCTCGCGGCTGCTCTCCTCGACTGGGCCTGGCACACCGAGGGCGGCGCGGCCGAGGTGTCCGACTGGGAGTCCTTCGAGAACCACGCCCTCTCCCAGGCGGGCCTCGACCACCCATTGATCCCGCCGCGCTACCGCAGTACGTACTTCGCCCATATCTGGTCCAGCGGTTACAGCGCCGGCTATTACTCCTACATCTGGAGCGAAGTCCTCGACGCGGACACGGTGGAATGGTTCAAGGAGAACGGCGGCCTGCGTCGCGCCAACGGCGACAGGTTCCGCCGCGAACTCCTCAGCAAGGGCGGCAGCATCGACCCCATGAGCGCCTTCCACACCTTCCGCGGCCGCGTCCCCGACATCGCCCCCCTCCTCACCCGCCGCGGCCTCTCCTGACCGAACCCCCGCCCTAAGCCTTTCTCGGCCCCAGGGCCGGGCCAAACCGCCCACCCTCCGGCCAATATCCGAACCGAGAGCCTGAGGGTGGGCCGGATCTGCCACCGCACAGGCCACCGCCGCATTGCGCCCCGGCGGCGGTCTGGAGCCCTTCACCGCCGAGGTCCGGGCCGGGGGTTAGGGGGTGAGGCGGGTCAGGGCGGCCTGGAGGCGGGCCTGGGTGCGGGCGGGGCCTAGGGCGTGGATGGACTCGAAGAGGGGGAGGCCGACCGTACGGCCGGTGAGAGCGACGCGGATCGGGGCCTGGGCCTTGCTCAGTTTGAGGCCGTGTTCCGCGCCGACCTCCTCCAGGGCCGTCTTCAGCGACTCAGGGTCGAAGGAGACGGTTTCCAGCCGGGCGAGGTATCCGGACAAGATCTCGCGGGGCGCGTTCTTCATGCCCTTGTCCCAGCTCGCCTGGTCGAACACCGGCTCGGGAAGGTACAGGAAGTCGACGTTGGCCGACACCTCGGACAGCACCGAGATGCGGGTCTGGACCAGCGGTGCGATCTCGGCGAAGACCTGGCGGTCCCAGGACGGGTCGAGGAAGAGATCGCAGCGGGCGATGAACTCCGCGAGCGGCAGCGCCCTGATGTACTCGCCGTTGAACGCCCGCAGCTTCTTCTCGTCGAAGAAGGCGGAGGCGGAGTTGACGTCTTCCAGCCGGAAGAGGGGCACCATCTCCGACCACGGCATGATCTCGCGGTCGTCGCCCGGCCCCCAGCCGAGCAACATCAGGTAGTTGACCATCGCCTCGGCGAGGTAGCCCTCGTCGCGGTAGGACTCCAGGGCGACCTTGTCGCGGCGCTTGGAGAGCTTCTTGCGCTGCTCGTTGACGATCACCGGCAGGTGCGCCCACACCGGCGGCGTCGCGCCGAGGGCGGGCCAGAGCAACTGCTGGCGGGCGGCGTTGGACAGGTGTTCCTCGCCGCGGATCACGTGGGTGATCGACTGGGTGATGTCATCGACGGCGTTGGCCAGCACGTACAGCGGAGAGCCGTCGGTGCGGGCGATGACGAAGTCCTCCTGGGCGTCGTTGGGGAACTCCACGCGCCCCCGGATCACGTCGTCCACGACCGTCACGCCCTCGTCGGGCGTGCGGAACCTGACGGCGCCCGAGGTTAGCCCGCGGTCGCGGCAGTGGCCGTCGTAGCCGCGGTGCTCCGAGCCGGTGCGGGCCTCAAGCTGCTCCCTGGTGCAGTCGCAGTGGTAGGCCTTGCCGTCGGCGAGGAGTTTGGCCACCGCCTCGCGGTGCTGCGGCTCGTAGGCCGACTGGAAGTAGGGGCCCTCGAAGACCGGGTTCTCGCCGTGGACGCCGATCCAGGCGAGCGCGGAGATGATGCCCTCGGTCCACTCCGGCCGGTTGCGCGCGGCGTCGGTGTCCTCGATGCGCAGCACGAACTGCCCGCCGTACCGTTCGGCGAGGGCCCAGTTGAACAGCGCGGAACGCGCGCCGCCGACATGGAACATGCCGGTGGGCGAGGGGGCGAAACGAACCCTAATCACGGGAGACCACCCGGTTGCTGAGAGTGCCGATTCCTTCGATGCCGACACCGACCTCGTCACCCACGCTGAGCGGGCCGACACCCGCCGGTGTGCCGGTGAGGATCACGTCGCCGGGGATGAGCGTCATGACCGCGCTCACGTAGGCGATCAGCGCGGGGATGTCGTGCAGGAGCTGGGAGGTCCGGGCGCTCTGCCGGATCTCGCCGTTGACGGTCGTGGTGATCGCGAGGTCGGCCGGGTCGAGATCCGTCTGGATCCAGGGGCCGAGCGGGCAAAAGGTGTCGAAGCCCTTCGCCCGCGTCCACTGACCGTCCTTCTTTTGCAGGTCGCGGGCCGTCACGTCGTTGGCGCAGGTGTACCCGAAGATCACCTCGGCGGCCCGCTCGACGGGCACGTCGCGGCACAGCCGGCCGATCACCACGGCCAGCTCGCCCTCGAAGTCGACCCGTTCGGAGAGCTTCTCGGGGTAGACGATCGCCTCGCCGGGGCCGATCACGGAGGTGGACGGCTTGCTGAAGACCACCGGCTCGGCCGGCGGCTCGGCGCCCATCTCGCGGGCGTGGTCGGCGTAGTTCTTGCCGATCGCGATGACCTTGCTGGGCAGCATCGGCGCGACCAGGCGCACCTCGGAGAGGGGTTTGCGTTCACCGGTGAACTGCACCGTGCCGAACGGATGGCCGTGTACGGCCGCGACGAATTCTTCGCCGGGCCCGCCGTCGACCACACCGAACGTCACGCCTTCGCCGGTGGTGAACCTCGCTATGCGCACTGAATGACCGCCCCTGACAGTCGGATGCCGTACGGCACGAGCCTACTGAGGCCGTCGAGTGGTTTCGGCCAGCAGGACGCCGGGGCTTTCCAGCGGATGGCCAGGAGGCCGTACGCGAAGGGAAATGACACGGAAACTACCCGGAAAAAGGGTATCAAGTGCGGATTGTGCCGCTGACCTGCGGCAATAGGTGGATATATCGCGTTTTTTGGGATGCCCTGAGCGCACTTGGAGGGCACTCGGGGGGTCACTGAGGTGGGCCACGAGGAAGTACGAGGAGCCGGGGGGAACCGACGTGTCCGAGACCACGCACAGGGAAGCAGCGGTACCCCGTGCCCGCACCGAGGAGTCCGGCGCGGCCGGGCCGTTGCAGTCGGGCAAGGGGAAGACGACGATCGCCGACGGCGTCGTCGCCAAGATCGCCGCGATGGCGGCGCGCGACGTGTCCGGGGTTCACGAGATGGGCGGCGCCGCCGGGCGCGCGCTGAACGCCGTGCGCGGCATGGTGGGCGGCGGTGACAGACCCACGACCCAGGGCGTCTCGGTCGAGGTGGGCGAACGGCAGGCCGCCGTGGACGTGAACCTCGTCGCGGACTACGGGGTCGCGATCCCGGACATGGCGTCCGCCGTACGCCGGAACGTGATCACGGCGGTGGAGCGCATGTGCGGCCTTGAGGTCACCGAGGTGAACGTCAAGGTCGACGACGTGTACCTGCCCGGCGACGACAAGCAGTCCGGCGACCAGAAGAAGAGCCAGCAGCAGGAAGAGTCGCGAGTCCGGTGAACGGCGGGTACCCGGCGGCGGGGACGCCGCCCGGGCCACCGGGCGGGACCGGCGGGCACGCGCCCGCCGACGAGCCCGCCCGCCCGCGCCACGACGCCCCGGAACGCGAGGGCGACCCGAGCGTCCGCACCGAGAACGAGCTGGTGCGGGACATCGCGCAGCGGGTGGCGGGGTGCCCGGATGTGGCGGAACTGTCCGGCGGCCCGTTCGGGACGATCGCGACGTACCTGCCCGGCGGCCGGGTCCGTGGGGTCGCGCTGCGGGACGACGGGCTGGAGATCGCGGTCACCGCCCGGTACGGCACGCCGCTGCCCGAGGTCGCCGACCGGATACGGGAGGCCGTCGGCCAGGCGGCCGGCGGCAGACCGGTGAACGTGACGATCGACGACCTGCAAATGAGCACCTGAAGCACGCTCAACACCACACCGAAGCCTCAAGGAGGCAGGAATGGACACCTTTCCACTGTGGCCGCTGATCGGCCTCACCGTAGGTCTGGCCCTCGGGTTCGCCGGAGCGTTCGGTGGCTTGGGCGCGTTCCTGCTGGTACTCGTTCTCGGGGCGGTCGGCCTGCTGATCGGCCACCTGATGGAGGGCGGCCAGGTCGATCTCTCACGGCTCGCCGCGAGACGGCGATGACCCAGACGACGGGCATGGCGCCCACGGCGGCGCCGCCGGAGCGGCGCGGCCGGACGATCATCCCTGACCAGGTGGTCTCGCAGGTCGCCGCGCGCGCGGCCCGTGAAGTGGACGGCGTGCTCGAAGTACGGCGGCGCGGCGCGGTGCCGTGGAACGAGCGGTCCAGCGCCAACGTGGACGGCGGCCTGGCCACGCTCGCCCTGGACGTGACCGTGGCCTACCCGGCCCCGCTGCGCACGCTCACCGAGCGGATACGCCGTCACGTGGCGGCGAGGGTCCACCATTTGACGGGACTCGCCATCGGCCATGTGGACATCGACGTGACCGCGATGGTCCCGGCCCAGCGCGCCGGCGAGACGGGCCGCGGGGAGTCACGATGACCGCCACGTACGCACGCCGGGAGACGATGGGGCGGACGCCATGACGGCGGCCGGCACGCACCCGCAGGCCGACGTCCCGCCGCGCCGGGGCGGCAGGCGGGCGAATCATGCCGCCGCGCACGCGTTCCGGCCATGGCGCAGGTGGCCGGCGGTGATCGCCTCGGTGGTGCTGATGGCGCTGGGGATCATCGCCGCGATCGAGATCATCTCGGCGCTGTTCGGCGGTGCGGCGCGCATCGTGCCGTACGAGCCGCTGCGGCGGTGGGCGACCAGTGCGCCCTGGAATGACCCGGCGATGCTCACGGGGGCCGCCATCGCGGCCCTGCTCGGGCTCGTCCTGCTGCTGGCCGCGCTGATCCCGGGACGGCCGCGGTTCGTGCCGCTGCGCACCGGCGACCGTGACCTGATCATGGGCATGCAGCGCCGCAGTTTCACCAACGCGGTGCGGCACGCGGTAGAGGACGTGGACGGGGTCAGGGAGGCCAAGGCCCGGCTGCGCCGGGGACGCGTCCGGGTGACGGCGACGACGTCGCTGCTGACGGCCGCGCCGCGGCTGACCGAGGCGGTACGGCAGGCCGCCGCGGCGAAGATCCGCGCGCTGGCTCCCGTGTCCACACCGGACGTCAAGGTGACGGTACGCGACGGAAAGGGCCGGCGCCATGGAACGTAAGACGGCCAGGGGCAACCGGCTGGGGCTGATGCTGTGCGGCCTGGCGCTGCTCCTTCCCGGGCTCTACGCACTGGCCAGAGGGCTCGGATTGTTCGGCGCGGGGGCGCGGGACCAGCCGGTGATCGGGCCGGGGCTGACCGGCTTCTTCGCGGCCAACCCGTGGCTGTGGTGGGTGCTGGCGGTGGTCTCGGTGGTGCTCGCGGCGCTCGGGCTGCGCTGGCTGTTCGCCCAGGCCCGCAAGGACGTACTGTCCGGACTGCGGCTGGCGCAGGGGCCGACGGGGAAGACGGACGTCGAGGCCGGCGGCGTGTCCAAGGCGCTGGAGACGGATGTGTCCGACCATCCTGCGATACTGCGGGCGAAGGCCGACCTGACCGGTACGCGGAAGCAGCCCGGAGTGCGGCTGGCGATCGTGGCGGACGAGCGTTCGCCGATGGAGGAGGTACGGCGGCACCTCGGCGGCAAGGCGATCCCGCGGATGCGCGACGCGCTCGAGGTGGAGAACCTGCCCGCCGTCGTCCGGCTCAAGCTGGAAGAGCCCTCTTCACCCGCGCGAAACATCCAGTAACCGGGAAAAACCTCCGACAACCGGAGAAATGTCCACGAGCTGAGATGGCGTGCTCGCGGGGCGAGACGGAACCGGTATGGTATGCGCATGGATTCTCGCAGCATCCGCCTGGCGGTCATTCCCGGCGACGGCATCGGCGCCGAGGTCGTCGACGAAGGTCTGAAGGTGCTCCAGGCGGTCGGCCCGAAGGTGGAGACCACCACCTACGATCTCGGCGCGCGGCGCTACCACGCCACCGGCGAGACGCTGCCCGACGCGGTGCTGGCCGAGCTGCGCGAGTACGACGCGATCCTGCTGGGCGCGGTCGGCGACCCCAGCGTGCCGCCCGGCGTGCTGGAGCGCGAGCTGCTGCTGCGCCTCCGCTTCGAGCTCGACCACTACGTCAACCTGCGTCCGGTCAAGCTCTTCCCCGGCGTCGCCACCCCGCTGGCCTCCTCCGGCCCCGCCGACATCGACATGGTCGTCGTGCGCGAGGGCACCGAGGGCCCCTACGCGGGAGCGGGCGGCGCGCTGCGCCGCGGCACGCCGCACGAGATCGCCACCCAGGAGTCGTTCAACACGGCCCACGGCGTCGAGCGGGTGATCCGGTACGCCTTCGACAAGGCGCGCGGGCGCGACCGCAAGAAGCTCACGCTGGTCCACAAGACCAACGTGCTGACCTACGCGGGCGACCTGTGGGCGCGCACGTTCGACCGGGTCGCCGCCGAATACCCCGACGTCACCACCGACTACTGCCACGTCGACGCGGCCTCGATGTTCTTCGTCAACCAGCCGGAGCGGTTCGACGTGATCGTCACCGACAACCTGTTCGGCGACATCCTGACCGACATCGGCGCCGCCATCGCGGGCGGCATCGGCCTCGCGGCCAGCGGCAACGTCAACCCCGACCGCACCGCGCCGAGCATGTTCGAGCCGGTCCACGGCAGCGCGCCCGACATCGCGGGCCAGGGCAAGGCCGACCCGACCGCCACGATCCTGTCGGTCGGCATGCTGCTCGACCACCTGGGCTTCGCCGACGCGGCGGGCGCGATCGAGCGCGCGGTGGCCGATGACCTGGCCGAGCGCGGCGACGCGGTGCGCGGCACGAGCCGGATCGGCGACGACATCACCGCACGAGTAGCCGGGTAGTCCCGGGCCGCTCACACTCACGCGCATGGCGACCCGGGAGGGGTGCCATGCGCGTTCGCATTGCCGGCCGGAGATCTTCGCGGCCCCCGAAGGTGACAGGCTGTGAGCTTCGTAAGGTGTTACACACCACACGAAGAACCGAAGAGTACCGTCACACGCGGGAGACGGCGCAGCCGGAGCCGGGTCACCCAAACCTGGACTCCGAGGCTCTGCCGAATGTCCAGATTATGCAGTAGCTTTCCGTTACGGCCTGCCTCCGTCGCACAATGGAGGCAGGGCAGACCACCCAAGAGAAGGACCTCGTCATGACCACCGCTCAGAAGCTCAGCTTTGACGTGCAGCTCTCGGACCACGCTCGCACCGTAGCCGAGCGCGAGCAGGTATTGGCGAACCCCGGGTTCGGCCAGCACTTCACCGACCACATGATCTCGGTCGACTACACCGAGGGCGTGGGCTGGCACGACGCGCGGCTGCTGCCGTACGGCCCGCTCACCCTTGACCCGGCCACCTCCGTCTTCCACTACGCGCAGGAACTGTTCGAGGGCCTGAAGGCGTACCGGCAGGCCGGCGGCAGCATCGCCACGTTCCGGCCGTTCGCGAACGCCGCCCGCTTCAACCTCTCGGCACAGCGCATGGCCATGCCCGAACTGCCCGAGGACACCTTCGTCGAGTCACTGGAACTGCTCGTGCAGACCGACCGGGAGTGGGTGCCCACCGCCGAGGGGCACAGCCTCTACCTGCGCCCGTTCATGATCGCCACGCAGGCGGCGCTGGGCGTCAACTACCCGTCGCGCGCCTACAAGTACATGGTGATCGCCTCGCCGGCCGCCTCCTACTTCTCCGGTGGCGTCAAGCCCGTGTCGGTCTGGCTGTCCACCGAGTACACCCGCGCCGCCCCCGGCGGCACCGGTTTCGCCAAGTGCGGCGGCAACTACGCGGCGGCCTTCGTGGCCCAGCGGCAGGCCGTCCAGAACGGCTGTGACCAGGTCGTCTGGCTCGACGCGGTGGAACACCGCTACGTCGAGGAGATGGGCGGAATGAACCTGTTCTTCGTCTTCGGCAACAAACTGCTCACCCCCGCCCTCACCGGCACGCTGCTGCCCGGCATCACCCGCGACTCGATCATCAGCATGGCGGGCGACCTGGGGCTGGAGGTCGCCGAGGGCCGCCTCTCCATCGAGGAGTGGCAGGCCGGATGCGAGTCGGGCGAGCTGACCGAGGTCTTCGCCTGCGGCACCGCCGCCGTGATCACCCCGGTCGGCGCCGTCAAGGGCACCGACCGCGGCTGGACGATCGGCGACGGCACGCCCGGCCCGGTGACGCTCAAGCTCCGCGAGGAGCTGGTCGGCATCCAGTACGGCGCGCGCCCCGACACCCACTCCTGGGTCCACAAGATCTGCTGACCCGCCGAAGCGCTCGCGGCCGGGACTCGCCCGAGATCCCGGCCGTGGCCGTCAGTTCTTCCTGATCAGCGTCAGGCCGTCGGCGACCGGCAGCAGCACGCTGGTCACCCGGGCGTCGCCGCGCACGAGGTCGTTGAACGCGCGCATCACGACGGTGCTCGCGGCGTCGTTCGTCGGATCGGCCACGTTCCCGTTGCGCAGGGTGTTGTCGACGATGATCACCCCGCCGGGGGCCAGCCGGGACATCACCAGCTCGTAGTAGACCGGGTAGCCGGGCTTGTCGGCGTCGATGAAGGCCAGGTCGATGGGCGGGTCGGCGGGAAAGCGCGCCAGGGTCTCGGCGGCCGGGCCGAGTACCAGCTCGATCCGGTCGGCCACGCCGGCCTCCGCCCAGTAGCGCCGGGCGATCGAGGTCCACTCCTCGCTCACGTCGAAACAGGTCATCCGGCCCCCGGGAGCCAGGCCACGGGCCAGGCAGATCGAGGAGTAGCCGGTGAACGTGCCGACCTCGACGACGTTGGCCGCCCCGGCCATCTGGGCGATCATGGTCATGAACCGCCCCTGCTCCGGGGAGATCTGCATGCCCGCGTGGCCTCCGGTGGCCGCGCGAGTCTCCACGGCGAGACGTTCCAGCAGGTCATCGGGGGGTGTCGTGTGGGCCAGGACGTACTGGCCGACGGCGGGATCCAGGTAGGTGGCCTTCATGGCGCTCATTCTGCACGGGGAGGGGCGCGCTCGCCCGCCGTACGCTCCGTGTCTCGGACTCCGAGATCAATGTGCCAGATGCCGGAGGATGTGGCAGACTGCTAGGACCATGAAGAACGGTCTGCTCATTATCGGCAGGCGCGCCGGCACGTAACAGGACCACGCCGGCGCGCAGACCTCTCACGTCCGTGAGGGGTCTTTTTGTTTGCCGGAGCGTGCACATGGCGATCGAAGATCGAACCGCGAAAAGACCGTCAAGGAGACGAACCGATGGCCGACGACCGCTTCCACGTCTATGACACAACGCTGCGCGACGGGGCCCAGCAGGAGGGCTTGAACCTCACGGTGGCCGACAAGCTCACCGTCGCGCGCCACCTGGACGGCCTGGGCGTCGGCTTCATCGAGGGGGGCTGGCCTGGCGCCAACCCCAAGGACACCGAATTCTTCCGGCGGGCTCGAACAGAGCTCGACCTGAAGCACGCGCAACTCGCCGCGTTCGGCGCGACCCGCCGGGCCGGAGTGAAGGCCGCCGACGACCCATTGGTGGCCGCCTTGCGCGAATCCGGCGCGCCGGTCGTGACCCTTGTCGCCAAGAGTCACGACCGGCACGTGGAGCTGGCCCTTCGCACGACTCTCACCGAGAACCTCGCGATGATCCGCGACACGGTTTCTCACCTTCGTGCGGAGGGTCAGCGTGTCTTCCTCGACGCCGAGCACTTCTTCGACGGTTACAAGTCCAATCCAGCGTACGCTCTCGAAGTCGTCCGCACCGCGGCCGAGGCCGGGGCAGACGTGATCGCCCTGTGCGACACCAACGGCGGCATGCTGCCCGACGAGCTGGGCGACGTGGTCCTCGCCGCGGCGGGCACACAGGCGCGGCTCGGCATCCACTGCCACGACGACACCGGGTGCGCGGTGGCCAACACGCTCGCCGCGGTACGCGCGGGCGTCACGCACGTCCAGGGCTGCGCCAACGGCTACGGCGAGCGGTCGGGCAACGCCAACCTGTTCACCGTCGTCGCCAACCTCCAGCTCAAGCGGGGCTTCGACCTCGTGCCGCGCGAGTCGCTGGCCGACATGACCCGCATCGCGCACGCGATCACCGAGGTCACCAACGTCACGCCCAACTCCCACCAGCCCTACGTCGGCGTGTCGGCCTTCGCCCACAAGGCCGGCCTGCACGCCAGCGCGATCAAGGTCGATCCCAACCTCTACCAGCACATCGACCCGGCAGAGGTCGGCAACGACATGCGGATGCTGGTCTCCGACATGGCCGGTCGCGCCTCGGTCGAGCTGAAGGGCCGCGAGCTGGGCTACACCCTCAGCTCCCAGGAATCCCGCGAGCTGGTCGAGCGGGTCAAAGTCCTGGAGTCCCAGGGCTACACGTTCGAGGCCGCCGACGCCTCCTTCGAGCTGCTGCTCCGCGACACGGTCGGCGGCGACCGCCGCAGGCACTTCTCCGTCGAGTCCTGGCGGGTCATCGTGGAGCACCCCGCCGGCGGCGACGTGGTCAGCGAGGCCACCGTCAAGCTGCACGCCAAGGGCGAGCGCATCGTGGCCACCGGCGAGGGCAACGGCCCGGTCAACGCGCTGGACAAGGCGGTACGGCAGGCGCTCGAACGCCTCTACCCCGAGCTGGCCAGGCTGGAGCTCACCGACTTCAAGGTGCGGATACTCGAAGGCACCCACGGCACCCAGGCGATCACCCGGGTGCTGATCACCTCCAGCGACGACACCGGCGAATGGTCCACGGTCGGCGTCGACGAGAACATCATCGAGGCGTCCTGGCAGGCCCTGGAGCAGGCGGTGACGTACGGGCTGCTCCGGGCCGGGCACGAGGGAGAGTAGCGAGGTCAGGCGCGCTGCGGGGCGCTCAGGAGAGCGCCCCGGCGGGCGTGGCCGTGAAGGACACCGCGTCGCCGGCCGTCTCCACCGTGACCTTGCCGCCCGAGCACCGCACCTTGGGGTCGGCCACGCCGGGCACCACGATGGTCAGCAGCGGGTCGGCCGAGGCGGGCGAGAGCACGGCGGGCGCGGGGGTCTTCTTCAGGTAGGCGGGCGAGACCCATCCCTGGATCGGGCTGTTCGCGCCCCTGACCACCTTCAGCCCGCTCACCGGCCGGCAGGAGGGCAGCGCGACCTGCACGAGCGTGGCCTTCCAGTCCTTGTCCCGCAGCACGACCCGGCCACCGCTGGGGGCGGCCGCGGTCAGCCCGTGGTCGAAGTGCCAGATGTTGCTGATCTTGGACTTGCCGGCCGCGGTGTCGAGCACGGCCATCAGGTCATCGCCGTGGTTGACGAGCACCGAGCGGGTACGCGCCACACCGTACGCCCGGTCGGTGAGCCGGTAGCTCTGCCGGTTCCCGCCGGTGGACGATTTCACCAGCTTGGAGGGGGTGCCACCGCGGAACGCGGCACCGGCCACGACCGGCACGTTGTGCGCCTGCGGTGACATGGTCCAGCGGCGGTACGGTGTGTTCTCGTAGGAGTGGAAACCCACGTCCACCAGCACGTCACGGCCTTGCGCGAAGTAGGTGACGCCCAGGTGGTCCTCGTGGCCGTGGAACTTCAGTCCGGGGCCGAACCTGATCGAGTAGAAGGCCGACTCCTTCTCGTCCTTCCAGGAGGAGCGGCCGAACACGTATCCGGAGCTGCCGAAGACCTTCACCTTCTGCGTGGGGGCGTCGTAGCCGGCGGGCCGTACGTCGGCTCCGCCGTCGCCGATCGGGACCATGTGGCCGTTGGGCTGGGTGGCGTGCGCGATGAAGGTCTCCAGGGAGTTCCAGCGCTTGGAGATCTGCGAGGGCACCGCGCGGTCGCACGCCTTGATGTTGTCGATGGCGACCTTGAGCCGCTGGTGTACGTAGATCGCATAACGCGGCGCCTGCTCGCGCAGCGCGCCCTGGGAGTCGACGTCGAGCTTCACCGTCTCGGTGAGCCGCCGGATCGCCAGCTTGGACCACTCATCACGACCGTAGCGGCAGCCGATGCCGAGTAGTGCGATGTCCTGGTCGATGCCGTGGTTGTGGCCCTTTTCGTAGAGCCTGGGGTCGGCCAGCATGCGGCCGTGCTCGGCCAGGCTCTTCTTCAGCCAGTCCTCGCCGACATGCTTGCTCAGGCACACCAGCGCGGGTGCGCGGAGCGCGATGGGGTGCTCCTGCCAGGCGTAGGGGCTGGTGTTCCGGCCGCCGCGGGGGTTGTCGTCCACCCAGTCCTTGGCGATCTCCCGGGCCCGGCGCAGGTAGCTCTCCTTGCCGTTGAGCTCGTAGTCGGCGACGAGCCTGCCCATCCAGCGCAGGGAGTGGAAGACCATGTCCCAGGAGCGGTTCTTGTAGGGACTCCACCGCCAGTTCACGTTCTTGCCCACCTTGACGGCGGGCAGCCCGAGGAACGACAGCTCGCCGGCCATGACTTCCTCCGACGTCGGCGTGGCGGGCAGCCAGTCCCCTTGACACTCCGCCGTCCGCTTCACGGCCGCGGCATCGGCCCCGCTCACCACCCCGCCACCGGCCAGCAGCATGACGGCGGACAACACCAGGGCAGCACTCGATCGGCGGCGCACGCCAGTTTCCTTCCAGGACCGGGACGAAGGGGGCGGATCATGTTTTCCGACTCACGAAGTCCCGGTCAAGTCACCGCAGGCGCATGAGCCACATCGTTATCAGGCTCGCAGCAGCCCTTCGGGATCTGCTCGAACTGGCGTGCGGTACGACTCGAAAGCCACTACAGTAAGTGTTACAGCAAACACGTTGCGAGCATGAGCCTGGAGGGGATGATGGCCTCATGGCCAAGGTTCTGGATCGCCCGGAGGCACCACCCGCCTCTGCCAACGAGACCATCTACGACCGCTACGCCAGGGTCTGCGAGCTGCTTCCGGATATGCGTGTTGAGCTCCACGACGACCGGATCGTGGTGACCGACATGCCGACCGTGAAGCACAGCACCGTCGTGTGGCTGCTGCTCAAGCAGTTGTTCGCACTCGTCGGCGAGCGGGGATGGCTGGCCTGGACCGGCCCCAAGCTGTTCTTCGGCCCCCAGGACGACCGATACATCCCCGACCTCGTCATAGCTCCCCCAGAGCACCGCATGTGGGGCGAGGATCACGTATACGCCGAAGACACGTTGCTGGTGGTGGAGGTGGTGTCACCGAGCAGTTCACACGACGACCACAAACTCAAACCGGCCACCTGCGCACGCGGAAAAGTGCCGCTCTACCTGGTGATCGACACCTACGAACAACGCGTACGCCTGCTCAGCGACCCCGGCGAAAAAGGCTACGCCACCGAAACCGAGGCCGCCTTCGGCGAACCACTCGAACTACCAGAGCCATGGCGGCTCACCCTGGACACCACGCCCTTCAAAGGGCTGTGATGACGAGGGCAAGCGCTACTTCGGGGCGGCGGTTTCGATGACCTCGAAGGACCAGAGTTCGGAGCCGGTGGCGGCCGGGCCCTGGCCGTGGCCCACGCCCTGGGGGTGGCCGGAGGGGCGCTCGCCTGAGGCTTGGGCGTGGCCGCGTTGGAATGCCTGGCTGCTCTGCCAGCGCTGGAAGTCCTCTTCGCTGCGCCAGCGGGTGTAGACGAGGTAGCGGTCGGTGCCGTCCAGAGGGCGCAGCAGCTCGAACCACTCGAAGCCGTCCTGGGATTCGACCATGCCCGCGCGGCCGGCGAATCTACGCTCCAGCTCTTCGCGCATGTCCGGCGGGACGCTCAGGACATTGATCTTGACCACCGATGCCATCGGGCCTCCTCCGCTCCGTACGGTCACGGATCACTTTAGGGCCCCCGCCCGCCGGTCCGTGTCACGGCCGACGGGCGGCGCGCCGGTCAGATGTCGAATTCGCCGTCCTTGACGCCGGCCACGAACGCCTCCCACTCGGCGGGAGTGAAGGTCAGCACGGGGCCGTCCGGGTTCTTGGAGTCGCGGAGCAGGAAGAGCTGCTCTCCCTCGGCGGCCTTGTTGTGGCTGGAGTCCGCCGAGTCGACGGTCGTGACCTCAACGCAGTGTCCGTCGCTGCGCATGCTCTTCTTCCACTGGCGAGCGCGTGAGTCCA
The DNA here is from genome assembly GCF_044326295.1 of Spongiactinospora sp. 9N601. Taxonomy (NCBI): domain Bacteria; kingdom Bacillati; phylum Actinomycetota; class Actinomycetes; order Streptosporangiales; family Streptosporangiaceae; genus Spongiactinospora; species Spongiactinospora sp. 9N601. The sequence continues at coordinate 324,814 of NZ_JBIRBB010000005.1, forward strand.
TGTTCTGGTTTCCTCGATCGATGCGGCGGTTCACGAGGGGCGAAACATACCCCACGCATCGTGCCACACCGCGCCCCTCGTGTCCGGGGGTCCGCGGGGAATGGCCGCTGGATGTCAGCGCGTCGGAGAACCGCCGTTGTCGCGGCGGTCCAGCGCGAACTGGACGGCGTCCGCGGCCTCGTCGCGCTCTTCGTCGGCGGGGGTCCAGGGGTACATCTCGTACATGATCTTCTCTCGATCTCGTGGGCGAACGCGCACGTGACGACACGCACACGCGGAATCGGGCGGAAAAAGTGGATTCGGCACACGAACCCTTGATCGACCCGTCAATGGGATCCGGGTCACAGATCCTCAGGCGGATCACCGGCCGGCAGGCGCACGCACCGCGACGGGTCGCCGGCCTGCCCTGGTCAGGCCCCGCCGCGGCAGGTAAGAATCCCGAATACCTGGCGCATTACCACATAAGACTACCCCGCGTTCCAGGGTGCGTCTCGCTGGCCGTCCGATTGTCCCACTATGTGAGACATCGGCGGCGTTCAGAGCCGGCCACGGTCCATGGCGATCCTGATGGCCTCCGCCCGCGCACGCGCACCGACAGGTGGTCGTGTACCGCCGCCGGGTCGGCGACCGTCCCACCCGCCGCGCCCGCCCGCTGTACCTGGTGCTCCCGTTGGGTCAGCGGGCTCAGGCAGGTGACGTTCCTCGTCCGCGGTGAGCTCGATGAAGGCGTCCTCCAGCGACATCGCGGTGGCCCAAGATGTCGTGGGCCGGGGGTCAGCAGCGCCGGTAGGGCGCGCAGGGCGGCGTCGGAGTCGGCGCAGTGCAGTTCGGCGGGGGCGACGCCCGGCAGCGCGCGCAGTTCGCCGATGGATGCCTCAGGGACGACGGCGCCGATGGTCCGCCCGTACGGCCTTCGGACCTCGGCGGGCTGTCACGATCCGGCCATGACGAATGTCACGGATCGGGTGAACCGATTGTGGGCCAGCGACGTTCTCAGCGGTGTGAGAGCTCTCCTGGTGACCGGAGTCATGGTCGGAGTGATCGCGGTGAGCGCGCCCGAGCCGGTGGCGAGGAACGCGCCGGCCGTACCGGCGACGTGTCCGCAGCGGTGGGGCGGCGCGGACACGGGCGGCTGGGTCCCCGCCGCGGCGCGGGTCGAGGGCGCCGGTGAGACGCTCGTGCCCGGTGCTCCGGTGGAGGCGCTGATCTGCGCCTATCCGGGCCTCAACTACAAGCCCGGCGGCGAGCGGCTGGCCGGCACGCGCACCCTGACGACCCGAACGCGGGCGATGCTGCACGACATCGCCTACCTGCCGGTCGGTTCCGGGCCGGGCGCCTGCACGGCGATGGGCGGCCCGACGACCAACTATCTGATCCGGTTCGCCTACCCTGACGGCTCGGCGCTGTGGCTGGGCAGCGCGGAGGAGGTCAACTCCTGCGTGGTCACCACCAACGGCACCATACGGTCCGGCGCCTACATCGGCCCGAACATCACCGCCGCCTACCGCACCGGGACCTGGCCTCCCGTCCGGCAGACCGACGCCTGCGAGGGCACCACCGGCCGCCGCGGGGAGGAGGACACGATGGTCCCCGGCGAACCGGTCTCCGTCACGGTGTGCCGTCAGGGCTCACCCAGCAAGACGTGGCCCCACCGGAAGTACGGTGCGCGGGAGGCCGCCGCCCTCGCCGGGCCGCTGAACGCGCTGGACACCTGGACGTCCACCAACGGCTGCCAGGGCCCTCCGGACGACGAAGGCACCTTCCGGCTCATATTCGGTTACCGGGACGGGCCGCCGGTGGACATCTGGTTCACGTCCGGCTGCACGCCCCCCATCGACAACGGCGCGCTCCAGGCCGATGGCACCAAGGAACTGCGCGACCAGATCATCCGCCTGGCCCCGGCGAGGTGAACCCCCGCCGGGCGAAAGGCGGCCGGTCAGTCGGCGAGGTCGACCGTACGGCCGGTGTCCGCGCCGATCTCCGCCATGATGGCCGGGAGGAGGTCGTCCGGGATGGCGGTGTCCACGGTCAGGGCGATGAGCGCGCGCCCACCCTTCTCGTCCCTCGCCACCTGCATGGACGCGATGTTGATGGAGTGGTCGCCGAGGATGCGCCCGACGATGCCGACGATGCCCGGCCGGTCGTGGTAGCCGAAGAAGGCCAGGTGGTCGGTGGGCTCGATCTCCATCGCGAAGCCGTTGACCTCGACGATCTTGGTGACCTGCCGGGTGCCGGACAGCGTGCCCGACACCGAGACGTTGCGGCCGTCGGCGAGGACGCCGCGCACGGTGACGAGGTTGCGCCAGTCGGGGCTGTCCTGGCTGGTGACCAGCTCGACGGCGACGCCGCGGTCCTGGGCCAGCAGCGGGGCGTTGACGTAGGTGACGGCGTCCTCGACCACGTCGGTGAACACGCCCTTGAGCGCGGCCAGCTCCAGCACCCGCACGTCGTGGGCGGCGATCTCGCCGCGCACCTCGACGTCCAGCTTGGTCGCGGTCTCCCTGGCCAGGGCGGTGAAGACGCGCCCGAGCTTCTCGGCCAGCGCGAGGCCCGGCTTGACGTCTTCGGCGACCGCGCCGCCCTGGACGTTGACGGCGTCCGGCACGAACTCGCCGGACAGCGCCAGCTTGACGCTGCGCGCGACCTGGGTGCCGGCCTTCTCCTGGGCCTCGTGGGTGGAGGCGCCGAGGTGCGGGGTGACGACCACGCTGTCCAGCTCGAACAGCGGGCTGTCGGTGCAGGGCTCCTTGGCGAACACGTCGATGCCCGCCCCGGCGACCCGGCCCTCCTTCAGCGCCGTGTAGAGCGCGGCCTCGTCGACGATGCCGCCGCGGGCGACGTTGACGATGCGCACCGAGGGCTTGACGGCGTGCAGCTCACGGTCGCCGATCAGCCCGACCGTCTCCTTGGACTTGGGCAGGTGGACCGTGATGAAGTCGGACTCGGCCAGCAGTTCCTCCAGCGACACCATGCGGACGCCGATCTGCGCGGCCCGCGCGGGCTGCAGGAAGGGGTCGTAGGCGATCAGCTCGACGCCGAACGGCTGCAGCCGCTGGGCGACGAGCTGCCCGATCCGGCCCAGGCCGAGGATGCCGACGACCTTCTCGTCCAGCTCGACGCCGGTGTACTTGGACCGCTTCCACTCCCCGCCCTTGAGCGCGCTGTGCCCCTGGGCGACGTTGCGCGCGCTGGCCAGGATGAGCGCCACGGTGTGCTCGGCGGCGCTGGTGATGTTGGAGGTGGGCGCGTTCACGACCATGACGCCGGCCTTGGTGGCGGCCTCGACGTCGACGTTGTCCAGCCCGACACCCGCCCGCGCCACGACGCGGAGCTTCGGCGCGTGGGACAGCGCCTCGGCGTCGACCCGGGTGGCGCTGCGCACGATGAGGGCGTCGGCCTCGGCGAGCGCGGGGAGAAGCTGAGAGCGGTCGGCTCCGTCGGTCTGACGGACCTCGAAGTCGGCACCGAGTACGGCGATGCCGGCCGGGGAGAGCTCCTCGGCCACCAGGACAACGGGCTTGTTCACGGGACGGTCCTTACTGGTCGGCATGGGACGCCATGCAGTCTATCGACCGCTTGTGAATGTGTTCACGAGTGTCCCGGCATCCGAGACGCCCCAGGCAGGGAGTTCACGCCGGGCGTACGACCCGCGTACCCACCGTGGGCGAATCCACCCGTTCTGCCGTCATCTTGGTATTGCTCGCAAAGAATCTTCCCGATTACCCTGATAAGCCGTGGTTCACTACCTATCGTTCGTCATATGAGCATCGGGAACCCCGCTCTCGGCGAAGTGCTCGCCCAGCACGGCAGTCCGCACCGGCTCCTGTCGGCGCTCGCCGATGGAGGAATCCTGGTAGCCGTCCGCCCCGACCGCTCCGTCGTGCTCGGCACGACCCAGGCGGGCGATCGCGTGCTGCTCGGCTACACCAGCCCGCACACCTATGCGCGTCACCGCGGCAGCCACTCCCTGTCGCCGTGTGACGCCGACACGATCCTGGACATCCAGCGGGTGACCGGCGTGGGAGAGGTCGTGATCGACGCCGCGGGCCCGGCCGCCGCGGCGGTCCCGATCGACGACCTGCAACGCTTCCTGCAAGTGACCCGCACGGGACCGACCCCGGTGATGTCGCACGTCGCGCCGAACGCGTACGCGACCGGGGCCATGGCGACGGTCGGCCAGGCCGCCACGGTGAACAGCGCGCCCGCACAGGCGCCCGCGGCCGTCGCCCCGGTGTCGGCGTTCTCCACTCCGGCGCCCGCCCAGTCATGGATCCCGGCTCCGCGCCCGCACCTGTCGGGGCCGATGCAGCAGGTCGATCCGGGGTACCGCCGCTGCACCCACCCGATCCTGCCCGGCCTGCGCAAGGCGATCGCGCAGATCCTCGCGGACTATCCGCTGGTCCACCACGTGTGGATCTCCGAAGCGCGTACGGCCTCCGGCGCACCGGGGATCATGCTGCACGTCAAGGTGCAGATGATGGCGGCCGAGGACGTCGTACGGGATCTGCACCGCGGCGTACGCGCCCGGCTGCCGCAGCTCGCCGCCAGCGAGGCGCCGATCCTGATGGCCCGGGTGGCCGACGCGCGCAGCGAACGCCGGATGATCGAGATCGGCGCTCACGTCGTCTGCGCCGACGTCGCCGACTGACGAAACCCAGCGGTTTCCGCGACCCTGGGGTGGTGGCTCGCTACTCTGCGTGACACTCGGCTGTAATGGCGTCGTGAACGCAACGGCGTCAGGTTCGGCGACCCCGGCGGTCACGCGGGGAGTCCGGCTGGGCTACGGCGTGGGTTCCTTCTGCACGGGGACCTGGGGCGCCGTGCCCGGCCTGCTGCTGCTCTACTACATGACCAACATCATGGCGGTCCCCGCCTGGCTGGCCGGGATCGTCGTCACCGCGCCCAAGGCGTGGGACCTGGTCGCCAATCCGCTGATCGGCCGCTGGTCGGACCGCACCAGGTCGCGGCTCGGCCCGCGCCGCCCCTGGCTGCTGGCGGGCGCGCTGACACTGCCGGTGGCCTTCACGCTCACCTTCGCCGGGCCGCCGATCACCGGCGCGCCCGCCGCGATCTACGTCGGCGTCTGCTTCCTGCTCTCCGCGACGGCCTACTCGGTGTTCGAGGTGCCGTACAAGACCATGTCGGCGGAGATGACCGGCGACTACCACGAGCGGACCTCGCTGTTGCAGTGGCGCATGATCTTCGTCGGCCTGGCCACCGCGATCAGCGGCATCGCGGCCCCGGCGATCGTCAACGCCGACCGGCCCGGCGGCACGACGGAGAGCTACCGGCTGATGGCCGTGTTCGTGGCGCTGGTCATGCTGACCGCGATGCTGGGCGCGTTCTTCGGTACGGCCCGCGCCCCCGCGGTCATCCGTGCCGTCCCCCAGGAGGGGTCGCTGTTCGCCCAACTGATGGCGGCCAGGGGCAACGGCCCGTTCTGGTGGCTGCTCGCCATCGCCTCCAGCCAGACGCTCTCGGCCGCCGTGATGCTGGCCGGCGCACCCTATTTCGCCACCTACATCATGGACGATCCCAAAGCCACGAGCACGCTGTTCGCCGCCCTCGTCATACCGCTGCTGCTTACCATGCCGGTGTGGGTCTGGCTGGCCAGGCGTCTGGACAAGCGCGGCGCGATGATCCTCGCGGGGCTGCTGCTCGGCGGGGGCACCGCCGCGGCCTTGGCGACGCCGGTGTTCGGCACGGTCTACACCCATCTGACCCTGCTGGTGGCGGGCATGGGGCTCGGCGGGGTCCAGCTCATGCAGTTCTCCATGCTGGCCGACGTGGTCGCCGCCGACGCGGCGACGACCGGCAGACGACGGGCGGGGATGTTCACCGGGCTGTGGACGGCCATCGAGAGCGGAGTGTCGGCGTTCGGCACGATGATCTTCGCGGCCGTGCTGACGGCGGGCGGGTTCATCTCCTCAGATCCGAGCCGGCGGGTGACCCAGCCGGCGGGGGCGGAGGCCGCCATCATGATCGGGCAGTGCCTGGTCCCGGCGGTGATCATTCTGATGGCCGTCCTGATGACCTTCAACTATCGGCTGACCGCGGACAGGGTGCAATGAACCGCAACAACCCGATTCACCAGCTCCGTTACGCCTGGCGCAATCCCGACAAGATCGCGCCCCACCTGCGCCGCCTGACCAGGGACACCTGGCTGCGGCTGCGCACCCGCGACCACGTGAGCTACTACCGGGCCGTGATGAGGTCCGACACCGCCCGCGACCCGGAGGGCGCGGTCGGCAGCAAGTCGCACAAGCGCTGGATCGCGCTCGGCCGCATGCAGTTCGACTACCTGGTGGAGCACGGCCTGCGCCCGGACATGCGGATGCTGGAGATCGGCTGTGGCAACCTCCGCGCGGGACGGCTGTTCATCGAACACCTCCAGCCGGGCAACTACTACGGCATCGACATCTCCCCCGACATCCTGATGTCGGCGCAGCGGGTGCTGGCGGAGTACGGCCTGCGCGACAAGCTCCCGCACCTCACCCCGGTCAGGGACCTGCGCCTGGACTTCCTGCCCGACGAGACCTTCGACGTCGTACACGCGCACAGCGTGTTCTCCCACTCACCGCTGCCGGTGATCGAGGAGTGCTTCGCGCACGTCGGCCGGGTCATGCGGCCCGGGGCGTGGTTCGACTTCACCTTCGACCGCACCGAGGGCAAGGAGCACCAGGTGCTCCGCGAGGACTTCTACTACCGCACCGAGACGCTGATCGACCTGGCCGCCCGGCACGGCCTGGCCGGGCGGTTCATGGACGACTGGGAGAAGCTCCCGCACAAGCAGTCCAAGATCCGCCTGACCAGGCCGGTCCCCTGACCAGGCGTAAGGTCACGAAGCCCTGCGAGACCAGCCACTCCTTGGCGACCAGCACGGGCACGCCGCCGTCCACGTCCACCTGGGCGTTGAGGGCGCGCATCACGTCGTCGGTGAGCCGCTCGCCCAGCAGCGCCAGCGAGGGGACCGTGAACACCACCCCCGCCACGGCCGCGATCAGTACGCACTGGGCGACCGTGCCGGCGTGCTGTACCGCCTCGAACTGGAAGAGATCCCTCCGGTCCGCGATGTACTCCCACAAGCTCACTCATTTACCCCGGTTACGCAGTTACCTACCGTGATGCAACCATGCTCCAAACCTCCCGTAAATTCGGACTTAACCCCCGGGGATCTCGCGAGGCCCCGCTCGATGACGTTGTTCTGGACACGAAACCCCGCGTGGGCCGATACTTTTGAGCATGAGCTCGACGCCGCCCACGTCCCGGGCGTCCGACGGTGATCGCGATCGGGCGATCAACGAGTTGCGGGACCGCGTGGTCGAGGGGCGGATGTCCCACGACACGTTCCTCGGCCGTGTGGACATGGCGTTGCGCGCCCGCAGCCGCGGCGAGCTCGACGAGCTGGTCGCCGACCTGCCCCCGCGCGGGCGGCTGCGGCGGATGCTCACGGAGGTCGTCGGCGCGGCGTCCGACTTCACCTCGCGGTTGCAGCGGGCCTGGCGGCGTCCGCGGCTGCAACGACTACTGCTGCCCGACGACGAGCGGCTGCGCTATGTGGTGGGCCGGGGTTCGGCCTGCGACCTGGTGCTGTCCGACCTGACGGTGTCCCGCGTCCATGCGGAGCTGCGCCGCGAGAACGACGGCGAGTGGATGCTGATCGACCTCGGCTCGCTCAACGGCACCCGGCTGAACGGCTGGCGGCTGGTCGGCCCGGCCCGCGTTCGTCCCGGTGACGAGGTCTCCTTCGGCGACTGCGCCTTCCTGGTCTCCCCGCCGCAGCTCGCGGCCTGAGCAGACCCGCCCGCGACTCGCCGGGCGCGGTTTCCGCCACCGCCGCATGGGGCATCCCCTGACCATTGCCCGCCGCGGCGGGCGACGGCTGCGCCGCAGGTCGTACGGCCGTGGCGAGTTTTCAACGTGCACCGGGGCCGCAAACCCCTTGTTCGGCGGGGTTTGCGACGTCGGAGGGCCGTCCCAGGTTCACCTGGAGCCCCAATATTCTCCGAGATATCCTGACATGTCCGGTTTGTTCGCGACAGAATGCGTGTTCCAACAGGCGTCAACCACCTGGAGGAGCACATGCGCAGACTCATCCGGGCACTCGCGTGCCTCGGCGGTCTCGCAGTAGTCAGTACCACCCCGGCCGTCATCGCCGCGTCCCCCGCGCAGGCCGGGCACGACCCCTGCCGCGTCCAAGCGGCCCTGCCCCAACTCAACGGCACCACCGTGCGCGCCGTCGGCGCGCGCGCCGACTGCACCGACTCGAGCAGGCTGCGCGTCCAGATCCGCTGGGCGCGCCGCGGACCCGACCCGCTGCTCGCGAAGAAGCACGCGACCCTGACGAACGGCAAGGTGAGCGCCGGAGTCCGCTGCTCGGCGGGCTGGCGCACCTACTACACGATCGTCACCGACGCGGACGGCCACGTCGCCCGCTCCAAGGGCGCCCGCCTGAAGTGCGGCTCCGCCCCCGAGACCAAGCCGGCCCCCACTCCCACTCCCACTCCGCCCGCAGGCTCGGTGGGCACGCAGATCGAAGAAGAGGTCGTCCGGCTGACCAACGAGGCCAGAAAGCGCGCGGGCTGCGCCCCCCTGACGCACGACGCCAAGCTGCGCGCCGCCGCCCACGGGCACTCCGCCGACATGGCGCAGAAGAACTACTTCTCGCACACGTCCAGGGACGGCAAGGACCCCGGGGCCCGGATCAGGGCGGCCGGTTTCGCCCCGATCAGGGCCTGGGGCGAGAACATCGCCATGGGCCAGCCCACCCCGGCCTCCGTGGTCAAGACCTGGCTGAACTCCTCAGGTCACCGGGCCAACATCGAGAACTGCTCCTTCACCCACATCGGCAGCGGAGCGGTCAAGGGCTCGCGTGGCCTGTACTGGACGCAGACCTTCGCCCGTCACTGACCCGGCATGCCCCGAGCACGGCAGGCGGCCTGCCGTGCTCGGGCAGCGGGTCACTTCTCCTTGAGCCAGCTCATCATCGGGCGCAGCTCAGCCCCGGTCTTCTCGATCGGGTGCTCGGCCAGCTCCTCGCGGAACCTGCGGAACTGCTGCTGCCCGCCGTCGAACTCCTCAACGAGCTGACGCGCGAACGTGCCGTCCTGGATCTCGCCGAGGATGCGCTGCATCTCCTTCTTGGTCTCGGCGTTGACCACGCGCGGGCCGCGGGTGTAGCCGCCGTACTCGGCGGTGTCGGACACCGACCAGTACATCTTGGACAGGCCGCCCTCGTACATCAGGTCGACGATCAGCTTCATCTCGTGCAGGCACTCGAAGTAGGCGACCTCCGGCTGGTAGCCGGCCTCGATCAGGGTCTCGAAACCCGACTTGATCAGCTCGGACACGCCGCCGCAGAGCACCGCCTGCTCACCGAACAGGTCGGTCTCGGTCTCCTCGGTGAAGGTCGTCTTCAGCGCGCCCGCGCGGGTGCCGCCGATGCCCTTGGCGTAGGAGAGCGCGAGGTCCCAGGCGTTGCCGCTGGCGTCCTTCTCCACCGCCACCAGGACGGGCACGCCCCGGCCCGCGGCGAACTGCCTGCGCACCAGGTGACCCGGGCCCTTCGGGGCGACCATGGCCACGTCCACGCCCTCCGGCGGGGTGATCAGGTTGTAGCGGATGTTGAGGCCGTGCCCGAAGAACAGCGCGTCGCCCTCGACCAGGTTGGGCGCGACGTGCTCGGTGTACAGGGCGCGCTGGATGTGGTCGGGGGCCAGGATCATGATGAGGTCGGCCTCCTCGGCCGCCTCGCCCGGCGTGAGCACCCGCAGGCCGTCGTTCTCGGCCTTCTCCTTGCTCTTGGACCCCTCCGGCAGGCCCACCCGCACGTCCACGCCCGAGTCGCGAAGCGAGAGCGCGTGGGCGTGGCCCTGGCTGCCGTAGCCCAGGACGGCGACGTGCCGGCCCTGGACGATCGACAGGTCGGCCTGGTCGTCGTAGAAGATCTCGGTCAAAATTCTTACCTTTCCTAACTCTCTGCGGAAGGGCCCTACGCGCTGCGGTCCAGGGCGCGCAGGGAGCGGTCGGTGATGGAGCGGGCGCCGCGGCCGATGGCCACCATGCCCGACTGCACGAGTTCCTTGATCCCGAACGGCTCCAGCACCCGGATGAACGCGTCCAGCTTGTCCGGCGTGCCGGTGACCTCGATGGTCACCGCGTCCGACACGACGTCCACGCACCGGGCGCGGAAGAGTTGCACCAGCTCAAGGACGTGCGAGCGGGTCTCCCCGTCCGCGCGGACCTTGATGAGCATCAGTTCTCGCTGCACCGACAGGGAGGTGTCCAGTTCAACGATCTTGAGAACGTTGACCAGTTTGTTGAGCTGCTTGGTCACCTGCTCCAGTGGGAGGTCTTCCACGTTGACCACGATCGTCATCCGGGAGATGTCGTCGTGTTCGGTGGGGCCGACGGCCAGCGAGTCGATGTTGAACCCGCGCCTGCTGAACAAGGCCGCGACCCGGGCGAGCACGCCGGGCTTGTTCTCCACGAGCACCGACAGCGTGTGCCTGCTCATATCGCTATTCCTCCGCGTCCCAGACGGGCGCCATGTCCCGGGCCACCTGAATGTCGTCGTTGCTGGTGCCCGCGGCCACCATGGGCCAGACCATGGCGTCCTCGTGCACCACGAAGTCGATCACGACGGGCACGTCGTTGATCTCCATCGCCTTCTTGATGGTGGCGTCGACGTCCTCGGCCCGCTCACAGCGCAGGCCGACACAACCGTACGCCTCCGCGAGCTTCACGAAGTCCGGAATCCGCTTGACGGCCTGCAGGTTCGTGTTGGAGTAGCGCTGGTTGTAGAACAGTGTCTGCCACTGGCGGACCATGCCGAGGTTGCCGTTGTTGATCACGGCGACCTTGATCGGCACGCCCTCCAGGGCGCAGGTGGCGAGTTCCTGATTGGTCATCTGGAAACAGCCGTCGCCGTCGACGGCCCAGACGGCGGAGTCCGGGCGGCCCATCTTGGCGCCCATCGCGGCCGGGACGGCGAAGCCCATCGTGCCCGCGCCCCCGGAGTTGATGAACGATCCGGGCTTTTCGTAGCCGATGAACTGCGCGGCCCACATCTGGTGCTGGCCGACGCCCGCGACGTAGTAGGCGTCCGGGCCGACCAGCGCGCTCAGCCGTTCCATGACGTACTGCGGGGCCAGCTCACCATCGCCCGGCTCGTCATAGCCGAGGGCGTAGGTCGTCTTGTAGCCGTTGAGCTGTGTCCACCAGGCGCTGTAGTCGCCTCGGCGGCCCTCGCGGTGTTCGTTCTCCACGGCGTTGATCAGCTCGGTGATCACCTCGCGGCAGTCGCCCACGATCGGGACGTCGGCGTGCCGGTTCTTGGAGATCTCCGCCGGGTCGATGTCGGCGTGGACGATCTTGGCGTGCGGGGCGAAGCTGTCCAGCCGGCCGGTCACCCGGTCGTCGAAGCGGGTGCCCAGGGCGATGACCAGGTCGCTGCGCTGGAGCGATCCCACCGCCGCCACGCTGCCGTGCATGCCGGGCATGCCGAGGTGCTGGGGGTGGCTGTCGGGGAAGGTGCCCCTGGCCATCAGCGTGGTGATGACCGGGATGCCGGTCAGCTCGGCCAGCCGGAACAGCTCTGCCGCCGCGCGCGCCTTGTGGACGCCGCCGCCGACGTAGAGGACCGGGCGCTTGGACTCGGCCATCAGCCGGGCGGCCTCGCGGATCTGCTTGGAGTGCGGCCGGGTCACCGGCCGGTAACCCGGCAGTTGCAGCGTCGGCGGCCAGGAGAAGGACGTCATGGCCTGGAGCGCGTCCTTGGAGATGTCCACGAGGACAGGTCCGGGGCGGCCGGTGGAGGCGATGTGGAACGCCTCGGCGATCGTGCGGGCGATGTCACCGGCCTCGGTGACCAGGAAGTTGTGCTTGGTGATCGGCATGGTGATGCCGGAGATGTCGGCTTCCTGGAAGGCGTCGGTACCGATCAGCGGCGCGGCCACCTGGCCGGTGATCGCCACGATCGGCACGGAGTCCATGTACGCGTCGGCGATCGGCGTGACCAGGTTCGTCGCCCCCGGCCCACTCGTCGCCATGCAGACGCCGACCTTGCCGGTCGCCTGCGCGTATCCCTCGGCCGCGTGCCCGGCGCCCTGCTCGTGACGCACGAGCACATGCCGGACCTTGGTCGAGTCGTAGAGTGGATCGTAGGCGGGGAGGACCGCGCCGCCAGGGATCCCGAACACCGTGTCGACCCCGACGTGCTCCAGCGCTCTCACGAGTGCCTGTGCACCTGTCATCCGTTCGGTCATCGGCTCGTTCCTTGCGTGGCTGAGCGGGCATGAGCTGTCTCGTCACATAAAAAACGCCCCGCCCGCCGAAGTCGGCGGCGCTGGGGCGGCGCGCAGGTCGAAGTGCTTCGCTAGTGGCCTGCGCGCCAGCGAAGTACTACGAGAATGTCCCTGCGGAGCATGGCATCTACCATAGCCGCTCCAGCGGCCAGAATGTCAACTTACTGGGACGGTTGTCTCAAGATTCGGGATCGGTGTTTCAGGCGGTGCTCTGCAGGCTGGTGCGCATCAGGGTGTCGACGCCCCGGGCTGCCATCGGCCGGGCCACCAGATAGCCCTGCCCGCGGGTGCAGCCCATCTCGCGCAGCAGCTCCAGTTGCTCGGGCCGCTCGATGCCCTCGGCGACCACGATCAGGCCGAGGTCGTGGCCGAGCCGCACGATCGTGCGGGTCAGCAGGCTCAGCGTCTCGTCCCGGCCGAGCCCGGACACGAACGACGGGTCGATCTTGATCATGTCCACCGGGAGCTGGCGCAGGAACGCCAGCGAGGCGTAGCCGGTGCCGAAGTCGTCGATGGCCAGCCGTACGCCGAGGTTGCGCAGCTCCGACAGCCGGGTGATGGTCTCCTCGGCGTCCTCCACCAGCATCTCCTCGATGACCTCAAGGGTCAGCGCGCTCGGCGGCAGCCCGCTCTCGGCCAGCGCCTCGGCGACCGTCTCCACGAAGCGCGGCGCGGTGATCTGCCGCGCGGAGAGGTTCAGTGACAGGCCGATGTCCCACGACGAGGCCCGCCAGGCGGCCACCTCGCGGCACGACTCGCGCAGTATCCACTCGCTGAGCGGCACGATCAGCCCGGTGTCCTCGGCCGGGCCCAGGAACTCGTGCGGCGGGACGAACGCGCTGCCCCGCCACCAGCGGACCAGCGCCTCCACCGCGGTCACCCGGGAGGTCGCGAGGTCCACGATCGGCTGGAACTCCACCGCGAACTGCCGGTCCAGCAGCGCCCGTTGCAGGTCGGCGGCCAGTTCCAGGCGGCGGACCACGTCGGCGTGCATGTGCGCGGCGAACACCTCGACCCGCCGCCCGCCCTGCTCCTTGGACCTGGCCATCGCCACGTCGGCGTTGCGGATCAGGTCGCCGGCCGGTACGCCGTCCTCGGCGAAGGCCACCCCCACGCTCGCGGTCAGCGCGATGTCGCGGTCGGCCACCCGGAACGGCTCCTGCGACACCGCCCGCACCAGCCGCTCGGCGAGGTCCACCACCGCCTTGGCCTCGATCGGCGACTCGACGAGCACCGCGAACTCGTCGCCGCCCCAGCGGGCCAGCGTGTCGTCGGAGCGTACGGCCGAGCGCAGCCGGCGCGCGGCCTGCGCGAGCAGGTAGTCGCCGCTGGCGTGCCCCACCGAGTCGTTGACCGCGGTGAAGCCGTCGAGATCCAGGAAGATCACCGAGCAGCCGGCCGCCCGCCCGGCCAGCACCTCGCGGGTGCGCTCTTCGAAGTAGGCCCGGTTGGGCAGCCCGGTCACGCCGTCGTGGAAGGTCAGGTGGGCGACCTGGTTGCGCAGCGCCTCCTGGTCGGTGATGTCGCGGGCGCTGATCAGCAGCAGGTCCTCGCCGCGCAGGTGGCGGGTGGCGACGGCCTCGGTCGGCCGCCAGGTGCCGTCGGCCGCGCGGACCCGGCAGGCGATCACGCAGGTGGTGCCGTGCTCGGGGGCGTCGTCGTCGAGGTCCATGTCGTGCAGCGCGGTGCGCAGGCCGGGGACGTCCTCGGGGTGGATGTAGTCGAAGATCGAGCCGCCGACCAGGTCGCCGGGGCGGTAGCCGTACACGCTCTCGACCTCGTCGCAGACCTCGTGCAGCACGCCCTCGTGGTCGCACAGCAGCACGATGTCGCCGGTGCTCGCGGCCAGCTCGCGCAACTGGCGGTCGCCCAGCGCGACCAGGCGGCGCAGCCGCGCGCCCTCGGCCAGCAGCACGAACAGCCGGACCAGCATGACCAGCACGACCGAGGCGATGACCGCGGAGATCATCGGCACCGGGGCGGTCGCCCCGCCGCGGATCACGTCGGACAGCACGAAGCCGGTGGCCAGCGCGACCAGCGCCAGCGGGGCCCCGGCGATCAGCCCGGCCACCACCGGGCCGGTGGTGGCGCGGACGCCGTCGTCGCCGTCGTCGGTCCGCTCGTCGCCGGGCGACGGCGTGCGGCGGCACCATGGCGTCGCGGCCAGCAGCAGGAACCCGGCGGGGGCCGGCCACAGCGCCCATGGAATGCCGTCGTCGCCGGCCAGCCGGGCGACCGCGGTGGCCAGCTCGCCCGCGGTGATCGCGGCGAGCACGGCCAGCCCGGCCAGCCCGACCGCCCAGCCGGGCGCGCGGGCCGCGACCACCGCGGGCCCCACCGCGCACGTGGTCACCAGGCATAGGATCGGCGACAGCAGCGGTACGACGAACGCCGAGGAGTCGCCGATCTCCTGGTAGACCGGGCCGAGCACGGCCACCCAACTGATCACGAACAGGGACGCGGCGCACAGGTAGGCGTCGGTGACGTACCGGACCAGCGCCTGCCCCTGCGGGCGCGACGCCGCGGTCAGCCACGCGCCGCCCGCGAGCAGCACCGTGCCCACGAGAACGGGTAGATCAGCGAAACCCATCGCGAAGGCGACGTCCTGGGCGACCGGGCGCAGGCCGATGCCGATCAGCCAGGCCAGCCCGCCCGCGGCGAGCCACCGCCAGGCCAGCGTCGTACGGCGGCGTCCCGGGGTGATCCGCCCGCCCGCCACGATCAGCGACACCACGGCGCACATCGCGGCGAGGGCGCCGGCCGCCGCGCCGGCGACGACCGCGGACGCGCCGGCGATCAGCACGGCCGCCAACCCCGCCGCACCCACCGCCGCGGAGGCGGTGAGCGGCACCCGTGGATCTCGCCAGCGGATCAAATCTCCTGCCCATCCGGTGTCTTGGAGTGTGGCCGGCCCGTGCCTGGCCGGCTCTGGCCGGCTCGCCCGGCCGGTCGCGGTGTGTTCGCCGCCGGACACGCCACGACAACTCATCGACAGTCTGTGCGCTTCCGCCGACGCGGGGTACGGCAACGGTTCAGTTGTCACCGATCTGATAACCAGCCTGGCCCGGTCGCCACCGATCCGATGGCGGGCCCGGCCCGGCGGCCGGTGCGCGCCGATGTGCCCGGCGGCGCCCGGCCTGCGTCGCGTGAGACGCCGGTGCGGCTTCACAACGACGCTTACTGACTTTCAAGGCCAAGGTACGCAGCGCAGGTCACAAGGCAGCCACGGTCAGGATTCCATTGTCCGGCGACCGTGCCCGCGCACCGGGCCGCGGCGTGTCTCAGGGTCTCAGTAGGCGCCCGTGATGACGTTGACCAGCGGTTCCCCGGCCAGGTGACGGGCGACCTGAGCGCGTATGAGTTTCCTCACCCGCCGCCCGGAGGCGGGCGTGCTGCCCGCGATGTGCGGGGTGATGAACACGCCCGGCGCGCTCCACAGCGGATGCCCGCGCGGCAGCGGCTCCGGTTCGGTCACGTCGAGCGCGGCCAGCAGGCGGCCCGATTCCAGCTCGGCCAGCAGGGCCGCGGTGTCCACCACGGTGCCCCTGGCCGCGTTGACCACGAGTGCGCCGTCGCGCATCCGGGCCAGGAAGGCGGCGTCCACCATCCCGGCGGTGGCGGGGGTGGCGGGCATGAGCAGGACGACGACGTCGGCCCGGGGCAGCAGGCCGGGGAGTTCGTCCTCGCCGTGGACGAGCACGGGCCTGCCGTCGGGTCCCTCGACCTCGCGGCGGGCGCGGGCCACCCGTACGACGTCCACCTCGAAACCGGCCAGCCGCCGCTCCAGGGCGGCCCCGATGGACCCGTAGCCGACGATCAGCACGGTCGAGTCGGCCAGCACGCCGGTGTGGTGGTAGGTCCACTCGCCGGCCCGCTGTGCCACCGCGAACCCGGGGAACTCCCGCAGCACCGCCAGCATCGCCCCGACCGCCCACTCCGCCGTCCCGGCGTCGTGTACGCCGCGGGCGTTGCAGAGCACCACGCCCTCGGGCACGTGCGGCCGGTACGGCTCGACCCCGGCCGTGACGGTCTGGACCAGGCGCAGCTTGGGCAGGACGGCGAAGGTGCCCGGGACGTCGTTCAACGGCAGCAGTGGGGGGACGAGCACTTCCACGTCTTCCGCTCCGGGGGGAAGCGGCGTGCGGCCGTCGTAGACCGCGCACCGCACCCCTGGGAGATCCGCCAAAGCCTCGGCGATGTCCCCCGATGGCACCCAGATCATCATGAGGCACACCATAGCCGGGCGGCGGGGCCGGGCAACCGGAATACCTGAGCATCTTTCGGGTGCCACGGCCCGCGTGGGGTCATCGCGGGCGGGCGGCCAGCGAGCGGAGGATGTGTTCGATGCGGTCCAGGCGGCCGGTGAGTTCGGCGAGGTCCCCGACCGAGGCGCCCTCCTCCTCGGGGCGCAGCCGGACGACCACCGTGCCGCCCGGCTCCAGCGTCACCTTGGCGGTGTCCCCGACGCTCCCACCGCCCTGCCTTCTGATCGCCATCTCCAGGTCGGCGAGCCGCAGCCCGAGCCGCCTGATGGTCGCGATGTCGTAGCGGCCGTCCTCGGCCAGGACCGTGTCCCTGCCTTCGAGCAGCCGCCCGGCCCGACCCCACCTGGCCGCGGCCCGCGCCAGCACGGTGTTGGCGCCGAGCAGCACCACGGCGCCGAAGATCGCGCCGGTGACGGAGTCGTCGTCACCGATGATCGCGTTCTGCACCACGTTGGACAGCAGCAGCATCACGACCAGGTCGAGGGTGTTGAGCTGGGCCAGGTCCCGCCTGCCGATGACCCGCAGCAGGACGACGATGCAGAGGTAGACCGCGACCGTGCGGATCGCCTTCTCCGCCAGCGGAATGCCGCTGGCGAGCATGTCGTGCCACATCGCCGGACCCCTTCCCGGGGCGACCTGGACGACCCCTTGTGGTGTGCCTACCCGTCGCGGGCGCGGCTCAGCTCAGCCGGGCGGCGGCGTAGGCCGCCATGGCGTCGCGCATGAACTCGGCGAGCCCGGCCGCGACGCGCTCGTACCCGGCACGGAACCGCTCGTCCTCCGCCTGCATCGCGCCGAAGCAGGCGTACTCCTCGGCGCTCGGCGTCCAGAACTTCGTCATCTGCGCATAGTGGGCGTCCAGTTCGGTGAACACCGCCGGATCGTCCACCGGCGTGCCCGCCTCCATCAGCCCGGCCATCCGGACCAGCGCGGCGGTGGCCTCCCGCTGCATGCGCTCAAGCTCCTCGGGCGAGGACGACTCGATCAGCCGGCGCTGCCCCGCGTTCTCCCAGTGCTCGCCGTACTGCCGGGCGGCCTCGTCGCGGTAGCTCTCCGGGTCGAGTCCCGCGAACAGGTTCTCCGGCTGGTTGATCTTCCGCATGGTCCCCATCTCCTGGTTGTGTCGGAGTTCGGCAATGGTGCCGGTGACGCTCGCGATCAGCGAGTCGAGCCGGTCGCGTTCGGTGAGCAGCCGTTCGTGGTGCTCGCGCAGCGCCACCACCGGGTCGGTGTGCCGGTCCACGATCGCCCGGATCTCGGGAAGGCCGAGACCGAGCGCGCGCAGCACGAGGATCTGCTGCAGGCGCAGCAGTTCGTCCTCGTCGTAGAAGCGGTAGCCGTTGGCCCCGATACTGGCGGGGATCAGGAGCCCGATTTCGTGGTAATGGCGTAGAGTACGCGCCGTCACCCCGGACATCCGCGCCACTTCGGCGATCGACCAAGCCATCTCGCAGCCCCGCTTTTCCGATCCGTTTTCCGATCCGCTTGGTTTCGACCGTAGCCGTTGCCGTAACGGAAGGGTCAACACCGGCATTTATCCAGGTCCGCCTGCGGACTCACGGCGCCGGACGCGGATTTACGCGGCCGTGCGGTGCCGGGTGGGAAGCTGGCCCGAGGTGGGAAGAGGCGAGTTGATGAGGAGGTGCCCGATGAGGATCGGCATACCGGCGGCGGTGGCCGTAACGGCGGCGGTGCTGCTCGGGGCGTGTTCGGCCGCGCCGGAGACGGAGGTCGGGGCCGGGCGGACGCCGAGTCCGGCCCCCACGAAGAGTGCCGTGACCAGCCCGCCGGCCAGCCCTCCCAGCGGCGACATGCGGGTGGCGGAAGCGCGGACCCTGGTCAAGGGGCTGGCGGCCCCGTGGGCCATCGCCTTCTTGCCGAATGGCGACGCGCTGGTGACCGAACGAGATTCGGCACGCCTGCTCCGGGTGACCCCGCGGGGGAAGGTCACGCCGCTCGGCACGATCGAGGGCGTTTCCCCGGCCGGCGAGGGCGGCCTGATGGGCGTCGCGGTTTCACCGGACCACGCCGATGACAATTACATCTTTCTCTACTTCACCGCCGATGACGACAACCGGATCGTGCGTTACCGGCTCACCGGCAATGGGCTTTCCGACGCCCGGGTCATTCTCTCCGGCATTCCCAAGGGCGCCATTCACAATGGCGGCCGGTTGGCCTTCGGCCCGGACCGGCGGCTTTACGCCACGACCGGGGAGGTCGGCGACCGGCCGCTCGCCCAGGACCGCGACTCCCTGGCCGGGAAGATCCTGCGGATGACCGTGGACGGCAAGCCCGCGCCGGGCAACCCGTTCGACGGCTCCCTGGTGTGGAGCTACGGCCACCGCAACGTGCAGGGCCTCGCCTGGGACCCGGCCGGGCGGCTGTTCGCGACCGAGTTCGGGGCCGACACCTTCGACGAGGTCAACCTCATCCGCGAAGGACAGAACTACGGCTGGCCCGAGGTCGAGGGCGTGGGCGGCGGCGGCCGGTTCGTGGACCCGCTGCTGACCTGGTCCACCGGTGAGGCTTCGCCGTCCGGGCTCGCGTACGCGGGCGGCTCGCTGTGGGCGGGCGCGCTGCGCGGCGCGCGGCTGTGGCAGGTGCCGGTGTCCGGCGAGGGCGCGGTGGGCACGCCGTTGGCCCACTTCCGCGAGGAGTACGGCCGGCTGCGCGCGGTCGCCGCCGCCCCAGACGGCTCACTGTGGGTGGCCACCAGCAACAAGGACGGCCGCGGCTCCCCCGCCGCCGACGACGACCGCATTCTCGTCGTCCCCGCCGGCTGACGCGAGGGCCGGCTCAGCTCCCGCCGCTCGGCTTCGGGGACTCGGTGGGGGCGGGCCCGCAGGTCAGGTCGGTCTCCGGGCGGTACACCGTGCGGACCGGAGAGTCGCGCCTGATCTCTTTCCCGTCGTTGAAGAAGACCCGGGTGACCTCGATGGTGAACCCGCGCTGCCCGGTCATCGGAATGCAGTCCGGCTTGTCGTCGGTCTCACGGGTGAAGTCGGTGAAACTGTGCGGCTCGGTGGCCACCGCCTTGATGGCGTCGTACCGCTTGGTCCCCCAGAACGACACCGTGATCGACGTCGAGGTGTAACTGGTCTTGATCAGCACCCCGTGGTCGGAGTCGTTCTGCCACTGGAAGTCCGGTTGCGGGAAGGACACCGTGGACTCCCGGCCCGCCGGATACCGGGAGATGTAGAACTCGTGCGGCGTGTGCTTCACGTCCTTCAGGCCCGCGAAGAACACGGCGTTGTACATCGTCGTGACGAACTGGGAGATGCCACCGCCCACCTCGTTCACCAGGCGGCCCGCGGTGATCTGCGGGGCCGGGACGAAACCGCGCGCCGCGTCGCGCCGCCCGACGATCTCGTTCAGTGAGAACGTCTCCCCCGGCTTGACCAGGTGCCCGTCCAGGATGTCGGCGATCGCGTGGATGTTGGTCACCCGGGGGGCGCAGCAGGGGTGCTGGGTGGTGAACTCGCTGATCTTCTCCTTGATGCCCAGCCTGCGCACCTCGGCCGCGCCCACCCTCGGCTCGACCTCCACGAGCGACACCCGGATCGTCCGGCTGCCACCCTCCTGGACGACCTTCTCCACCGCCGCGGCCAGCTTGCCGGCGTCGACGCCGAGGCCGGGCTTGCCGGGGGTCAGCTTCGGCTTGCCGTTGACGATGTCGTATCCGGCCTCGACGGGGGCCTTGGCCGGGTCCACCAGGCGGCCCTCCACCGCGGCCAGCGCCGCCTTGGCGTTGAAGACCGGGTCGAGCCCGCCGTTCTCGCCCGGTTCGAAGGTGAGGTTGGCGGCCAGCACGGACGGTATCAGCCGGGCGCGCTTGACGCCCGTGCTGAGCACGATCGGCGCGGCGACCGCCGCCCGGGCCATCGCCGCCGCCTCCTTGAACTCCTTCTTGGCGACCTTGGGCCGGACCACGGTGACCGGAAGCTGGACGGGGCCGCCCGCCTCCGACAGGTAGGCGCCCTTGATCGACTCGGCGGCGGCGGCCCGCTCCAGGGCGGCGCCGTCACGCGGCTCGACGATCCGCGGCCGGACGCCGCTGTAACGGATCTCGCCCTCGCGCACCGGCCGGTCGATCTTCTTGGCCAGGTCATCAACGGCCTCCGACAGCCGGGCGGAGTCCACGGTGATCTTGGGTTCGAGCACGGTGGTGCCGGTCAGCCCGCGCCACACCTCGATCGGATCGGGAAAGCCGCTGGGGGCATGCTCGATGGTGCCCACCACGTCCAGTTCCAGCCCGGCGCGCTCCGGCTTGATCTCGTACGGCACGCTCAGCGCCCGTACGGTGATCTCCTCCCTGCTGCGCTCGTCGAGCCGCTCGCGCAGCCGCTCGGCCGCCTGGGTGACGGTCAGCCCGCCGAGATCGACGCCCCGCACGGTGGTGCCGGGCAGGATGGCGCCCGACATGTACACCGCGGGCAAGGTATAGGCCAGGGCCAGGACGATCAGCACGCACACGACCGTGACGAGCGTGCCGCGCCCGCGGCGGCGCGGCGGCGGATCGGGCACCTGGATCTGGACGGGAGCGCCACCGCTGAACGCGTGATCGCCCTCCATCGCTCCGGAGACCGGTGCCGACAGCGGCGCGGACAACGGCACCGGATGACGCCGCTCCGGGGGGCCGGAAGTGGGCCAGGGCTGCGGCGGCAACGGCACCGGGGGCAGCTTGGTACCGGCCGCGGAATCGGAGCCACCGGCATTTTCCGACGCTGAATCCAACCCGCCGAAAATGTCGGGAGAAACCCCTGGCGGCAGTTTTCTGTCGCCGTCACCATCCGGGTCGGACGCTTCGGAACGCTGCTCCGCGGCCCCGGGCTTTCCGCGTTTTCCGGCCTTGCCGCCGGACTCCGGCGGAGCGGGCAGGGGTATCGCAGCGAACGGGTCCGTCGGCGGGTCTATCGACGCTCCGGCGTTCCGCACGCCTCCGTCCTCTCGCTTCGTGGCCTCTCCTCACGCAACCCTACGACACGGCCGTGATCTGATGTCGCAGAAAGTAGACATTGCAGATCGAGGTCCGGCGGTGCCGAGCGGTCCTGCGATTTGGCAGGGAGTCGGGCTGGTCCTGTGACGCACAGGTATTCAAGGTATCGGCGCGCGCTCACCCGGGAAAGCCCGATGAACACGGCACTTTCCGCGTGCTAAGGAACGCGCGCCCGACCCTCTGCGGGGGCCTCGCTCACTCGGAGACGCCGAGCTTGGCCAGGATCAGCTCGCGGGCCCGGCCCGCGTCCGCCTTGCCCCTGCTGGCCTTCATCACCCCGCCGACCAGCGCGCCGACCGCGGCGACCTTGCCGCCGCGCACCTTGTCGGCCGCCGCCGCGTTGTCCGCGATGACCTGGTCGATGATCGCCGACAGCTCGCCCTCGTCGCTCACGACGCGCAGGCCGCGCCGCTCCACGACCTCGTCGGGGTCGCCCTCGCCGGCCAGTACGCCCTCCAGCACCTGCCTGGCCAGCTTGTCGTTGACCGCGCCCTCGGCCACCATCGCGCACACCCGGGCCACCTGCACCGGCGTGATCGCCAGCTCGACCAGCGCGGAACCGGCCTCGTTGGCCCGCCTGGCCAGCTCGCCCATCCACCACTTGCGCGCGTCGGCGGGCGCGGCCCCGGCGGCGACGGTCGCCTCCACCAGGTCGATCGCGTCGGCGTTGTGCATCGAGCGCATGTCCAGATCGGACGCGCCCCACTCCTCCTGCAACCGCCCGCGGCGCACCCGGGGCAGCTCCGGCAG
This sequence comes from Spongiactinospora sp. 9N601, assembly GCF_044326295.1. Lineage (NCBI taxonomy): Bacteria > Bacillati > Actinomycetota > Actinomycetes > Streptosporangiales > Streptosporangiaceae > Spongiactinospora > Spongiactinospora sp. 9N601. The sequence goes on from NZ_JBIRBB010000005.1 coordinate 347,130, forward strand.
CCCGGACCGCAGGCTCTCCACCCACTGCGGGTCGGGAGCGATCGGCACCAGGTCGGGCTCGGGGAAGTAGCGGTAGTCCTGGGCCTCTTCCTTGGACCGCCCGGCGGTCGTGGCGCCGGTGTCCTCGTGGAAGTGCCGCGTCTCCTGGATGATCCGCCCGCCGTCGGCGAGGATCGCGCCCTGCCGCTCGATCTCGTGCCGGACCGCCCGCTCCACACTGCGCAGCGAGTTGACGTTCTTGGTCTCGGTACGGGTGCCCCAGGTGGACGTGCCACGCAGCATCAGCGAGACGTTGACGTCACAGCGCAGCGACCCCTCCTCCATCCGCACGTCGGACACCCCGAGCGCGCGCATCAGCTCACGCAGCTCCGCGACGTAGGCCTTGGCGATCTCCGGCGCGAGCCGGTCGGTGCCCTCGATCGGCCTGGTCACGATCTCCACCAGCGGGATGCCCGCACGGTTGTAGTCGACGATCGAGTGGTCGGCCCCCTGGATCCGCCCGGTCGCCCCGCCCACATGGGTGGACTTCCCGGTGTCCTCCTCCAGGTGCACCCGCTCGATCCCGACCCTGACGATCCGCCCGTCCACCTCGACATCGAGGTACCCGTCGGTGCACAGCGGCTCGTCGTACTGGCTGATCTGGTAGTTCTTCGGCATGTCCGGGTAGAAGTAGTTCTTCCGCGCGAACCTGCACCACGACGCGATCGAGCAGTTCAGAGCCAGCCCGATCCTGATCGTCGACTCGATCGCCTTCTCGTTGGCCACCGGCAACGACCCCGGCAACGCCAAACACACCGGACACACCTGCGTGTTCGGCGCCCCCCCGAACTCCGTCCTGCACCCGCAGAACATCTTCGACGCCGTCCCCAGCTCGACATGGACCTCCATGCCCAGCACGGGCTCGAAGCGCCCGAGCGCCTCGTCGTAGGCCATGAGCGTCTCAACAGTCATTTCAGCCTCTTACTCGGGTCGTCGTGAGTACAACGGTAGTGCGCCGGCGGCCATCGGCGCACATCAGAGAAACCCCTGGTCCACCAGTGCCCTCGTGGTGGCCGCCACCCACTCGGCGTAGGCCGGTACCCGGCCGAGCACATCGAGGTCCACCCGGTCGCCGGCGAAGGCGAAATGGTCGCGGACCTCTCGATGGGAGACACGGGCCAGGACCTCCCGCAGGACGCGCTTCGGATCGGCGATCTTCTCGACATCGCGCGGGCGCGCCGGCAACCGCCCCGGGTCCGCCCCTGGAACGGCGGCCCACACGCTGCCATCCGCGAGCAGCCACGCCTCCGTCTCCCTGACCGGCACGAGCGGGATGACGGACCGGTCCACCCCGGCGTCCTGGAGCGCCCTGGCCAGACGTTCGGCCTTTTCCCGCTCACGATGGTCGTTGTGCAGGAAGACGATGTGGCAGTCGGCGGCGAGCTCCATGGCGGCGGCGTGGATGCGCGCGTCGTCCTTGATCATGCGCCAGGAGCCGTACTCGACGGGCTCGATGTCGATCCGGCACCGCGCGGAGCGATCGGCCAGCGCCCGGAGCTGCCGGGAGATCACCCGGCCCAGGAACAGCTCGTCGGTCTCGCCTTCGGCGATCAGCCCCGCCACCAGCGGCCTGCTCATGTCTCCGGCTGCCCGACGGAACTCAGGTACTTGCGCACCTGGCGCGGGGAGACGAACTCGCCGGGCTCCCCGCTCGACCGCACCGGCCTGGCCACCGTCACCCTCGATCGGGGCAGCCCGCCGCCGGCCCGCCAGGCGGTGTCGAGGAAGACGAGCGAGCCGGGGTCTTCGGCGTAAAGGGCCGAGACGACCGCGGGCGAGTGGCTGGTGAAGATGATCTGACGCCGGAAGTCGCTGGACAGCACCCGCTGGCGAATGCGCGTGAGAAGCTCCCGCAGCCGACTCGGGTGGAGGCCGTTCTCCAGTTCCTCGACCATGATCAAGCCTGCATGGTCGGGGTCGTGCAGCGCGGCCAGCAGCGCGAGAATCCGCAGCGTGCCGTCAGAGGCGAGCCTGCCCGGTACCGGCTCGTGATCGACAAGGATGTCGAACGACCACTCCTCCTGGCGCTCATCGAACACCGGTTGCACACCTGTGATGTCCGGGATGAGAGCGGCCAGGTCAACCGTCAGGTCAGCGAGCGCGCCTGAACGCTCCATCCGGGCGAGCACCGCGGCGAGATTGTCGGCGTTCTCGGTCAGGCTTCTGCGGTCCGCCGCGACGACGGGGCGCCGAATGGCCGAGGGATCAGCTACGTGGAGGCGCCAGTCTGCGGCCTCTCCCGGCCACAGCTTCGAAGAGATGGACTCCGGTCGAAGCTCGACAGCCCATACAACGAGTCGATCTTGATCGCGGTGTGCGGTCACCGCCGCCTGCATCCTTCTCCGAGTGCCCTGGACGGCTCGTTCCGCCTCGACCCCGATGTCGAGCCGAGTCATCGGCCGACCCGTCATCGACCGATGAAACAGCTCGTTCGGCTTGCCCCTGCGGGCGTTGAGCAACGGGTCGGCTTCCTGAGCAAAGCGCGACTTGGCGAGAATCGCGTCGCGGGCGAAGTCCAGCGCGTCGAAGAGGTTGGACTTGCCGCTGGCATTGGGGCCGACCAGGGCGAGGAACGGCGGGACGTCGAGCTGGAAGTCCAGGAAGGACTTGAAGCCGTCGATCTCGATGCGGGTGATCATGCCGCCGTTCCTCCCCTCTTGCTACAGGGCCGGGGCCTTGGACAGCAGGGGGCCGCCCCAGCGGGATTCCAGGGCCGCTTCCAGGGCGGCGCCGACGCGGTAGCAGCGGTCGTCGCCGAGGACCGGGGCCATGATCTGGAGGCCGACCGGGAGGCCGTCCTCGTCGGCGAGGCCGCAGGGGATGGAGATGGCCGCGTTGCCGGCGAGGTTGGCCGGGATGGTGCACAGGTCGGCGAGGTACATCGCCATCGGGTCGTCCACGCGCTCGCCGATCGGGAAGGCGGTGGTCGGGGTGGTGGGCGAGATCAGGACGTCGACCTGGTGGAAGGCGGCCTCGAAGTCGCGGGCGATCAGGGTGCGGACCTTCTGGGCCTGGCCGTAGTAGGCGTCGTAGTAGCCGCTGGACAGGGCGTAGGTGCCGAGCATGATGCGGCGCTTGACCTCGGGGCCGAAGCCGGCCGCCCGGGTCATCGCCATGACCTCCTCGGCGCTGCGCTCGCCGTCGTCGCCGACCCGCAGGCCGTATCGCATGGCGTCGAAGCGGGCCAGGTTGGACGAGCACTCCGAGGGCGCGATCAGGTAGTAGGCCGGCAGCGCCGTGGTGAAGGACGGGCAGGACAGCTCGACGACCTTGGCGCCCAGGGACTCCAGCAGTTCGACGGTCTCGTGGAAGCGGGCCACCACGCCGGACTGGAAGCCCTCGCTGTCGAACTCCCGGACCACGCCGACGCGCAGCCCCGCGATGTCGGCGCGCCTGGCCGCCTCGACGACGCCGGGGACCGGCGCGTCGATCGACGTGGAGTCCATCGGGTCGTGGCCGGAGAACGCCTCGTGCAGCAGCGCCGCGTCGAGCACGTTGCGGGCGAACGGCCCGGGGGTGTCGAGCGAGGAGGCGAACGCGATCAGCCCGTACCGGGAGGAACCCCCATAAGTCGGCTTCATGCCGACGATGCCGGTGACGGCGGCGGGCTGCCGGATCGAGCCGCCGGTGTCGGTGCCGGTGGACAGCGGGGCGGCGTAGGCGGCGACGGCGGCGCTGGAGCCGCCGGAAGAGCCGCCGGGGACGCGCGTGAGGTCCCACGGGTTGCGGGTGGGGCCGAACGCGGAGTTTTCGGTGGAGGAGCCCATCGCGAACTCGTCCAGGTTGGTCTTGCCCAAGATCACCAGCCCGGCCTCGCGCAGCCGCCGGGTGACCGTCGCGTCGTACGGCGGGCGCCAGCCCTGGAGGATCTTCGAGCCCGCGGTGGTCGGCATGTCGGAGGTGGTGAAGACGTCCTTGTGCGCGATCGGGACGCCGGCCAGCGGCCCCAGCTTCTCGCCCTTCGCCCGGCGTTCGTCGATCGCGCGCGCCTGGGCGAGCGCCGACTCGGCGGCCACGTGCAGGAAGGCGTGGACCTTGCCGTCGATCTCGGCGACGCGGTCGAGATGGGCCTGGGCCACCTCGACGGCGGACACCTCGCCCGCGGCCAGCAGCGCGCCCAGCTCGGCGGCGCCCTTACGGATCAGACTCATGCCTCCTCCCCGAGGATGCGCGGCACCCGGAACCGGTCGTCCTCCACGGCGGGGGCGCCGGACAACGCCTGCTGCGGCGTGAGGCTCGGGCGCACCTGGTCGGGGCGGTAGACGTTGGTGATCGGCAACGCGTGCGACGACGGCGGCACATCCTCGGCGGCGATCTCGCTCACCTTGGCGACAGCGACGATGATGGCATCGAGCTGGGCCGCGTAGTGGTCGAGCTCGTCATCGGAGAGCGCCAGCCGGGACAACCGCGCCAGATGGGCGACCTCGTCGCGGGTTATGGCTGACATAAGTCGTTAACCCGTTTCATGAATGGCGATTGGACACAGCCATCCTAGGGGCAGTGACCGGCCGTGGCCGAACGGATAAGCGCCGCGGCGGGCCCGCGCCTCACCACTCGTGCCTCACCAGAGGTCGGCCATCGCCAGGCCGTCGGTGAGCCCGTCGTTGAACCCGGCCTTGCCGACCGCCGCGGGCGTGCGTTCGCCCGCGGGGACGGTGCGCGCCCCCGCGCCCGCCGCGGTGAACACCGCCGCAGGCCCCTGCGCGGGCGCCAGCATCGTACGGCGGGAGCGCAGCCAGGTGGTCGCCTCGCCGGCCGGCATCGCCGCGCAGAACCACCAGCCCTGCCCGACGTCGCAGCCCATCTCCGAAAGCCGCCTGCTGACCTCGTCGGTCTCGACGCCCTCGGCGACCGAACGCAGCCCGAGCGAACGCACCAGATCGATGATCGAGCGCACGATGCGCGCGTTGTCCTCACCGGCGGGGTCGGCCAGCCGCCGCACGAAGGACGCGTCGATCTTGACCTCGGAGACCGCCATCCGCTGTAGCCGTACCAGCGAGGAGTATCCGGTGCCGAAGTCGTCGAGCGCGAGCGGCACGCCGAGGCCGACCAAGGCGTGGATCATGTCGGCCGCGTACGCCTGGTCGGTCATCAAGATCCGCTCGGTGACTTCGAGCTGGATGGCGGTGGGCGGCAGGCCGTAGCGGTCCAGCCCGGCCGCCAGGCGCTCGGGCAGACCGCTGTCGAGCAGGTCGCGGGCCGAGACGTTGACCGAGACCTGCACCCGCAGCCCGGCGTCCCACCACTGCGCGGCCTGTTTCAGCGCGGCGTCGATGACGTACTGGGTGAGCTGCCGCATCAGGTAGGACTGCTCGGCGAGCGGCACGAAGTCGGCGGGGGCGATCAGGCCCCTGGTCGGGTGCTCCCAGCGCAGCAGGCCCTCCAGGCCGACGACCCGGCCGGTACCCAGGCCGATCTTGGGCTGGTAGTGCAGGGTCAGCTCCCCGGCGTCCAGGCCGCGGCGCAGGTCGCCGAGCAGCAGCAGGCGCTCCGGGGAGTTGCGGTCGCGGTCGGCGACGTAGGTCTCGACGCCGGTGCGCCCCTCCTTGGCCAGGTACATCGCGACATCGGCGCGTTGGAGCAGGAGCTGGAAGTCGGGGGCGTGGTCGGGGTGCAGCGCGATGCCGACCGAGGCGTCCAGGTCGAAGGTCATGCCCTCCAGGCGCACCGGTTCGGTCAGCGCCACGCGCAGCCGCGCGGCCACCTCCCTGGCCGCCGTGGCGTCTCTGACCGAGGGCAGGAGTACCGCGAACTCGTCGCCGCCGAGCCTGGCCACCACGTCGCCGGGGCGCACGCTGTGGGTGAGGCGGTGCGCGACGATCTGGAGCAGCCGGTCGCCGACCGGGTGTCCGAGGGTGTCGTTGACCTCCTTGAAGCGGTCCAGGTCGAGCAGGAACAGGCCGACCCGGTCTTCGCCGCGCGCCTCGGCGATGGCCTCCTCGGTGCGCAGCAGCAGCAGCTTGCGGTTGGGCAGCCCGGTCAGGCCGTCGTGCAGGGCCTGGTGGTCACGGCGCATCGACATGCCGGCGGTGAAGTAGACCGCGACCAGCGGGGCGACGAACAGCGGCACGAGCACCGGCGAGTACGTCATCACGACGACCACCAGCGGGGCCAGGCCGAGCAGGCCGGTGTAGACGAGCGCCTGGTGGCCGATGGTGGCCCTGATCACCCGCATCGGGGAGCGGCGCTCGTGCAGGGACACCGCCCAGCACACCAGCATCGCGCGGACCAGGAAGTAGGCCGCCGCGGCGAACACGATGGCGATCAGGTCGCCGCCGCCGGGGACCCAGGGGGCGAGCGGGCTCGGCCGGATGCCGAAGGCGGTCAGCACCGCCGCCGCCGCCGTGCCGGCCATGGTGACCTGGGCGATGTTGAACATTACCCGGTGCCACGCCTTGCGGGTGACCACGCCGTTCACGAGTACCGCGACGGCGTGCAGCAGGAGCGCGACCGGGAGCCCGTAGTGCATGAGCACGGCGAAGTTGAACATCACCGACGGGTAGGTGCCGTTGACCACCACCGACGAGGAGATCATCACCGGCCGCAGCTCGCCGAGCACGACCAAGACGCCGAGCATCCAGAACAGCGGTTCGCGGGTGAGCCCCGCCGCCTCGGCGGGATCGAGCAGAGCCAGGGCCACGGCCAGCGTCGTGAAGCCGATCGTGATGACGCCCGCCAGGTAGGCCCACAGCGGTGAGCCGACGCGGGGTCCGGTGTCGCGTGTGTCAGTCGGGTCGGTCATGAGTAACGAAACCCCCTGGAGGTCACTATGGGAGGGTACGACCTATGGGCCACTTCGCGAAACCGGCTGCGTACGGTGCGTCACGGGCGTTTTCTGGGGAAATGTCACTATTCACCCAATGGGTGACGACAGAGCGCTACATCGCCGCCGGTTCGGTCATGATTTCGTCACCCTCAGTGAGGGAAAAATTCGGAAATTTCGTATACCAAATTGGCCGGAACAGGAGTTCCGGCTGTTCTCCCATGCTGCCCCCGATGCCCGTCTGGTGTCCGTCGTCTCACGTGGTCGTCCCGCAGTCGTGACCTTCAGGACTCCGGCTCAGGCTCTTGAGCAGGCCCCGGTTCGGGCTCGGGCTCGGGCCGGACGGCGTCCGGGCCCTCGGCGAGCAGCAGGTGGAAGGCGGCCTCATCGAGGATCGGCACCCCGAGCTGAAGCGCCTTGTCGTACTTCGACCCGGCGTTCTCCCCCGCCACCAGGAAGCTCGTCTTCTTCGACACCGACCCGGTGGCCTTGCCGCCGCGCTTGGCGATCTCCTCGCCCGCCTCGTCCCGGCTGAAGTCGTCAAGGCTGCCGGTGACCACGAACGTCAGCCCGGCCAGGGTCTGCGGAAGCTGCTCGGCGGGCGGATCGTCCACCATCCGCACCCCGGCCGCCCGCCACCGGTCGACGATCTCGCGATGCCAGTCGACCGCGTACCACTCCTTGAGCGAGGCGGCGATCGTCGGCCCGACGCCCTCGACCTCGGCCAGCTCCTCCTCGGTGGCCGCGAAGATCCGGCCGAGGTCGCGGAACTCGGCCGCCAGCGCCTGCGCCGCCGTGGGCCCCACATGCCGGATCGACAATGCCACCAGCACCCGCCACAGCGGCTGCCGCTTGGCCTTCTCCAGCTCCTCCATCAACTCCAGGGTGAGCTTCTTCGGCTCGCCCTTGAGATTGGCGAAGAACGTGACGACCTTCTCCTCGCCCGTCTTCTCGTCGATCTTGGGCAGCCCGGTCTCGCGGTCGCGGATCACCGTCCGGATCGGCAGCAGTCGCTCGACGGTCAGGTCGAACAGGTCGGCCTCGGTGCGGATCGGCGGCTGCTCCGGCGGGAGCGGCCGGGTGAGCGCGGTGGCCGCGATGTAGCCCAGTGACCCGATGTCGAAGGCCCCGCGCCCGGCCGCGAAGAAGACGCGCTCACGCAACTGCGCCGGGCAGGTCTCGGCGTTGGGGCAACGGATGTCGACGTCGGCCTCCTTCTGGCGGCGCAGCTCGGTGCCGCACTCGGGGCAGTGCGTCGGCATCACGAACTCCCGCTCGGAGCCGTCGCGCAACTCGGTCACCGGCTTGACGATCTCGGGGATGACGTCGCCCGCCTTGCGCAACACCACGGTGTCGCCGATCAGCACGCCCTTGCGGGCCACCTCCGAGGCGTTGTGCAAAGTGGCCCGCTCGACCGTGGAGCCGGCCACCTCGACGGCCTTCATCACCCCGTACGGGGTGACCCTCCCAGTGCGCCCGACCCCTACCTGAATGTCGAGAAGCTGGGTGTTGACCTCTTCCGGTGGGTATTTGTAGGCGATCGCCCACCGGGGCGCGCGGCTCGTCGAGCCCAGCGCGCGCTGCACGGCCAGCCGGTCGGCCTTGATCACCACACCGTCGATCTCGTAGGCGGGATCGTGGCGGTGCTCCCGGTAGTGCTCGATGTACGCCTTGATCCCGTCGAGGTCCCTTACCACCTGGTACAGGTCGCTGACCGGCAGGCCGAACCCGCGTAGCCGCGCGTAGACCTCCGACTGCGACTGCGGCTCGCGCGCGCCGCCCTGCCACAGGCCCACGCCATGGGTGATCATCCGCAGCTCGCGCTGCGCGGTGACCCTCGGGTCCTTCTGCCGCAGCGAGCCGGCCCCGGAGTTGCGCGGGTTGGCGAACGGCTGCTTGCCGTCGGCCACGAGTTGCTCGTTGAGCCGCAGGAAGCCCTCGACCGGCAGGAAGACCTCGCCGCGCACCTCCATCACGTCGGGGATGTCGGACCCGGTCAGCCGGTCGGGCACGTCGCGGATGGTGCGGACGTTGGGCGTCACGTCTTCGCCCTCGCGCCCGTCACCACGGGTCGCGCCGCGCACCAGGCGGCCCTTCTCGTAGACCAGCGCGATGGCCAGCCCGTCGATCTTCAGCTCGCACAGGTAGGGCCCGGCGTCGCCCTCGGCCAGCTTCTCCACCCTGGCCATCCACGCCGTCAGCTCGTCGTCGGTCAGCGCGTTGTCCAGGCTCTCCAGCCGGCGCAGGTGCCGCACGGTGGCGAAGTCGGTGGAGATCGGCGCGCCCACCCGCTGGGTGGGCGAGTCGGGGGTGCGCAGCGCCGGGTGGGCCTCCTCCAGCGCCCGGATCTCCCGCATCCACCCGTCGTACTCCGCGTCGCTCGCCGTGGGCGAGTCGAGCACGTAGTAGCGCCAGTTGGCGTCGTCGATCAGCTCGGTGAGCTCGGCGTGCCGCCGTCTCGCCGAGACGTCCACGCCATTGTCGACAGCACTGTCACCAGCGCCGTCCACAGTGTCGTCGACACCGCTGTCAACGCCTTCGGCATCGGTGCCCATGGCCACCTCTCCCCTCTGCCGGCCGCGCCAGGCTCGGTCCTGTACTGGAAAAACGTACCGCCTGGCACCGACAAACAGCGGCTGCGACCCTGGCCAGGGGCTACTCCCCCGGATCTTCGCGCAGGACCACGGCGGCCTCGCGGCAGCGGGCCAGCGCCTGCGTGGCGTAGCGGGGCGAGGCCCCGGCCAGCCCGCAGGCGGGGGTCAGCACGACCTGGGCGGCGAGCGTGGCGGGCGGGAAGCCGAGCCTGCCCCACAGCCGCTGGGCGGGTCCGGCGATCACGCCGATGTCGGCGAGCGGTACGTCGGTGCCGGGGACCACGCCGAGGAACAGCGCCGTACCGGCCTCCACGGCCTCGCCGAGCGCGTCCTCGTCACGGCGGCGCAGCAGCGCCGCGTCGGTCGACACGCCCTTGGCCCCGGCCCTCCGCAGCAGCGTGAACGGCACGCCGGGGGCGCAGCAGTGCACGATGGGGAACGCGTCCGTGGCGGCGAAGACGGTGGTGAGGTGCTGCGCCACGATGTCGGGCTCGGCGGCGGGCAGCCGGCCGAAGCCCGAGGCGGTCGGGACGGTTCCGGCGAGCACGCCCGGCAGGCCGGGTTCGTCCACCTGGAGGACGATGGCGGTCACACCGGGCACACGCCGCCGTACCGTGGCCACGTGTGCGGCGACCCCCTCGGCCAGCGAGCCCGCCATGTCGCGCACGGCTCCCGGGTCGGCCAGCGCCTTGTCCCCGTACCGCAGCTCGATCGCGGCGGCGAGCGTCCACGGCCCGCAGACCTGGAGCTTCAGCGGCCCCTCATAGCCCTGGGCGACCTCCTCCAGCCCGTCCAGGTCTCTGGCCAGGTGGTCGTACGCCCTGCGGACGTCGCGGCCCGGCCGGTCGGCGAACCTCCACCCGGACGGCTGGACCTCCACCGGCAGCTCCACCAGCAGCCCGGCGGTCCGGCCGATCATGTCGGCGCCGACACCGCGTGCGGGCAGCTCCGGGAGGTACGGCAGGGCCGGCACCTCGCCGAAGACCACCCGCAGCGCCTCCAGGTGGAACTCGCCCGGATGCGACCCGACTCCGGTCGCCGTGGCCTCACTCCAGGGATATTCACTCACGGCAGCTAGCGTAGGCCCCATGGAACTGACCAAGTTCACACACGCGTGCGTCCGGCTGGAGAAGGACGGCAAGGTCCTGGTCATCGACCCCGGCGCGTTCAGCGAGGAGTCGGCCCTGGAGGGCGCGGACGCGGTGCTGATCACGCACGAGCACTTCGACCACCTGGAGCCCGAACGGCTGCGCGCCGCCGCCGCGGCCGAGCCAGGGCTGTCCATCTGGACCTGCGACGCCGTCGCGAGCGTCCTGACGGACTCGGGGGTGCCCGCGCAGATCCAGACCGTCCGTCACGGCGACGCCTTCGAGGCGGCGGGCTTCCGGGTCCGGACCTTCGGCGAGCTGCACGCCAAGAACCACCCCGACCTGCCGCAGGTGCAGAACGTCGGATTCCTGGTGGAGGAGCAGGTCTTCTACGCGGGCGACGCCCTCACCGTGCCGGGTGTCGACGTTCACACGCTGCTGGTGCCGACCGGCGGTCCGTGGCTGAAGCTGGCCGAGATGATCGGCTACCTGCGCGAGGTACGGCCCGAGCGCGCGTACTCCACGCACGACGCGCTCTACAGCGAGGCCGGTCTCGGGCTGATCGACAACTGGCTCGCCGGTGAGGGCGATGAGCAGAAGGCGGAGTTCCGCAGGCTGGCGATCGGCGAGACGGTCGCGCTGTGACGCTCCAGGAGCCACCGGCCGGCGAAATTCGGTCGCACCGAAACCGGCCTGCTGACATACTCCGGCAGCGTGACAGCAGAGCCGACCCCCATCCTGACCATCGGTGGCGACGACCGCGAGCTCGACGAACGGCTCGACCGGGAGCTGACCGCGTTCAACGAGGCCGCCACCGGCGCGGCCTACGGCGATTCGTTCTCCGTCAAGGTCGTCGATGACGACGGCGAGCTGGTCGGCGGCCTGACCGCCTACACCTGGGGCGCCCTGTGCCTGATCTCGCTGCTCTGGGTCCGCGAGGACGGCCGCGCGCACGGCTGGGGCGCCAAGATCCTCAAGGCCGCCGAGCTGGAGGCCGGACGACGGGGCTGCGACCGGGTCATCGTCTCGACCTACACGTTCCAGGCGCCCGGTTTCTACCAGCGGCAGGGCTACGCCGAGATCAGCCGGGTGCCGGGCATCCCCGGCGGCCACGAGGACGTGTACCTGCTCAAACGGCTGGAAGCCTGACCTATCCGCCTTATCGGGCCTATCGGCTCGGGGCCTCAGGCGGCGGCCGAGATGGTCGCCGAGCCGATCACGGTGTCGCCGTCGTAGAGGACGGCCGTCTGGCCGGGCGCCACGCCGGTGGCCGGCTCGTCCAGCTCGATGTGCAGGGTGTCGCCGGTGAGCTGGGCCCGGCAGCCGTACACCTCGCCGTGCGCGCGAAGCTGCACGGTGCAGGCCCGGGGCTCGGCAGGGCCCGCGACCGGGCCGTTCCAGACCGGACGCTCGCAGGTGATCGACCCGACCTTGAGCGCTTCGCGCGGCCCCACGGTGACGGTGTTGGACACCGGCTCGATGGACAGCACGTAACGGGGTCGGCCGTCGGCCGACGGGCGGTCCAGGGCCAGGCCCCGGCGCTGCCCGATGGTGTAGCCGTAGGCCCCGTGGTGGCCGCCGACCACCTCCCCGGACAGGGCGTCAATGACCGGCCCCTCCGCCGTGCCCAGCCGCTCGGCCAGGAAGGAGCGGGTGTCGCCGTCGGCGATGAAGCAGATGTCGTGGCTGTCGGGCTTGTCGGCGACCGACAGCCCGCGGGCCGCGGCCTCCGCTCTGACCTCGGCCTTGGTGGAGTCGCCCAGCGGGAACATGGCGTGCCCGAGCTGCCGGCCGGTGAGCACGGCGAGCACGTAGGACTGGTCCTTGCCGGCGTCGACGCTGCGCCGCAGCACGCCGCCGGACAGGCGCGCGTGGTGCCCGGTGACCACGGCGTCGAACCCGAGCGCCAGCGCCCGGTCGAGCACCGCGGCGAACTTGATCTTCTCGTTGCAGCGCACGCACGGATTGGGCGTACGGCCGGCGGCGTACTCGCTGACGAAGTCGTCCACCACGTCACGGGCGAAACGCTCGGCCATGTCCCAGATGTAGAAGGGAATGCCGATCACGTCGGCGGCCCGCCTGGCATCCCGCGCGTCCTCGACCGTGCAACACCCACGCGCCCCGGTGCGGTACGACTGCGGGTTGGCCGACAGCGCCAGATGCACGCCGGTGACATCATGCCCGGCCTCGGCCGCCCGCGCGGCGGCCACGGCCGAATCGACACCGCCCGACATGGCGGCAAGCACACGAAGTCCCATAACACCATCGAGCGTACCCGTCTTCGCCGGGCGATCGTGAACCTCCACGGCCGCTGGCCCGACTGTGCATGGTGACAGGAGGACGAGATGACTGATGAGGCGCTGGTGATCCGCGCCCAGTTGGGCGAGCGCGAGGCGCTGGCCGAGCTGCTGGCGCGGTGGCGGGTGCCGGTGTGGACGTACGTCCGGCGCATGCTGGACGCCGACCGGGCCGACGACGTCAGCCAGGAGATCTGGCTGGCCGTGGTCCGTGGCCTGCCCCGGCTCAGGGAACCCGGCCGGTTCACGCCATGGCTGTTCACGATCGCCCGGCGCTCGATCACCGAACGGCTGCGCGCGGAGTACGCCCAGGCCGAGAAGGTTCTTTTGGCCGGCGACAGCACGGTCCAAGATCCGGCCGACGCGATGGTGGATCGGGCCGCGCTGGTGAGCGCGCTGTCCGCGCTGCCGGTACTGGAACGGGAGATCCTCGTCCTTTTCTACCTGGAGGACCTGCCGGTGGACGAATGCGCACACATCTGCCAGATCCCCGCCGGAACGGTCAAGTCCCGGCTCAACCGCGCCCGCCGCCTGCTGCGCGAACACCTGGAGGAGAAGGGATACCGGCCATGACCGACGAACCGCGCCTGTCGGCGCAGGACATGATCGAACACCTGACACCGGTACTGTCACCGAGAACCCGCATCCGCGCGGTGACGGCACTGGTGGCGGGCACGACGGGCGCGGCGTTCACAGGCGCCCTGTGGTGGTCGGAGCCCGGCCCGCTCCCCGGCCACACCCATCTGGCATTCGCGATGTTCACCACATTCTGCCTGGCCTGGGCAGGGTACGGCGGCTGGCTGCTGACCCGCCGGGTCCCACTGTTCGCCACCGACCGCCTGATCGCCGCCTGGCTCGCCCTGACCGCCTCCATCACGACCACCGCGGTCCTGACGACCGTCGCCGCCCAGCGCGACACCGCCACCTGGCCGGTCCTGACGGTCGGGGGCGTGTTCATCACCACGTCCCTGCTCCTGACGGTACGCGCCCACCTCCGACGAGCGGCCCTGGTACGCCGCCTGCACGAACTGACCCACCGAGAGAACCAGTGACCGCACTCGCCCCACCATGGAAATTCAGGAGATCACGATGACCCACAACCCGAAGCTCATCCACCGCCGCTTCGGCCCGAAAGCCCTGCTCCTAGCGATCACCCTGACCACCGCCCTCCTCCTCACCGGCCTGATCACGCTCCTGACCTGAACCGCCTCCCGGCGGCCCTTAACGCCTAGCCATCCGGCGTGTCCGGCCACCAGTTCGCGAGCAGCCACTTGAAGGCCCGCAGTCTCATACAGCGCCGTACCTGGTCGGCGAGCAGCCCGACGACGGCGGCTTCGAGCACCTCCTCGCTCGGGGTGTAGAGCGCGTCCCCGCCGGAGGCGGGGGAATGCGAGCGATCATGGACTCTCCCACCGCAACCAAGCACGGCCTGCGCCAGCGAAGCGAGGCGCTCTGCTTTGCCCGGGCGCGGTCGTGTCCGGAGCGACGAGCGATGGAGTGAGGAAGCGAGGGACGAGCGAGTGAGCGACTGAGCGAGGAGAGGAGGGCGCGGCCTTCAGGGCGCCCGGGCCTAGCGCGAGCGAAGCGAGCGCCATGAGCACAGCGAGCGCCATGAGCACAGCGAGCGCCATGAGCACAGCGAGCGGCATGACCACATAGCGGCTAGCATCCCCTGCATGCGATTGTTCGGCCGCGATGGTGGGGAGTCCGGGCCGCGTTCTCAGCGTTCCGCGGAGATCGCGAAGTTCTGGGAGTGGTGGTCACAGGCAAGGCCGGAGCTGGATGGGCTGGTCGTAGCTGGGGGGAACGACGAGCTGGCCGAGCGGATCGAGGCCGCCGTGGCGGCGGTGCATCCGTCGCTCGTGTGGGAGATCGCCCCCGGCCGGTCGGCGGAGCAGGCACTCGTGGTGACCGCCGCGGGCGATCCCGAACTGCGCTCGCTGGCGCACCGCTGGGCGCTGGCCGCGCCGCCGCCCGACGAGCACTGGGAGTACCACCCGGCGCGGCAGGCCAACCAGGCCGCCGCGGAGTTGTCGATCGACGTCGGCGGGTATGAGTTCGACTTCGACAAGCTGATGCTTGGGCTGCACGTGCCGCGCGGCAAGCCGCGCGTCGATGTGACCGCCTACCACCCGATCTTCACGCTGCTGGAGGAGGAGACCCGGCTGTCGGCCACGCTGCTCGCGCTCGACTGGCTGCTCGGCGAGGACGACGTGGCCCGCTGGATCGGTGAGATCCAGCCGGCCGCCTTCCAGCCCATCGACGCGGTGGCCGCGGTACATCTGCCGAGCGTGGTGGCCGATGTGGCGGCGGAGTTCGCCGAGGAGCAGTGGGCGCTGATGGAGGGCCAGACGGCCGACGGCGCGAAGCTGGTCGCGACGGTACGTTATCCGCTGCGGCCGGTGGACTACCCGATCTTCGACCGGCATGTCGCGATCGGCCTGGGCTACCGGCACCGCGACGCCGACGGCCTGCCCGACGGAGCCTCGGTACCGGCGTTGCGCGACTTCGAGGAGCGGCTGGCGGCCGGGCTGAAGCCGGAGTCGGCGGTACTGGTGGCGCACATCAGCTCGGACGGCCAGCGGGTGATCCACATCTACGCTGACCCGGAGGGCGACGCCGAACGGCACGCCGAGGAACTGGCGAGCACCTGGCGGGAGGGCGACGTGGAGGTCGAGGCGGAGGACGACCCCGCCTGGGCGGAGGTCTCCCCCTTCCTCGCCTGACCTCCTACCGAACCACCTCGGGCCGACGCGGGAGGCGCATCCCTCACGGAGGAGCCGATGATCTCCGCCGCCCGCCGGGCCCGACCCAGGCCGGTACGCCCACCACCAGGACGAAGACCTCAGTCCAGGCCAGCCCCCAGGCAACGCCCCAGCCCGTCGGCCGCCCGGCGGGCCCGGCTCAGGCCGGTATGTTCACCGCCGGGCGAAGACCCGGGCCGTCGGCGGGGCAGCTCGGGCCGGTACGTCCACCGCGTGGGCGATGTGGCGGGCGGTGGGTCAGCTCAGGCCGGCGCGGGAGGCGCGGTCCACGGCTGGCGCGATGACCTCGACGAGGCGGTCGATGTCCTCCTGGGTGGAGGTGTGGCCGAGGGTGAAGCGCAGGGATCCGCGGGCCGCCGCGGCCCCCGTGCCCATCGCCAGCAGTACGTGCGAAGGCTGCGCCACCCCCGCCGAGCACGCCGAACCCGTGGAGCACTCGACCCCCTTGGCGTCGAGCAGCATCAGCAGCGCGTCTCCCTCGCAGCCCGGGAAGGAGAAGTGCGCGTTGCCGGGCAGCCGGTCGTCGGGGGCGCCGTTGAGGACCACGTCGGGTACCGCGGCGCGGACCTTCGCGATCAGCTCGTCGCGCAGCGCGGTCAGCCGCTTGGCCTGCTCCTCCTGCTCGGCCACCGCCCCGGTCACCGCCGCCGCGAACCCGGCCACCGCCGGGGCGTCGAGCGTGCCCGAGCGCACGTCGCGCTCCTGGCCGCCGCCGTGCAGCACGGGAACCGGGTCGATGCCCCTGGCCAGCAGCAGCGCGCCGACCCCCATCGGGCCGCCCGCCTTGTGCCCGGACAGGGTGAGCGCGTCGACCCCCGAGCCCGCGAACGACACCGGAAGCTGCCCGATGGCCTGCACCGCGTCGGTGTGGAAGGGGACGCCGTGGTCGTGCGCGACGGCGGCGAGCACCTTGACCGGCTGCACGGTTCCGACTTCGTTGTTCGCCCACATGACGCTGACCAGGGCGACGCTCTCCGGGTCGCGTTCGATCGCGGCCCTGAGCGTGTCGGGGTGGACCCTGCCGTACTCATCGACGGGCAGGAGTTCGACCTGCGCGCCCTGGTGCTCGGCCAGCCAGTGCGCGCCGTCCAGCACCGCGTGGTGCTCGACCGCGCTGAGCAGTATCCGGGTGGCCCCGGTGGCGGCCCTGCGCGCCCAGTACAGCCCCTTGACGGCGAGGTTGTCGGCCTCGGTGCCGCCGGCCGTGAAGACGATCTCGCTGGGCCGCGCGTCCAGGGCCTGGGCGATGGCCTCCCTGGATTCTTCGACCACCCTGCGCACCCGGCGTCCGGCCGCGTGCAACGACGAGGCGTTGCCGACCTGGCCGAGCTGCTCGGTCATCGCCGCGATGGCTTCCGCACGCATCGGCGTTGTCGCCGCGTGGTCGAGATAGGCCGAATGCACGACCGCCCTCCCCTCACTTACCAATACCTGTAGTACTGACCCTTTCGGGGAATACGACCTTCCAAGACTAGCCGCGCTTTCGAGTATGCGGAGTCCCGGGTTTGCCTGCTATACCGTCCGGCCGGTACAGTAGCTATGTGAAGAGAGACGAGTTGCTCGACGCGGCGGAGCGGCTGCTGGCCGACCGTGGCGCATCGGCGCTCACTCTGGCCACCTGCGCCCAGACCGCGGGCGTCAGCAAAGGGGGCCTTCTCTATCACTTCAACAGCAAGGAAACATTGATCCGCGCCCTGGTCGAGCGGCTCATCGCCGACTTCGACCAGCTCATCGGTGAGCATCCCCCACCCGGCGGGCCGAGCGGGCCGAGCGGGCCGAACGGGCAGCCGCGCACCTACACCGAGCGCTATGTCCACGCGACGTTCGCCGCGCTGCGCACCGGCCGGTTGCGACGATGGGCGGTCGTCACGGCCGCGGCCGGAGACCCCGACCTGCTCGCGCCGCTGCGCGAGGCGATGGCCCGATGGCATTCGGACGAGCTCGCCCGCGAGCCCGACCCGGCGGTCTCGGAGGTCGTGCGCCTGGCCTGTGAGGGGGTCTGGGAAGTCGCCACACATGCGCCCGGCCTCTACTCTCAACAGCACTACGACGATCTGGAACAACGGCTGCTCGCCATGCTGCGCTGAGGCCGCACAGATCACCCCGCACCCCCCAGGCAAGCGGCCGACCGGCTCCTCGTGATGCCCCGCTGACGGCGGCCTGCGCCGCCGCTCCGCCGATCCCCCCCCTGCGAGATCGCCCACTGGTGGTCGCCCGCAACGGCCCGGGCCGTTCGGGCGACCTGCTTCTGTGTGCCCGCCTCGCCGCCGCCGAAACCAAACGTGAGCACCTTCTATTGCATTGGAAAGGAGCGACGATGACCCGCGAGCTGAGAACGGCCAGAATTGGGGCTATCGTCACATTCGTCCTGGCTGGGCTTTTGTGCGGCAGCTTCACCGTGCGCATTCCGGCGCTGGCCGACCGGCTCGAATTGAATGAGGCGGCGGTCGGCGCGGTACTACTGGCCTGGGGCGTCGGCGCGCTGGTGACGATGCAGTCGATGCGCGCGGTGATGGCCCGCGCGGGCAGCCACGCGGTACTGCGCGTCGGCGGGCCGCTGTGCGCGGCGGCGCTGGTCCTGGTGGCGCTCGCACCGAACTTCCCGCTGCTGCTCGCGGGCGCGGCGGCGTTCGGCATGGCGTTCGGCACTGTGGACATCGCGATGAACGCGCAGGGTTCGGTGGTGGAGCGGGCCGCCGGGCGGCACCTGATGAACGGGATGCACGCGGGCTGGTGCGTGGGGGCGATCTCCGCTGGACTGCTCGGCACGCTGGCCATCACGGCGGGCCTGCCGTACGGGACGCACCTGACGCTGGTCGCCGTGGCGGCGCTGCCGGTGCTGATCGTGATCGGCCGTGCCTACCTGGCCGAGCCTCGCCAGGACGCCGGGCGGGGCGCACGGACCGGCGCGCGGCGCGTACCGCCCGTGGTCTACCTGCTGGGCGTGATCGCGTTCTGCGCGTTCATGGTGGAGGGCACGATCGCCGACTGGAACGGCCTGTTCCTGCAGAACACCCTCGGCGCCCCGGAGGCGCTGGCCGCGCTCGGCTACCCGCTGTTCGAGGCGGGCATGCTGGCCGGGCGGCTGGCCGGCGACCGGGTCCGCGCCCGGGTGGGCGCCCCGGCGCTGCTCGGGCTGTCCGGGCTGGCGACGGCGGCGACGTTCGCGGTCGTGGTCAGCGCGCCCACGGCCGCGGTGGCGATCATCGGGATGGTGTTCGTGGGGGTCGCGGTGGCGACGATCTCGCCCGTGGCGCTCTCCCTGGCGGGCACGGCCACCGGGTCGCCCGGCCCGGCCATCGCGCAGACCAGCGCGATGGGGTACGCGGGCCTGCTGCTGGGACCGGTGGTGATCGGTTTCGTCTCCGACCACGCGTCCCTGCGGACCGCGATGTTCAGCGCGGTGGTGCTGGGCGTGGTCATCGCGATCATGACCCGCCTGCTGCCGCGCCGCCCGGCCGTACCGGAGCGCCCTGTCCTGCAACTGACGGCACTGCCGGGCGTGCGCGCGGAGGAGGTACGGCAGGCGGCCAAGGACCCCATGGCCGCCTGAGCACCCCCGCCGCCGCTACTTGCGCTTGTCGATCTCCTCGATGAGCTGGGGG
Source organism: Spongiactinospora sp. 9N601 (assembly GCF_044326295.1). Taxonomy (NCBI): domain Bacteria; kingdom Bacillati; phylum Actinomycetota; class Actinomycetes; order Streptosporangiales; family Streptosporangiaceae; genus Spongiactinospora; species Spongiactinospora sp. 9N601. The sequence goes on from NZ_JBIRBB010000005.1 coordinate 366,281, forward strand.
ACCACCTGGAACAGGTCCCCCACCACGCCGAAGTCGGCCAGCTCGAAGATCGGGGCCTCGCTGTCCTTGTTGACGGCGATGATCGTCTTCGCGGTCTGCATCCCGGCTCGGTGCTGGATCGCGCCGGAGATGCCGACCGCGATGTAAAGCTGCGGGGAGACCGTCTTACCGGTCTGGCCGACCTGGAACTGATGCGGGTACCACCCCAGGTCGGTGGCGGCCCTGGACGCGCCGACCGCCGCGCCGAGGGAGTCGGCGAGCCGTTCGATCAGCGCGAAGTCCTCCGCCGACCCGACGCCACGGCCGCCGGAGACCACGATCGCGGCCTCGGCCAGCTCGGGACGCGCGCCCTTCTGCTCCTTGACCCGCTCGGCCACCCGCGCGGCCCGCGCCGCGTCGGACAGGGTGACGCTCACCCGCTCCTCGGCGCCCGCGCCCGCGGCGGGCTCGGGGGTCACCGAGTTGGGGCGGACCGCCACGATCGGGGTGCCCTTGGCGACCCGGGACCTGACGTTGATCCCGCCGCCGAAGATGGACTGGTCGGCCACGAAGCCCTCGCCCAGCCCCACCGCGTCGGTGATCACGCCGGAGTCGGTCTTGATCGCCAGCCGGCCGGCGATCTCCTTGCCCTCGGCGGTGGCCGCGACCAGCACCCCGCCCGCCGAGGCGGAGGCGACCAACTGCGCGAGGAGTTCGGCCTTGGGCGCGACGACGTAATCGACGATCTCCTGGGAGTCGGCCACGTAGACCTTCTCCGCGCCGTACTCGGCGAGCCTGGCCCTGGCCTCCTCGGTGTAGCCGGGCCCGGCCCACACGGCGCTGGGCGCGCCCTGGCCGCGGGCCAGGGTCAGCAGCTCAAGGGTGACCTTCTTGACCTCACCGTCGACGTGTTCGACGAGAACGAGAATCTCCGACATCGTTTGTAACCCCCGTCCTCAGATGAACTTCTTGGTGACCAGGAAGTCGGCGGTCTTGGTACCGCCGTCGCCGTCGTCCTTGACGATGGTGCCCGCGCCGCGCGGCGGGGCGACGGCGAATTCCGCCACCTCGCTCCACGCCCCGGCCAGGCCGACCTGGTCGGCGGCGATGCCGACGTCGGCCACCGAAAGCGTCTCCACCGGCTTCTTCTTGGCCGCCATGATGCCCTTGAACGACGGGTAACGCGGCTCGTTGATCTTCTCGACCACCGACACGACGGCCGGCAGGGTCGCCTCGACCTTGTCGTAGCCGTACTCGGTGACCCGCTCGACGGCGATCGAGGTGCCGGACACCTCGACCTTCTTGGCCTGCGTGAGCTGGGCCACGCCGAGCCGTTCGGCCAGCATCGCGGCCAGCACGCCGGTACGGGCGTCGGTGGACTCCGAGCCGAGCACGACCAGGTCGAACCCGATCCTGCCGAGCGCCTGGGCCATCGCGTAGGAGGTGGAGAGCGCGTCGGACCCGTGCAGCGCGTCGTCGGTCAGGTGGACCGCCTTGTCGGCGCCCATGGCGAGGGCCTTGCGGATGGTCTCGGTGGCCTTGGCCGGCCCCATGGTGAGCACGGTCACCGTCGCCTCGCCGCCGTGCGCCTCCTTGAGCTTGAGAGCCTCCTCCACGGCATATTCGTCCAGCTCGTTGATGACGCCGTCGACGGCGTCTCTGTCCAGGGTCTTGTCATCCGACCTGAGCTTGCGCTCGGTCGCCGTGTCGGGGACCTGCTTCACGCAGACGACGATGTTCATGGGGTCCATGGCCTCCGGACGGTTTGTCCCATCATGCTTCGCGCTGCCAAGACTGCCAGGCATGACGCCTCAGGCGGACGGCGGGCCGACCGCCTGCGCACACTTTACCGAACAATATTCCGGTGTGCCGAGGTGGGTCCGCCCTACCCCGCCAGGACCAGCACCAGCAGTACGAAGACCACCGTACCCAGTGCAAGCACCAGCGTGAACGTGCTGAACACCGTGCTCAGCAGCAGCCACAGCGCGACCGTGCCGACGCCGCCGCCCACGTCTATCAGCACCCGCGTACGCTGCGGCCCGCCGCGCGAGAGCAGCCCGACCGCGGCGTCGCCGAGCACCCCGACCGCGTAGCCGGCCAGCACCAGCAGCGCGACCTCCGGAAGGTTTTCCGAGGCCGCGGCGGCGGCCAGCGCCGCCACGATGCCCGAGCCGATCACCCACCGGGTGCGGATCTTCGCCGCGTGCCTGGCCCTGACCTCGTCCGGAGAGGGCCGCCCGGCCTGGCGGATCTGGCCGACCTCGCGGGTGGCCATCGAGTGCACGGTGTCGGGCCCGCCGTTCGCGGGCACCGGCGGGATCTGGCCGACCAGCGTGCCCCCCACCGCGGCGGGCGACGACGCCTCGACCGGCACCCCCAGCCGCGCCGCGAGCTGCGCGGCGGTCGGCCGGATCGACGGCTCGCGCACCAGGCACTCGCGCAGCAGCGGCGCCAGCCAGTCGGGCACGCCGTCCAGGTCGGGCTCGTGGTGGACCACCCGGTAGGCGACCGCGGTGGCCGGCCCCTGCCCGTACGGCTGGCGGCCCGTCGCCGCGTACGCCAGCGTGGCCGCGAACGCGAACACGTCGGCCGCGGCCCCCGACTCGGCGCCCTCGATCACCTCCGGCGCCAGGTAGCCCGGCGTGCCCAGCACCGCCCCCGACGCGGTGACCGACACCGAGTCGAGCGCGTGCGCGATGCCGAAGTCGATCACCACGGGCACGCCGTCGGCCACGATCACGTTGGCCGGCTTCAGGTCGCGGTGGATCACCCCGGCCCCGTGGATGGACGTCAGCGCGGCGGCCAGCCCGCGCGCCAGGCGCAGCAGGAAGTCACCGCCGACCGCCCCCTCCTCGGCCACCAGGGTGCTCAGCGGCCTGCCCTGCACGTAACGGGTGACCAGGTAGGGGCGGCCACCGCCGAGCGAGGCGTCGCGCACCTCGGCGATGTGGTCGCCGCGCACCCGGCGCATGGTCTCGACCTCCCGTGCGAGCCGCGCGAGCGCGCCCGTGTCGGCCGCGACGTGCGGGTGCAGGATCTTCACCGCCACCGTCCGGCCCTCAGGATCGAGCGCCAGATGAACCTCTCCGAACCCGCCCGCCCCGATCAGCGAGAGCAGCCGGTAATCGCCCAGGCGCTCACCCTCTGGCCCGCCCATGACACTCCCTCCGCCACACTCATCGTGCCTCAGAAGAAGCCGTCGCGCACGCGAAGGCGCACGGGCGGAGGAAGTCGTCCGGCCCCGCCGGGTCAGGACCAGGGCGAGAGGAAGCCGAGCCCCAGACTGGACATCAGGTCGCCGATGAGCCCGGTCACCAGGTCGACAGCGCCCATGGACGCCTCGTCGGTGCGCCTGCGGAACTCGTCGGTGAGGTTCTCGATGACCTGCTCCGGCGGCTTCCAGGGCGCGAAGGACGGGGCCGTGCTGAACGCGATCAACAGCACGAACGCCGCGATCACCGTCAGGGACACCGCCGTGACCATCCCGGCCCGCGGACTCCTGATCACCCCGGTGAGCACCCGGGACACCGCGCGCCGCGGCTTGCCGCCGCCGGGCAGCACGAACAGGCCCGCGGTGAACGCGCCCGCCGCGTAGGCGGCGGCGCCGTTGGTGCTCATCCCCCCGCCGTACGCGAGCACGCCCCACACGCACATCCCGAACATCACCGACAGCGGCACGTGCACCGCGGTGCCGAGACCCGCCTTGATCAGCGCCCACGGCGTGCCGAGCACCGCCAGCACCGGGTCGGCCCCGCTGTTGCCGCGCACCTTGCGCCGCTCGGCGAGGTCGCCGAACAGGTGCTCGCCGACCCGCAGGCACAGCACCAGCACGATGGCCAGGGCGCTGACCAGCACCGGCATGATGAAGGCCGCCCCGACCAGGGTCGCCAGCAACAGCCCGCCCAGCACCGGGTGCGAGACCCGGTAGGGCGGGCGGCGCTCGCGCGGCGGGGCCGGCGGCTCGTAGGGCCGGGCCTCACCCGGCGGCGCGTACGGCGCCGGGTGCCCGGCGGGCTGCGGCGGCGGATATCCGGCCACCCGCTGGTCGGCGTAGGGCGCCGGCGGGACGTACGGCGGCACCTGGACCGGCGGCGGCGCGGGAGGCGGCCCGGCGGCTGCGGCCATCCGGCCGGTCTCCGCCGCGGAACGGTCCTTGCGCCCGCGCTGCGGCCGGGTGTACTCCACCGGCGGCAGCAGGTCGGCGTAGCCGTCCTCGTGCGACAGCGCCCGCGTGCCGTCCTTGCGACCGCCCATCACCTTGGTCTGCTCCCGGGGCGGGGCGGCCTCGTGGAAGGAGGTGACCGAAGGGTCGAGGGAACGTGCCATCTGCGCGAGCCCACGGGCCGTCGGGCGGGACCCGGGTTCCACCGCCAGCGCCGCCCGCAGCCAGCCGCGCAGCCAGGCGGGGGCCTCGTCGACCTGGGCGTTGCCGTTCATGATGTTGAAGCAGACCGACTCGAACGTGCCGGTGCCGAACGGCGGCTTGCCGGTCGCGCCGAAGAACACCGTGGAGGCCAGCGCGTGCACGTCGGCGGCCTGGGTGATCTCGGTGTCCTTGATGATCTCGGGCGCGAGGTAGCCGGGCGTGCCGACGAACATCCCGGTCTGCGTGAGGCGGGTCGCGTTGACCAGGTGCGCGATGCCGAAGTCGATGACCAGCGGCTCGCCGCCGACCAGGATCACGTTGGCCGGCTTGAGGTCGCGGTGGATCACGTCGGCCGCGTGGATCGCCACCAGCGCCGCGCACAGGCCGCGGGCCAGCCGGATCACCTCCGCCGCCGGCAGCGGCCCGTCGGCCAGGACCGTCTCCTCCAGCGTGCGCCCCGGCGCGAACCGGGTCACGATGAACGGCTGCGCCCCGGTCAGCTCGGCGTCGATCACGTCGGCCACGTGCGGGCTGCGCACCCGGCGCATGGTCTCGACCTCGCGCGTCAGCCGGTCGCGCGCCTTGAGGTCGGCCGCGACGTGCGGATGCAGGATCTTGACGGCCAGGTCGGTGCCCTCGTCGTCGATGCCGAGGTAGACGACCCCCATCCCGCCCTCGCCGATCTTCTTGATCAACCGATAGTGGCCGACCATGTCGGGCGTCTGCGTCTCCTGTGGATTCATCACTCCGGCCCTCCTGCCTTCTTTCGCAGGCTGTCGAGCTGTCCCGTAATTGGTTCCACTCCGATCGGCGCGAACTCCGCCTTGCCCGAGCCGGTCACTGTACCCACGACGAGCACCGCCATTACCAGCGCCAGGCCCGCCAGCACCGCCGTCGCCACGGTGGCCGCGGTCCGCTCGGGCAGCAGGGAGGCCAGCGTGCGGCGCAACTGGCGGCCCGGGCCTTCGACCCCGGGACCGGCGCAGACCGTCCATAGCGCGACCGCCGAGCCCCAGCTCAGCGCGTTGACCAGTTCCATGTTCGTGAGCAGCACGGTGAGCAGCAGCGTCACCGGCAGGCCCAGGATCAGCCCGTAGGGCACCAGCGCGAGCGTGATGCCCGCGGACTTGGCGAGCGCGGCCGGGCGGCCGAACACCCGCACGACGTCTGCCGCCGCCGACGCCGCCGGGCGGTCGCCGAAGGACGGCTGCGCGATGTCGGCGGCGCGCAGCACGACGGCCAGCGGGATCACGATCAGCGCCACGACGACCGGGGCCAGGACCGCCACCGCGGCCACGATGGCCAGCAGCAGGATCGCGGCCACGGCGTGCATCTTGTTCTGTGGCGCCTGCTCCTGCTGCGGCGCCTGCTGCCGGTCGTGGCCCTGCGCGGGCCGCTGCGGCTGGGCCGGCTGGGCTGGCTGGTGGCCGGGCGCGGGGTAGCCCTGCTGTGGGTACGGCGGGGCGTACTGCTGCTGCCCGCCGTACGCCGGGGTGACCGCGCTCTGGCCGTACCCCTGCTGACCCGGCTGACCCTGCTGACCCGATTGCCCCTGCTGGCCCGGCCGGCCGTACTGGCCGGGCTGCTGGTAGCCGGGGGGCGGGTAGTTCCTGACGTATTCCTGGATGTCGTTGGGGCGGACCCGCTGGGTGGGGATGTCGCCGTCCGGGGTCTGCGGCGGGGGCGGAACCGGACGGCCCGGCGGCGCGGCCGGGCGCGCGGCGGCGTCGGCCTGGGTGGCGACGTCCCAGCCCTGGACCGGGCCGCCGCCCGTGGGCAGGGCCGAGCCGTCGGCCTGCGTCGGGGTGTCCCACGACGCGCGGTCCTGGATCCCGGCGCCCTCGCGCATCTTGCGTAGTTCCTCCGGCGGCACCCGCCGGGTGGGGAACGGGTCGCCCAGCTCGGGCTGCGGTGATTCGTCCAGCAGTGACACGTAGTCGCGGTCGCGCGGCGGCTGCGGGTCGGCCAGGCGGCCGGGCCGCGCCCCCACCGGCGGGGTGGGGAAGTCGCCCTCCCCGGCGTGGCCCGGACCGGCGTACGAGCCGGAGGCGGGACCAGGACCGGAAGCGGAGCCGAGGCCGGAAGCGGAACCGGAGCCGACCGCTGGACCAGGACCGGAAGCGGAGCCGAGGCCGGAAGCGGAACCGGAGCCGACCACTGGACCAGGACCGGAAGCGGAGCCGAGGCCGGAAGCGGAACCGGAGCCGACCACTGGACCAGGACCGGAAGCGGAGCCGGGGCCTGAAGCGGGGCGGGGGCGTGCGGCGGGCCCCGCGGCCGGGTTGCGCCCGCTGACGTCGGGGACCGTGGTGATCTCGTCGGGCATCCGCGGCCGGCCGCCGGCCTTCGGCATCAGCCGCCCGATCTGGGCGGCGATCTCGGCGGCGCTCGGCCGCCTGGCCGGATCGCGCTGCAACGCGGCCCGCAGCACCGGCTGGAGCACCGGCGGGGCCGCGCCGATGTTGGCCTTGCCCGCGGTGATGTTGTAGAAGATCATTTCCAGCGTGCCCTTGCCGAAGGGCGGCTGGCCGCTGCAGGCGAACAGCATCGTGCCCGCCCACGCGTGGATGTCGACCTCCGGCCCGGCCTCGTGCCCCTCGATGATCTCCGGGGCGAGGTAGCCGGGGGTGCCGATGAACATGCCGGTCTGGGTCAGCCGGGTGGCGTCCACCGCCTGGGCGATGCCGAAGTCGATGAGCACCGGCTCGCCGTCGAGGATCAGCACGTTGCCCGGTTTGAGGTCGCGGTGGATGACCCCCACCGAATGGACCGCGGCCAGCGCGGAGGCCACGCCGCGGGCGACCTTCAGCACCGCGCCGACGTCGAGCGGCCCCTCCTCCTTGACCAGGTCGTCGAGCGCCTGGCCGGGGACGTACCGGGTGACGATGTAAGGACGGTGACCGGTCACGTCGGCGTCGAGGACCTCGGCGATGTGCTCGCTGCGGACCCGGCGCATGGTCTCGACCTCACGGGCGAGCCGCCGCCTGGCCACGTCGTCGCCGGTGACCTCCGCGCGCAACACCTTGACCGCGACCTCACGGCCCTGCCGATCGACGGCCAGGTGGACAACGCCCATGCCGCCTTCACCGAGCCGCCTGAGCAGCCGGTAAGGTCCTAGTCGGTCGTCCTGATTCATGGCATGAAGCACCATACCGGCTCAAACACCGCCCCAGAGATGAACCGCGAGGCCACATTTCCTCGCTATTACAACGATCGGGCAGGTCCCAACGGTTTCCCAATCGAGGGTATTAGACAAGCTCGCTTCGACGTCAGTTCGCGAGCGCGAGCACCTCCGCGGTTTTCAGTCCGGCGAGCACCGCCCCGGGGATCGCCACCTTGGATCGCCGCAGGCCACTCCCGATCACCACGTCCGGGTGCGCCGCCACGGCCTCGTCCACGAGCACCGGCCAGTCGTCGGGCAGCCCGAGCGGGGTGATGCCGCCGTATTCCATGCCGGTCAGCCGCACCGCGTCGGCCTGGGGCGCGAACGACGCCTTGCGGGCCTCCAGATGACGCCGTACCACGCCGTTGACGTCGGCCCGCATCGTGGCGAGCACCAGGCACGCCGCGTACCGCACCTCTCCGCCGCGCCTGGCCGCCACGATCACGCAGTTGGCCGACTCGTCCATGCCGACGCCGTAGCGCTCACAGAAGGCGGCGGTGTCGGCCACCTCGGGATCGATCTCGGCCACCCGCACCCGATCGCCCAGCCCGGCCGCGACGGCCGCCACCGGCCCGGCCAGCCACTCCGGCCGCTCGGCCGCCGATGCCCACGAGAGGTTCCCCGGACCCATATCGCGAGATCATCCCCTTCCGGCCAAGGGAAACGCGCCGCTCCCTGCGCGGCCCCCCGGCTCGATCCATGCCCCCAACACCCGCCGGGCCCACGCCATCGTCGGCGTGCGGCCAAGCACTTGCCAAGACTCTACGCTCTGTCCCCGGCCCGCGAGCACGCGTTCGCCGCACAGGCCCCCTCACACGGGAGCGGACAGCACCCGGCGGTGCAGATCGGTGACGACCGCGCGGGCCGACTCCATCGCCCCTGCCTGCCAGGCGACCAGATGGGTGAGCCAGTCTCCGGCGAAGTAGACCCGGCCCGCCGGGCGGCGCAGCAGCTCCAGCCCCTCGGAGTGCTCCGGCCAGCGCATCCAGCCGCCGCCGATGTGCGGCCGGCGGTCCCAGTCGATGGAGACGGCCGACACCAGCTCGGAGCGGTACTTCTCGCCGTGGATCTTCTTGCCCTGGGTGAGCGCGCGGCGCAGCCGGTCGCGGTGGGACAGCCCGCCGTACGTCCGGGCGTGCTCGTCGGCGGCGTAGTAGCCGACGACCAGTCCCCGGGCGGCGTGGTAACCGTACGAGGGATACCAGATATGCGTGATATCCAGATCGGTTTCGGTTATCCCCCCATATATACGGTCGTCCTGTTCCCACCAGCGCCTGCCGTACTCCAGCCCGATCTTGCCCGCGGAGACCGGGCGCGGGGTCGCCAGCGCGGAGACGACCACGGCCCCCAGGTTGCCCGGGATCTTGGCGAGGACGTGCGGCGGGAGGGCGGCGACGCAGTAGTCGGCGCGTTCGGTCCCGGCGCGGTGGGCGACCTCGACGCCGTCCGGCAGGTTCGTGATCTTCGTGACGGCCGTGCCGGTCCTGATCCGGCCGGCCCCGATCTCGCGGGCCAGCGCGGTGACGATCGCGTCCATCCCGCCGACCGGCTGGAACATGGGCGCGGCCTGGTCGTACCCGAAGTCCATGGTCACCGCCCGGCCAACGCCCGCGGCCAGCACCTCGGCCAGGCCGCCGGGCGGGGCGAGCGGGGCGCCCGGGCCGAGGCCGGGGTCGGTCGCGTAGCCGCGCCGCGGCGACCCCGTGTAGGACAGCTCGCCGCCGATGTCGCCGAACCGGCGCAGGAACGCCATCAGGCGTTCCCGGTCCTCGCCGGTCAGGCGGCGGTCCAGCGCGCCCGCGTGGGTGGCCTTGGCCAGGAGTTCGGAGATGTAGCCGTACAGGTCGGCGCGGGCCGTCCGCGCCCGGACGGGGGCGGGCATGCCGTGGTTGTAGACGTAGGCGGAGGCGTTGTTGTTGACGAACGTCTCGATCGGCACGCCCAGCTCGCGGCAGTAGTCGAGGGTGACCATCCACTGCGCGATCCGGGCCGCGCCCGCGTTGAAGTAGACCCCCTCACCGAACTCCACGGTCTGCGCCGCGCCCGAGGTCTCGGTCAGCCGGTCGCCGCCGCGCAGGGTCAGGTTGCGCCCGCCGATCCGGTCGCCCGCCTCCAGGACCGTGCAGTCGTACCCCGCCTTGCCCAGCTCGTAGGCGCAGGTCAGCCCGGCGACCCCGGCCCCGAGCACGAGCACCTTGGCCGCCGCGCGCCCGGTCAGCCGGAAGTCGGACGGCCGCGGCGGCGCGTACTGCGCCCGCTGCTCCTGCGGGGCCAGCCCGAGGGCCCCCATCGCGGCGAACATCGCGCCCGCGCCGCCCGCCGCGCCCACGCCGACCAGCAGGGCCCGCCTGGTCAGCCGATCAGTTCCGGCCATGGTCAGCCGAAGATCCCGCGCAGCGCCATGACCTCACGTCCCTTGCCCCCACATCTCCACGTGGCGTGCCTCGCTGTGTGTCATGAAGCCGACCTCGCCGGCCATGAAGTCCGCCACCTGCTTGCGCCAGGGGTCCGGTAGCTCCTCGATGGCGGGACGGTAGCAACGCTCCAGCCATCCGGTGGACTCTTCGGTCGCGCCCAGGTATCCGGCGGCCTTGGCGAACGGGGTGCCCTCGATGCCGGGCACCCGGGCGCAGCCGTACTCGATCATCTCCTGCCCGCCGTACGGGGGCGGCTGCTGCCACTTGGCGGCCACCGGGCGGGAGGCGGTGATCGTGGTGCGCAGCGGGCGGCGTTCGATGGCGGCCTGGATCAATTCCTTGTAAAGGCACTTGCCGCACACCCCGCACGGCCCGCCGTCGTCGCCGCGCAGGCACCACCTGACCTGCTCGCGCAGCGGCGAGCCGAGGGCGAGGCGCATGGTGACGGCCTCGCTCACGCCGCCGACGGGCAGCACCATGGGCAGGCCCGCGGCGGCGAACACGCGGCCCCAGCGCCCGCCGGGCGACCACATCGGATTGTGCGGGGTGTACCGGTGCAGGTAGCGCCCGCCGCCCAGCCAGCGCGAGCCCATCTCGTAGCCGAACGCGATGCCGCCGAGGTCGAGTTCGTCGGCCATCAGGATCGCGCCCGCGGCCACCGCATGGTGCTCGGGGTAGCCGGGGCGCGGTTCGGCGAGGGTGAACTCCAGGTCGGACTGGACGATCGTCAGCTCCCTGCCGGTGCGGGCGGCCAGCTTGGCGAGCACGTCTGCGCGGTAGTGGGTCCAGCGGTTGGGCACCCGCTGGTGTGGTACGCGCTGGAAGTGGACCAGCGGCGCGTCCGGCAGCATCGCGGCCACGGCCACGGAGTCCGCGCCGCCGCTGTAGGAGATCGCCAGCCTGGAGCCGGTGCGCGGCGTCGCGCCGACCGGCCCGGCCTCGATCCCGAAGCCCTGCTCGATCGCGGCGGCCAGGCCGCGCGACACGGGCCGGTCGAAGGTGATCCGCCGGGTCGTCCAGGGGGCCACGACGGTCCACGCGGCCAGCGCGGACAGGTCCGGGTGTACGTCGGGCAGCGGCCGGGGCAGCCGCACCCGGCAGGAGCTGGTCGCCATCCGTACCGCCTGGCCGTCGGTCACCGTGCCGGTGATGCCGTCCTCGGCGTCGAGCCTGAACCCCAGATGCCACACGCCCCCGTCCGTGGTCCAGGCCGCCCTCACCGGATGCCGTCCCTGGCGGCTTCCCTGCCGGCGTCCCCAGCGGCGGCGCTCTCCACGCGGTCCACGGCCTGCCAGAGCAGGACCTCGTTCTGCAGGATCCGGTCCATCGCCGAGGCGGTCTCCACGGCGAGCCGATGCGCGTCGTCCCAGCGGGCCATGCGGGCCTGGTCCGGGGCGGCCTCCGCCGCGGGGGCGATCTTGGCCACCCGGGCGTTCAGCCGCTCGACCTCTGCGCGAAGTTCGGCGAGTTCTCGCGCGACGACCTTGATCTCCCATAGGGAGTCTCGAATGTCGTTTTTGTGGTCAACTCGCCTGACATAGTGGGCATCCAACCAGGAACGTGCCGAACGCCGGATCCACCCGGGAACCGGCACCCGCCTTACCAACCGGACCATGAACGGTCACGATAGCGCCTAATCCCGCCCTTCCTTTACCAAGTGTCAAGAGTGTTATCACTCTGGATAAAGTACGTATAGGTCGATGGCCGTGAGGGCGCGCTCGGCAATGTTTGAAAGAAATCTTCCGGCATTGGTCATGTGCGAAGAAAAGCGTTGACAGCGGGATCAAGGGGCAGCACGCTGGTGATCGACGTGACCTCCACCCCCCCAGCACCCCAGCCGAGGAGCACCCTTGCGACTCCGCTCAGCCCGCCCCCGGCGGCGCGGCGCCGCCGCGCTGGCCGCCGTGGCCCTCGCCGCGCTCACCATCAGCCCCGTTCCGCCCGCCGCCGCCTCCGCCGGGGACCGCCAGCGCGCCTACGCGGACGCCGCGCGGACCCACAAGGTGCCGCAGAGCGTCCTGCTGGGCGTCTCCTTCCTGGAGTCGCGGTGGGACGCCAACCGCGGGCTGCCGAGCACGTCGGCCGGCTTCGGGCCGATGCACCTCACCGACGCGGCGGCGCTGCCCCCGGCCGTCCATCACCACTCGTCCGCCACCGAGGACCCGCGCGGTGACGACGCCCGCCGTGCGAAGGTCCCCTCGGGCGGGTCCGCGCCGCCGCCCGCGGGCGACTCGCTGCGCACGCTGGAGCGCGCCGCCGAGCTGACCGGCCTGCCGCGCGACGCGCTGCGCGCCGACCCCGCCGCCAACATCATGGGCGGCGCCGCCCTGCTCGCCGACCACCAGCGGCGGCTCGGCGCGCCGCTCAGCGACGACCCCGCCCAGTGGTACGGCGCGGTCGCGCGCTACTCCGGAGCCGCCGACGAGGGCGCGGCCAGAGCGTTCGCCGACGAGGTCTACACCGTGATCCGGCAGGGCGCGGCGCGGACCACCGACGACGGCCACGCCGTACGCCTCACGCCCCTGCCCGGCCTGAGCCCGCTGCGCGACCGGCTGGACCGGCTCGGCCTGCGCGAGCCGCGCCCCGGCGAGGTGGAGTGCCCCCGGACGATCTCCTGCGAGTGGATCCCGGCCCCCTACCAGGAGCTTCCCGGCGGTGACCACGGCAACCACGACAAGGCCCGGCGGCCGGTGGACCAGAAGGTCGAGTACATCGTGATCCACGACACCGAGGAGTACTACGGCCGCACCCTCGATCTCGTCCAGAACCCCGAGTACGTGAGCTGGCACTACACGCTGCGCTCCCAGGACGGCCACATCGCCCAGCACGTCCGGACCAAGGACGTCGGCTGGCACGCCGGCAACTGGTACGTCAACGCCAAGTCCATCGGCCTGGAGCACGAGGGCTTCCTGGCCCAGGGCGGGGCCTGGTACACCGAGGCCATGTACCGCACCTCCGCCAAGCTGGTGCGCCACCTCGCCAAGCTGCACCGAATCCCCCTGGACCGCGCCCACATCCTCGGCCACGACAACGTGCCGGGGACCGTGCCCGGCACCGTGCAGGGCATGCACGAGGACCCCGGCCCCTACTGGGACTGGGCCCACTACTTCGACCTGCTCGGCGCGCCGCTGCGCCAGACCGGCGGCCCGCGCGCCGAATCGGTCATGATCCGTCCCGACTACGAGGGAAACCGCCCCTACTTCTACGGCTGCCTCCCGTCCGACCCGGCCGCCGCCTGCCCGCCGCACGGCTCGGCCGCCATCTGGCTGCGCACCGAACCGCGCCCGGACGCCCCGCTGGTCAAGGACATCGGCAAACATCCGACCGGCGACTCCACCCACAGCGTCTACGACCACAGCGCCCGCGCGTCCACCGGGCAGCGCTACGCGGTGGCCGGACGCCAGGGCGACTGGACGGCGATCTGGTACCTCGGCCAGAAGGCGTGGTTCCACGACCCGGCGCGCGCCCGCGTCGCGATCCCCTCGCGCGGCCTCATCGTCACCCCGAAGCCGGGGCGCGCCACCATTCCCGTGTACGGCAGGGCCTTCCCCGAGCCGGAGGCGTACCCGCCGGGGGTGCCGCCGCAGGAGATCGTGCCCTTGCAGTACACGTTCGCGGCCGGGCAGAAGTACACGCTGGGGCGGGTGGCCGGCGGCGAGTACTTCCGCGCGGTGACCTTCGACCCCGAACAACACGTGGTGGTGCGCGGGAAGATGAAGTACTACCAGATCCAGTTCGGGCACCGGGTGATGTTCGTCAACGCCGACGACGTGACCCTCAGCATCGGCTGACCCCGCCACCACCGGTGGTCCCGGAGGCCGGTACGTCGAAGTGAAGCGGAGCGGGCAGGGGCCGTCCGGTTCCTCCGATGACGCCGCATGACTACCGCGTCAGCGCGCGACAGTGATCACCTTGCGTACCAGCGTCGCGTCGTCGACGGCGGCCAGCATGGCGACCGCCAGGTCGGCCCGCCTGATGAACCGCGCGCCCCCTCGGCACCCTCATCACCGTCCAGTCCACGCCGCCCGTCGCAGGTCATCGGTACGGCCGGGGCCGGGGGCCGGGGCCTCACCGGCTCGTGAGGCGCCGGCCCCCGGGGTTTCGGTGGAAAGCGGTGCACGTGACGGAGGTCGCGGGATCAGTCGGCCGTCTCGGCCAGGGCGGGGGCCGCGGTCCGGAGCGGGACGTCCTTGAGGAAACAGGCGGCGGCCAAGGCGATCACGGAAAGGGCCGTGGTGCCGAGCACGATGGTGTGCAGGCCGCTGGTGACGGCCGCGCGGAAGGCGTCGCGGATCGGCAGGGACAGGGCTTGCAGCGCCTCCGGGGTCAGGCCGCCTTCGGCGGTCAGCCGACCGGCGTTCCCGGGGCCGAGCCGGTCGGTCAGCGTGCCGCCGAGGGAGAAGGCGAACATCGCCCCCAGCGCCGCGATCCCCAGGGAACCGCCGATGGTGCGCATCAGGGTGACGGTTCCGCTGGCCGCGCCCATGTCGCGCGGGTCGGCGCTGTTCATCGTGATGAGGATGCTGCTCTGGATCAGCAGGCCCAGACCGAGCCCGATGAGCACGGTCAAGGCGGAGGCGGTGATCGTGCCGGTGCCCACGTCGAGCAGCAGCAGAAGCAGGGAGCCGGCGGCCGTCATTACGCTGCCCACGATCGGATAGGACCGGTACCGGCCGGTAAGGCTGATCAGCCGACCGGCCGTCAGCTGGGTGGCGAGCATGCCGAACATCAGCGGCAGCAACAACATCCCGCTGGCGATCGGCGAAGCCCCTTGAACGAACTGCATGTACTGCGGCAGGTAGTTCGTGACGGTGAAGACGACCGAGCCGAAGATGAACGCGAGAATCTGCGAGAGGGTGAAGTTCCGGTCGCCGAACAGCCGGGGCGGGATGATCGGCTCGGCGGCGCGCCGCTCGGCGTACACGAACCAGGCCGGGCCCGCGACGGCGACGACTCCCAGGATGACGACCTGCGGAGAGGGCCAGGGGTAGGTGCCGCCGGCCACCAGGGTCAACGCCACGATGGAGGCGGTCAGCAGGCCGGCACCGAGGTAGTCGACGCGGGCCTTGATCCGCTCTGTCCTGAGCTGGATGCCGGAGCTGATGATCAGCAGCGCGACGATGCCGACGGGGACGTTCACGTAGAAGGTCCAGCGCCAGCTGAGGTGTTCGGTGAGCAGCCCGCCGAGCAGCGGGCCGCCGATGAACGCCACCGGCATCACCGCGCCGGTGATCGACTGCAGCCGTCCGCTCTCACGGGGCGGCACCAGCACCCCGATGATCGACAACGCGCCGACCATCAGCCCGCCCGCGCCGAGCCCCTGAACCGCCCGGAACGCGATGAGCTGCCCCATGTCCGCCGCCAGCCCCGCCAGCACCGATCCGACCAGGAAGAGCGTGACCGCGGACATGAAGGCGCCCTTGCGGCCGTACAGATCGCCGAGCTTCCCCCAGATCGGCGTTGTCACGGCCGCGGCCAGCAGGTAGGCCGTGATCACCCATGGGAGCCGGTCGACCCCGCCCAGGTCGCCCACGATCGTGGGGAGCGCCGTACCCACGATCTGGGCGTCCAGCATGGCGAGGAACATGCCGAGCATCAGCCCGAACACGCCAAGGTAGATCGACCGCCCGCCCGCTGTCTCACTGTGGCTCATCAACGCTCCCGGGTGGATCGTTCCGCCGGGTGAACCGGCGGACGGCGAAGAACAGGACGATCAGCAGAACGACGAGGAGCAGCAGGATCATGCTGGCGGATCCCACGAACCCCGCGATCTTCTCGTAGGAGCCGCCGACGGTGTAACCGATCAGGACGAAGGCGGGCGCCCACACCAGCCCGCCCGCCGCAGCCCAGAGCAGGAAGGTCCGGTAGGGCATGCGGGTCATCCCCGCGGCGACGGGCATGATCGCGCGTAGCAGTCCGACGAGCCGCCCGAGCAGGATGGCTCGTCCGCCCATGCCGGCCAGCTTGGCGTCGACCTTGCTCCAGCGGGCCTCGCCGATGCGCCGCCCGATCGTTCCGGTCCGCAGTCCCGAGCCGAACCGCCGGCCCACCTCGTAGCCCAGCAGATAGCCGCCGACGGCTGCGGTGGCCGTGATGATCAGCATCATGGTCAGGTTCACCTGACCATGGAAGGACAGGAATCCCGCCAGCAGCAGGACCAGTTCACCGGGGAGGAACAGGCCGAACAACACGGACTCCGCTGTTGTCAGCACCCCCACGATCGCATAGAGCCATGCCGGACTCACCACGGTCAGGGTGTCGATCAGCCAGCGATCCACCGGGATCCTTCCGTTGTCCGGCGGGCTCCCGGAGGCGAGGCCGTCATGAGTCGTCCAAGGAGATCGCACCCGACGGGCATCGCATCGCGGCTTGGGTGACGTTGCCGCGCTGGCCGGCAGGAGGTCGATCGGTGAGCAACTCGGCGAAGCCGGTGTCCTCACTTTGATCGAACACCGACGGGGCGATGAGCACACAGACCCCGCTCCCGATACAGGTGTGCGTGTTGACTTCGATGCGCATGAGTTGACCCCCTGTGCGGCGAATCGAATTCGGCTACCAGGTGACCGGGAAGGTCTGCAGCCCGTGCGCGATGGAGCTGGGCCGGAACCGAATCTCCTCCAGCGGTACGGCCGGCCGGAGCTTGGGGAAGCGCCGCAGCAGGGCCGGGAAGGCGATCCGCATCTCCATCCGGGCCAGTGGCGCGCCGAGACAGTGGTGGATGCCGTGGCCGAGGGCGACGTGGGAGACGGGCTTGCGGCGGATGTCGAAGACGTCGGGGTCGTCGAGGAGGCTCTCGTCGCGGTTCGCGAGGGGGAGCGAGCAGACGACGGCGTCGTCCTTCCTGATGAGCTGGTCGCCGATCGTCACGTCGCGCGTCGCGGTCCGGACGGCGGGGGTGTTCACCGCGGAGAGGTAGCGCATGAGCTCCTCCACCGCCTGATCGGTGTATTCGGGATCATCCCTGACCAGGGCCGCCTGGTCGGGGTGCAGGAGCAGCAGCAGAGCGCCCATCCCGAGCATGCTGGCGGTGGTCTCGTGGCCGGCGAACAGCACCAGCGCGCACAGCCCCGCCAGTTCCTCGTCGGACACGGTGTCGCCGTGCTCACGCACGATCATGCCGAGCAGGTCGTCGCCGGGGTCGAGCCGCTGCTTCGCCACCAGGGTCCCCATGTAGGCGCTCGACTCGACGCCGTACGCGAGCCGGCGTTCCACGCTGATCCGGAAGTCGGTCTGGGCGCTGCTGCGGCGCTGGAAGTCGTCGCGGTCCTCGTAGGGGACGCCGAGCAGCTCGCAGATCACCAGCGAGGGCACCGGCAGCGCGAACTCCTGCACCAGGTCGACCGGCCCACCGCTCTTCTCCATGGCGTCGAGTCGTTCGTTCACGATCCACTCGACCCGAGGCCGCAGCGCGCGCATGCGCTTGACGGTGAACTCGGGGGTCAGCAGGCGGCGCAGGCGCGTGTGCCCGGGCGGGTCCATGTCGATGATCGACCCCGGGTTCTTCGCCGCCAGCCGAGCGGCCGTCTCCTTCTCCATCGTCGCGTTCAGGAACGCGGCCTGGGCCCCGCCGGCGCTGCTGAACGTAGCGGCGTCGCTGAGCACTCGGCGGACATCGTCATAGCGGGTGATGAGCCAGGCCGGCATGGGAGTCGGCCCGACTGTGAGCTCGAACCGGCTGATCGGGGCCTCGATCCGAAGCCGAGTCAGCACGTCGCTCGGGGAGAAGCCGTCTCGTTGCACGTGAAGTGACATTGCTGGGTGACCCTTCTGCGGCGATCTGGGTACGCGAACAATAACCAAGAGTCAACTCTCAGTTAGCCAAGCCGAGCCTAGCACAATTGGGAGCTGACTCTCACTCCGGTATCATTCGACGCGTGACCGCCCAAGCTCCGCGCCGGCTCCGCGCCGATGCCGCCCGTAATGTCGAACGAATCGTCGCCGCGGCTCGCGAGGTGTTCACCGAGAAGGGAGCCGAGGGGCAACTCGACGACATCGCCAGACGGGCGGGCGTGGCGCCGGCGACTCTGTATCGTCACTTCGCGGGCAAGGAGGACTTGATCCTGGCGATCCTGCGGCGGCGCTTCACCGAGGACCTCGAACCCGCGATCCGCCGGGCGGAGGCCGATCCCGACCCCTGGTCGGCGCTGGTGACCCTGCTGGAGACCGCGCTGGCGATCACGGCCGAGGAACGGCCCATCTTCTCGGTCGCCCGCAACGCGACCGCCTTCTTCGCGATCACGCAGGAGTACTTCGCGTTTCTTTGGGTCACCCTGCGGCGAGCCCAGGACGCCGGCGTCGTACGCGCCGACCTCACGGCGGACGACCTGCCGAGACTGTTCACCATGATCATCGGTGTCCAGCGGCTGGGCAGCGACTTCGGCGAGGCGATCATCGGCGCACAGCCCGAACCCGCACCCCGCGACGGCTGGCGCCGCTACCTCAGCCTGCTCCTCGACTCCCTCCGCCCGGCCGCCGCCACCTCTCTTCCTCCACTCCACACGCCCCCGCCCGGCTCACCCGCCACAGAATGACCACCCCTCCCGCAGCGTCCAGGACCCCGAGCGTCAGCGAGGCGCTTTGCACACGCGGAGCGCGGAGCGCGGAGCGCGGGAGCGGCGAAGGGCCCTGGTAGCCGGTGCTCGAACGGCGAGCGGCCACGACACCCGCGAAACCCGGGCACAAGACCGCGACAGGCCACGGCGAACGGCGAGCAGGAGGCCCCGCCGTACCACCAAGGACCGGCAGCACCCCCAGCAGCGGTTCACGCCTTCCCGAAACGGCGGATCAGCGGGGCCGGCGGCCCGAGGAGGGCGAGCAGGAGGCCCCGCCGTACCACTAAGGACCGGCAGCACCCCCAGCAGCGGTTCACGCCTTCCCGAAACGGCGGATCAGCGGGGGCGGCGGCCTGAGGAGAGGGAGCTTTGGCGGTTGGCCGCGTCGAGGGCGGTGACGTGGTAGGTGGCGCCCCGCACCTTTGCCGGATCCGTCCAGGTCGCGGACTTCGCGCCCGGGACGACCGCCACCAGGTCGCGTCCCGTGCGCAGGTCGGGGGTGCCCGAGGTGACCCGGTAGATCGCGAACAGGCGCGGCGTCTCGCCCCCCGTCGTGTGGAAGCGCAGCTCGGTGCCCGCCGAGGTGCGCCGGGCGTGGGTGAGGACCGGGCGGCGTGGCGGACGGCCGGAGGCGAGGCGGGGCAGGAGGGGCGGTAGCACCGGGGCCGGGTAGTGGTCGGCGACGACCTTGGTGATCGAGCCGATCCGGTCGGCGCGCACGTCGGCCGCGTTGTACCAGACGTCGCCGCCGATCGCCGGAAGCCCCCGGTTGAGCGTGAGGTGCGCGGACAGCTCGCCCGGCTCGAACCACGGCGCGGGCTGCCCGGTCGCCGCGACCTTGTAGGCGGCCTGGCCGATCCACAACTGCACCCCGGTGCCGGTCGCCACGTCGGCCCACCAGGGCGCGAGCTTGGCGTAGTCGGCGGCGGCGAACCCGATGTTCCAGTAGATCTGCGGCGCGATGTAGTCGAGCCGGCCCTTCTTCACCCAGCCCCGGGTGTCGGCGTGCAGGTTGTCGTAGGACTGGCTGCCGTTGGTGTCGGAGCCGAGCGGGTCGGTACCCTTGTTGCGCCAGATGCCGGAAGGGCTGATCCCCCAGGCGACCTCCGGTTTGGCCGCCCGCACCCGCTGCTGCATCTCGCGCACCAGCAGGTCGACGTTGTCGCGCCGCCAGGCGGCGAGGTCGGGGAACCCCGCGCCGTACTTGGCGAAGGCCGCGCTGTCGTCGAAGGCCGGGGTGTTGACCGGGTAGAAGTAGTCGTCGAAGTGGAGGCCGTCGAGGTCGTAGCGGGTGACCGCGTCCATCATGGCGTCTTGCACGAAGGCGCGGACCTCGGGCAGGCCCGGGTTGTAGTAGAGCCGCCCGCCGTAGGCGACGATCCACTCGGGGTGCCGCCTGCCGGGGTGGTCGGGGTGCAGCTTGGCCGGGTCGCCCTGCATCGACACCCGGTAGGGGTTGAACCACCCGTGGAACGCGAGCCCGCGCTTGTGCGCCTCGGCCACCGCGAAGCCGAGCGGGTCATAGCCGGGATCTTTGCCCTGCGTGCCGGTGAGGTATTCGGACCACGGCTCGTGGGGCGACGGCCAGAACGCGTCGGCGGCCGGCCTGATCTGGACGAACACCGAGTTGAGCCGGCGCGCCACCGCCAGGTCGAGCCAGGCCCGGAACTCGGCGCGCTGCTGGTCGGGGCTCAGGCCGGGCTTGGAGGGCCAGTTGATGTTGAGCACGGACGCGATCCACATGCCGCGCATCTGCCGCAGCGGCGCCGCGGTGGGCGCGATCATCGGCACGGCCGCCTCCGAAGGCAGGGCGAACAACGACGCGAGTGGCCCCGCCGCAGCGGAGGCCGCGAGGCCGCGCAGCAGGACTCGGCGATCCATGGCCATGGCCTGGCTCCTTGGGGGATCGAACAGGGGTCAAAGGAAAAGGGGCTCTAGCGGAAGATGACAGAAATTTCCCAAGGAATCAATGCACTGAAGAAAACCGTCAACACTCACTCTTCGTATCGGCAAGCTTACCATAAGCCACCGCAAAGCGCCTCAGGGCTTGCTGCGGCCCGAACGCAGGAAGTCGCCGATCGCCGTACGGGTGGCCTGGAGCGCCCGCTGCGAGGAGTCGAAGGTGCGCTGCGCCACCCCGACGAACACACAGTCCACCACCAGCAACTGGCTGATCCGGCTGGCCAGCGCGCCCGGCCGGAAGGCGGTCTCCCGCCCCGCCGAGATCAGCACATGGTCGGCGACCTGGGCGATCGAGCTGCGCGGATTGTTGGTGATCGCCACCGTGGCCGCCCCCGCGTCGCGCGCGTTGCGCAGCGGGCCGAGGACGTCGGGCGTCTCCCCCGAGGTGCTGATGCCGACCGCCACGTCGCCCGCGCGCAGCAGTACCGAACTGGTCAGCGCCAGATGCGCGTCGGTGAACGCGTTGCTCGTCATGCCGATGCGCAGCAGCTTCTGCGCCATGTCGGTGGCGACCAGGCCGGACGCGCCCACGCCGTAGACATCGACGCGGCGGGCCGCGGCGACGGCCTCTACGACGAGGCCGAGGCGTTCGGCGGTGAGCTGGGCGACGGTGTCCTCGATGGCCTCGGACTCCGCGCGGGAGACCTTGACGATCACCTCCGACAGCGGATCGTCGGGCGCGAGGTCGCCGGGCACCAGCCGTTCGGCCGGCCGGGCCGCGGAGGCCGCCGCAAGGGCCAGCCTGAGCTGGGGATATCCGGCGAAGCCGAGGACGCGGGCGGTCCGCACGATCGTGGCCTCGCTGGTGCCGGAGGCCGCGCTCAACTCGGTGATGGTGCTGCGCGCGACCATGCCCGGGTCGTCGAGGATCAGCCGCGCGACCGTCTGGGCCGCCGGGGTCAGCGACGGCAGCACCCCCCGTACCGTGGCGACCAGCGTCTCGACCGGAGGCCCCTCACCGGGCCGGGTGGTTTCGTCGTCCATGGCCGCCCTCTGGTGTGCCGGAAGTGTGCCGGTTACCTGATCAACACCGTGTGAGAGGGCAGCCTACCGCCCGCGCCCGGCTACCGGAGCGTGCCGTTCGTCATGCCCGCCGGCGCCTCCGGCACCGCGACCAGCCCCAGCTCCGCCGGTGAGTCCATCAGCGGATGCGCGGGCACCACGCGGATGGTGTAGCCGAAGGCGCCGGTGCGGTCCAGCGGGATGGCCCCGGTGAAGTGCGCCCTGCCGTCGTCGTTCACCGAGTCGATCGCGAAGTCGGCGAAGTCGGGGCCGACGAGCTCGTCGTGCAGGCCGACCCTGCCGTACGCGGCCTGGACGCGGACGTCTCCCGGTTCGAGTTCGCCGAGCGCGATGGTGGCCCGCAGCTCCAGCGTGGCGCCGACCTCAGGCGTGTCGCCCAGCCCGGCGGCCTCCACATGCTCGACCCGGACCCCCGGCCACGCCTGGGTCACCCGCAGTTTCCAGGCGGCGAAGCCCTTGGCGGCGGCGTGGTCGTCGGCGGCGAGGGCCCGCGCCGAAGCGGCGGCGGGGGCATAGAGGTCGATCACGTAGTCGCGGAGCATCCGCCCGGCCAGCACCTTGGGGCCGAGCGAGGCCAGCGTGTGCTTGACCATCTCCAGCCACCGCCGGGGCAGTCCGTCGGCGGCCCGGTCGTAGAAGCGGTCGGCGACCTCGTGCTCGATCAGGTCGTAGAGACCGGCGGCCTCCAGTTCGTCGCGGCGGTCGGGGTCGGCGACGCCGTCGGCGGTGGGGATGGCCCAGCCGTTGGTGCCGTCGTACCACTCGTCCCACCAGCCGTCCCGGATGGACAGGTTGAGCCCGCCGTTCAGGGCGGCCTTCATGCCGCTGGTCCCGCACGCCTCCAGCGGGCGCAGCGGGTTGTTCATCCACACGTCGCAGCCCTGGACCAGGAGCCGCCCGAGGTTCATGTCGTAGTCGGGCAGGAAGACGATGCGGTGCCGGACGTCTTCGGCGTCGGCGAATTTCACGATCTGCTGGATCAGCTTCTTGCCGCCCTCGTCGGCCGGGTGCGCCTTGCCGGCGATCACGATCTGCACCGGACGTTCGGGATGCAGCAGCAGTTCGCGCAGCCGCGCGGGGTCCTTCAGCATCAGCGTCAGCCGCTTGTAGGAGGGCACCCGGCGGGCGAAGCCGATGGTCAGGACGTCGGGGTCGAGGGCGTCGTCGATCCAGCCCAGTTCGGCGACCGAGGCTCCCCGGTCCACCCAGGAGGCGCGCAGCCGCCGCCGGGCCGCGTGTACGAGCCGGGCCCGCAGAGTGCCCCTGATCTCCCAGATGTCCTTGTCGGTGATCTTCTGGACGCTGTTCCAGCCCTGGTCGCTGTCGATCAGGGAGGGGAGTTCGCGGCCGGCCAGCTCCATCAGCTCCCGGCCGACCCAGGTGGGGGCGTGCACGCCGTTCGTGATCGAACCGACCGGTACGTCATCGAGGTCGAAACCCGGCCAAAGGCCCTGGAACATCTCCCTGCTGACCTCGCCGTGCAGCCGCGACACGCCGTTGACCCGCTGGGCCAGCCGCATGCCCATGACCGCCATGTTGAACATCCCGCGCCCCGGCTCGTGCTCCTGCCCCGCCGGGGCGGGCTCGGCACCGAGGGCAAGGATGCGCTCCACCGAGACGGTGGGCCAGGCGTTGTCCCCGCCGAACTGCCGGGCGATCATGTCGGCCGGGAACCGGTCGATCCCGGCCGGCACCGGCGTGTGGGTGGTGAAGACCGTGCCGGCGCGGACCGCCTCAAGGGCCTCGTCGAAGGACAGGCGGCTCTCGGTCAGCTCGCGGATGCGCTCCAGGCCGAGGAACCCGGCGTGTCCCTCGTTGGTGTGGAAGACCTCGGGCTCGGCGTGTCCGGTGATGCGGCAGTACTGGCGGATGGCCCGCACGCCGCCGACGCCGAGCAGCAGTTCCTGCATGAGGCGGTGGTCGGTGCCGCCGCCGTAGAGGCGGTCGGTGATGTCGCGGGCGGCGTTGTCGTTCTCGGCCACGTCGGAGTCGAGCAGCAGCAGCGGGACGCGCCCGACCTGGGCCACCCAGATCTGCGCGTGCATGGTGCGGTCCTGCGGAAGGCCGATGCGGACGCGCGCGGGCACGCCGTCGGCGTCCTTGAGCAGGGTGAGCGGGAGCCCGCCCGGGTCCAGGCTCGGATAGTGCTCCAGTTGCCAGCCTTCGGGGGACAAGGTCTGGCTGAAATAGCCATGCCGATAGAGCAGCCCGACGGCGAGAATGGGGACACCGAGGTCACTCGCGGTCTTGAGGTGGTCGCCGGCCAGGATGCCGAGTCCGCCCGAATACTGCGGGAGCGCCGCGGCTATGCCGTACTCCGGGGAGAAGTACGCGATGGCAGAGGGGGCACCGGGGATGGTCTGGTACCAGCGCGGTGCCGTCATGTACTCCCGCAGGTCGTCTGCGGCATCGGCGAGCCGGCGCAGGAAGCGCCGGTCGCCGGTGAGCTGCTGGAGCCGCTCGGCCTCGACCGCGCCGAGCAGCGCGACCGGGTCGCCCCCGACGCGCTCCCAGGTGTCGGGGTCCACGTCGGCGAAGAGGTCCAGCGTCTCCGGGTGCCACGACCAGCGAAGGTTGTGGACCAGCTCGCCGAGCGCGGCGAGCTCGCCGGGGAGGACGGTGCGTACGGTGAACCTGCGGATTGCTCTCACGCTGCCAGACCCTAGTTACTCTTCGGCGTACTGCGCGACCGAAACACCCGTGCTGGGCACATGCCTCTCAACCGTCTCCCCTTACTCAGCGGCAAAACATCTCAAAGCGGAATTCCTGCTCAGCGCCTTGTCGTACCGGGCCTCCCGGATCGTCCCCGGACCTGCCGTGCTGGGGCAACTCGCCCGAGAGGAAGACTTCATGACTCTTTCTCCGGGAGGCATGAAGCCGGGTGATTGGGGCACGTCCTTGGATGAACCACCGACTCTTCCCGGGCGCCACCAGGACAACAATGTCGCGGCGCATGCCGACGCATGCCCCGGTCATGACCAGAGAAAGATCCTTCCTTCCGGACAATCCCCGGCGGCACCGAGTGCGCCGTCGCTACCTTGAGACGCGATGATTGGACGAATCCCCATACTGGACATCCATCCGGTGGTCGACTGCGGCCGGCGGCCGGCCAAGGCCGCCGCGGGCGAGACCTTCGACCTGGCGGCGACGGTGTTCCGCGAGGGCCATGACGCGGTCGCGGCCGGAGTGGTGCTGACCGATCCCGCGGGAGCGCGCGGGCCGCTGCTGCCGATGCGGGAGCTGGCGCCCGGCACCGACCGCTGGGGTGTCCAGGTGACGCTGCCCGATGAGGGCCTTTGGCATTTCCGCGTCGAGGCGTGGGGCGATCCGATCGCCACCTGGCTGCACGACGCCGCCATCAAGATCCCCCGGGGTCTCGACGTGGACCTGATGTGCGAGGAGGGCGCGCGGCTGTTCGAGCGGGCGGCCAAGGCCGTACGTCCGGCCGACTGCCACGGCGCGAACACGCCCGCGGCCAGGGCCGAGCCGGTCGCCGTCGGCGCCGGTCGCGGCGGTGCGGGCCTCGGTACGCCCGGCTCCGGCGAGCGCGACGCCGAGCACGCCTGCGGCCACCGCGCCGCGCTCCAGGAGATCGCGGCCCGGCTGCGGGATGAGAATCTCGACCCGAGGGCGCGGCTCTCGGTGGCGCAACTTCCGCAGACCGCCGCGCTGCTCGCCGCCCATCCGCTGCGCGACCTGGTGACCGTGTCGGACGAGCACGAGATCCTGGTGCACCGGCGCAGGGCGCTGTTCGGTTCGTGGTACGAGTTCTTCCCGCGCTCCGAGGGCGCGATCGTGGACGACGCCACCGCCCCCAAGTCCGGAAATTTCCGTACGGCGAGCAAGCGACTCCCCGCCATCGCCGCCATGGGCTTCGACGTCGTCTACCTGCCCCCCGTCCACCCCATCGGGCTCGCCCACCGCAAGGGCCGGAACAACACCCTGCACCCCGAGCCCTACGACCCGGGATCGCCCTGGGCCATCGGCTCCGAGCGCGGCGGCCACGACGCGATCCACCCCGACCTGGGGGATTTCGCGGATTTCGATGCCTTCGTCCAACGCACCCGCGAGCTGGGCATGGAGGTCGCGATCGACCTGGCCCTCCAGTGCTCCCCCGACCACCCGTGGGTCAAGGAGCACCCGGAGTGGTTCAACGTCCGGGCGGACGGCACGATCGCCTACGCGGAGAACCCGCCGAAGAAGTACCAGGACATCTACCCGCTCAACTTCGACAACGACCCGGAGGGGATCTACCTCGAGGTCAGACGGGTGATGCGGCTGTGGATGGACCACGGCGTGCGGATCTTCCGGGTGGACAACCCGCACACCAAGCCGGTGAGCTTCTGGGAGCGGCTGCTGGCCGACGTCCACGCCACCGATCCCGACGTGCTGTTCCTGTCGGAGGCGTTCACCCGCCCGGCGATGATGCAGACCCTCGCCAAGATCGGGTTCCACCAGTCCTACACCTACTTCACCTGGCGCAACTCGCGGGTGGAGGTGGAGGAATACCTCACCGAGCTGTCCAAGGAGACCTCGCACTTCTTGCGGCCGAATCTGTTCGTCAACACGCCGGACATCTTGCACGAGTACCTTCAGCACGGCGGCGTGCCCGCGTTCAAGATCCGGGCGGTGCTGGCGGCGCTGATGGGGCCAACGTGGGGTGTGTACGCCGGGTATGAACTTGCGGAGAATGTTCCGGTTCGCCCCGGTAGTGAGGAGTACCTGGATAGCGAGAAATATCAATACAAACCACGCGATTGGGTGAATGCCGAGCGTGAAGGCCGTAGTCTCGCTCCGTTCATCACGCAGCTGAATTTGTTCAGAAGAGCCCATCCGGCCCTGCAAGAATTGCGTAACCTACGGTTTCACAACGTCGATCAGTCAGACATCGTCTGCTTCTCCAAGCGGTTGCCCGCGGAGCGGCAGGGCGGCGCCTACGACGCGTCCGGCGCGCGCCGGCACGGCATGGGCGATGTCGTGCTGGCGGTCGTCAACCTGGATCCGCACAACACCCGCGAGGCGACCGTGTTCCTGGATCTGCCCGCCCTCGGTCTAGACCCGCAGGCCGAGTTCGTCGTGGACGACGAGCTGTCCGGCGAGTCCTACCGCTGGCGTCAGGCCAATTACGTCCGTCTCGATCCGCAGATCCAGCCGGCCCACATCTTCACGGTGCGAGCGGCACCGGCCGCCGTCAGGTAGGTCAGGTGCAGCGAGCGTAGGCAACAGCCCGCCCCGCCGGCCGCCCCCGGCCGCGGAACCGCGAGCGATCGAGACAAGCGGGGAGTCACCACGGTGAGCTCGACACCTCAGCCCGTTCCCAACACGTTCACCCACGAGAAGCCGAACGACCCTTACTGGTACAAGCGGGCGGTCTTCTACGAGGTGCTCATCAGAGGGTTCGCCGATTCCAACGGCGACGGCACCGGAGACATCCGCGGGCTCACCGCGAAGCTCGACTATCTCCAGTGGCTAGGCGTGGACTGCCTCTGGCTGCTTCCCCTGTACGAGTCTCCGCTACGCGACGGCGGGTACGATATTTCGGACTATATGAAGATCCTTCCGGACTTCGGGGACCTCGGGGACTTCATCAAGCTCGTCGACGAGGCCCACAAAAGGGGCATGCGGGTCATCGCCGACCTCGTCATGAACCACACCAGCGACCAGCACCCGTGGTTCCAGGCGTCCCGGCACGACCCCACCGGACCGTTCGGCGACTTCTACGTCTGGTCCGACACCGACGACCGCTACCCCGACGCCCGGATCATCTTCGTGGACACCGAGACGTCCAACTGGACCTACGATCCGGTCCGCGGCCAGTACTTCTGGCACCGGTTCTTCTCCCACCAGCCGGACCTCAATTTCGAAAACCCCGACGTCCAGGACGCCATGCTGGAGGTGCTGCGGTTCTGGCTGGACCTCGGCATCGACGGGTTCCGGCTGGACGCCGTCCCGTACCTGTTCGAGTCGGACGGCACCAACTGCGAGAACCTCCCCGCCACGCACGCCTACCTCAAGCGCATCCGCACCGAGGTCGACCGCCTCTACCCCGACCGGGTGCTCCTGGCCGAGGCCAACCAGTGGCCGAGCGACGTGGTGGAGTACTTCGGCGATCCGGTGACCGGCGGCGATGAGTGCCATATGGCGTTCCACTTCCCGCTGATGCCGCGCATCTTCATGGCGGTGCGCCGCGAGTCGCGGTACCCGATCTCCGAGATCCTGGCGCAGACCCCCAAGATCCCAGAGAACTGCCACTGGGGGATCTTCCTCCGCAACCACGACGAGCTGACCCTCGAAATGGTCACGGACGAAGAACGCGACTACATGTACTCCGAGTACGCCAAAGACCCGCGCATGCGGGCCAACGTCGGCATCCGCCGCCGGCTGGCCCCCCTGCTGGAGAACGACCGCGACCAGATCGAGCTGTTCACCGCCCTGCTGCTCTCGCTGCCCGGCTCGCCCGTGCTCTACTACGGCGACGAGATCGGCATGGGCGACAACATCTGGCTCGGCGACCGCGACGGAGTCCGCACCCCCATGCAGTGGACCCCCGACCGCAACGCGGGCTTTTCCGACTGCGACCCCGGCCGGCTGTATCTGCCGGTCATCATGGACCCGATCTACGGGTTCCAGGCGATCAACGTCGAGGCCCAGCAGAAGAATCCCGGCTCGCTGCTGCACTGGACCAAGCGGATGATCGAGATTCGCAAGCGCCACCCGGTTTTCGGGCTCGGCGCGTTCACCGAACTCAACTCCTCCAATCCCAGCGTGCTCGCCTTCGTCCGGGAACTGGGCGACGACCGGGTGCTCTGTGTGAACAACCTGTCGAGATTCCCGCAGCCGGTCGAACTCGACCTGCGGAGGTTCGAGCGGTCGGTCCCGGTGGAGTGCATGGGAGGGGTTCCGTTCCCGGCAATCGGCGAGCTTCCGTATCTTTTGACGCTTCCTGGGCATGGGTTCTACTGGTTCACCCTCCCGCCCGTCTCATCGGACAAGAACCCATCCCGCTCCTGCGAGGAAGGACCTGCGACGGCGACGTGACGAACACCTTCGAGGAACTGCTCTCCGGCTGGATCGCCCGGCAACGGTGGTTCGCCGGGAAAGGGCGTGCCATCGAAGAAGTCACCGTCGAATCCGAGGTCGAGGTGGCCCCTGGGATGAGCCACCTGATCGTCGCCGTCCGGCAGGGCGAGACCCGGGATCGCTACCAGATCCTGCTGGGGCGCTCGGCGGACATCCCGTCCCGCCTCAAACACGTACAGATCGGCCCCGACACCTACGACGCGGCCCACGACTCCGAGATCACCGGCGCGCTGCTGCGCGCCATGGCGGACGACGCCGACCTCGGTTCCGGCGAGTCGCGGCTGCGCTTCCGGCACATGACGGGCGTCGACATCGACGTCGGCGCGCGCAGCCTGGTGATCGGGGCCGAGCAGTCCAACACCTCGCTGGTGTTCGGCGACTCCTACATCTGCAAGCTGTTCCGCCGTCTCACGCCCGGCGTCAATCCCGAACTGGAGATCGTCACGGCGCTGGCCATGCGCGGTTCGGCGCACATCGCCACGCCGTACGGCTGGATCGAGACCGACCTGGACGGCGAGCCGACCACGCTGGCGATCATGCAGGAGTACCTGAGCGTCGCGAACGACGGCTGGGCTCTGGCCCTGACCAGCGTGCGCGACCTCTACGCGTCCCTGCCCGAGGTCGGCGCGGACGAGGTCGGCGGCGACTTCGCCGCCGAGGCGTACCGGCTCGGTACGGCCACCGCCCACGTCCACCGCGAGCTGGCCGCGGCCTTCCCCACGGGGGTGGTCGAACCTTCCGACGTGAAGCGGATGGCCGAAATGCTGCGGCGTCGCCTGGACAACGCCATCGCCGAGGTCCCCGCGCTCGGCGGGTGCGCCGGCGTCGCCCACGACGCCTACAACGACCTGGCCGACATCACCGGCCCGGTACCGGTCCAGCGGGTACACGGCGATTACCACCTCGGCCAGGTCATGCGCACCCCCACCGACTGGATCGTGCTCGACTTCGAGGGCGAACCGGGCCAGCCGCTGGCCGAACGGCGCGCGCTGTCCTCACCGCTGCGCGACGTCGCCGGGATGCTCCGCTCCTTCGACTACGCCGCCCGCCACATGCTCGCCGACCACCCCGACGCGGCCTCCCTGGAGGGCCGCGCCCAGGAATGGGCGGCCCGCAACCGCGCGTCCTTCCTGGCGGGCTACTCCGAGGGCGCCGGCCGCCACCTGGGCGCCCAGGAGGCCGCCCTGCTGCGTGCACTGGAGCTGGGCAAGGCGGTGTACGAGGTGGTGTACGAGGCCCGCAACCGCCCCACCTGGCTGCCGATCCCCCTGGCCGCCTTCTCCTGAGAGGCTATGGCCGGTCGGCGTCGGGGACGACCTCTTCGACATGTCGCATATAGGCATTGGAACGGCGCTTCGTGCGCTCGAAGATGAATTCGTTGGACAGCCCGCGCGCTTTAAGGACGGGGATGGCCTCGGCCATGTCAGGGGCTTCCGCGGTCAGCGACCCATCGGGATGGAGGGTCATGAGCCGGAACTTCTCCCCGGTGGACGTATCGACCGCATAGAGGATGCGAGTGGGCATTTCAACGCTCCGGTTCACGCGCGCCGGCGGCTGTGCTTCTTCACTTCCGCGAAACGCTTCATCATGTCATCGTACCAGTCCTGCCGGGAGGGGATGAATTCTGGCCGGAGGGCCTTGAGCGCCTTTTCCATCCGCTCGATATCGGCGCGACTCAGGTCGTTTTTGCGCCAGCGATTGTTCGCGAAGTCATAATACTCTCGGGCAAACGTTTTGTGCACCCAGCCCGAGAGGTTCTTCCCGGACTCCGACCATGCCTCACCCTGGTCGATCCCGACGACCTTGCCATCGACGAGCATCCAGTTGCCGACGTTTCGGTCCTCGTTGCCGATGAGGACGTCCAGGAGCCCGAGACGCCGGCCCTCCGGTGTTCTCATCAGCCGCTCCTGTTCCTTCTTGTCGCCGTGCAGGGTTCGCCCGGGAATCCCTTCGACATAATCCATCAACAACTCGGTCTCTGAATAGCGGAACGCCGCGGGCACTTTCGCCCCGATCGCGCGGGCGACGAGGAAGCCCAGCCGTTCCGCATCGGCGCGCTCGTCCGCCGTCCGCATGTACCGGCGCTCGGACGAAGTGGCGCCGGGCATGTCGAGCGTTTCGTCCATTGCGACTTTGCGAATCGCCTTGTGACCGGACGCGAACGTGAGCAATTCCACCTCTGTCGAGCCGTCGTCCAAGGTCCTCCGCTTGGTGACCAGCCGGTCCAGCCCCTTGGTCAGTTCTACGAGGTGCCTGATTCCATCGTAGGTCTTGTGCCAGAGGTTGACCGGTCCGCTGCTCTCCTCCGGGCTGTTCACGGCGGCGAAGCGGATTGTGGTCTTGGTAGGCCCGAAGTGCTCAAGGATCAGCGAGAGCCGTTTGAGCGCGTGCCTGCGCCGGATCGGCCCCAGCCTTTCCTCGATCCCTTCCAAGGTCGCGCCGGGCCGTGCCAGGGCCACCGCCTCCCGAAGGGCCGCGGCCACCGAGCCCTTCGCCCGATCGTCACGCTTGTCCTTACCAGGCCGGCGGGGTTCCCTGGGGTCACGCGGCCGGTCCCTGCCGCGCTTGTGAGGTCTTCGCGGCGTGTGGCGTCGCGCGCGACCATCGGGGCGTTCTGGCTTACGGGTTCGGGGCTTCTTACGCGGCCGGGTCTTCTTGGGGCCGAGCTTGGCCTTGAGCTTCTGCCAGAGTTTCTTGATCAGGCCGACGATCTTGTCGATGACGCGGTCGATGGCGCGGTTCACCGGGCGGGACAGTTTCTGGAAGATCTGCCGGACCTTGCCCGGGATGCCGCCGATGCCCAGCAGTGCGGCCAGTGCGCCGATCAGGACCGGGATCGAGCGGGCCAGTGCGCGTTCGACCAGGGCGGGGACGCCGCCGGTGCCGCCGCGGGCGATGGCGATCACCGCGTCGAGTACGGCGTTGACGAACTCGATGATCTGCCGGGCGTTGGTCACGATGAAACGGATGATGTCGATGATCATCTTGCAGGCGCGGATGAACGCCGACGCCGGATTGAACAGCGACACGATCCAGGTGACGCCCGCCATGATGATCGTCGGGAGCAGGTAGGCGACGAGATCGCCGATCAGGTGCTTCTTCAGGTCGCCGACCTGGGTCTTCAGGTCGTCCCACATCCCGGCCACGCCACGCCGTCTGACCTGCGCGACGAGCGGCACCGCGGTCTCCGCGGCGACGATGGCCTGGTCGGGGACCCGGCGGGCCAGCCGGGCGCGGATGTTCGGCCAGGACAGGCCCAGCAGGGCGGCGATCATCGTGAGGATGCCGAGGACGTCGAAGCCGGCCGGAAGTCGCAGCCCGGCGGCGGCGCCCGCGCCGAGCAGCCACGTCAGCACGCCCGCTTCGAGGTGGCGGCCCGCGTTCTTCATGAACAGCCTGAGGCCGCCGCCGACACCGGTCACCAGGTTGCCCAGGAAGCCGATCGCGTCCTTCAGGATCGCGCCGACGGCGGACGCCGCCTTGCGCAGCACGCCCAGCAGCATCCGGCCGAGTTCGACGATCGCCTTGATCGCGCCGCCGATGGCGTCCGCGGCCTTGGCCACCAGGCCCTTGTTCTTCTCCTTCTCCTTGGCTATTTCGTCGTCGACGGACTTCACCGCGTCGGTGTATTTGGTGGCCAGGGTGTCGACGAGTTCCGTGCCCTTGTCGTTCACCGTGTCCTTGAGCTCGTCGAATCTTCCCTCGAACTCGGTGGCGGCCTTCTGGCCGATTGCCTTCAGATCGGCCGGTAGCCTGTCCACCGCCGCCTTCAGTTCCTTGCGGCCGGTCGCGATGCGGTCCTTGGCGCGTTTCAGCTCGGCTTCGACGGTGTCGGCGATCTCGGTGATGATCCGGTCCATCGCCGCCAGGTAGCCGTCCTTGGCGCGTTCGTATATCCGGTCGGCCTCCTCCGGCAGGCCCGCGAACAGGTCGCGCACCCAGCGGGCCTTGCCGGTGAGGCCGCTGTAGCGGGCGTCCTTGTAGCGGCGCATGCCCTCTTCGTGGTCGGCGGTGAAGCGGTCCCGGGCGCGCTTTTCCTTCGTGCTGAACTCGTCATCGACCTTCTTGTCCAGATCCGTGAGGATCTTTTCCACGTCGCCCTTCGTCTGGTCGAAGACCTTCTGAAGAAGTTCGGTGACCTGTTTGCGCTTGTCCTCGTCCTTGGATTTCGTACCGGCCTTGCCGGTGCCCACCTGCCGGCCCGTGGTCACGCGGGTGGCGTGGATGCCCGCCATCGCGGCCGAACCACGGGTGGCCGCGGTGTTCTTGACCTGTGCGAGTTCGCGGGATTCACCGGCGCGCAGCTTCTTCGGGGCGGTCGCCGAATGCGCCTCCATCGACTTCTTGTCCTTGACGGCCTTGTCGAACTGCGGCTCGCGGGAGTTCTGGAACGACAGTTGGCCCTCGGTGACCTTCGCCTCGGCCATCTGCCGATCGACCTGCTCAGGACCGGCCGACAGGTCCGTGGCCGACGGAGGCAACCGGTCCGGGGCGGCCTGGGCCGGATTCGGCCCGCCCGGCCTGCCCGGGACTTTGTCCGGGGCCATCGGCACGACCTGCTTGGCGTCCGGCGCGGGCTGCGGCACCTGCGCGGTGGTGTCGGCGATCTCGCGTGCGGAGGCGTCCTTGCCCTCGCCGACCTTGCCCTGGACCTCGGTCTTGACCTCGTCGGCCTTGCCCGACTCGCTGAACTTGTCCGCCTCGTCCAGGTTCTTCGGGGCCCGGTCCGCGACGGCCTTTCTGACCGCCTCGATGAACGCCTGCTTGTCGAACTCCTTCGGCTGGGCGGCGTCCATGTCCTCGGCGTGCGCCGCCTTGCCGCGTGCCTCGCGGTCGTCGGCCGGCGGTTCGGCCGCGGCCTGCGCCGAACCGGCCTCCACCGGGGCGGGCGGGTGGCTGGAGCCGATCGCCTTCTTCTTGGCGGTGACGTCCTTCTTCAGTGCCTGGAACTTCGGGTCCGTGGCCGGTGCGCGCGGGCCCGCCTTTTCCTTTTCCTTCTTGGCGCCTTTGTCGGGGCGCTCGGCGGCCGGCTCGTCCTTTCCCGCCAGGTCCTTCTTGTCCGGGGCCTGGGCGGAGGGAGCCTTGGCCTTCGGTGCGGCCGGCCTGGCCGGTGGTGGCTTCCTGGCGGCGGGAACGAGCGTGGACGCCGCAGCAGCGGGCGCGGCGGCGGCGTGATCAGCGGTGGGCTGGCTCGCGATGGCGTGGTTCGCGATGGCCTGGTTGCCCACCAGGTTCTGCCCGGCCAGCAGCATCCGCTCCGTCCAGCCGGACGGCCGGGGCTTCGCGTCCTGAGACAGGCCGCCGCCCAGTGCCGCCGCCACCGCGGCATTGCCGAGCTGGGAGCGTGCGTGCACGACATCTGCCGTACTTCGCTCCATCGCCGGCCGCCCGCCGACCTGACGCGCGCCCACCAACGGCGACACCGCCAACGTGCGCCGCTTCGGCAGGCGCACCTTCTCGGGACTGGGCATCCGGCGCCTTCCCGGTCAGCTCGACCCGCCAGGAGGCAACAGGATGACATCGAGCGCGTCGCGGCACCGCGACCCAGGCGTCGCACGAGCGTCGCCGCAGGCCCAGGGAACCGCCGTCCACCACCCGGCCGCCGGCCGATTTCATGCCCCGGGCCGGTTCGCGTCTCCCGTCGAACGCGAACCGGCCCGGGACTTCGATCACTAAGCGATCCGGCCCCGGTACTCGACCGGCCCCTCACCAGGGAATCGGGCCGTTCCCTCGAACCTGCTGCCCCCGTCGAAGAAGGTCACCGAGCCGTTGCCCTCGTCACCGCTCCATGTGACCGTGGTGCCCGTCGAAGGCCGGCCGTCCTCCGGGACGACGCCATTGCGGTTGGCGATACTGATGGTCAGCGGCCGGTCCTGCTGCCAGCCGCCACCGCCGGTGTGAATCTCGGTGTTGTAAGTGGCCATTGCTCTCTCCTTCGCCCGACATCGCGATGAAGGCGCGCCCGATGACCGCGACCGCCTGCGTTCATGGCTATTGTCTCCTCGCCCCGCTCCTTCGTAGAGTTACTAATGGATCTCGCAGGGTGATGATGATGTGACGTCCGTGGCGATTGATACGCATGCGGCCTCGGCGTCCCAGGGCCCGCCGTACGAGAAGATCGGAGCGGCGTCCACCGCGAAGGTGACGAAGTAACCCGCCGGACATGCAGATCTTTCCTTAGACGTCACGGGAAAACGTGGGTTGAATCCCCTCGCTCGGGCAGGGTTAGAGCATGCGGGACAACACGGAGCTTGACCGGCTGGCGGGTGGCGCGCACCACGATCCCCATTCCATCCTCGGGGCTCACCCCGGCCCCGGTGGGGTGACGTTCAGGACGCTGCGGCCGTTGGCGGAGCAGGTCGAGGTGGTGCTGGAGGGCGGTGCGCGGCATGCAATGCGGCATGTGGCGCACGGGGTGTTCGAGGTCGTCGTGGGCGGGCTGGACAAGATCCCGCCGTATCGGCTGAGCGTGAAGTACCCGGACGGCGAGCCGTACGAGAGCGGCGACCCCTACCGGCACTGGCCGACGCTCGGCGAGGTGGACCTGCACCTGATCGGGGAGGGCCGGCACGAGCGGCTGTGGGAGGTCCTCGGCGCGCGGGTGATGCGGCACAACGACGAGGACGGCACCGCGTTCTCGGTGTGGGCGCCGAACGCGCGCGGGGTGCGGGTGGTCGGCGATCTCAACCACTGGGACGGTTCGGGGCATCCGATGCGGTCCCTCGGGCGGTCCGGGGTGTGGGAGCTGTTCGTGCCGGACGTGGCGGCGGGCGAGCGGTACAAGTTCGCGGTCCTCGGGGTGGACGGCGTGTGGCGGATGAAGGCCGACCCGATGGCCCGCCGTACCGAGTGCCCGCCCGCGACCGCCTCCGTGGTGGACGGCTCGGCCTACTCCTGGCGCGATGACCGGTGGATGCGCGAACGGCCGTCCCGGCGGACGCTCGCCGAGCCGATGAGCGTCTACGAGGTCCACCTGGGGTCGTGGCGGCCCGGATTGTCCTATCGCGAGCTGGCCGTGCAGCTTGTGGAGTACGTCCGGGACATGGGGTTCACGCACGTGGAGTTCCTGCCGGTGGCCGAGCATCCGTTCGGTCCGTCGTGGGGGTACCAGGTGACGTCCTACTACGCGCCGACGGCGCGGTTCGGCTCGCCCGACGACTTCCGGCACCTGGTGGACGAACTGCACCGCGCCGGGATCGGGGTGCTCCTGGACTGGGTGCCCGCGCATTTCCCGATGGACGACTGGGCGCTGGCCAGGTTCGACGGCACGCCCCTCTACGAGCACGCCGACCCCTTCCGGGGCGAGCACCCCGACTGGGGCACGTACGTCTTCGACTACGGGCGTCCCGAGGTGCGTAACTTCCTGGTGGCCAACGCGTTGTACTGGCTGAAGGAGTTCCATGTGGACGGCCTGCGGGTCGACGCGGTCGCCTCGATGCTCTACCTGGACTACTCCCGGCGCGAGGGCGAGTGGACCCCCAACATCCACGGCGGCCGGGAGAACCTGGACGCGGTGGAGTTCCTCAAGGAGATGAACTCCGTCTGCTACCGCGAGGCCCCGGGGATCGTGACGATCGCCGAGGAGTCGACGGCGTGGCCGGGGGTGTCGCGCCCGGCGTATCTGGGCGGGCTCGGGTTCGGCTTCAAATGGAACATGGGCTGGATGCACGACACGCTCGCGTACCTGCGGCACGAGCCGATCTTCCGGCAGTACCACCACCATCAGATGACCTTCTCCCTGATGTACGCGTTCTCGGAGAACTTCGTGCTGCCGCTCTCCCACGACGAGGTCGTCCACGGGAAGGGGTCGCTGCTCGGCAAGATGCCCGGCGACGAGTGGCAGCGGTTCGCCAACCTGCGGACGCTGCTGGCGTTCATGTGGGCGCATCCGGGCAAGCAGTTGCTGTTCATGGGCGGGGAGTTCGGACAGGGTTCGGAGTGGTCGGAGGAGCGCGGCCTGGACTGGTGGGTGCTCGACTTCGACGTCCACAAGGGGGCGCAACTGCTGGTCCGCGACCTCAACCGGATCTACCGCGACACTCCGGCGCTGTGGGAGCAGGACGCCGCCCCCGAGGCGTTCCGCTGGATCGACGCCGACGACGCGCCGGGGAACACGTTCTCGTTCCTGCGTTACGCGCGCGACGGGTCGGCGCTGGCCTGCGTCGCGAACTTCTCGGGGTCTCCGCACGACGACTACCGGCTGGGCCTGCCGTACGGGGGGCAGTGGGAGGAGATCCTGAACACCGACGCCTACGAATACGCGGGCAGCGGTGTCGGGAACCTGGGCGATGTGCGGGCGGTCGAGTTCCCCCACCACGGCCTGGAGTACTCGGCCCGGCTGCGCGTGCCGCCGCTCGGCGCGGTGTGGCTGCGCCACCCGGGGCCCGCCGATGAGGTGACGTGACCGGCTGCACTACTATCTGATCGCTCGGCCCTCCGTCAGCGTCACGCGGCGGGGGGTCGAGCCATGTCGGGGCGCGTCCACTCGTGCCGGGCCATGCCGGGTCATACCGGGCCATACGCACACGGTCTTATGTACCTTTCGCCCTTCTCTCCGGGGGAAGATCAGCTTTAGACTCCATAGCGGACTATGTGCCTCCTTGCCCCCGGAGGAAGTGTGCGGTTCCGACGCGTGGCCGTCTGTTCGCTCCTGCTCGCGCTATTGCCCGCCGCCCCCGCGATGGCCGCCGATCCACCGGCAGAACCCAAGATCGAGATGGGCCTGCGCGCCGAAGCCGCGGCCCGGCCGGTCCGGGCGATCGTGGAGTTGCGCGATCCGGCCGCCGCCGCGCCCCTCGCGGAGCAGGCCGAGCGCGCCCCGGGCGCGGAACGCGCCGACGTGGTACTGCGGCCGGCGCCCGGCGAGCGCCCGTTCATCGTCGTCACGGCCGGCGCCGAGGCGTTGCGGAGCCTCGCCGACGACCCGCGGGTGCTCTCGATCCACAAGGACCACGCCTACCCGCCCGCCCTGGCCGAGACGGTCAAGGTCATCGGGGCCGACCGGGCGCACGCCGAAGGCGCGCAGGGTTCGGGTACGTCCGTGGCGGTGCTGGACAGCGGGGTGGACCGCGACCATCCGGCGCTCGCCGGAAGGATCGTCGCGGAGGCGTGCTTCTCGGCGACCGGTGAGGAGGGCCTCCAGCTCGAATCGCTCTGCCCCAACGGGCAGGACACCCAGATCGGGCCGGGCGCGGCCGACGCCGAGACCGCCAGGTGCCTGGACGGCGGCGTGAACCTGTGCGACCACGGCACCCACGTGGCCGGGATCGCGGTGGGCGCAGCTGGGGCGGGGGCGCCGGGGCCGGGGGT
Source organism: Spongiactinospora sp. 9N601 (assembly GCF_044326295.1). Lineage (NCBI taxonomy): Bacteria > Bacillati > Actinomycetota > Actinomycetes > Streptosporangiales > Streptosporangiaceae > Spongiactinospora > Spongiactinospora sp. 9N601. The sequence continues at coordinate 404,132 of NZ_JBIRBB010000005.1, forward strand.
CGCGCCGGGCGCGAACCTGGTCGCCGTCCAGGTCTTCAGCAAGGTCCACGACCAGGAGACCTGCGGAATCCAGGCGACCTGCCTGCTCGCCTTCGAGTCCAGCCTGCGGCTGGCGTTCGACCACCTCGGCACGCTCGCCACCGCGCACCGGATCGCGGCGGTGAACCTGAGCCTCGGCGGCGGGCTGTCCGACACCGCCTGCGACGACACCGAGGAGGGGCGGGGCCTCAAGCCGCAGATCGACGCGCTGCTCGATCAGGGGGTGCCGACGGTGGCGGCGGCGGGCAACGAGTCGTTTGAGGGCGCGGGGTTTCCCGGGTGCATCTCCTCGGCGGTGACCGTGGGCGCGACGGACGACGCCGACGCCATCGCGCCGTTCTCGAACCAGGGGGCGTTGCTGGATCTGTTCGCGCCCGGGGTGGAGGTGACCTCGGCGGTGCCCGATGACGCCTACACGGCCTACAGCGGCACCTCGATGTCGGCCCCGCACGTGGCGGGGGCGCTGGCGCTGCTGCGGCAGAAGTTCCCTGACTCCACGGGGGCGGACCTGGTGGAACGGCTGAAGGCCGCGGGGCGCAAGGTCGTCTACGGTACGGTCACCACGCCGCGGATCGACGTCCACGCGGCCCTGACAGGTACCGAGCCCTCCCCGCCGATCAGCCACTCCCCCGCGGAGCCGGAACCAGAACCGGAACCAGAACCAGAGCCTGAGCCCGAGCCGGAACCTCAGCCTGAGCCGGAACCTCAGCCCGAGCCCGAGCCTGGTCCGACCACGGAGCCGCCGCCGCCACCGGGACCCGCACCGGCGCCCGAGGTCACCGTCACCGTGACGGTCACCGTCACGCCCGCCCCCCGGCCCAAGCCGCGCCCCGCCCCCGCCGTGTGCACGCGCGGCAAGGCCAGGACCGCCCTGACCGCCGCCGCATGGGCCGCCGAGACCCGCAAGGGCGACGGGAAGGTGACGGACGCGACGCTCGCCTGCTACCTGAGCCTGGTGAAGCGGGCCAGCAAGGTCTTCCCGGAGGTCGCCAGGATGTCCACGCCGTCCTCCGCGGGCAAGGTGCTGCGGTCCACCACGGCAAAGGCGGGCCGGGCCAGGCTGGACCGCGAACTGCTGGCCGCGTGGCTCAACTGGGCGCACGGCGCGCGCAACACCACGGCGAAGATCACCGGTGCCACCACGCTGAAGTCGGCGCTGACCACGGCCGAACGCCGCCGGTTGAGCGGGAAGGCCACCTCCACCCAGCTCAAAAGGTCCATATCGACGCTCAGGAAACATGTGAACAGGTAGGCATCGGTCGTGGCCGCCGAGTTTGTCCACAGGCCATTCGTTCATCCACAGGGCGGGCGTTCGGCGAACGCTCGACCGCACGTAGTCGCTTAGGGTGGGGCTCATGGACGCGAGCAAGGCGATCATCGAAACCGTCGACCGGCTCCGGCAGCGTCGCACTGCGCCGCTGGTTCTGGAGCTCGACCTCACCGAGGGGGTCACTGAGGGCCCACCGGCCGATCCGCTGAGCGCCGTGCTCTCCATGCGCCGGGCCCGCCTCACCGACCTGCTGTCCGGCCTGAGGCGCGCGGCGGCCGACTCCAGGGTCAAGGCACTGGTCGTCAAGGTCGGCGGCCGGCCGCTCGGGCTCGGCACGGTCCAGGAGCTGCGCGCGGCCATCACGCGCTTCCGGTCCTCGGGCAAGCTGACGGTCGCCTTCGCCGAGAGCTTCGGCGAGTTCGGCGCGGGCACGGTGCCCTATTACCTGGCCACCGCCGCCGAGCGGGTCTACCTGCAACCGTCCGGCGACCTCGGGCTGACCGGCATCGCCATGGAGCAGCGGTTCCTGCGCGGCGCGCTCGGCAAGGTCGGGGTCGAGTACCAGCTCGGCCAGCGGCACGAGTACAAGACCGCCGCCGACATGTTCACCCAGGAGCGGATGACCGAGCCGCATCGCGAGTCGCTGACCCGCATCGCCGGGTCGGTGACCGAGCAGATCGTCTCGGCCGTCGCGGCGAGCCGCAGGCTCGACGTGGCGACGGTGCGCGGGCTGATCGACCAGGGGCCGTTCATCGGCGCGGAGGCGGTGGAGCACGGCCTGGTTGACCGGCTGGCCTACCGCGACGAGGTCTACGACGAGGTGCTCGCCGCCGCGGGCGAGGGAGCGCACCTGCAGTTCGTCTCCCGCTACTCCAGGGGCGCGCTGGCCAAGCGGCTGCCGAAGCCGGGCGAGCCGGTGGTGGCGCTGGTGCACGGCAGCGGCCCGATCCGGCTGGGGCGCAGCGGGCGCGGGCCGTTCGGCGGGGGCGGTTCGATGGGGTCCGACACGATCTGCGCGGCGCTGCGCGCGGCCCGGCGCGACGAGCACGTCAAGGCAGTCGTGTTCCGGGTCGACAGCCCGGGCGGTTCTTACGTCGCCTCCGACGCGGTGTGGCGGGAGGTCGTGCTGACCCGCAAGACGGGCAAGCCGGTGATCGTCTCGATGGGCGACGTGGCGGCCTCGGGAGGCTACTTCGTGTCGATGGCGGCCGACGTGATCGTGGCACAGCCGGGCACGCTGACCGGCTCCATCGGGGTCCTCGGCGGCAAGCCGGTGGTCGGCGGGCTGCTCGACCGGCTGGGCGTGGGGGTCGAGACGGTACGCGAGGGGGCCAACGCGGGGATGTTCTCCACCGCTGAGGCGTTCTCCGAGTCCCAGTGGGAGCGGGTCAACGCCTGGCTCGACCGCATCTACGACGACTTCGTGACCAAGGTCGCCGAGGGTCGCGGGCTCGACCGCGACCGGGCCCACGAGCTGGCCAAGGGCCGCGTCTGGACGGGCGCCGACGCCCACGGCGGCGGCCTGGTCGACGAGCTGGGCGGCCTCACCGACGCGCTCGCCCTGGCCAGAAAGAAGGCCAGGCTCCCGGAAGACGCGACGGTCCGGGTCTACCCGCGGCTCAACCCGTTGGAGCGCCTGCGCCCCCCGGAGTCCAGCGAAGACCGCTCAGCGGCCCTCGCCCGCGTCCGCTTGGAAGCCTGGGGCCCCCTCGCCGGCCTCGCCACCACCCTCGGCCTCCCCGCCTACGGCCCCTTGCAACTACCGGGCACCTGGACGATCAGCTAGCCCCCCTGGCCCGCCACAGCCCCCGGTCAGGTGCCTGATCGACCAGCACCAGCCCAAGCCATCAAGGAGCGGGCGCCGACGCCCACTGCGTATGCGCGGCTACAACTACGGCGCACATAGTCGATCACCCACCACCACCCACCCACCGCGCACAGCCCAGGTCCGGGTGGTGGAGCCTGTGAGAACGCGAGCGCGCCGCGCCGAACGGCCTGCCACCCGCCGACCGCGTACCCCACCTCACAGCACGGAACGGCTAACCGGCGACCAGGCGGTAGCGGCCACGGAGGCAGGTGGTGGGACCTGGGCGGACGTGGGCTCGGGCCCCTGCGAGTACGCCGCGCTGAACGGCCTGTCGCCCCGCTGGCAGCGTGCCCCGGCCTCCCAGGCACAGAACAGCTAGGTAGGGACCAGGCGGTAGCAGACGAGGGGAGCGGCGGAGGGGGCGAGATGGGCCACGGTCAGCACTCTGGCCTGGCGGAGGTGGGCTCAGGCCCCTGCGGGTACGCCGCGCTGAACGGCCTGTCAACCGCTGGGCGGGGCCCGGCCTTACGGGACAGGACGGCGCTTAGGTGGAGACCGGGCGGTAGCAGACGAGGGCGGCGGCGGAGGGGGCGAGATGGGCCACGGTCAGCACTCTGGCCTGGCGGAGGTGGGCTCGGGCCCCTGCGGGTACGCCGCGCTGAACGGCCTGTCGCCCGCCGGGCGGAGCCCGGCCTTACGGGACAGGACGGCGCTTAGGTGGAGACCGGGCGGTAGCAGACGAGGGCGGCGGCAGAGTGCGGGATAGGCCACGGTCAGCACTCTGGCCTGGCGGAGGTGGGCTCGGGCCGCTGCGGGTACGCCGTGCTGGGCGGTCTGTCGCCCGCCGGGCGGAGCCCGGCCTTACGGGACAGGACGGCGCTTAGGTGGGGACCAGGCGGTAGCAGACGAGGGCGGCGGCAGAGTGCGGGATAGGCCACGGTCAGCACTCTGGCCTGGCGGAGGTGGGCTGGGGGCGGGGCGGGTACGCCGTGCTGGGCGGGGGTCCGGCCTTACGGGACAGGGCGGTTAGGTGGGGGCCGGGCGGTAGCGGCTGCGGAGGCGGATGAGGGGGGTGGCGGAGGGGTCGAGGTAGTCCACGGTCAGTACTTTGGCGATGAACAATGTGTGGTCTCCGGCCGGGACCACTGTGGTGGTCTCGGCCTCCAGGGCGGCCACGCCGTCCGCTATGACGAGGGCGTCGGTGTGGTCGCCGCGGTGGTGGGGGGTGCCCGCGACGAGCAGGCGGGCGCTGGGGCGGCCCGGGGTGGCGAACCTGCTGGCCATGGCCGATTGCCCGGCCGAAAGCAGGCTCACCGCCCAGAGGTCCCTGCGCAGCATGACCTCGCAGACGTAACCCCCGTTGGCCAGGCTGACCAGCACCAGCGGCGGCTCCAGCGACACCGACATCAGCGCCGAGACGGTGACGCCGATGTCGTCCCGGTCGTCCCGGACCGTGACGACACCGACCCCGGCCGCCAACTGGGCCATCGCCTCAACGAACCGCGACATCCGTCACCCGACCCCACCACGCTCCCGAACGCGACCGGCCTGCCGAACCCCGGCCGCCGACCGCCGCCACCACCTCGGCCATTTCACTCCGCCACACACCAGAACCCGGCCGACGGGCCGGGATCCGGGCATCCGGTGGAGGAGGTCAGAGCAGGCCGTTCTGCTTGAGCCATTCCGCGGCCACGACGGCCTCCTCGTCCTTGTTGACGGAGATCTTCTGCATCATCTGGGTCAGGCCCTCGGTGGTCAGCTTGGCCGAGACCGCGTTGAGGGTGCTGGTGATGGTGTCGGACTGGGCGGACTTGTTCACCAGCGGGGTGACGTTCTGGGCGCCGAAGACGTTCTTGGGGTCCTCCAGCGCCACCATCTGGTTGATGATGATCTTAGGGTCGGTGGTGAAGACGTTGCCCGCCTGGACGGTGCCCTCCTTGATGGCGTCGGCCGTGGCCGCCCCGGTGGGCTTCCACTCCTTGAACTCCAGGCCGTAGACGTCCTTGAACTGCTTCTGCCTGCGCTCCTTGAACTCGGGCGGCCCGCCCACCGCCATGTCCTTGGCGACCTTGGCCAGGTCTTCGATGCTGGTCAGCGAGTGCTTCTGGGCGGTCTCCTTGGTGACCGTCAGGGAGTCCTTGTCCTCGGCCGGCGAGGACTCCAGCAGCGTCAGCTCCGGCGGCAGTTTGGTGGCCAGCGCGCTGTTGACCTCTTCGGTCGTGGCGGCGGTGGCCTTGGGGTCGAGGTAGGCGAGCAGTGCGCCGTTGTACTCGGGCAGCACCGTCAGGCCGCCGCCCTTGATCTGGTTGTAGACGACCTCGCGGCTGCCGATGTTGGCCTTCTCCTCGACCTTGACGCCCTTGGCGGTGAGCGCCTGGGCGTAGATCGAGCCGAGCAGCACGCTCTCCGGGAAGTTGAAGGAGCCGACGATCGCCTTGCCCCCGCCCGGCGAGCCGCTGGCGGTGGCCGTCGTCGTCCCGCCGCCGGCCAGCGGATCTTCGCCGCCGCAGGCGGACACGGCGAGCATGGCCGTGAGGAACACCGCCACGGAGCCGAATACGCGTCGCATCGTACTGTTTCCTTTCCTAGCGGGGGGTTTTGCAGACATTATCGGACCTTGACGCGCCGGCTCACCCCCGGGGACACCGCGACCCGCTCCGCCATCACGAAGAAGAACTGCGCGGCCAGCGCGAACAACACGATGAGCACGGAACCACCCAGCACGGTCGGGTAGTCCCGGACGGCCAGGCCGTCGATGATGTAGCGGCCGAGCCCGCCGAGGCCGGTGTAGGCGGCCACGGCGGCGGTCGCCACGATCTGGATCGCGGCCAGCCGCAGGCCGAGCAGGATCAGCGGCAGCGCGACCGGCACCAGCACTCGCCCGAGGACCTGCCGCCCGGACAGCCCCATCCCGTACGCCGCGTCGCGCAGCTCGGGGTCCACGCCCCTGATGCCCTCGAAGGTGTTCACCAGGATGGCCGGTACGGCCAGCGCGACCAGCGGGATCAGCACCGGCCACACCGACGCCGTGCCCAGCAGCATCACGATCAGCACCACCAGCCCGAGCGTCGGCAACGCCCGCGCCAGGTTGGCCGCGACCACGATGAACAGCGAGCCGCGCCCGGTGTGCCCGATCCACAGCCCGAGCGGGATCGCGACCAGCGCGGCCAGCGCCAGCGCGGCGACGGAGAACAGCAGGTGCTCCAGCAGCCGGAGCGGGATGCCATCGGGCCCGGACCAGTTGGCGGGGTCGCCGAAGAACTCGATCAGCCAGTTCACCCGCTCCTCCTCGCCCGCACCCATGGAGTCAGCAACCGCTGGGAGACGACCAGGATTCCGTCCACGATCAGGGCGAGCAGCACGATCCCCACGATCCCGACGATCGCCGGCGCGAAGTAGTCGATCTGCCAGGCCCTGATGAACAGGTAGCCGAGCCCGCCCATGCCGACCAGCGCGCCCACGCTGACCAGGCTGATGCTGGACACGGCGGCCACCCGCAGCCCGGCGAGCACCACGGGCGCGGCGAGCGGGAGCTCCACCCTGGTCATGCGGCGCAGCGGCGTGAAGCCCATGGCCACCGCCGACTGCCTGACGTGCTCGGGCACCGAGCGCAGGCCGTCCACCACGGCGGGGACGAGCACCGCGACCGCGTAGAAGGTCAGCGGGATGATCACCGTGGCCTGCGACAGGCCGGTGACCGCGAGGAAGACGCCGAACAGCGCCAGCGACGGCAGCGCGTAGATGATGTTCACCAGGCCCGCGGTCGGCTGGTAGAGCAGCCGCCAGCGCACGCAGGCCAGGCCGATCGGGATCGCCAGCACCAGGGCCGCGACGATCGGCAGCAGCGACATGACGATGTGGTCACCGAGCAGGGTGTCGATGCTCCCCGGCTGTCCGGTGCTCCAGTTTCTGGTGAAGTACTCCCAAATGCTTGGCTCTTCACCCATTCGCCGGATCACCGTTTCCGACGTCCGAGGCGGCCAGCGCCAGGGCCTCGTCCAGGGACTCGCGGGTGGCCACGCCCACCACCGCGCCGCCGTCCTCGGCGACCGCGATGGCACAGCCGGACGGCGAGAGCAGCGCCGCGTCCAGCGCGGTGCGCAGCGAGTCGCGCCCGTGCACGAACGTGCCGTACGGCAGCAGGCGTACGCCCTCCAGCGTGCCGTCGCGCGGCAGCTCCGCCGGGTTGACCCAGCCCAGCGGCCGGTCACCGGCGTCGACCACGGCGAGCCACGGGCTCTGCGCGGACGCCGCCCGCCCCGCCGCCTCCGAGACCGGCGAGGAGACCGGGACGGTGAGGTCGGGGCGCAGCCGCAGGCTCGCGTCGGACACGAACGACAGCCGGCGGATGCCCCGGTCACGCCCCAGGAACTCGGCCACGAACTCGTCGGCCGGAGCCGACAGCAGCGCCGCCGGGGCGGCCACCTGGGCCAGCCGCCCGCCGACCCGCAGCACCGCGACCCGGTCGCCGAGCTTGATGGCCTCGTCGATGTCGTGCGTGACGAACACGATGGTCTTGTTGAGCTCGGCCTGGAGCCGCAGCAGCTCGTCTTGCAGGCTGGTCCGCACCACCGGATCGACCGCGCTGAACGGCTCGTCCATCAGCAGCACCGGCGGGTCGGCGGCGAGCGCGCGGGCCACGCCCACCCGCTGCTGCTGGCCGCCGGAGAGCTGGAACGGGTAGCGACCGGCCAGCTCGGGGGCCAGCCCGACCCGGTCGAGGAGTTCCAGTGCGTGCGCGCGGGCCTTCTTGCGGGACCAGCCGAGCAGGTAGGGGACCGTGGCGATGTTGTCCACGATGGTGCGGTGCGGGAACAGACCGGCCTGCTGGATGACATAACCGATGCCGCGCCGCAGGGTGGGCGGGTCGATGGTGCGGACATCGACACCGTCGAGCGAGATCGTGCCGTGGGTCGCGTCGATCATCCGGTTGATCATCCGCAGCGACGTGGTCTTGCCGCATCCGGACGGGCCGACGAACACGGTGATCTCGCCGGTGGGCGCCTCCAGGTGGAGGCCGTCCACGGCCACGGTCCCGTCGGCGTATCGTTTTGTGACACCGTCAAATGTGATCACACGTGTCCTCGTGTTCTCCGGCGGTATTGGATGTGCTGACGCCGTGACCGCTTCCCCCGCACCTCCCGCGTGCGCCGCCGCGACCGTCCGGCGATCTCCTCCCGACAGCGTACGGCGGTGATGACCGCGTGTCGCCGCCCCGCTCCACGCCCGTGTCCTCCTTGTGTCCTGCCCGTGTCCCCCCGGGATGACCTCTCGGTTTACCCGGAGTACACCGAAATGCGCGGTGTGAGCATGGTGATTTCTATCAAATGCGTATCCTCCGATGCGGCGGCCCCCATGAGTTGACATGATTACCAGGACACCCCGACAGAATTTGAAGGACCGGCCCGTGACCCACCCGCTCACCGACCGGCGCTCGCGCAGCGAGCTGGTCGCCGAGCTCTACGACCGTCACGCCGTCGGGCTGTTCGCCTACTGCCACGACCAGCTCGGTGACGCCGGGGCCGCAGCCGAGGCCCTGATGTCCGTGATGTCCGGCGTCCCCGCGGTCGAGCCGCCCCGCGCAGCCCTCTACGCCCTCGCCCGCCGGGAGATCTACCGGCGCGACGTCGTCTACGCCGACGCGCGCGTCGATCCGGTCGCCGACCCCGCCACCGCGCTGGTCGAGCGGGTGGTCCGCGAGCTGCGCCCGCACCAGCGCGAGGTGCTGCTGCTGGCCGTGGTGTGCGGGCTGACCATCGACGAGCTGGCCTGGGTACTCGACGTGGCCGCCGACACCGCGGCCGACCTGGCCGCCGGCGCCGACCAGCGGTTCACCCAGGCCCTCGGGCTCGCGCTGGCCGCCGTCGGCGAGCGCGTCCCCGGGCGGCTCGGCGAGGTCTACGGCGCGCTGGCGGTCGCCCCGACCAGGGACGTACTGGCCCGGCTGCCCTGGCGGCCTCCGCCCGCGCTGCTGCGGGCCCGCATCCTGGCCGCGCTGGGCGAGCCGCCGCTCGCCTCCGGGCCGGTCTCCCGGCTGGGCAGGCTCGCGCCGTACAAGGCGCTGTGGCCGACCGCGCCCGCCTGGCCGATGCCGCTCGGGCCGACCGACGAGCGCACCAACGCGGGCCTGTACGAGGTGGAGATCACCCCGCCCGCCGCCGACCGGGTCTCGCCGCACGAGGCGAGCACCGAACCGATGCCCAAGCTCCACTCGCCGCCCCCGATGCCGCCCCCGATGCCGGTGCCGCTGCTGTCCGCGCCCGTCCCGGCCGACCTCGAAGAGGCCCCGGCGACGCCACCGGAAGAGGCCGGGGAGGAGCCACCGGGCAGCCTGTTCGTCCCGCCGCCCCGGCAGGACCGCCCCGCCGAGCCGGTGTACCTCATGCCGCTGCCGGCGGACGACGAGGAGAGCGCGGCCGAGTCGACCGACGTCTTCGACGTCCTCGACCTCGAAGCCCCCGCACCGGAAGAGCACGCCCCGGAAGAGCACGCGCCGGAGGAGCCCGCCCGCCCGCAGCCGGTCACCCTCGCCCCCCGGCCCTCGCGACGCCGCCGCCGCGCCCCCGCCAGGTCCGCCAAGACCCGCAACCGCCACCACGACTGGGTCTGGGAGGTCATCGGGCTGGCGGTGTGCATCGCCATCGCGTTGATCGTCTTCTTCGCGGTGCCCACCATCGTCACCTGGTAGCAGACTCAGGCCGGACACCAGGGACAATCGGTCAGGTGCGGTTCGGCATCCTCGGTCCGATCGAGGCGTGGACGTCCGGCGGCGACCCTGTCCCCGCCGGCGGCCCGCGCTCGCGCACGTTGCTGGCCCTGCTGCTGCTCGCCCCCGGCCGGACCGTCGGCGTGGACCGGCTGCTGTCGGGCCAGTACGGCGAGCATCCGCCCGCCGATGCCACCGGCGCGCTCCAGGCCCAGGTCTCCCGGCTGCGCCGCAGGCTGCCGCCGGGCCTGCTGGAGTACGGCGGGGCGGGGTACCGGCTCGCGATCGACCCCGCCGACGTGGACGCGCACCGCTTCCAGCTTCTCGCCCGCCAGGGCCGCGACCTGCTCGCCGCGGGCCGGGCCGGTCCCGCCGCCGCCGTGCTCCGCGAAGCGCTCGGCCTGTGGCGGGGGCCCGCGCTGGCCGACGCCACCGACGTGCCGCTGGTGGCGGCCCAGCGGACCAGGCTGGAGGAACTGCGGCTGGCCGCCACCGAGGACCGCATCGAGGCCGAACTCGCCGACTCCGGGGCCGGTGGCGGCGTGGCCGCCGAACTACGGCCGCTGCTGGCCGCCCACCCGCTGCGCGAACGGCTCGCGGTGCTGCTCATGCGCGCCCTGCACGCCGAGGGCAGGCAGGCCGAGGCGCTGGAGGTCTACGAGCGAGTGCGCCGCCGGCTGGCCGGAGAGCTGGGCGCCGACCCCTCCCCCGAGCTGGCCGCCACCCACCTGGCGATCCTGCGGGCGGGCGAACCGCCGCCCGCCCGGCCGAGCGTGCTGCCGGTGCCGCTGACCGGGTTCGTCGGCAGGGAAACCGAACTCGATCTGCTCGCCGGGCTGCTCGCCCCGGGCACGGCCACCCGCCTGGTCACGATCACCGGCCCGGGCGGCACCGGCAAGACCCGCCTGGCCATCGAGGCGGCCCGCCGCCACCCGGGCGCGGTGTGCCTGGTCCCACTGGCCGACATCGACCCAGGCGGCCAGGCCCCGCAGCCCGCCGAGGCGACGCCCCACCACCCGGACGCGACACGCCCGGACACCGAACGGCGGCCACCGCGTACCACCGAGGCGTCCCGCCGCCCCGTCCCGCCGGCCGACATCGACGGTGGTGAGCAGGTCGCGCGGGCCGTGCTGGGGGCGTTGGGGTTGCGGGATCCGCTGGGACTCGCCGTACTTCCCGAGCCGGCCGATCCCGCCGACCGGCTGGTGGACGCGCTCGCCGGGCGTGGGCCGCTGCTGCTGATCCTGGACAACTGCGAGCATGTGATCGCGGCCACCGCGGCGCTGGCGCGGCGGCTGCTGGACTCCTGCCCCGAGCTGACGATCCTGGCCACCGGCCGCGAACCGCTCGCGATCACCGGCGAGACGCTGGTCAGGCTCGCGCCGCTGGCCTGCCCGCCGGAGGGGGCGGCGGCGCGGGAGGCGGCGGGCTATCCGGCGGTGCGGCTGTTCGCCGAGCGGGCGGCGGCGGCGCGGCACGGCTTCACGGTGTCCGACGGCAACGCCGCCGCCGTCACCCGCATCTGCGCCGCACTCGACGGGCTGCCGCTGGCTCTGGAACTGGCGGCGGCGCGGCTGCGCACGTTCACCGTCGGGGAGATCGCCGACCGGCTGGCCGAGCACGGCCGGTTCCGGCTGCTGTCGCGCGGTGACCGTACGGCGGCGGCCAGGCACCAGACCCTGCGCGCGGTGGTCGAGTGGAGCTGGGACCTGCTCGGGCCCGAGGAACGAGCGCTGGCCGGGCGGTTCTCGGTGTTCACCGGCGGCGCGACGCTGGAGGCGGCCGAGCGGGTGTGCGGCGGCGGCGACACCGCCGGGCTGCTCGCCGACCTGGTGGACAAGTCGCTGGTGGAGACCGACGGCGACCGCTACCGGATGCTGTCCACGATCCGGCTGTTCTGCGCGGAACGGCGAACGGCGGCCGAGACACCGCCCACGGCGGAGGCCGCGCACGCCGCCTACTACCTGGACCTCGCCCGCCGGGCCGGCCCGCACCTGCTGCGGGCCGGTCAACTGGACTGGCTGGCCCTGCTGAGCGCCGAGCACGCCAACCTGATGGCCGCGCTGCGCTGGGCGGTGGACGCCGACCCCGCGACGGCACTGAGGCTGATCGCGGCGGGAGCGGCCTACTGGTGGTTCACCGGGCGGCGCGGCGAGGTGGTCCCGCCGGCCACGAAGCTGTTGCGGAAGGTGGACGCGCTGCCGTCCGGCTGGGTGGAGCAGGAGGACCTGGTGGAGGAGTACGGCATGTGCGTGGTACACGCCGCGCCGAACGTGACCTCCGCACACCGCGAGCGGGTCGAGGCGGCCCAGATGAACTTGGGCCGGCCGCTGCGGCACTCCTTCGCCGCGCCGCTCTGGGGGATGATCATCGGCCCGCCGTTCGGGGCGGACAACGCCGGGCTGCGGCGGCGGCTGCTCGGCCCGGACCCATGGGCGCACACGGTGGGCGCGCTCGGCGAGGCGCTGCTGGAGCTGCTGCGCCGGGGTGAGGTGGCCGCCGCCGAACGCTCCCTTCAGGCGGTGCTCGCCGACTTCCGGGCGCTCGGCGAGCGCTGGGGCAGCGCGCAGGCACTGGACTGGCTGGCGCTGATCGCGAGCCTGCGCGGCGACTGGGAGCGCGCCGACGCCCTGTGGGCCGAGGCGCTCGCGCTGTTCGTGCGGCTGGGCAGCGCCGAGGAGGAGATCGACGTGTTGTGCCGGCGGGCCGAGGCCCTGACCCGCAGGGGCGATCTCGACGACGCCGCCGCCGACTGCCGGCGCGCGGCCGGGCTGGCCCGCCAGATCGCCGACGCCGGTCTGCTGTCCCTGGTCCGGGTACGCCAGGCGGAGATCGCCCGGTCCCGCGGCGACCTGGGCGAGGCCCGCGAGCTGCTTTCCGCGGCGCTGGACGGCGCCCGCGGGAACGCCCGGGTGGCGGAGGCGCACATCGCGCTCGGGCGGGTGGCGCAGGCCGCGGGCGACGTCGCCGAGGCCGTGCGCCGGTACGACCTGGCGGCCGGGCTGTCCGTGGGCGAGCCGCTGACGTCGCTGCTGGCTCCGGTGGCCGAGGCCCAGGCCACCCGCGCGCTGCTCACCGGCGGAGAAGACACGCGGGCGGCGCTGCTGCTGGGGGCCGCGGTGGCGCTGCGCGGCCTGGCCGTCGCCGGTGACCGCGACGTGGCCGGTACGGCGGGCGCGGTCAGGGCGCGCATCGGCCCGCAGGCGTTCGCCGCCGCCTTCGCCAGGGGCGCGGCGATGTCCCGCGAGGAGGCGCTGACAGCGCTCGGCGGCCCGCGCCCGGATCCGTCAGCGGAACGTCGGTAGCCGGTCAGCGCGCCCGGCCATCGTCGCCGGTATGCCGAACACCCACGTACTCATCTCCGGCGCGAGCATCGCCGGGCCCGCCCTGGCGTACTGGCTCAGCAGGTACGGCTTCCGCGTCACCGTCGTGGAACGCGCCCCCGCGTTGCGCCCCGGCGGCCAGGCCGTCGATTTCAAGGGCCGCACCCACCGCACCGTGCTGGACCGTATGGGCGTGCGCGAGGAGGTCCACCGCCGCCGCACCCACCCGCGCGACCAGTACTTCGTGGACGCGAACGGCCGCCGGCTGGCCGCCATACCGGCCCGCTTCACCGGCGGCGACGTCGAGATCCGCCGCGGCGACCTGTCCGCCATCCTCTACGAGCGCACGCTGGACACCTGCGAGTACGTCTTCGGCGACTCCATCACCTCGATCACCGAGGCCGGCGGCGGTGTCCACGTGACCTTCGAGCACGCCGCCCCGCGTACGTTCGACCTGGTGGTGGGCGCGGACGGCATCCACTCCAACGTACGCCGGCTGACCTTCGGCCCCGAATCCCGCTATGTCCGTCATCTCGGGTACTACTACGCGCTCGCCGAGACCGCCGGCGACTTCGGCCCCGACCCGCTGCTCTACAACGAGCCGGGCAGGCTCGTCTCGACCGGCGGCGCGGCCGGGGGCGCGCTGCTGGTGTTCGCCTCGGCCGAACTCCACTACGACCGCCACGACACCGCGGCGCAGCGGCGGATCGTGGCCGAGGCGTTCGAGGGGATGGGCTGGCGCACCCGCGAGGTGACCGGCACGCTGGCGGACGGCCCGGGCTTCTACTTCGACTCCATCAGCCGGGTGGTCACCGCCCGCTACGCCAAGGGCCGGGTGGCGTTGCTCGGCGACGCCGCCTACAGCAACACGATGGGCGGGTTCGGCACCGGGCTGGCCATGGTGGGCGCGTACGTGCTGGCGGGCGAACTCGCCCTGGCGGACGGCGATCACGGCACGGCGCTGCGGCGGTACGAGGAGCGGTTCCGCGGGTACGCGAGCATCGCCAGGAAGGGCAACGCGGGCCGATTCCTGGCCCCGCCCTCCCGGCGCGGCATCTGGATGCGCAACCTGCTCTTCAGGTCCGGGTTTTTGCTCGGGTTGATGATGCGAATGAGCGACAGGTTCGCCACCGACATCGACCTTCCGGACTATCCCTCCGAAATCGCCCGGCATAAGTGAGCGCGCGAGGGCGACGCTGCAACGTCGTCGCCACCTGGGACGGAGCATGCTTGGCAGCGGGCCGTACGAGACACGGACGAATGTGGATCGGCGGCCACCGGGCTCGGGACGACGTCGTGATGGCGTCCCCCGTGGAAAGGCAGGAAACGATGAGCGTCGCCAATCGCACCTGGAACACCGCGCTGTGGGGACTCCAGGCGGTCGCGGCGGGCGGCTTTCTGTTTGCGGCCCTCAGAAAGTTCGCCGGTGTGGAACCCGCGCCTTCCACCTTCGCGGCGATCGGCCTCGGCGACTGGGTCCGCTACTTCGTGGGCGGACTCGAAGTCGCCGGGGCGGCGGCGTTGCTCGTCCCGAGCCTGACGGGTTTGGCCGGGCTGGTGTTCACCGGACTGACGGCGGGTGCGGCCTTCGCCCAGGTCCTCGTGGTGGACGGCGGCGCGGCCACGCCCCTGGCCCTGTTCGCGGTCTCGGCGCTGGTCGCCTGGGGCCGCCGCGAGAACACGGTACGTCTGTGGGCCCGGCTCACCCATCGCGAAGAGCGCCCGCGGGACCGGGGGCGCGAGGCGGGACGGCGGCTATCCGAGGCTGAGCCGGACCGTGGCAGTGGCGTGCGTGGCCGCTGGGAGGTGCCCGTGCACCTCGATCGTCAGGTCACGATGGGTCACGGCGGTCACCGCGCCGGTGAAGGTGATCGTGTCGCCCGGACGCGCGGGCGCTTCCAGCTTGACGTTGATGCCCCTGATCACGGTGTGCGGCCCGGTCCAGTCCGTCACATAGCGTTCCACCATGCTCATGGTGAGGAGCATCGCGAGAAAGGAGTCGCGCGGCACGGTGGCCCCTGAGGAGGCGGGCTGCGGCGGCGGGACGGCGACCGACTTCTCCGGGAGCACCGCCCCGATGCCGATCTGATCGTGGGCTGGCGTCCGCATCACGACTCCCGTGGCAACCGACATCCGCATCCCCTCCACCCCGGCCCGCCGAACGCGGAGCGTGGTCACCTTCTCACTGTCGCAGACAATGGCGTGCCCGCGCCGGGAAAGCCGCAGGCCGGGGTACGGCTTGCGTATCCCGGGCGGATTTTTCCCCTCCCCCGGGCGAAAGTTCCGCACCCACCACGGAAAAGCGACTGCCATAAAAGCCGGTTCGGTCGGCTAGAACGTATTCTATTCTGATTTTCCATGGTCAGCCGGACAGAGTCCGACATAACGGGGTACGTGAATGGCGTGAGTAAAGGGCGGGACGTGGTACTCACAAGTAACACCGCGTGCCGGAGCGCTTTCAGATAACGTGTTCTCATGCGCACCCCGCAGGCGAGCGCCGGCACACCATTGCACGGTTCCGGCGCCCCCGCTCCCGGTGGCGCCGAGGTGACGGGCGCCACGGCGAGCCCCCTGGCCGGCCCACTCACGAGCCCGTTGCCGACGGCCCCGAAGCAGCGCGCGCCCATCGACGGGGGCCGTCCCGACGTCCGCTCCCGCGGGCAGCACCAGCGCCGCAAGCGGATCGTCTCGGCCGCCGCGGCGCTCGCCTCGCGCGGCGGTGTGGAGGCGATGCAGATGCGCACGGTCGCCGAGCGGGCCGGGGTCGCGCTCGGCACCCTCTACCGCTACTTCCCCTCCAAGATGGAGCTGGTCGCCGCGGTGGTCGGCGAGGAGATCGATCTGCTGGAGAGCAGCATCGAGCGTCGCCCGCCGCACGCGGCCACCCCGGCGCGGCGCGCGGCCGACGTGCTGATGCGGGCCACCCGGGGGCTGATGCGCGAGCCGGAGCTGGCCGACGCGCTGATCCGGTCGCTGATCATCGCGGAGGTCGACGCCCCGTTCGGCGACCGCCTGGCCGGGCTGTTGCTGCGGGTCGCGGGCGGCGACCGAGCCCCAGGCGGCACGGGCAGCGCGGACGACCCGGACGGCGAGCGGTTCGCGCTGGCCGGGTCGCTGGCCGGGGTGTGGATGCACGAGCTGCTGGAGATGCTGCGCGGGCGGCGTACCTACGAGCAGATCCAGCAGCGCATCGAGATCGCCGCCGACCGGCTGCTCCGCGACTTCTGACCGCCCCCGCAGGTCCCGCCGGGCTCTGGCGGGCGGCATGATTCCGATGACCGGGGCACGGCCGCACCGTACACTGAAAGACATCGGAGGTCTCCCCAGGCGGCCGGGCCGCACTACATGAGGGACGGTGCGTGATGGCGGTCACCGACGCGGCGATCGACAAGATCAAGCAGATGATCATGTCCGGTGAGCTGACGCCCGGTGACCGGCTGCCCAAGGAGGCCGACCTCGCCGACCGGCTCGGTCTGTCCCGCAACTCGCTGCGCGAGGCGGTCCGCGCGCTGGCGCTGATCAACGTGCTGGACGTACGCCAGGGCGACGGCACCTACGTGACCAGCCTGGAGCCCCGGCTGCTGCTGGACGCGGTGTCGTTCGTCGCCGACTTCCACCGCGACGACTCCGTGCTGCACTTCTTCGAGGTCAGGCGCATCCTCGAACCGGCCGCGACCGAGCTGGCCGCGCTCAAGATGACCGGCGACGACGTCGCCGCCCTGCGCGCGATCCTGGCCGAACTCCCGCCCCGCCCGACCGTGGAAGAGCTGGTCGCCAACGACGTGCGCTTCCACCAGCGGATCGCGGCCGGTTCGGGCAATCCGGTGCTCGCCTCGCTGCTGGACAACCTGGCCGGCCCCATCACCCGCGCCCGGATCTGGCGCGGGCTGACCGAGGAGCGGGCACTGGAGAAGACCGTCGAGCAGCACCGGGCCATCTGCGACGCCATCGCCGGCCGCCGCCCGGAGTTGGCGAGATCCTGGGCGACGGTCCACATCGCGGGCGTCGAGGACTGGCTGCGCCGGACGCTCACCTGATCACTCGCCGAGGTACGGCCATACATCGGGTGTCTTGGGACATCCGTTCCGACCCGATCGGCACCGTCCGAAACGCCGGAGTGCCGCCGGAGAGACTCCCCCGGCGGCACTGCGCCCCCGTCAGTCCAGTGGCCCGCTTCCCGGCGACTGACCAGGCGTCCGTCCTCGGGAGGACCAGATGGACCTTCCCGCAATATCCGGTATTCGTGGTGACCATGACATGATCGACTCATCCGTGACCATGCCCTAAAAACAGGAATCGGTCCATCAGAATGAGATTCGGATTCAACTCACAGACAAGTATCGAGTAACCGAATATGACTCGGCCTCATGATCTCTGTTACGGTATCGAGCAATTGTGCCAGCCGGCCGCCAGGTTCGCATCTTTGTCGACTCCCCGCCGATTGTGCGCAATTGCAACGGATGGCTTCAGGCCGACACTGTGTCGGCCACCGGGGTTTCGGACACCTCCAGCGGCTCGGCCCTGCGGGCCAGCGTGGCCGAGACCGCGATCAGGACGAGCGCCCCGGCTCCGAGCGCGACCCCGATCCAGGGGACCGACGGGTACCCGAGGCCCGCGGCGATGGCCAGGCCCCCGAGCCAGGGGCCGACGGTGATGCCGAGGTTGAAGGAGGAGACGTTACCGCCGGCGGCGAGCGTCGGGGCGGCCCCGGCCAGCGTGAACACGCGGGCGCTGAGCGCCGGGTTGATGCCGAAGCCGAACGCGCCGAGGAGGAGGCTCAAGATGATGACCGGCACGGCCTGGTCGGCGAACACGGCGAGGCCCGCCGAGGCGACGATCATTCCGGCCGCCCCGGTGAACAGGACGGTGAACGGGCGCGCGTCCGTCGCACGCCCGCCGAGCGTGATGCCGATGAACGCGCCCACGCCGTACAGGCCGAGCACGGCGGGCACCCACTCCTCCGACAGCCCGGCGGTCTCGGTCAGGAAGGGCGCGAGGTAGCTGAAGGTGACCATCAGCGAGGCGAGGACCAGCGAGGTCGTCCCGTACGCGACCCACAGCCGCAGGTTCGCCATGGCCCGCAGTTCGGGGCCCAGGCGGGGGGCCTTCGCGGCCGGCGGGCGTCCGCCGGGGATGGTGGCGGCCACGCCGATCATGCTCAGCGCCGACATGGCGGCCACCGCCCAGAACGCCCCCTGCCAGCCGAGGTGCTGCCCGATCAACGTGCCCGCGGGCAGGCCGATGACCGTGGCGACCGTGAGGCCGCTGGTGACGACCCCGAGCGCCCGGCCACGGGCGTTCGCGGGAACCATGCCGATGACGGCGACCGCGGACACCGCCCAGAACCCGGCGTAGACGAACGCGCCGACGGCGCGGGACACCAGGAGGACGGTGTAGTCGGTGGTCAGCGCGCCGGCGACGTGCGAGACGGCGAAGACGCCGAGGAACGCCAGCAACGCCGTACGGCGGGGCCGGCGCAACGTGACCACGGCCAGCACGGGCGCGCCGACGAGCATCCCGACGGCGAACGCGGAGATCAGCAACCCCACGTCGGGGACCGACACGCCCAGATCTGCGGCCATGCCGGGGAGCAGGCCCGCGAGCATCAGCTCCGAGGTGCCCTGGGCGAAGATCGCCAAGCCCAGGATATAGATGGCCAACGGCATCGGAGGGATCTCCTTAGTTTTGTATCGTTCAGTTCAAAACAGGCGCGTGACAGCCCAAGGCAGCAGGAACACACAGGTCAGAAAGCCGACATGCTCACAGAGCGGTGAGCGCGGTCGCGGCGATGGCGTCGAGGGCGGACCGGTCCGCGCCGCCGCGACCGGCGACGCGCATCCCGCTCACCGTGGCGATGACGTAGTGGGCCAGCGCCTCGGCGTCCTTGGCCGGGTCGATCTCCCCGGCCCGCTGCCCCTCCTCGATCGCCGTGCGCACGGCGGTCAGCCGCATGCGGTGGTCCTCACGGAGCAGGGCGGCCATCTCGGCGTCGTGCGGGGCCAGCTCGACCATCGCGTTGACCACCATGCAGCCGCTCGGCCGGCCGGGCTCGCCCTCCACCGCCCACTGGAAGAGGGTCCGGATCTTCTCCCGGGCCGGCAGGCCGCCCTCCATCAGTTCGACGATCGGGCCGTTCTTGTCGACCATGTAGCGGCGCAGCGCCTTCTCGAACAGGTCGCGCTTGCACTTGAACGTGTTGTAGATGCTGCTCCGGCCGAGGCCGGTGGCCGTACAGAGGTCCTGGGTGGAGGTGCCCTCGTAACCCCTGTCCCAGAACGCGAGCATCGCCGCCTCGATCGCCCGTTCCTCCGTGAACTGCCGTGGTCGTGCCATGCGCCCCACCGTAACACGCTTTATGGACCAATCTGTACAGAACGGGGCAGGCGGTGGCCGGTCCCTGCCAAGCCGCCCCACGCGGCGGCACGAGCCTCTAGCATGAGACGCCCATGACCACCGTTACCGTCGTGATCCCGACGTACAACGAGGTAGACAACCTGCCGCTGATCACGCAGGCGCTGCTCGCGCTGCCGATCGACGGCCTGCGCGTGCTGGTCGTGGACGACGACTCCCCCGACGGCACCGGCAAGGTCGCCGACGAGCTGGCCGCCGAGCACCCGGGCCGGGTCTCGGTGATCCACCGGCCGGGCCGGGAGGGGCTGGGCCGCGCCTACGTCCAGGGGCTCACGGCCGCACTGGAGGCGGGGGCCGGCTTCGTCGTGCAGATGGACGCCGACTTCTCCCATCCGGTGGACGCGGTGCCGCGGCTGCTCGGCACCGCCGAGGCGACCGGCGCGGCCTGCGTGATCGGCAGCCGGTACGTACCCGGCGGCACCCTCGCCGCCGAGTGGAGCCGAGGCCGCCGGGCCCTGTCGGCGTGGGCGAACTTCTACGTCCGCACGATCCTGCGGATCAGGCTGCGCGACGTGACCGCCGGTTTCAAGATCTGGCGGGCCGGCAGCCTGGCCGCGCTCGACCTCGGCGGCATCGCCTCCGGCGGCTACAGCTTCCAGGTGGAGATGCACTACCGGGCGACCAGGGCGGGGATGACCATCATCGAGATCCCCATCCACTTCTCCGACCGCCGCGCCGGGGCCTCCAAGATGAGCCTGCGGGTGCAACTGGAGTCGGCCCTGATGCCCTGGCGGCTGCGTTTCAAGCGCTGAACGCCCTTCCCGCCGCCCTATCCCACCGCTCTGGGCAGCCGCACGGCCACCGTCAGGCCGCCGCCGTCGCGCGGGGTCGCCGTCACCGTGCCGCCGTGCGTCCGCACGATCGCGCGCACGATGGCCAGGCCGAGCCCCGCGCCCGGACGGTCGGGGTGGAGCCGCTGGAACGGCTCGAACAGGCCGTCCACCGCGTACCTCGGGATGTGCGGCCCCGTGTTCTCCAGCTCGATCGACACCGACCCGCCGAGCACCCGCACCAGCGCCCGGACCCGCCCGTTCTCCGCAAGGTTGTGCCCGACGGCGTTGCCGGCGAGTTCGGCGGCGCAGCGCTGGAGCAGGGCCCGGTTGCCCGTGGTCCACGCCGGACGCAGATCGGCGGAGATCTCCACGCCCGGCGTGGCGGCGTTCCGCAGCGCGGTTTCCAGGATCTCGCGCATGTCCACCGATTCACGGGTGGCCGGTTCACGCTCGCTGCGGGCCAGCGCCAGCAGCCCTTCGATCAGCCGCTCGGTGCGCGCGTTGACCTCCAGCAGGACGTGCCCGAGGGTACGCAGGTCCGCGGGCCCGCCCGGCAGCGACAACGCCACCTCGATCACGGTCCGGTTGATAGTGACCGGCGTACGGAGTTCGTGGGAGGCGTTGGCCACGAACCTGCGCCCGCCGTCGTACGCGTCGTTGAGCCGGGCCAGCATGGCGTCGAAGGTGTCGGCCAGCTCCTTCAGCTCGTCCTTCGGCCCGTCGAGCGCGATCCGCTGGTGGGCCAGGGTGTTCTCGGACAGCCTGCGGGCGGTCTCGGTCATCCTGCGCACCGGCCGCAGCGCCCGGTCCGCGACCAGGTACCCCGCGATCACCGCGGCCAGCCCCACCCCGATCAGTACCGGCAGCGACAGGGTCAGGAAGGTGGACTCTCCCGCGCCCACCGCCGCCTCCCACTGCCGCCGGTACTCCCGCGCGACCGCCGCCGCCTGCTCAGGCGTGGCGCCGGGCAGCAGCACCGCCGGCCGGTAGACCGGCGCGACCGTCTGGCCGACCACCGGATACATGACGATCAGCAGCAGCACGCCCACCGCGAAGTACAGCGCGCTGTAGGTGAGCGTGAGCCGCCAGCGGATGTTCATCCGGGCGAACACCGGCAGAGGCGGGGAAACGGGGTCAAGCCACGCCGGTTCGCCCTCCCGCATTCGCATTACCCCCTGGTGTGCGATGTCAGCGACGCGCTCGGCAGGGCCGGCCGGATTTCCCCGTTCCGCCGGCGAGGTCGTTTTCCGCGCTTTCCAATGCTTCGTCACATGCTTGCGGAAGGCCGGTAAGCGGGTCGTAAGAGCGCCGGACGCTCAGGGGAGGAGCACGAAACTTCCCACGGGCGTGCCGCGTTTCCAGCAGGCGCATGGCCTCGGGCGCCGCCTCCAGGGCGAACGTCTCCTCGATGACCGGGAGGAGCTCCCCGGCGGCGGCGAGCCCGGCGAGGTGCGTCAGTGCCTCGGCGTCGGGCCGGGCCGCCAGACTGCGCAGGTGTAGCCGGAGTACAGCGCGGGACCGATGAGGTGGCGGGGCCCGGCGGCGTAGCCGGCCGCGAGCCGCGCCGGAAGCGGCCCGCCCCGGTGCCATCGGAGCGGGCCGCCCGGGGAGATCAGGACTTGGTGATCTTCTCCGGAGTGATCGGCAGGTCACGGACGCGGACGCCCGTGGCGTGGTACACCGCGTTGCCGATGGCCGCGGTCAGCCCGGTCGAGGGCACCTCGCCGAACCCCCGCGCGCCCAGCGCCGGGCTGGAGGGGTCGGGCCGGTCGATGAAATCGACCTCGATGTCCGGTACGTCGGCGTTGACGGGGAGCAGGTAGCCCGACAGGTTCGGCGTGAGGACGCGGCCCAGGTACGGATCGACCAGGGTGTGCTCGGTGAGCGCGATGCCGATGCACCAGATCGCCCCGCCGATGACCTGGCTGCGGGCGGTCTTCGGGTTGATCACCCGGCCGGGGTCGAAGACGCCGACGACCCGGCGCAGCCGGATCCGGCCTATGCCGGGATCGACGTGGACCTCGGCGAAGTACGCGCCGACCGAGAACCGCCGCGGCGTGAACGCCGCCGGGGCGACCGCGACCTCGATCGGCTTGCCGTGCCGGCGCATCACCTCGCGGTGCGCGATCCGGCGGGAGGGCCGTTCGGTATCGAACAGGTGCCCGTCCCTGGCGGCGACCCGCTTGGGGTCCAGACCGTGCAGCGGGCTCTTCGGGTCGGCCACGGCCAGCGCGATCAGCCGGTCGCGGCCCTGCGTCGCCACCCGGACGACGGCCTCGCCGACGCTCGGCACGGTCGTCGAGGCCGCGGCGACCACCGACCGGGGGAAGGCCGAGTCGCCGAGGGCGAACTCGACGCCGCGCAGCGGCAGGCCGAGCACGTCCGCGCCGATCTGCGTCATCACCGTGTAGGTGCCGGTGCCGACGTCCTGGGTGGCCGAGCGGATGCGGGCGGTGCCGTCCTCCTTGATCACCAGGTCGGCGCCCGCGCCGGGGACGCCCCCGGAGGCGTGCGCGGCGGTGGCCATGCCCCAGCCGATCAGCCCCTCCCGGTCCCGCATCGAGCCGGGGCGGGGGTCGCGCCGGGCCCAGCCGAACCGCTGCGCCCCGCGCCGGTAGCATTCGCGCAGGTGGTTGCTGCCGTGCGGATGGCCGGTCTCCTGGTCGGTGGCCGACCAGTTGCGCAGCCTCAGCTCGACCGGGTCCATGTTGAGCGCGTAGGCGAGTTCGTCGAGCGTGGATTCCAGGGCGTGCCCGCCCGACGCCTCCGGCGAGCGGGTGAAGTTGGCGATCGGCAGGTCCAGCCGGACCGCCCGCTGCGTGGTGCGCACGTTCGGGCAGGCGTAGATGACCCTGGTCTGCCCCGGGTTGTTGAACATCAGCTCGTCGGTGCGCGACACCTGCTGGGTGAGGGTGTGGTCGATCGCGGTGAGCCGCCCGTCCCGGGTCGCGCCGACCTGGAGGCCGTGCCGCGTCTCGGCGCGGTGCCCACTGGCGGTGTAGGTGTCGGCCCGGGTGAGGACCAGTTTGACCGGGCGCCGGACCTGCCGGGCGACCGCCGCGACCAGGATGGGCTCCGGCCATGACAGCGCCTTGCCGCCGAATCCGCCGCCGAGGTACGGGCAGACCACCCGCACGCTTTCCCCGGGCAGCCCGAACGCCGCCATCAGCGACCTTTGGACGTCGCCGACGCCCTGGGTGGACACGTGCACGGTCAGCCGGTCGCCGTCCCAGGCCGCGACCATGGCCGTGGGCTCCATCGCGTTGTGGTGCTGGAGCGGCGTGGAGTACGCGGCCGTCACCTTGACGTCCGCGGATTCGAGCCCGGCGGCCACGTCACCGCGCGTGTAGACGGGCGGGCCGGACATGGGATGCGGCTCGGGCAGGTAGGCCAGGTCCAGGTTGGCGACCAGCGACACCTGCGGCGTCTCGGCGTCGTAGGCGGGCTTGACCAGGGTGGCCGCGTACCGGGCCTGCTCCAGCGTGCCCGCCACCACGATCGCGACGGGCTGGCCGGAGTATCGGATCTCGCCGTCCTGCACGGGCAGGAAGCCCTTGAGGAACGTGGTCTGCGGGCCGGGGACGGTGAGGCGCGGCATGTTCTGGTGGGTGAAGACGCCGAGCACGCCCTGCGCGGCGGTCGCCTTCGCGGTGTCGATGCCGGTGACCCGGCCGCGCGCGATCGTGCTCTTCACCAGTACGGCGTGCGTCACGCCGGTGACCTCGGTGTCCGCCGCGTACCGGGCCGCGCCGGTGACCTTGGCCACCCCCTCGACCCGGGAGACCGCCCGGCCGACCGCGGGCGCGCTCATCGCGACTCCCCGAACTCGCCCAGTGCCTCGGCCAGGGCCCGCTGGACCAGCGCGACCTTGAAGGCGTTGTGCTCCCGTGGCACCGCGTCACGTACCAGCGCGGCACCCGCCGCCTTGATCGCCGCCGCGTCCAGCGGGCGGCCCACCAGCGCCTCCTCCACGGCCGCCGGCCGCCAGGGCCGGGGCGCGATCCCGCCGAACGCCAGGCCCGCCTCGCGCACCACGCCGTCCTGCGTCCGGACCAGCGCCGCGACCGAGACCAGCGCGAACTCGAACGTTGCCCGGTCGCGCAGCTTCAGGTACCGGGAGCCGCGGGCCAGCGGGGTCACCGGCACGTCGATCCGGGTGATCAGCTCCCCCTGGCCCAGCACGGTCTCCTGGTGCGGGGTGTTCCCCGGCGACAGGTAGAACCCGGCCATCGGGATCGACCGCGCGCCCCGCGGGCTCAGCGTGTGGACCGTCGCCCCGAGCGCGGTCAGCGCGACGGCCAGGTCGGACGGGTGGACCGCGATGCAGTGCTCGCTGCCGCCCACGATCGCGTGCCGGCGGTTCTGGCCCTTGATCGCCGGGCAGCCGCTGCCGGGCGACCGTTTGTTGCAGGGCGTCGCCGCGTCGCGGAAGTACCAGCAGCGGGTGCGCTGGAGCAGGTTGCCGCCCATCGAGGCCATGTTCCGCACCTGCGGCGAGGCCCCGGCCAGCAGCGCCTGCGACAGCACGGGCAGCCCTTCGCGGACCGCCGGATGGGCCGCGACGTCGCTCATCCGGCTCAGCGCGCCGATCTCGATCCGGCCTTCCACCTTCCGCAGGCCGGACAGTGGCAGCGCGTTGATGTCGATCAGGTGATCATGATGTTCGGCGCCGTCCTTCATCAGGTTGAGCAGGTCGGTGCCGCCGGCGATGAACCGGGCCCCCGGCCGGGCGGCCAGTGCCACCGCGGCCTGCGGCCGATCGGGCCGGGTGTAGGCGAAGTCGTCCATCAGCGCAGCTCCCTGGCGGCCTGCCGGACGGCGGCCACGATGTTCGGATAACAGCTACAGCGGCACAGGTTCCCGCTCATCCACTCCCGGATCTCCGCGTCCGAGCCGGCGTGCCCCTCTTCGATGCAGCCGATCGCGGACATCACCTGGCCCGGCGTGCAGAACCCGCACTGGAGGGCGTCGTTGCCGATGAACGCCGCCTGCACCGGATGCAGCCGCTCCCCGTGGGCCAGGCCCTCCACGGTGGTGATCTCCCGGCCCTGCTGCATCACCGCCAGGGTCAGGCAGGATTTGATCCGCCGTCCGTCCACCAGCACCGTGCAGGCCCCGCACTCCCCGCGGTCGCAGCCCTTCTTGGTGCCGGTCAGCCCGATCCGCTCGCGCAGCGCGTCGAGCAGCGTCACCCGGGGTTCGAGTTCCGGCTCGTGGAGCCTGCCGTTGACCTTCAGCCGCACCCGCGCCGGGCCGGTCTGCGTACCGGCCGGTTCGGTGGCCGCGGCGGCGGTGCCCTGGCCGGCCGCGATGGGCGCCGCCGCGGCGGCGGCGACACCTGCCCGAAGGACGGTACGTCTGGTGGCCGTCGATTCCGCGCCGATTTCGTCAGTGGACATACCGCTCAGCTCACCTCGGGGAGGTCTCGGGATAGAAGGGGCTCGTCCAGGACGTCGAGCGCGCCGGGACGGTGCCCCGGCGGCCGGCGTGATTCCCGGCGTCTGCGAATTCGGTGGCAACGGCGGAACCGATGAACCCGATCCCACACCTGACCAAGACATGCACGGTGCACTCCTCGCGGTGAATCGACCTGGAAACACTCCGGCACCGGGGGTTCGGCGGACGCCGAAGCGGCGAGGCCATCGCCGGGACGGAAGGCGGCTCACGTCCGGCCGCTGGTCCTCGCGGCCCCGCGATCCGGGCATCACTCCAGCTCAGCATGGCCTGCACGGACGACACACCAACCGAGGGGAGTGACTTTCATAGCCTCTCGAATCGCTGGGCTCTCTTCGGAAACAATCTTTACTCCGAGACTGACCACCTGCCAGGCCATTCCTTGCTCATTTTCGGCGTGACCGGAGGGGCGGGCAAGACGTCGAGTGACACTCATGTCGTGTTCTGTTGGGCCGCACGTCATCTGCCACCTTTACCGTGCCGCACATGAGACGCATCACGATGGCGGTCGGCTCCGCCGCACTCGCCCTGGCCCTCGCGGCTCCCGCGCAGGCCGAACCGGTCCCGGGCAACGGACAGGCAGCCGAGGAACGGGACTGGGGCCGGGCGACGCTGACCGGCTTCGCATCGCTTCCGGCGGTGACGTACGTGCCGGGCAGCCCGATCTCGGGCACCCAGCTCGGCACCGCGCCGGTGAACGGCGTGACCGCGCCCTTCCCCGGCCAGCCCGTGCAGGGCTTCAGCGGCATCGTCGACCGGCACGACGGCACCTTCGAGGCGCTGTCGGACAACGGGTTCGGCGCGAAGGCCAACAGCGCCGATTTCCTGCTGCGGATACACCGGATCAGGCCCGACTTCCGGGCGAACACCATCAAGGTGCTGGGCGGTTTCTACCTGTCCGACCCGCACCGGCACGTCCCGTGGGCGCTGACCCGCCCCGACCGCGTCCTCACCGGCGCGGACTTCGACATCGAGTCGATCGTGCGGCTGCGGGACGGCAGCTACTGGATCGGGGACGAGTTCGGCCCGTTCCTGCTGCACGTGTCCCGGCACGGCCGGCTCCTGGGGCCGCCGGTCCCGCTGCCCGGCGTCAAGGCCCCGGAGAACCCCGACCTGAACGGCGAGCAGCCGAACCTGGGCGGCAGCAAGGGCTTCGAGGGCATGGCCAGGTCGGTGGACGGCCGCAGGCTCTACCCGCTGCTGGAGGGCACGGTGAGCGGTGACCCGGCGGGCACGCTGCGCATGTACGAGTTCGATCTGCGCCGGGGCCGGTACACCCCGCGCAGGCTGTCCTACCGGCTGGAGGACCCGGCCAACGCCATCGGCGACGCCATCTCGGTGGACGACCACCGGTTCCTGATCATCGAACGGGACGGGCTTCAGGGCGACGCCGCGAAGTTCAAGCGGATCTACCTGGCCGACACCCGCGACCGCGACCGGGACGGCGCCCTGGACAAGACGCTCGTCGCCGACCTGCTGGACGTGGCGAACCCACGGCGGCTGGGCGGCTTCGGGGAGACCTTCCGCTTCCCGTTCCAGACCATCGAGGACGTGGTCATCCTGGACGACCGCACACTCGGCGTGCTCGACGACAACAACTTCCCTGGCTCCAACGGGCGCACGCCGGGGGTGCCGGACAACAACGAGTTCATCACCATCCGGCTGGCCAAGCCGCTGCACGCCGACCGCCGCGCGTATCGGTAGCGGGGCCGATCATCCGGTGTTCTCGACCTCACGGCCACCGGGGGACGCGAGCACCCGGCCGATCTCCCATTCGTGATCGAACCAGTTGCGGAAGAAGTCGATGCTGTCCTTGGACAGCTCGTCTCCCTGTTTGGCGTAAATGAACCTTTTGTTCTGCTCGTGGAGCTTCCAGGAGTCTCCGACCTTACGCCACTCGAAGTAGCCGAAGAACATGTGGTCATTGTCGATGAGAAAGGCGCGGATGGACGGCAGGTGCCGATATCCGCGCCACTCGATCCGCACCGGGCGGGCCTTGGCCGCGATCCTTCGCCGCATCGATTCGAGCATGGCGCAGCTCGCGATTATCTGCTCGGTCGCCCCCTCCTGCAGATTATCGATTTCTGGTGATTCGGGATCGACCAGCAGCACGCGCACCTCCCAGGCCGACCTGGTGGTGTACTTGTCGATCACCTGGTCCAGGTAGTGCAGGGTGGACCGGCCGGTCAGCACCACGATCCGGACGACGTGCTCGGCCTGGTCGCCCGAGTTGCCCAGCAGTTCGAGGATGCCGGTGATCTTGGCCTGGATGCCCTTGGGAGCCATGTCGGGGATGCCGTGGTACTCGGAGGGCATGATGTATTCAAGCCTGGCCAGGAACGGCTGCTTGGCGATGATCAACTGAGTGGCCAGCACCACGATGGCGGCCCCCAATATCAGGGTCTGCCACTGGAAGATGAAGGCGGTCCACTCGCCGAGCTTTTTCGTCCATTCCTGGGGGGACAGGGCCAGCAGGGCGAGCAGAATCCCCGCGGAGACGAGCCCGCGCTGTACCAGGCGGCCGGCCCAACGATTCGGCTGCATTGCGGTTAAGGACCCCGCCTTAAGATCGTACATCACACCGACGGCTTCCCCTCTTCAGGGAGTTTGAGCACATCTTCCGGGCTGCTCCCGGCCCCTCGCAAGGAAATGGGGGCACCTTGCGCCCTCAATCGGATATTCGGCCGGCCGATTCGGGCCGACGCCCGCCCATCCTCCGAATGGAGGATGGGCGGGGTCGTCCGTCCGGTCGCCGAGCGTGGCCGGTTCGCCGATTCGGGCGGACCGGGGGCGGGCGCAGACTCGATGCGACCCCATCCGAGCCGACCGAAGGTGATGACGCATGGCTCACTCGGCGAGCCCGCCCCTGCCAGGCCCGACCGCACCCCGGGAGCGGATGCTCGCGCCCGACCTGGCGCGCGGCCTGATGCTGGCGCTGATCGCGCTCGCGAACTCCGCGATCTATCTCTACGGCCGCGACTACGGCGTCCGCCAGCACATCGTGGAACACGACCTGGTGGACCGGGTGACCGGGACGCTGGTGCTCACCCTCGTCGACTTCCGGGCCTATCCCATGTTCGCCGCGCTGTTCGGCTACGGCATGGCCCGGATGCTGGCCAGGCGGCGCGCGCTGGGCGGGGCGGCGGGCGAGGAGGCCGGACGCCGGTTGCTGCGCCGCCGGTCGGCCTGGCTGATCGCGTTCGGGGCGGTACACGCGACCCTGCTGTTCCCCGCCGACATCCTCGGCCTGTACGGCCTGATCGGGCTGGTGGCGTACCGGTTGCTACAGAGACGTGACCGGACGCTGCTCGTCCTGGCCGCCGCCTGGCTGCCCCTGGTGGCCGTGACCGGCGGCCTGCTCTACGGTTCGACCGGCCACTCGTCCGAGCGGGTGTACTTCTGGTCCTTCGCGCTCCCCGACCCGGTGGACGCGCTGCTGCTGCGACCGCTCGAATGGCTGATGCTCCCGTTCGGGATGTTCGGCGTGCTCAGCGCCGTGCTGGTCGGCATGTGGGCGGGCAGGCGCGACCTGTTCACCCGGCCGGACGCGCGGCGGGTGCTCCGCCCGGCGGCGGCGATCGGGATTCCGCTGAGCATCGCGGGCGGCCTGCCGGTCGGGCTGGTCGGCGGCGGGTTCGCCACGGTCGGCGCGCCCCTGGCCGCCATGGCGATCAACGGCCTGCACGTCGTCACCGGGATCGCCGGGGGCCTCGGCTACGCCGCGCTGATCGGCCTGGTCGCGCTCCGGATCGGCGAACGGCGGGGCCTGCCGGTCCGCGCGCTCTCGGCCTGCGGGGAGCGCTCGCTGACGTGCTACCTGGCACAGTCGGTGGTGTTCGTGGCGCTGCTCGCGCCGTACACGCTGGGGCTGGGCGGACGGCTCGGCTCGGCGGCCACGGCGGGCCTCGCCCTGGCGACGTGGGCGGTCACGGTCGTGCTCGCGTACGGCATGGAGCGTGCGGGCGTGCGCGGGCCCGCCGAGGCGCTGCTGCGCAAGCTGACCTATCGGGCACGCGGATGAGAGCATGGGGCGATGACGGCCAGGGACCGCGCGCTGGCGCAACAGGGCAGGTGGGACCGCATGTGGCGGATGCTCCTGCTGCCCCTGCTGGCGGTGGCCACGGCCGCCGCGCTGGCCGACGCGTCCGCGCCGGTGCCGTCCCGCCTGGTCACCTTGGGGCTGGCCGCCGCGCTCGGGGCCTGGCACTGGTGGATGATCATGGCCCATCCGCAGTGGCCCGAGCGCAGCCTGTGGCCGATGACCGTCTACTTCGCCGGGCTGCTCGGCTTCGCCTGGCTGCTGACCGCCCGCGATCCGGCGTACGGGCTGGTGATGACGGCGTGCCTGCCGATGGCGTTCGTGGCGCTGCCCGGCCGGTCCGCTTACGCGGGAGTGGCCTGCGCGATCCTGGTGGTCTTCGACCCGCTGGAGCGGCTGGCCCAGGGCGGGTCGCCGGCCTGGCTGCTGCCGGCCGCCGGGAGCATGGTCG
This sequence comes from Spongiactinospora sp. 9N601, assembly GCF_044326295.1. Taxonomy (NCBI): domain Bacteria; kingdom Bacillati; phylum Actinomycetota; class Actinomycetes; order Streptosporangiales; family Streptosporangiaceae; genus Spongiactinospora; species Spongiactinospora sp. 9N601. Next base: position 434,405 of record NZ_JBIRBB010000005.1, read on the forward strand.
CCTGCGGGTTCCTGGGGTGGCTGATCCGGTCCATGGAGTCGGCGCACCGGGGGCTGGGCGAGGCCAACCGCGAACTGGCCCGGGTCAACACCGAACTGGCCGAGGCCAACGCCCGGCTGACCCGGCTCGGCGAGGAGAACGCCGAGCTTTCCGCGCGGCTGCTGGCCGGGGCCAGGGAGACCGGCGTGGCCGGGGAGCGGGCCAGAATGGCGCGGGAGATCCACGACACCGTCGCCCAGGGGCTCACCGGGATCGTCACCCAGCTTGAGGCGGCGGCGGAGGCCGCCGGGCAGGAGTCCGAGGTGCGGCGGCGCCTGGCCGTCGCCCGCGAGCTGGCCAGGGAGAGCCTGACCGAGGCCCGCCGTTCGGTACGCGACCTGCGGCCCGGGCCGCTGGCCTCGACCCGGCTGCCGGACGCGCTGACCGGCCTGGTCGAACGCTGGAGCGCGGTGAACGAGGTGCCGGCCACCATGACCATCACCGGCACGCCCCGCCTGCTGCACCCGGAGGTGGAGATCACGGTGCTCCGGTCGGTCCAGGAGGCGCTGGCGAACGTGGCCAGGCACGCCGGGGCCCGCCGGGCGGGGGTCACCCTGTCGTACATGGAGGATGTGATCGTGGCCGACATTCGAGACGACGGGGCGGGGTTCTCCGGCCGGGACGGCGACGGGTTCGGGCTGACCGCGATGCGGCAGCGGGCCCGGCGGTTGGCGGGCGGCGTCCAGGTCGAGTCCGCGCCCGGCCAGGGCACGGCGGTGAGCGTGACCGTCCCGGCGATCCCGTCGCCCGCCGCGGCAGGGGCGCAGGCGCGGTGATCCGCCTGCTGATCGTGGACGACCACCCGGTGGTCCGGGACGGCCTGCGCGGCATGTTCGCCGCGCAGCCGGACATGGAGGTCGTCGGGGAGGCGGCGGGCGGGGACGCGGCGCTCGCGCTCGCCGCGCGCGAACGGCCCGACGTCGTGCTCACCGACCTGCGCATGCCGGGCATGGCGGGCGCGGAGCTGATCCGGCGGCTGGCCGTACAGGTCCCGGCGGCCCGGGTGCTGGTGCTCACCACCTACGACGGCGACGACGACGTGCTGCCCGCCGTCGAGGCGGGGGCGATCGGCTACCTGCTGAAGGACTCACCGCGCGAGGAGCTGTTCCGCGCGGTCCGGGCGGCGGCCACGGGTGGTTCGGTACTGTCCCCGGCGGTGGCGGCCAAGCTCCTCGGCCGGGTCCACTCCCCCGCCCCGGCGCAGGCCGAGCTGAGCGAACGCGAACGCACGGTACTGGCCCTGGTCGCGCGCGGCGCGACCAACAAGGAGGCGGCGGCGTCGCTGTTCATCAGCGAGACGACGGTCAAGACCCACCTGGCGCACATCTACACCAAACTCGGCGTCTCCGACCGCGCCGCCGCCGTCGCCACCGCCTACGACCGCGGCCTGCTCCCCTGACCCTCTCCGGCCTCGGTGAAGGCCGGATAGCCCGGCAGCGGCGGGAGGTCCCACGTTTCAGCGACCTCCCGCAGCAGCAGGTCCATCGTCGCCGCGAACGCGGGAAGCTCCGCAAGCGTTCGGGCGGTCTCCCAGCGGTATGCCAGGAGTTGCCGCATCGTCGGGGCCGGCCGGCGGGTCCGGTGCATCGGCATGTCCGCGGGCAGGCAGCGCGGCAGCAGCAGCACCGTGATGTCCATGGTCCACGCCGCGATCGCCCGGTGAACACCCGCCTGCCAGATCGCGTCGTCGGCCAGCTCCGGATAGGCGGTCACGACCTCGGCGCGAAAGGCGTGTTCGATCCGCTCGGCCATTCCGGGCGGGAGCCGGAAGACGCACCAGCAGGTGGAGAACGGCATCCGGCAGTACGCGGCCGTCAGGAACACCGACTGGAAACAGGCGCTCTCGAAGTCGATCAGCCGCAGGCCGTCCGGGGTCAGCAGGTTGTTGTCCGGGCAGGTGTCGCCGGGGGTGAAGCCCACGGGATCGCTGCCGACCGCCGATCCGATGTCCTCCAGTTCGCCGGCCAGGCCGGCCGGCACCGGCAGTTCGGCCGCGTCGAGCAGGGCGAGCAGGCCCGTGGCGCCCTTTCCGATCCAGGCCTCGCCTTCCCGGGACGGCACGCCTTTGTCGTAACGGGACCGCAGGCGCATGAGGTCGGCATGCCTGCCCGCCGATCCGGCGGCCAGCCGGCCCAGGCTACGGGCCCAGGTCAGCAGGCCCTCGGTGGCGGCGTCGGGATCGTCGGCGAGTAGCACGTCCGCCAACGTGGGGGCCTTCCCGAGGTCTTCCATGACGAGCAGCGGTACCGCGAGATCCACGGCCAGCAGCTCGGGGCCGGCCAGGCGCAGCGAGAGCCCCGCCGCCTCGGAGGCGAAGGAGCGCAGGCCGTCCGGCTCGTTGACGTACGCCTTGACGATCACGCTGCGGCCGTCGGCGGACCGGCAGCGCAGTACGGTGCTGCGCCCGCTGCCGCCCAGGTCGGTCGGGTCGGACAACTCGGTGTCCAACAGCCCGGCGGCGGTACGCAAGATCGACTCCATCAGGACATCGTGCCAGCGGGAGCCGGGCCCCGGCATCCGGATTTCCAGCGGCCGGGGGCCGCCCGCGTGATCGCCTATAGTGCGAGATCCCGATGCGGCGGTCGTCATCGGCGTTATTGACCGGGAGGGATTTCCCTTGACCGTGCCCCCCACTCCGCGCGAGGTCTTCCTGAAGCTCGTCCAGGCCGTCTGTGACGAGCGCTGGGCGGACGCGCTGGACCTGTACGCCGAATCCACCCACGTCACGCACCCGTTTCATCCGTTCACGCCGCCGCCGATGACCTCCCTGGAAGAACTGCGGGCACATTTCGGAATCGGGAGCACCGCGGAATTCGAGCCGCGGCACACCCTGCGCAGGCGGCCGGCCGGGGTCACCGTGCACGAGACCGCCGATCCCGAGGTCATCGTGGGCGAGTTCCGGTACGAGGGGACGGTGGTGGAGACCGGCGAGCCGTTCGCCATCCCCGGCGTCTTCGTGATGCGCGTCCGCGGCGGGAAGATCATCGAGTCCCGGGACTATCTGGACCACCTGAGTTCGGCGCGGGCCCGTGGCCAACTCGGCGGGGTACTGGACGCGATCAGGAACCACTATCTGCCGCAGAAGTGACAGTACGGCCACGAACCAGGTGATCGAGTTAGATTGAGGGCACATCTGCCCAGACGAGCGCCTGGCGAGGGGATTTAATGATCATTAACCTGGTGGACCCGGACGGCTACGCCAAGAACGGCGCCCCCCACGGCCAGTTTCGCTGGCTGCGCGCCAATGAGCCCGTCTTCCGGCACCATGGCGACCTGACCAGGGACTGGCCCGACTTCTGGGCCGTCACCAGGCACGAGCACGTCGTCCAGGTCTCCCGCAACCCCGCGATCTTCTCCTCCCACCGCAAGCTCGCGCTCTTCGACGAGCTGCCCGAGGCCGAGCGCGAAGTACAGCGGATGATGATGATCAACCAGGACCCTCCCGACCACACCCGCCGCCGCTCCCTCGTCAACCGGGGCTTCACCCCCCGCATGATCGCCAAGCTGGAGAAGCACATCCAGGAGATCTGCGAGATGCTCCTGGACGACGTCGACCGCCGCCCCGAGGTCGACTTCGTCCGGGACGTCGCCGCGCCGCTCCCCCTCTACGTGATCTGCGAGCTGCTCGGCGCTCCCGTGGAGGACCGCGACAAGCTGTTCAACTGGTCCAACCGCATGATCGGCAGCGAGGACCCGGACTACTCGGCCGCCCCCGAGGACGGCATGGCCGCCGCGACCGAGATCTACTCCTACGCCGCCCGCCTGGCCGCCGAGCGCCGGGAGAACCCCCGGGACGACATCGCCGGCCGCCTGCTCCGCCCCGACGAGAACGGCGAGACGCTGTCGGACGAGGAGTTCAACCTGTTCGTGATGCTGCTCGTGGTGGCCGGCAACGAGACCACCCGCAACGCGGCCTCCGGCGGGATGCTCGCCTTCTTCGACAACCCCGCCCAGTGGGACCGTCTGGTGGCCGATCCGGCCGGGCTCGCGGCCACGGCCGCCGACGAGATCGTGCGCTGGGTGTCGCCGGTGAACATGTTCCGCCGTACGGCGACGGCCGACACCGTCCTCGGTGACCGGCAGATCAGCGAGGGCGACAAGGTGGTGGTCTTCTACCCCTCGGCCAATCGCGACGAGTCGGTGTTCGACTCACCCGAGGTCTTCGACATCACCCGCGACCCCAACCCGCACATCGGCTTCGGCGGCGGGGGCGCGCACTTCTGCCTGGGCAACCACCTGGCCAAGCTGGAGCTGCGGGTGCTGTTCGAGACGCTGGCCAGGCGCTTCCCGCGGATCAGGCAGACCGGCGAGGCCCGCAGGCTGCGCTCCAACTTCATCAACGGCATCAAGAGCCTGCCGGTGGACCTGCGTCAGTCGTCGTCTCCCTCGTAGTCGGCCGAGCAGCCGCCCTCGCCCGACGTCGTGTCCCTGGGAACCCCGTCCACCTTGATCACACAGGTCAGGCGCTGGTTGGGGTTCTTGGCATCGTTGGGCACCCGGGCTTCGAGGCTCAGGCCGCCGAAGGAGCCTTTGACAGACTGGGTCTCGGAGTAGGGGAGATCCTCGGACGAGGAGTCGTCGTCGCCGTCGATGATGGTCTCCACCTCGGCGCTGCCCTTGCCGGTGACCTCCATGGTGATCTCGTGGACCGGCTGGGAGGAGTCGGCCACCACGCCGATGCCGACCACCGCCGCCAGCACGCCCGCGATCACCCCGCCGATGTGCGCCCCCGGGTTACGGGTCAGCCGGGACCCTTCGGGGTCGGTCACCTTGTTGGCCGAGGTCGCCATCAGGGCGAACACGATGGCCGGGATCCACGCCACACCGCAGGTCACGAACCCGAGACCGAAGCACACCCAGGCCGCCGTGCTGTACGGGGCGCCGGGCTTGCGCGGGGGTCTCGGGGGCACCTGGTGTGGCGGGGGCACCGGCTGGAGGGCCATGCCGGGGATGGGCGGCAGGTCGGCGAGGATGCGTTGCAGGTCGCCCCAGTTTCGGGCGGTCTGCGCCGCGTCCAGGCGGGCCATCAGCTCATCGTCGCGCAGCCTGCCCACCGCGAAATGCTCACGAAGGATTTCGCTGGCACGGTCCCGTTCGACGTCAGACACCCGGATATGAGGTAGCACGACCACCCTCCACGCACGCGAATCCCCGTGCTGCAAAGCTACCTGAGGTACCGCTGTCGTGGGCGATACCGCTCATATTCCACATCGCCACCAGGTCACGGCCAGGAGGATTCCTGGTCAGGGTCGCCGCCATCCGAAAGAAGTCGGATATCCGATTCGACCATCTGCGCGACCAGCTCCTCGAACGAGACCGACGGCTCCCACCCCAGGTGGCTCCTGGCCTTCTTGGGGTCGGCGCACAGCAGATCGACCTCGGCCGGGCGGTGCAGGCTCGGATCGCGCACCACATGGCGTTCCCAGTCGAGCCCGGCGGCGGAGAAGGCGGCCTCGACGAGTTCGCGCACGGTGTGGGTGCGGCCGGTGCCGATCACGTAGTCCTCGGGGGTGCCGGCGGCGAGCATCAGGCGCATCGCGCGCACGTAGTCGCCCGCGTAACCCCAGTCGCGGCGCGCCTCCAGATTGCCCAGCCGCAGCTCGCCGGCCAGGCCGAGCTTGATCCGCGCGACGCCCAGCGACACCTTGCGGGTGACGAACTCCGCGCCGCGGCGCGGCGACTCGTGGTTGAACAGGATGCCGGAGACGGCGAACATGCCGTAGGACTCGCGGTAGTTCTGGGTGAGGAAGTGGCCGTAGGTCTTGGCCACGCCGTACGGCGAGCGCGGGTGGAACGGCGTGCGCTCGTTCTGGGGCGTCTCCCGCACCTGCCCGAACATCTCTGATGACGAAGCCTGATAAAAGCGGATCTGCCCGGACGGGTCGGCCGTACGCGACGACGAAACCCCCGAGCACACCCGGATCGCCTCCAGCATCCGCAGCACGCCCATGCCGGTGACCTCCGCGGTCAGCTCGGCCTGTTCCCACGACATCGGCACGAACGAGATCGCGCCCAGGTTGTAGACCTCGTCCGGCCGTACCCGCTCCACCGCCGAGATGAGCGAGCCCTGGTCCAGCAGGTCGCCCCGGACCAGCCGTACGTCACCGAGCAGCCGGCGCAGCCGCGACACGCGCGGGTTGGCCTGGCCGCGTACCAGCCCCCAGACCTCGTATCCCGCCGCGAGCAGGTGCTCGGCGAGATAGGAACCGTCCTGCCCGGTGATGCCGGTGATGAGCGCGCGCCTGGCCAACGGGTCCTCCATCGCTACACGTCGTGTCGTGACGCGAATGTACCCCCATGCCGGTGACCGGGGGCTCCCGGCCGCCCGTGCTAGAACGTGTTACACCGAGCTATGTTCGGTAGACCCAACGTCGCAGCTCAGCCGCGGCGTGTAGTGAGGTGAGGCACAATTCCACCTCCGCGTCACCCGAAATACCGGATGGTAAGGTTCGCGACTAAGGTCATCTTCAAGGTACATGTGTACCCCGCCCCTGCCAGGGGCCGCTGACGGGCGTGGAAGGAGGTCCTGTGGCAGGTGCGGAGGCGCTGCGGGTGGCATTGCTCTCCTATCGCAGCAAGCCGACCTGTGGTGGCCAGGGGGTGTATCTCCGCCACCTCAGCCGCGAGCTGGTCGGGCTCGGACACCGGGTCGAGGTCTTCTCCGGCCAGCCGTACCCGGAGCTGGACGAGGGCGTCGTCCTGACCAAGGTCCCCAGCCTGGACCTTTACCGCGACGAAGACCCGTTCCGCACGCCGAAGTTGCACGAGTACCGCGACTGGATCGACGTCCTGGAAGTCGGCACGATGTGGTCGGGCGGCTTCCCCGAGCCACTGACGTTCAGCCTGCGCGTGCTGCGGGAGCTGCGCGCCCGGGTGGGCGACTTCGACGTGGTCCAGGACAACCAGATCCTCGGGTACGGCCTGCTCGGCATCCAGCGGCTGTTCCCGCTCGTCGGCACCATCCACCACCCGATCAGCGTGGACCGGCGGATCGAGCTGGCCGAGGCGGAGGGGCAGCGCAAGGTGTCGCTGCGCCGCTGGTACGGGTTCGTGCGGATGCAGAGCCACGTCGCGCCGCGGCTGAACCCGATCCTGACGGTCAGCGAGTCCTCGCTGGCCGACATCCACCGCGACTTCAACGTGCCGCAGGCCAACATGCGGCTGATCCCGCTCGGCGTGGACACCCGCGTCTTCCACCCGCGCCCGCACCTGCCCAAGCGGCCGGGGTCGATCGTCGCCGTGGCCAGCGCCGACTCCCCGATGAAGGGCGTGGCGACGCTGCTGCGCGCGGTCGCCAAGCTGGCCACCGAGCGCGATGTGCAGCTGACGGTGGTGAGCCGGCCCACCCCGGGCGGCCCCACCGAGAAGCTGGTGGCCGAGCTGAGCCTGGCCGACCGGGTGCGGTTCGTGCACGGCATCTCCGACGAGGAGCTGGGCGAGCTGATCGCGACCTCGGAGATCTCCGTGGTGCCCTCGCTGTACGAGGGCTTCTCCTTGCCCGCGGTGGAGCACATGGCGTCCGGGACACCGCTGGTGGCCAGCCGTACCGGCGCGCTGCCCGAGGTGGTCGGCGACGCGGCGGTGATGGTCACGCCGGGCGAGCCGGACGAACTGGCCGCGGCGCTGCGCAGGCTGCACGACTCGCCGGCCGAACGCAAGCGGATCGGCCGGGCGGGCTATGACCGGGCGATGGAGCGGTACACCTGGCGGGTGGTCGCGATGCGCACGGCGGAGGCGTACCGCGAGGCCATCGCGGTCCAGGGCCGGCGCCTTCGCAAGAGGAGGTCGTGGTGACCGCACGCCCCGAAGGGAGGCCGCCGTGCTGACGGTCGACTTCGGGCGGCTGCCGGTCGGCCCCGGCGACCGGGTGCTCGACCTCGGCTGCGGCGGCGGGCGGCACTCCTTCGAGGTGCTGCGCCGGGGCGCCGACGTGGTCGCCTTCGACCAGGACGCCGCGGAGCTGGAGAAGGTCGCCGGGATGTTCGCGGCGATGGACAAGGCCGGCGAGATCCCGGTGGGGGCCACCGGCGAGACGCTGGTGGGCGACGCGCTGGCCATGCCGTTCGAGGACGGCCGCTTCGACCGGGTGATCGCCGCCGAAGTGCTCGAACACATCCCGGACGACGTGACGGCGATCGCCGAGATCGTGCGGGTGCTCAAGCCGGGCGGGCGGGCCGCGGTCACGGTGCCGAGCTTCCTGCCGGAGCGGGTGTGCTGGGCGCTGGATGAGGACTACCACACCGCACCCGGCGGACATGTCCGGATATATACGTTGGCGGAGCTGGCGGCCAAGCTGAAGTCCGCCGGACTTGAGGTCGGCGGCCACCACTACGCCCACGGGCTGCACACGCCGTACTGGTGGCTCAAGTGCGCCGTGGGGGTGAACAACGACGACCACCCCCTGGCCAAGGCGTACCACGACCTGCTGGTCTGGGACATCATGGAGCGCCCGCTGGTGACCCGCCTGGCCGAGGCCGTGCTCAACCCGGTGATCGGCAAGAGCGTGGTCCTCTACGCGCGAAAGCCGGCATGAACGTCCCGGGAGTGCTGACCCGCGAGCAGGTCGTGCGGACCGCGCGCAGCATCGCCGCCGCCCAGGACGACGACGGCGGCGTGCCCTGGCCGGACGGCCACGTCGACGCCTGGAACCACGTCGAGTGCCTGATGGCCCTGACCTCGGCCGGGCTCATCGCGGAGGCCCGGGCGGGCTACGCCTGGCTGGTCCGCCACCAGCGGGCCGACGGCTCGTGGCCGATGAAGGTCTGCGGCGGCGTGGCGGCCGAGCACGGCGGCGAGTCCAACCACGCGGCCTACATCGCCGTGGGCGTGTGGCATGACCTGCTGGTGACCGGCGACGAGGAGTTCGCCCGGGGGCTGTGGCCCGTCGTACGCCGGGCGCTCGACTTCACGGTGGACCTGCAGACCGCACGCGGCGAGATCCTCTGGGAGCGGACCCACGACGGCGCACCCGGCTCGCACGCGCTGCTCACCGGCTGCTCCTCGATCCACCAGAGCCTGCGCCACGCCGTACGGCTGGCCGAGCGGATGGGCGACCCGCAGCCCGAATGGGAGCTCGCCGCCGACGGGCTGGCCCATGTGATCGCCGCCCACCCGGAGGCGTTCGCCGACAAGAGCCGCTTCTCGATGGACTGGTACTACCCCGTGCTCGGCGGCGCGGTGCGCGGCACCGCCGCCACCGAGCGCCTGGCCGCCGGCTGGGACACCTTCGTGGTGCCCGGCCTCGGCGTGCGGTGCGTCTCCGACCAGCCGTGGGTGACCGGCGCGGAGTCCTGTGAGCTGGTGCTCGCCCTGGACGCGATCGGAGACCGCGACCGGGCCATCACCGTGTTCGCCGACATGCAGCGGCTGCGCCACGACGACGGCTCCTACTGGACCGGCTGGCAGTACGCCAACGAGGCGTGGTTTCCGCACGAACGCTCCGCCTACACGGCGGCGGCCGTCGTTCTGGCCGCCGAGGCGCTGGCCGGCGACTCCCCGGCCGGCGCGATCTTCCGGGAGGCCGCCGCGCCCGGCCCGGTCCCCGCGACCCCCTGCGTGACCCCCGCCTGCCACAGATTCGGGGACGTTTCTTTGCCCTGACGGGGAGTGCCGTGCTTGAGGCGCATCCTGGGGGATCGTTACTTTCGGGCGATAGGCGGCGGTGGGCGGGGAGGGGCGAGGGCCGCCCGGGGACGTCTGGCAACGAACGGGGGCCGCCATGAACGTCGCGATCATCGGTATGGCCGGGATCTTTCCCGACGCGCCCGACGCCGAAGCGCTGTGGGAGAACGTGTTGTGGCGGCGGCGGGCGTTCCTGCCCGCCCGGAGCGGCGCCGACCGGGAGGCCCGGGTCGAGGGCCTCGCCCCGCCGCAGGACGCGGACCCGGCGCCGTACCTGGCGGTGCGGGCCGCCACGCAGGCCATCGCGGACGCGAGCGGCCTTTCCACCGGGCGCATCGACCGGCGGCGGGTGAAGGTCGTGATGGGCGTGCCGGGCGATCCGATCGGCGCGCTGCTCGGCGGGCCCGGCGACCCGGTGTCCGGGGCGGTGTGCGAGAAGTTCGGGTTCCTGGGCGGCGGCCACGATCTTGAGGCGGGCTGCGCGGGATCGCTGCTGGCGGTGATCACCGCATGCCGTTCGCTCCGCGACGAGGGGGCAGACCTGGTACTGGCCGGGGGCGTCGATCTCGAACTCACCCGGCCCGACCACCACTGGCCGGGCCAGGGCTGCGGGATCGTCGCGCTGATGCGCGCCGGCGACGCCGCCGAGCGGGGCATCCGCGTCCATGCCGAGATCGCGGGGTGGGGCGTGGCGTCCTCGGGCGGCGAGGGCCCGATCGCGCGTACCGCCGCCGAGGCGCAACTGCTGGCCCTGCGCCGGGCCTATGTCCACGCGGACGCGCTTCCCGGAGAGGTCGCGCTGTTCGAGGGCCACAGCGGTACGGCGGGCGACGCGGCCGACCTCGCCCCGCTGATCGAATTGCTGACCGGCGGCAAGCCGTACGGGCGCAGCCGGGGACGTCCGGCGGTGGGCTCGGTGAAGGCCAACATCGGCCACACCGGGGCCGCGTCCGGCGTGGCCGGGCTGATCAAGGCGACCCTGGGCGTGGCGCGCGGCGTGCTGCCGCCGTCCACCGCCGCCGGGCGCAGGCACGAGCTGCTGGCCGGGCACGGAGCCCCGGTACGGCTGCTCGCCGGGCGCGAACCGTGGCCGGAGGGCCCCCGCTACGCGGGGGTGAGCGCGATGGGTCCCACCGGGGTCCACGCCCACCTGGTCATCAGGGACCGGACCGCGCCGAGCGCCCCGCTGAACGGCCAGGCCCCGCGCCGGACGTCCCAGCCGAGGGCCAGGACATGGCCGCCGCCCTCTGCCGCCGAACCGCTCGTCTTCGCGGTGTCCGGGTCCGACATGCGGGCCGTGCGCCCGGTGCTGGAACGCGTCGCCGCCCAGGCCCACCGCTGGACGGAGGGCGAACTACACGACCTGGCCTGCGGCCTGGCCGCGCAGCCGCCGCAGGGGCCGCTGCGGGTGGCGATCGTCGCGGGCACCGCCGAACAGCTCGCCGAGCGCGCCGGACGCGCCGCCGAACGCACCGACCTGGCCGTGGGCCGGCTGCTCGCCCAGCCGGGGCTGTTCGTGGGCCTGGCCGTGCGGGGGCGGGTCACGCTGCTGTTCCCCGGCCAGGGCGCGCCGGTACGCCGCCCCGAGGACGCCGGACGCGGCCCGGCGGCGGCCCTGTGCGGCGCGCGGGTGGCCGACACCGCCGTCGCGCAACCCGCGATCATGGACGCGTCCCTGGTCGCGCTGGGCGAGCTGGACCGGCTCGGGCTCAACGCGGGCGCGGCCATCGGGCACAGCATCGGCGAGATCACCGGCCTGGTGTGGGCGGGCTGCATGTCGGTCCGCCAGGCCCGCAGGCTGGTACGGCGGCGCGGCCAGATCATGAGCGACCTCGGCGCGCCCGGCACCGGCATGGTCAGCGTGGCCGCCTCCAGGGAGCAGGCCGAACTCCTGGTCGCCGGGACCGGCGTGGTGATCGCCGCGCAGAACGGCCCGAACGTCCACGTGCTGTCCGGGCGCGACCCCGAGGTGGCGGCCGTCGCCAAACGGGCCGCCGACGAGGGCATCGAGGCGATCGTGCTGCCGGTGTCCCGGGCGTTCCACTCGCCGCACGTGGCGGCCTGCGTCGAACCGTTCGACGAGTGCCTGCGGGACGTGTCGTTCGCGGCTCCGGAGCGCACGCTGATCTCGACGGTCACCGGGCATCCGGTCGGCCGCCACGACGACCTGGCCATGCTGCTGCGCGCGCAGTTGCTCGCCCCGGTGCGGTTCTGGGACGCCGTCGGGCGGGTCGCGGCGGTCACGGATCTGTTCTGTGAGGCCGGTCCGGGGCACGGGCTGGCCTCGCTGGTGGCCCCGACCGGCGTGCCCGCGGTCGGCACCGACACCTACGGCCCGGACGGCGTGGCCGCCGCGGAGACCGCCGCCGCGCTGTGGGCCTGCGGCGGGCTGCCCGACCTGGCCGCGCTGTACGGCGACCGGCCGCGCCGCCCGATGGACATCTGGCGCGACCGCGTCTTTCTTTAGGTTCTCTCCAGGACGCGCAGCGAGCCGGTCCGGCGTACCTGCTTGAACGCGCCCGACTCGACCGCCCTGCGGAAGATCCGGTAGGGGCCCTGGCCGCCGTCCTCCGGGCGCTCGAACACGTCGTGGATCGCCAGCGCGCCGCCCGGCATGACGTGCGGCGACCAGCCCTCGTAGTCGGCGGCGGCCAGGGCCTCGGCGTGGCCGCCGTCGATGAACAGCATGGCCAGCGGGGTGCTCCACAGCGCGGCCACCCGCTCGGAGGCCCCGACGACGGCGATCACCTCGTCCTCCAGCCCGGCGGCGGCGATGGCCGCGCGGAAGCACGGCAGCGAGTCCATCCGGCCGGTGGCCGGGTCGACCAGCGCGGGGTCGTGGTGCTCCCAGCCGGGCTGGATCTCCTCCGAGCCGCGGTGGTGGTCCACGGTCACCACGACCGAGCCGGTCTGCCGGGCGGCGGCCCCGAGGTAGATGGCCGACTTGCCGCAGTAGCTGCCGATCTCGCAGATCGGGCCGCGGACGCCGTACGCGCAGCCGGTCTCGTACAGCGCCATCCCCTCGTCCGCGGGCATGAAGCCCTTGGCGCGCCCGGCGGCCGAACGCAGCTCGGCGGGCATCGCGGGCACCTGCGTGGGATGGATCATCAGAGCAGAGTACCCGGCGCCGGTGACATCATCGAAAGTGCGCACAACGCGCTTTCACGGAGGTGAACAGGTGAAGGTCGAGGTCGATCCGATGATCTGCGAGGCCAACGGGGTCTGTACGGGTCTGGCTCCCGAGGTCTTCGAGTTGGACGACGACGATGAGCTGCGCGTCCTGCTGCCCGAGCCGCCCCTGGCGCTGGCCGACCGGATACGGCACGCGGTGCGGTCCTGCCCCAAGGCCGCCCTCACCCTGAGCGAGTGACCCCCCTACAGGAGGATTTCTGATGCGAGCCGCGTTGGTGCATGCCGTCGGCGGCGGTGTGCTCGACATCCGCGACGACGTCACACTCGCGCCGATCGGCCCGGGCGACGTCCGGGTGCGGATGCGGGCGACCGGTGTGTGCCACTCCGACCTTTCGGTGCTTTCCGGGGTGCTGCCGCAGCCGTTGCCGATCATCCCGGGGCACGAGGGCTCGGGCGAGGTGGTGGAGGCCGGCGAGCACGTCACCGGCCTGCGGCCGGGCGACCGGGTGATCATCAGTTGGACCCCGCCGTGCGGCGGGTGCGCCATGTGCCTGCGCGGCCAGCCGTACCTCTGCGCGACCTTCATGGGCAAGGTCTTCTCCACGCCGCGGTTCCGGTTCGGCGGCGAGGCCGCCCCGGCGTACGGCATGGCCGGGTGCGGCACCTGGGCGGAGGAGATCGTCGTGCCCTGGCAGGGCGCGATCAAGGTCGATCCGGACGTGCCGTACGAGGTGGCGGCACTGATCGGGTGCGCCGTCACCACGGGCGTGGGCGCGGTGCTGAACACCGCCGAGGTCCGCCCGGGGGCGACGGTCGCGGTGATCGGCTGCGGCGGCGTGGGGCTGTCGGTCGTACAGGGCGCGCGGCTGTCCGGGGCGACGACGATCCTGGCCGTCGATCCGCTGCCCGCCAAGCGCGACCTCGCCAGGCGGCTCGGCGCCACCGACGCCTGCGCCCCCGGCGACCTTGAGGAGACCCTCGCCAACGTCACCGGCGGCACCGGCGTCGACCACGCCTTCGAGGTCGTCGGCACGTCCACCGCGATCCGCTCCGCCTGGAAGGCCGCCCGCCGCGGCGGCGACGTGATCGTGGTGGGCGCGGGCGCGTCCGACGACATGTTCTCCGTGTCGGCGTTCAACCTGCTGTTCGAGGGCAAGAACCTGCTCAGCTCGGTCTACGGCGGCGCGGACGTCCGCCGCGACTTCCCCTACCTCACCCGCCTGTGGAAGGCCGGCCGGCTGGACCTGGAGAGCCTGATCAGCGCCCGGATCAAGCTCTCCGACCTGAACGAGGCCGTCACCGCCCTCACGGACGGCGAGGTCCTGCGCCAGATGGTCCTGCTGGACTGAGAGTTATGTAGATGCCATCTAGGTAGCTAGTATCTAGGTAGATGGCATCTACCAAAGGGTCGCCCATGAGCGGATTCGTCGGCCGCCGGACGGAACTGGCCATGCTGCGCAAGCGGCTCGACCGTGTCACCGCCACGGCGACCGGCGTGGCGGTGACGCTGCGCGGACGGCGGCAGGTCGGCAAGTCCCGGCTGGTGCAGGAGTTCTGCGACCGCGCCGGCGTGCCGTACTTCTACTTCACCGCCACCAAGGGCATGTCGCCCGTCGAATCCGCCGAGCGCTTCTCCACGGACCTGCGCGACTCCAGGTTGCCCGCCGACCCCGAGCAGGTCCCCACCGTGACGTCGGGAAACTGGACCGACGCCCTTCGCGTTCTGGCCGGCGCGCTGCCGTCCCGGCCCTCGATCGTGGTCATCGACGAGCTGCCCTGGCTGGCCGAACAGGACGAGGTCTTCGACGGGGCGCTCCAGACCGCGTGGGACCGGCTGCTGTCCACCAGGCCGGTGCTCCTCCTGCTGCTCGGCAGCGACCTGCACATGATGCAGCGGCTGACCTCCTACGAACGGCCGTTCTTCGGCAGGGCCGACGCCATGGTCCTCGGGCCCCTGAACCCGGCCGAGATCGGCCGCGCGCTGGGCCTTGCCCATGCCGACGCCATCGACGCCCATCTGCTGTCCGGCGGGCTGCCAGGCATCCTGCGCGCCTGGCCGTCCGGCACTCCCGCGCTCGACTTCGTCGAGACCGAATGCGCCGACCCCTTCTCGCCGCTGTTCGGAGTCCCGGAGTCGGTGCTGCTCGCCGAGTTCCCCACGCCGGACCAGTCACAACGCGTGCTTGAGGCGATCGGCGCGGGCGATCGTACGCAGGCCGCCATCGCCGCCGCGGCCGGGGGCAGGGCCGGGCCGCTCAAGTCCGGCTCGCTGTCCCCGCTCCTCGCCCGCCTGGTCCATGACAAACGGATCATCGCCGCCGATCAACCGCTGTCCACACAGCCGGGCAAGCCCACGCTCTACCGCATCGCCGATCACAACCTGCGGCTCTACCTCGGCATGCTGCGCACCGCCGCGGAGCAGTCCCGCAGGGGCCGTCCGGAGGCGGCTTTCCGGGTGATCGAGCGGCGCTGGCCGGCCCTGCGCGGGCGTGCCGTCGAGCCGGTGATCCGCGAGGCGCTGACCCTGGCCGCCCAGGCCGGGGAGCTGCCCTGGGCGGGCGTGGAGGCCGTCGGCGGCTGGTGGAACCGCCGGTTCGATCCCGAGATCGACCTGGTCGGCGTGGACCGGTCGCCGGTGGCGCGGACCGTGCTGTTCACCGGCTCGATCAAGTGGCTGTCCGGTCCGTTCGACCGTCATGACCTGGCCGCTCTGCGCCGGGATGCGCTCGCGGTGCCCGGGTTCACCACGGACACCGCGTTGACGGCCGTTTCGCTGTCCGGACTCGCGCCCGGCGTTCCGGCGGACGATCTCGCGCTCGCGTGGGGGCCGGAGGACGTGGTCAGGGCCTGGGGGTGAGGCCGGGCTAGGGGGCGGGGGTGGTGATCAGGGTGACGCCGTAGGTGGCCAGGGGCCGGGCGATCGGCTGGAAGAAGCTGCTCCCGCCGCTCTGGCAGGTGCCTGAGCCGAGTGAGGCGGTGCCCAGGGCCTGACCGGTCTTCTTGTCCCAGTCGACGGCGACGTACGGCGCGCCCGAAGCGCCGGGCATGAGGCAGATGTCGGTGCGGGTCAAGCCGTGCAGCACGCCGTTGGGGAGATTGACGGTGGCGTTGAGCTGCTGCACCCTGCCGCACCGCCAGTCGCGGTCCAGGGTGTAGGTGCAGATCACGCTGCCGGCCGGCACCTGTCCGTGTCCCTTGATGAGGACCTCACGGTGCGGCGCCCGGCCGATCAGGCCCGACCCCGGCCTGCCGGGAACGAGCTTCACATAGGCGAAGTCCTGGGTGGGGAAGGTCGATCCCAGGACCGTGCCGAGGGGGCGGGCCGGCGTGCTCCGCGGGTCGTTCACCCGGCTTCCCGTCGTGGCGCAGTGCCCAGCCGTGATGAACCCCTGCTCCGTCGTCCCGCGCATCACCGTGAAGCCCACCGCACAGCGGGTGCTGCCGTTGAAGACGATCGGGTCGCCGCCGCGTACGTCGTCGCTGCGCGGCAGGGGCCGCTCGGTGGTCGGCTCGACACGTACGGCGGCGCGGTCGACTCCGGCCGCGCGTACGAACGCCTCGCCCTTCGCGGTGTCGGCGGCGAGCACCACCACGCTGTTCGTCCGCGGTTCCACGTACCAGACGCGGACCGCCTGGTCGATGGGCCGGGTCCGGTCGAGCCGGTCCATGATCGCGTCGAGACTCGCCTGCGACCGTGCCACGACCGTGGCCCGGACGCCCGCGGCGGTCAGCCGGGCGACGTCGGCCGCGTCCGTGGTGGCCACCACCAGCCTGCCGCCGTCATCGATCCAGGACCCGCCGAACCGATCCCCCAGCCCGGCCCGCAGGCCGGGCTCGATCTGCGCCGCCCGCCTCTCCAAGGCCGACCGGGCGGACGCCTCGGCGACGGTCAGCCCCTGCACGGGCCCCGGCGGCGGCTCGGCCGGGAGTGCCTGGGCGGGGGTGGCGGTGACTACGAGGACGCCTGCCGCGAGCGCCAGGCCCACGGTCTTCCAGCGGCGTCTGTCCATGGCGGACTCCTCCCGGTGGCGGTGCCGCAACGGTACGGCGCGACATCGCCGCCAGGAGCTACCAGTATTGTCATCCCACCGTGGTATATGACCGATCGGCAAATCGGTGATTCCAGCGGGAGGACGGATGTGGAAACATCTGCGAACGCTCCGGAAGTTCATCGCGTCGCGGTCAGAAATGCGAAGGAATACGGTGATCCGCATGATGGCGGTCTACGCGAGGAACGACTGCATCGTGATCACCGCTTCCGCCGTGACGTCGATCGGCCTCTGGCTCGAAAGCGCCCCCTGCATCCGCCTCGCCCCCACAGCCTCCGACCACGACCTCGGCGCAGCGGCCCGTTCCATCCTCGCCCGCTCCGGCCAGGAGATCCCCCAGCCGGACTGGAAGGTCACCCCACCCCCGGGTGAGCGGACAGCGGAAAGGGCCGGCTTCAGATCCTGGGAAAGTCTGGTCAGGGGAGCCCTGCTCGTCGAAGTCGAGCGAAATGCGGAGGGAGTCGTACTCCAGCCGATGCGGAACAGGGGCCCGAAAAGCGGTTTCGAGGCGCTGGGCCCGCCCATCGCCCTTTCCGGTGACATCCCCGAGGCCCGCGAGTTCGGCGCCCGGTTGAGAGAGGCGCTGAAACGGTCGGCCACATGACCTGATACGGCAAGGAGGCCCTATGGGATACGACCTTCACATCACCCGGGCCGAGTCCTGGGAGGACAGCGGGGCCGAGGACATGCTGATTTCGGAGGAGGAGTGGCGGGCCTTCGCCGACGCCCACATCGGCGAGCTGGACGCCATCGCGGCCGGCTTCTTCTGGTTCGAGGGAAGGGTCGTCGTCAGGGGCGCTCGGCGGGAGGACGCGGATCGGCTGGTGGGGCTGGCCGCGGCGCTCGGGGCGCGGCTGGTCGGGGATGAAGGTGAGGTCAACGAGCCGGGGGCGTTCCGGTCGTGGGAGGGGGCCGCGACTTCGCGGGATGGTTCGCGCGGCCGGCTGAGGCGGTTGTTCGGGCGGTTCGGTGCCGGGTGAGGGAGCCGGGGAAAACCGGTTGGCAAGGGGGCGGGGTGTGGCGCATGTTGGCTGGGTGTCTGACATTCCGCCTCGTACGGCGACCGACGCGTACTTCGCGAACATGGCGGCGGCGGGGATTCCGCGCCGTCTTGATGTGGTCCTCGACGTCGATCTCGGTGAGCTGGTGCCGGGGCATCACGTCGTGGCCCGTGGCCTGGAGCTGGCGGCCGAGGGCGCCATGCTGCACTACGAGTTCGTTCCCGGCATCGATGACGATGAGAGGCAGAGCAAGGGTCCGTTCTTCTGGTACTGGATGCTCGCCGCCGGCGATGACGCCGGGACGGAGTACGCCGGCCACAACAGCGGCGCCTACGCCTCCGGTGGCGGGGAGGCCACGCACGGCGTCCGCGATCTGGGCGGCGCGGTCCCCGGGGCGGCCGGCCGCCTGTTCCTCGACTTCACCCCCGCCGAGGGCTGGTCGCCGCCCGCCCTGTGGTGCCGCCAGGTGGAGGTCGCTCTGCCCTGACCGCGATCTGTGCCAGAGGCGTGATCACGTCGCGACCCGCCTCGGAGCCGCCGCCCCCGCCGATCCGGTCGACGCGCTCAGGCGTCAGTTCGCCGCCGGCCGGGGCGTCATGGTGACCACGAAGCTCACCGTCACCAAGAAGGGCGAGACGATCGAGCTGGGCAGCGCCGGAGCGGCCGACTTCGGCCCGCGGGGGATCATCGCCACAGACCTCACCGCGACCATGCCGGCCGGGGTGTTCTCCGCTTTCACGGGGGCGGGTCCGCGGGTCGTCACCGTCAAGGGCCACCGGTACATCAAGGACGACACGGCGCAGGAGTCCAGGGGGTGGCAGGAGAGCGGCGACGATGCCGTACGCCCCTGCCTGGACGCCACCTGGACGCTGCTCGCCGACCCGGCCATGCTCGCGGCGGTGCTGGCGACCACCACGGGCAGGAGCCGGGCGGGCGTCTACGACGGCACTCCCACCGTGCTGCACGAGGGCGTCATCACGCTGGGTGCGCTCCACCGGGCCCGCCCGCGGCCGTGCGACGACCTCGATCCGGCGGAGCCGCAGGGCGCGACGGCGGGGGCGAAGGTGTCCTGGCGTATGTGGATCGGCGAGGACCGTCTGGTACGCCGGGCGTGGGCGGCGTGGGACGGCGTGTCCGAGACGGGCCGGGTCCTCTACACCCAGGTGGCCGACGCGCGGATGACCGCCTGGGGCACCCGGCCCGGCATCGAGATCCCGCGAGCGAGCGGCGGGCGGGCGGGCGGGCTAGGGAAGATCCTCCAGGTGAGAGCGGTCGGCCAGCCCTCGCGATGAGGCAGAATCATCTCTTGTGAGCGAAGTGTCCGAACTCCCTGATGTGGCGAGCGCGCGGGCGGGGGATGACGCCGCCTTCGGCAGGCTGGTCGCGCCGCTGCGCCGGGAGTTGCACGCGCACTGTTACCGGATGCTCGGTTCGGCGCACGATGCCGACGACGCGCTCCAGGACGCGCTGCTGCGGGCCTGGCGGGGGCTCGCCCGCTTCGAGGGCCGCGGTTCGGTGCGGTCGTGGCTTTACACCGTGGCCACCCGTACCTGCCTGGACCTCATCGAGGCGCGCGGCAGGCGGGCGCTGCCGATGGACCTCGGCCCGGCGAGCGAGCGCGCGGTCATCGGCGGCGCGATGCGCACCGAGATCGCCTGGCTCGGCCCCTACCCGGATGCGGGGCTGCCCGAGGGCGCCGCCCACCCCGACGCCCGCTACGAGCAGCGCGAGGCCGTCGAGCTGGCCTTCGTCGCCGCCCTCCAGCACCTGCCCGGCAACCAGCGGGCGGCGCTGCTGCTGTTCGAGGTGCTCGGCTTCTCCGCCGCCGAGATCGCGGACGCGATGGACACCTCGGTCGCGTCGGTCAACAGCGCCCTGCAACGCGCCCGCGCCATCGTCCACGCCAAGATCCCCGCCCCGAGCCGGCAGCGGGCGCTTCGCAAGATCGGCGACGCGCGGCTGCGGGAGATCGTCACGGGCTACGCCACCGCGCTGGAACGCGGCGACGCCGACGCGCTGGTCGCCCTGCTGACCGAGGACGTCACCTGGTCGATGCCGCCGATCCCGCACTGGTACCACGGCATCGAGGCGGTCACCGACTTCGCGGTGCGGGTGCCGCTGGCGTCCTGCGGGTCCTGGCGGCATCGGTACGTCAGCGCGAACGGCCGGCCCGCCGTGGCCTGCTACCTGCGCAGCGACGCCACAGACGAGCATCACGCCTGGTCGATCAATGTGCTGACGTTGCGCGGCGACCGGATCTGCGAGATCACCTCCTTCATCGGCGGCGAGCACTTCGCGCGCTTCGGGCTGCCCGCCGTACTGGGCTGAAGCGCCCGCCGCACTGTGTCGAGAGCCGTCAGCCCTCCTCGGGCCGCGCCCGCCAGAGCACCTGCCGCGCCTCCTGCCCGGGCAGCCGCCGCAGGCCGCGCAGCGCCCAGTACCGGAACGCCTCGTCCTCGCCCTCCGCCAGCTCGGTCAGCAACGGCAACGCCGACAACGACCTCGCCTCGACGATCAACTCCAGCAACCGGCAGCGAAACCCGTGGTCTTCGTCGTCCTCGTCGCGGAACTCGGCGATCAGCTCGCCCACGTGCTCGCCGGCGTGCGGCCACAACAGGAAGAAGCCGTCCTCGCGCTGCTGCGGATCGCTGCACCGCATGAGTCGCATGGCCTCGGTAAACCGCTGCGTCATTCGGTAAAGGCTAGCCGGGAAATGCGAATTAGCCTTCATACTTGGCGATGAATAGGTAACCCCACCGATGAGCGCGCGGCTCAGGGCGCCGTGAACACCGCGTCGAACGCGGCCCGTGGCGGAGTGATCGCGTTCAGCTCGCGGACGAACGCCAGCGCCTCCGGCGCCCCCATCAGCCGGTCCATCCCCGCGTCCTCCCACTCCACGGAGATCGGCCCGGCGTACCCGATCGTGTTCAGGGCGCGGAAGCAGTCCTCCCACGGCACGTCGCCGCGGCCGGTGGAGACGAAGTCCCAGCCGCGCCGCGGGTCGCCCCACGGCAGGTGCGAGGAGAGCCGCCCACGCCGGCCGTCGCCGCAGCGGATCTTGGTGTCCTTGCAGTCCACGTGGTAGATCCGGTCGGCGAAGTCGAGCACGAAGTCCGCCGGGTCGAGCTGCTGCCACAGCATGTGCGAGGGGTCCCAGTTCAGCCCGAACGCCGGGCGGCGGCCGACCGCCGCGAGGGTCGCCACGGTCGTGTGGTGGTCGTAGGCGATCTCGCTCGGGTGCACCTCCAGCGCGAACCGCACCCCGACCTCGTCGAAGACGTCGAGGATCGGGTTCCAGCGGGCGGCGAAGCCGGCGTACCCGTCCTCGATCACCGACGCCGGGACCGGCGGGAACATCGCCACGGTGTGCCAGATGGGCGAGCCGGTGAATCCCACGACGGTGCCGACGCCGAGCCGGGCGGCGGCCCGCGCGGTGTCCGCGATCTCCTCGGCGGCCCGCCGCCGCACGCCTTCCGGCTCGCCGTCCCCCCAGATCCGGGCGGGCAGGATCGCCCGGTGGCGCTCGTCGATGAGGTGGTCGCACACGGCCTGGCCGACCAGGTGGTTGGAGATCGCCCACACCTTCAGGCCGTGCTCCGCAAGGATCTCCAGCCTGCGCGGGATGTAGGAATCGTCGGCCAGGGCCTTGTCCACCTCGAAGTGGTCGCCCCAGCAGGCGATCTCCAGGCCGTCGTACCCCCAGCCCGCGGCGAGCCGGCAGACCTCCTCGAACGGCAGGTCGGCCCACTGGCCGGTGAACAACGTGATGGGTCTGGTCATCTCACTCACTTCCCCTCATACGGCTGTCCACCGGCTCTCCTCGGCGGCGCTGCGTTCCACGGCGGCCAGCACCCGCTGCACCCGCAGGCCGTCCTCGAAGGACGGCTCCGGATCGCTTTCGGCGGCGATGGCCGAAAGGAAGTCCCTGACCTCGTGGGTGAAGGTGTGCTCGTACCCGAGCCCGTGCCCCGGCGGCCACCAGGCGTCCAGGTACGGGTGGCCGGGCTCGGTCACGATGATCTTCCGGAAGCCGCCCTCCTCGCCGGGCAGGGTCGCGTCATGAAACCACAGCTCGTTCATCGCCTCGAAGTCGAAGGACAGACTGCCGAGCGAGCCGTTGATCTCCATCCGCAGCGAGTTCTTGCGCCCGGTGGCGAACCTGGTGGCCTCGAAGGACGCCAGCGCGCCCCCGGTCAGCCGGCCGATGAACAGCGCCGCGTCGTCCACGGTCACCGGGCCCGTGCCCGGGGCGCCGGGCAGCGGGCGCTCCTTGACGAACGTCTCGGTCAGCGCCGACACGCCGGTCACCTGCTGCCCGGTGACGAACGCCACCGTGTCCACGACGTGCGCCCCGATGTCGCCGAGCGCCCCCGATCCGGCCTTTTCCCTGCGCAGCCGCCACACCAGCGGATGTTCCGGATCGACCAGCCAGTCCTGTAGATAGATCGCTCTGACGTGGCGGATCTCGCCGAGCCTGCCGTCGGCGACCAGGCGGCGGGCCAGCGCGACGGCCGGTACGCGCCGGTAGTTGAAGGCGACCATGGAACGCACGCCCCTGGCCGCCGCCGACCGCGCCGCTGTGGCCATCGCCTCGGCCTCGGCGACCGTGTTGGCCAGCGGTTTCTCGCACAACACGTGCTTGCCCGCGGCCAGCGCGGCGATGGCGATCTCGGCGTGCGAGTCGCCGGGCGTGCAGACGTCCACGATCGCCACGTCGTCGCGGTCGATGAGGTCCTTCCAGTCGCTTTCCACCGCCGCCCAGCCGAAGCGCCGCGCCGCGGCCACGGCGTGATCCTTCGACCTGCCCGACAGCGCCGCCAGCGCGGGCCGTACCGGCAGGTCGTAGAACGCGCCGACGCTGCGCCACGCCTGGGAGTGGACCCTGCCCATGAAGGCGTAGCCCACCATGCCGACGCCCAGCGCCGGTCTGCGGTCCTGCACGTGATCTCCTCCCCCGATCAGGACTCGAATCCGAGCGGTAGGTACCGCTCGACGTTCTCCCTGGTGATGGTCTCGGACGCGAGCGTGATCGACTGTGGCACCTGGTTCTCCACAAGGTCGCTCATACCCTTGCCCTGTGCGATCAGCCTGGCCAGCTTGACGGCGGACGAGGCCATGCTGGGGCTGTAGGTGACGGTGGCCTTGAGCACGGAGTCCGGTTTCCGGATCTCGCGCATGGCGTTGGCCGACCCGGCCCCGCCGACCATCACGAACTCGTTCCGCCCGGCCTCGTTGATCGCGGCGAGCACGCCGACGCCCTGGTCGTCGTCGTGGTTCCACAGCGCGTCGATCTTCTTGTGCGCCTGGAGCAGGTTGCTCGCCACCGAGGTACCGGTCTCGACGGTGAACTGCGCGTCCTGCCGGGCGGTGACGCGGAAGCCGTAGGTCTTGAGCGCGTCGGCGAAGCCCTTGCTGCGGTCCTGGGTGAGCGGCAGCGTGGCGATGCCCTGGATCTCGACGATCACCGGGTCGGCGACGTTCTTCTCCTTCAGGGCCGCGCCGATGTAGTGGCCGGCGGCCACGCCCATGCCGTAGTTGTCGCCGCCGATCCAGGTCCGGTAGGAGAGCTTGTCGGGGAAGACGCGGTCCAGGTTGACGACCGGGATGCCCGCGTCACTGGCCCTGCGGGCGATCTGGTTGAGCTGCTGACCGTCGTTGGGCAAGATCACCAGCGCGTTGACCTTGGCCGCGATCAGCGACTCGACGGCGGAGATCTGCTGGTTGATGTCGTTGGTCGGCTGGACCGGCCTGAACTCCACGTCGCCGAACCGCTTCGCGGTGGCCTCGGCGTTCTTGGCGATGGCCGCGATCCAGCCGTGGTCGGCGGCCGGGGCGGAAAAGCCGATCACCACCTTCTCGCCCGGCACGTCGTTGCCCTCGGTGGCGGCGGGCGCCGGGGAGGAGGCGGCGGCCTGGGGGGCGGTCTGGGGGTCGTTACCGGTGCAGGCGGTGACGAGTGCCCCGGTGCCGACGACGGCTCCACCGAGCAGGAATCCCCGTCGGCCGACGTTCTCGCTCATTGCTCTCTCCTACGGGTACGCGCTAGGTCCGGGATCGGAGGCTCCGCCGTTGCAGCAGCACGGCGATGACGATGATCAGCCCCTTGGCGACGAGCTGATCGCTGGTGTTGAGGCCGTTGAGGATGAACAGGTTGGTGATCAAGGTGAAGATCAGCAGGCCGAGGATGGAGCCGCCGATCGTGCCCCGGCCGCCGGTCAGCAGGGTGCCGCCGATGATCACCGCGGCGATGGCGTCCAGCTCGTACAGGTCGCCGTGGGTGGAGGAGCCGGTGGTGGTCCGGGCCATGATGATCACGGCGGCGATCCCGCAGCACAGCCCGGACAATCCGTACAGCAGCATGGTGTGCCTGCGCACGTCGATGCCGGCCAGCTTGGCGGCCTCGGGGTTGCCGCCGACGGCGTAGGTGCGCCGCCCGAAGGTCGTGCGGTTCAGTACGACCCACCCGGCCACCACCACGGCGGCGAACACGAACACGATCGGCGGCAGGCCGAGCACCCGCCCGCTGGACAGGTCCACCAGCGCGGAGTTGCCCGGCTGGACGAGCTGGGTGCGCCGGTCCGACATGCGCTCGGCCAGGCCGCGCGCGGCCACCAGCATGGCCAGCGTCGCGATGAACGGCACCATCCGCCCGTAGGAGATGAGGAACCCGGACAGCAGCCCGGCCCCGGTGCCGACCAGCACGGCGCAGATCACCATCACCACCGGCCCGTAGGACTGCGTGGCCAGCGTGGTCGCCCACACCGAGGCGAGCGCCATCACCGCGCCCACCGACAGGTCGATGCCGCCGCCGATGATGACGAACGTCATGCCGACCGTGATCACGCCGATGGTCGCGGCCAGCGCCAGGACGGTGACCAGGTTGGAGGTCGTGGCGAAGGTCTCCGGTACCGTCACCAGGCCGACCAGCGCCAGCAGCACGAGCGCGAGCACCAGCCCGAGGTGCCGCGCCCGTCCGACGGCGCCCAGCAGGCCGGCCCCTGTGTACGGCCTGCCGGGCCGCCGGATCGAGTGGTTAGTCACCCGGTTCCTCCTTGTGCGGAGTGCTGTCCTGCGCGGCCATCACCAGGTCGAGCACCCGGTGCTCGTCCAGGTCGCGGGCGTCGGCCTCGTGGACGACCGCGCCCTCCCTGATCACCAGCACCCGGTCGGCCAGGCCCAGCACCTCGGGCACCTCGCTGGAGATCAGCAGCACGCCGATCCCGGCGTCGGTGAGTCCGCGGATCACCGCGTACAGCTCGGCCCGCGCGCCCACGTCCACGCCGCGGGTCGGTTCGTCCAGGAGCAGCAGCCGGCGGCCGTTGATCAGCCAGCGGGCGAGCACCGCCTTCTGCTGGTTGCCGCCGGAGAGGGTCTTGATCGGCCGGTCGGGGTCGGGCGGGCGGATGTCCAGGGCGTTGATCTGCGCGGCGGCGTCGGCGCGCTCGCGCCGCCGGTCAAGCCAGCCCAGACGGGAGTAGCGGGGCAGGCTGCCCAGGGTGATGTTGCGGGCCAGGCTCTCCTCCAGCAGCAGGGCCTGGGCCTTGCGCTCTTCGGGGGCCAGGCCCATGCCCAGCCGTACGGCACGCGTGACGCCGCCCCGCCGTACCGGACGCCCGTCCACGAACACCCGCCCGCCGGCCCCGCGCGCGCCGTAGACGGCCTCGGCGATCTCGGTGCGGCCGGAGCCGACCAGCCCGGTCAGCCCGACGATCTCCCCGGCCCGCACCGAGAACGACACTCCGGAGAACACCCCGGGCACCGACAGGTCCTCGACCCGCAGCACCTCCGCGCCGAACGTCGCCTCCCGCCGGGGCGGGAACACATACTCCACGTCGCGCCCGGTCATCAGCGACACGATCCGCCCGGTCGGGGTGTCGCGGGCGGGCAGCCCGGCGGCGGCGGTCCGGCCGTCCTTCAGCACGGTGACCCGGTCGCCGATCTCGCGGATCTCCTCCAGCCGGTGGGAGATGTAGACGACGGCGACGCCCTGCGCGGTCAGTTCGCGGATGACCCGGAACAGGCCCCGCACCTCGTCGTGGGCGAGCGCCGCGGACGGCTCGTCCATCACGATCACCCGGGCGTCGTGGGACAGCGCCCTGGCCATGCTGACCACCTGCTTGCCCGCGGGGGCCAGCCGGCCGACCTCGAGGGCCGGGGGGATCTCCGGATGGCCGAGCCGGGCCAGCAGCGCGGCGGCGGCCCGGTTCGCGGCGCGGCGGCGGGTGAAGCCGAAGGCCGCGTGCTCGTGGCCCAGGAACACGTTCTCGGCCACGCTGAGGCCGTCCACTAGGTCGAGTTCCTGGTAGATGGTGGCGACGCCGAGCCGGATGGCGTCGGTCGGGCCGGTCATCCGCACCTGCTCGCCGCCCAGGGTGATGGTGCCCTCGTCCGGCCGGTGCGCGCCCGCGAGGATCTTGATGAGCGTGGACTTGCCCGCGCCGTTCTGGCCGAGCAGGCAGTGGACCTCGCCCGCGCGCAGCGAGAAGTCCACGCCGGAGAGCGCCCGCACGCCGGGGAAGCCCTTGACGATCCCCTTCATGACCAGCAGTTCGCTCATGACGGCAGGGCTTCCATGATCCGGTTGATGTTGTCCGGGGCGAGGTAGTGCTCGATCGCGAGCAGCCCGGCCCCGAGCGCCGCCGCGTCCACCCCGGTACGGCTGGGCGTGATCACCAGGTGGTGCGTGGCCAGCGGCAGGGATCTGCGGTAGATGGTCTCCCTGATCCCGGCCAGCAGGTGGTCATGGACCCTGGCCAGCGCCCCGCCGATCACGATGACCTCGGGGTTGAAGAAGTTGACCAGCCCGGCGAGCACCTCGCCGATGAGCCGGCCCGCCTCCCTGACCAGCCGCAACGCCTGGGTGTTGCCGCTCTGCACGAGCGCGACGACATCGGCGCCGGTCTCGGCGGGGTAGCCGAGTTCGGTCAGCCGCCTGGCGAGCGCGGCCCCGCCCGCGACGGCCTCCAGGCAGGCGCTGTTGCCGCAGCGGCAGCCCGCGTCGTCGTGACCGCTCACCCGGATGTGCCCGATGTCGCCCGCCGAGCCCTGCGCGCCGCGGTGCAGCCGTCCCCCGGCCACCACGCCGCAGCCGATCCCGGTGCCGACCTTGACGAACAGCAGGTAGCCGGTGCCGGGAAAGGCGTTGCGGTGCTCGCCGAGCGCCATCACGTTGACGTCGTTGTCGACCAGCACGGCGGCGTCGTAGCGGCCGGCGAAGAACTCGGGGACGGGATACTCGTTCCAGCCCGGCATTATCGGCGGGTTGTTGGGGCGTCCGGTGGCGTGCTCGACCGGGCCGGGCACGCCGATGCCGATGGCCTTGAGCGCGGCGGGCGCGCGCCCCGCCTCGGCCAGCAGGCCCTTGATCCGCTCGTCGGCGTGGGCCAGCACGGTCTCCGGCCCCTCGGCGATCGGGATGGTGTCCTCGCGGGTGGCGAGGACCGTGCCGCCGATGTCCAGCAGGACCGTACGGCAGTGCGTCGCGCCGAGGTCCACGCCCGCGACGACGTGGCCCGCGGTGTGGAGGCGGAGCCTGCGCGGCGGGCGTCCGCCGGTGGACTCGCCGTTCTCGGTCTCCTCGACGAGCCCGTGTTCGATCAGCGCGTCCACCCGCTGGGAGACGGTGGATCTGGCCAGGCCGGTGACCTTGGCGAGGTCGGCGCGGGTGGTCGCGGAGCCGGTGCCGATCAGGGTGAGCACGTCGCCGGGCGACCCGGCGACCGTTCGCTCATCGGCGGAACCGAACGTCATGCCTGGACGATAAATAGCTACTTATCGCGATTTCAAGACCCTAATCGCCCGTGACAATACTGAAACATTGTCGACTTACGTTGATCGTCGAACAAAGACGCGTTCCAAACACGGGGACTTACGCCGACTTCCGCGAGGAGATCGATGT
Source organism: Spongiactinospora sp. 9N601 (assembly GCF_044326295.1). NCBI lineage: Bacteria > Bacillati > Actinomycetota > Actinomycetes > Streptosporangiales > Streptosporangiaceae > Spongiactinospora > Spongiactinospora sp. 9N601. Next base: position 462,145 of record NZ_JBIRBB010000005.1, read on the forward strand.
CCCATAAAGTCGGAAATGCGCGTAGTATGCGCATATGCCCAGGTCAGCGATGGTCACCAGGCTGCAATGTCGCGGATAGTGATCGGGTGGTTAAATTTCTGCTAGAGTTTTCCACTCCCGTAGGGGCGCGGGGCGGTGTGCGCCGGCTTCACCCGCGGCCCGCCACATGACACCGGGCTGGAGGCCATGCATGCCCGTACGGCCGCCCCTCCGAGTGGTCCAATGGGCCACGGGCGCAGTTGGACGGTTCTCCTTACGCGACCTCATCAGAAGACCCGACCTGGAGCTCACCGGCGTCCTGGTCTACGACCACGACAAGGTCGGCACCGACGCGGCCGAGCTGGTCGGCCTCTCCCCCTGCGGGATCAAATGCACCGACGACGTCGACCAGATCATGGCCCTCGACGCCGACTGCGTACTGCACATGCCGCTGCCGTCGTCGTTCTTCCGCGGCGACCACGCGGGCGACACCGAGACGATCTCCGGTCTGCTCGCCTCGGGCAAGAACGTCATCACCACCACCGGCTACGTCTACCCCAAGGCGTACGGCACGGGTGTGCTCGACCGGCTCACCGCGGCCTGCCGCCAGGGCGGCACGACCCTGCACGGCACCGGCATCAACCCGGGCTTCATGAGCGACCTGCTGCCGCTCACCATGACCGGGCTGTCCAGCCGGGTGGATCACATCTACGTGCGCGAGACGTCCGACTTCGCGGGGCACCCGTCCCGCCAGGTGGTGGTGGACCTCATCGGGTTCACCCGCGGGCCGAAGGAGTACGCGGCGGCGGTCCGGCCGTTCCGGGCCTTCCAGCGGGCGCTGTTCGCCGAGAGCGTCCAGCTCGTGGCCGACGCGCTGGGCGTGGTCCTGGACGAGGTGGAGGAGAGCGACGAATTCGAACTCGCCACCGAGGAGTTCGAGATCGCCGCCGGGGTCGTCGGCGCGGGCACGGTCAGCGCGTCGCGCTGGGTCTTCTCCGGGCTGGTGCGCGGCATGCCGTTCATGACCGTGGAGTGCGTCTACAAGGCCGACGCCCGCCAGGCTCCGCGCTGGCCGGATCCGGGGTTCACCGTGCACATCGAGGGCGTGCCGCAGATGATGATCAGCATCGAGGAGGTCTCGCACGGACTGGCGGGCGCGGCGGCCCACGCGGTCAACTCGATCGCCGCCGTGTGCGCCGCCCCGCCCGGCATCCGCACCGTCCTGGACCTCCCTCTCATCACCGGCAGGGGAACCGTACGGCTGGCCTAGCGGTGCGGCGTGGCCGGCCGTACCGATCAGGTGGCGGCCTCAGGTGGCCACGACCCCGCGCGTCACCGCCTCCACCTGAGGCGCCACCTTGTCGGCCCAGTCGCCGATCACGTCGCCGAGTTCCGGCAACCGTGATTCCAGCACGGCGAGCCCGGGCGTGGGCACGAACGCGCCGAGTTCGAGCAGCAGCGGACGTAGGTGCAGCTCCACCGCGAGCGCATGCCGCGGATCGCCCATCACCAGCAGCGGGAGCGCGGCCTTGCCGCGCAGCGCGCCGCCGGGGAGCCGGTCCAGGAACGCCTTGAGCAGCCCGGTGTAGGTCGCCTTGTACGTCGGGCTGACCACCACCAGGACATCGGCGCTCGTGACCAGTTCCAGAGCGATCTCAAGACCCGCGGACGGCTCTGGGGAGAGCACCACGGAGGCGAGCGCGGACAGGTCCACCACGTCGGGCGGGTCCGCATGGCCGAGCCGGGCACGCACGGCTTCGGCCGCCGCCACCGCGACCCCGTGCGTGCGCGACCCGGCCCGGGGGTTGCCCACCAGGGCGACCACCGTCATGCCACCACCTCCGCCTCGAGTTCGAGGTCGTCTTCGGGAAGGTCGTACCAGTGGCGGTCGCCTTCGTACACCGTCTGCTCCGGCGTGCCCGTCTGGTCCATACCGGACAAGTTACGCAGCACTCCGGACAAAGTCAATATTTCCTACTGGCTTTATCGGGAAATCGGGAACCACAGATCAGGCTCCCCGGGGACCCGCCGCGCCCGCCCCCTGGCCTCCAGCCAGACCAGGTGCGCCAGCGTCTCGCTGTTCGCGCCGCGCCGCATGTACTCCGGGATGGACTCCCAGGGCCGCGACCACGTCAACCGGGTCGCCGCCGTCCAGCAGCTCATCCCGTCCGCGCCCGCGAGCACGGCCTCGATCTCGCGGAGCCGTTCGCCGTGGTGCGCCATGACGTCATCCACCCGGTCGGCCAGCTCCCTGAAGCGGTACTCGTGCGCGGGCAGCACCTCCGCCACGTCCCATCCGCGCACCTCGGCCAGGGAGTCCAGGTAGTCGGCGAGCGGGTTGGCGGGCGACTGGGAGCGTACCGCCACGATCGGGGTGATCTTGGCCAGTACGTGGTCGCCGGAGAACAGCAGCCGCCGCTCGCCGTCCACGAAGCACAGGTGGCCGGGCGAGTGGCCGGGGGTCCAGCGCGCCCGCAGGTCCCAGCCGGGCAGGCCGATCGGCTCGCCGTCCTCGATCAGCCGGTCCGGGGCCGGCTGGGTGACGAACCGCCTGATCATCGCGGCCGTGCCCGCCGTCGACTCCGAGGTCATCGGCGGCGCGCCACAGCGGGCCAGCAGTGCCTGCTCGCTCGCGATCAGCGCGTCGATCCCGCCGTCGTGCCCTGTGAGGAGCCGGGCGTCCGCCGGATGCAGGCCGATCCACGCCCCGGACTCCTCTCGCACCCGGGCCGCCAGCCCGTAGTGGTCGAGGTGGACGTGCGTGACCAGGACGGCACGCACGTCCGCGATCGTGTACCCGGCGGTCGCCAGACCGCCCGCCAGGCCCTGGTAGGCGTCCTCGGTGTCCCACCCGGCATCGATGATCGCCACGCCGTCCGGCAGTTCGAGGGCATAGACCAGGACATAGCGCAGCGAATCCACAGGCAGCGGGACCGGGATCGACCACAGGCCCGGCCCTACACGCTCGACCTCCGGTAACCCGCCCCCGCGCCACGCCTCACGCTGCGCCGCGTTCACCGCCGTGACCATCCGCATCCCGGGCTCCTCTCGACCGGCCGCCTAGAACGAGGTTCTATCAGGGCGCGGGGCGCGGGGCGATCGCGAGAACCGCGCGGGTGCGCGGATACAGCAGCGTGGACAGCAGCATCAGCCCGCTCGCCACCGCCCAAGCCGCGCCGATGCCCGCCCGGCCCGCCAGCCAGCCGAGGCCGATGTTCGCCAGGAAGCCGCCGAACTGGAGGGACAGCGAGTCCACCGAGAGCAGCGTGGCCCGCTGGGCGGCCTCCACCCGGCCGTGCATGATCTCGACGTGCAGCAGCGTGGCCGCCGACAGCCCGACGAACAGGATCAGGTACGCACCCGCCGTGGCGGCCAGGCCGGCCGCACCGGGCAGCGCCGTGGACGCGGCGAGGCCGCCGAGCGCCAGTACCGTGACCAGCGCGCCGGCCCTGGCCCCGCGGGCCGAACCGCCCGCGACCCGCGCGAGGGCCGGGGCCAGGGCATTGCCCGCCGCGCTCGCCGCGAAGCCCACCGCGGCGACCATGCCGTAGGCGGTGCTGCCCGCGCCCGGGCCGCCGGCCAGCTCGCCGAGCCTGATCGGCGTCAGCAGCTCGATCGAGCACAGCGCGATGCCCGCCGCCGCGCTGACGCCGAGCATCCTGGCCAGCACGCCGTCCCTGACCGCCACGCCGACGCCCGTACGGATCGACAGCGGCACCCCGCGCAGCACCTCGGCCAGGCCCAGCCGTTCGCGCGGCGGCTCGGGCAGCGCGACCAGCACCACGGCCAGCAGCGCCAGCGACGCGACCCCGGCCAGCATCATGGGCGCCGCCAGCGGCTCGGCGACCGCCGAGGACAGGCCGAGCGGCAGCAGTCCCCCGGTCACCACCCCCGCGCACAGCGCGATCGAGCCCATCGCCTCGCCGCGGGCCAGGCCGGGCTTCAGGTCGGCGTCCCGGCCCTCGGCGGCGTGCAGGGTGTCGACGTACCACGCCTGCGCCGGACCGCTGGACAGCGCCCGCGCGACGCCCTTCAGCGCGCTGCCCAGCATGAACATCGGCAGCGAGTGGGCCAGCACCAGGACCGTGTAGGCGGCGGCGCTGAACGCCCCCGAGGCGGCCAGGACCGTACGCCTGCCGATGACGTCGGACAGTCCGCCGGTGGGCAGTTCCAGCAGCACGACCACCAGGCCGTAGAGGCCCATGACCGCGCCGATCTGCGCGACGCCCAGCCCGCGGCCCGACATCAGCAGCACCAGCGGGGCCATCATCAGGCCGGGAGGTAACCAGGTCAGCGCGCTCACCAGCGCGTAGCGGCGGCGTGCGGAAACGGCGTTCACTCCGACTCCCCTTCGGCTTCTTCGGCGGGGCCTTCGGGGGCGGGCCGTCTCGGGAAGGCGGAGTAGTGGATCACGACCTGTTCGGCCGCGGGGGCGTCGGCGTCGCGGGCCGCGAGTTCGCGAAGGACGTCCTCCCACCGCTGGTATAGCTCGGTGAGCGAGGCCGGAGTGAGGCGGACGACGTCGTCGCTGATGCCCGCGGCCTCGATCCACTCCGGGCTCCAGCTCGCCGCCTGCGCCTCGAACTCTCCATTGCTCCGGACCAGCAGCTCGATCTGACGCTGCCGGATGGCCGCCACCGCCTCCCGCCCCTCCTCGGTGGCGGCCATCTCGGCGTTGTCCCAGGAGAGGTAGCGGTGGACGGCCCGCCAGCGTCGCTCGCGGGCGTCCCGCTGGTCGGGGTCTTCTTCTATGAAGCCGTACTTCGCGAGTTCGCGCAGGTGGTAGCTGGTGAGGCCGGAGCTTTCCGCGACCGTGCGGGCCAGCTCGGAGGCGGTGGCCGGGCCGTCGCTGCGCAGCAGGCTGAGCAGCCGCAGGCGCAGCGGGTGGGCGACGGCCTTGAGCGTGCGCGGATCGGTGACCCGGAAGGAGTTCCTCATGGCAGGAGCGTAGACCGCAAATGAAGCTTTGCAAGGCTTCATTTGCGGTCCCGGCCGGCGCCCCGCCCGTCGGCCGTCCCCTGATAGGCGGCCGACGGGCCCGTACGTGAGTACGCACGCGGAGCGCGAACGGTTCAGATCGCTTGCGCCGTCGCTAGAGTGAGGCGGGTGCGAATAGAGGACGTGTGGATCGACGACGCCGTACGCGAGCTGCGGCCGGACTTCGCCGTGCTACTGATGACCGTGCGCGGCCTGCGCAACGGCCCGTCCGATGACCGATCGCGGGCCTGGCTGACCGACGCCGCCGGGCGCGCGGTGGGCCCCGAGCACGAGCGGATCGAGGCGTGGCGGGCGGCCTACCGGTCCTTCGGCGCCAAGCCACAGCGCACCCGGCCCTCGGTCGACGCGCTGATCAGGCGGGTCCAGCTACCGGAGATCAACCTCGTGGTCGATGCCTACAACGCGATCAGCGTCGCGCACGCGCTGCCGATCGGCGGAGAGGACATCTCCCGCTACATCGGCCCCGCGCGGCTGATCAGGGCGCAGGGCGACGAGCCGTTCGACACCACGGCCGCCGGCGAGGAGGTCACCGACCACCCGGAGATCGGCGAGGTCGTCTGGCGCGACGACCAGGGCGTCACCTGCCGGCGATGGAACTGGCGGCAGTGCGTCCGGACCCGGATCACCGAGGAGACCACCGACGCGCTGTTCATCCTGGAGCGGCTCGCCCCGATGCGGCTGGACGAGCTGGAGGCGGCCGGGCGCGAACTGACCACCCTGCTGGACCAGATCTCCCCCGATGCGCACACCGAGACCCGGTTGCTTACCATGGAGTGACATCCCTCTAACGAGCGGGTGACCAGGCGGATACCGCCTGGACTGACTACCTCCATGTGACGACTTCGGGGCGTCCTGGGAGGATCGGCCCTGTGAGCTGTCTCGGGGCTGCATCTTCCGCCGTTATGGGCGAGTAACCTTGAACAGGATCTCTTTCATCAACTACATCAACGCCGATCTGCGGAAGAGGGCGATTTCCGCCGTGTCGTCTGAGTCGTCGCGGTCTAACCCGCTGGCAAGCTTCGGGCAAAACGAGTGGCTTGTCGACGAGCTGTACCAGAAGTATCTCCAGGACCCCGAGTCAGTGGACCGTGCCTGGTGGAACTTCTTCGCTGACTACAACCCTGACTACGGGCCGGGCCGGGCGACCCCGGCGGCCCCCACCACCGCGAACGGGGCCACGACGGCTCCGCCCGCACAACCTGCCGCTCCGGCGGCGCCCGCTCCCGCACCGGCGAAGTCTCCAGCGCAAGCGAAGGAAGCACCCGCGAAGGCGGCCCCCAAGGAGCCCGCGGGCAAGCAGGCCACCCCGGTGCCCGAGGGCGCCGAGGAGGTCCGGCTGCGCGGCGCCGCCGCGCGCACGGTCACCAACATGGAGTCCTCCCTGGCCGTACCGACCGCCACCAGCGTGCGCGCGGTCCCGGCCAAGCTGCTCGTCGACAACCGGATCGTGATCAACAACCACCTGTCGCGCGGGCGCGGCGGGAAGGTCTCCTTCACCCATCTGATCGGCTTCGCGGTCGTCAAGGCGCTGGCCGAGATGCCCGACATGAACCACTCCTACGCCGAGGCCGACGGCAAGCCGATGCTGGTCAAGCCCGAGCACGTCGGGCTGGGCCTGGCCATCGACGTCCAGAAGTCCGACGGCACCCGGCAGTTGCTGGTGCCGTCCATCAAGTCCGCCGAAGGCATGGACTTCCGGCAGTTCTGGATGGCGTACGAGGAGATCGTCCGCAAGGCCCGCAACGGCAAGCTGGCCATCGACGACTTCTCCGGCACCACGATCAGCCTGACCAACCCGGGCACCATCGGCACCGTCCACTCGGTGCCGCGGCTGATGCCCGGCCAGGGCACGATCATCGGCGTCGGCGCGATGGAGTACCCCGCCGAGTACCAGGGGGCCTCGACCGAGACGCTGGCCCGGCTGGCGGTCAGCAAGGTCATCACGCTGACCAGCACCTACGACCACCGCATCATCCAGGGCGCGCAGTCGGGCGAGTTCCTGCGCCGGATCCACCAGCTACTGCTCGGCGGCAACGGCTTCTACGACGAGATCTTCGAAGCGCTGCGCATCCCGTACGAGCCGGTCCGCTGGGTGCCCGACATCTCCGCCACCCACGACGACGACGTGGCCAAGTCGGCCAGGGTTCTTGAGCTGATCCACGCCTACCGGGTCCGCGGCCACCTGATGGCCGAGACCGACCCGCTGGAGTACATGCAGCGCAAGCACCCCGACCTGGACATCCAGTCGCACGGGCTCACCCTGTGGGACCTGGAGCGCGAGTTCGCCACCGGCGGGTTCGGCGGCAAGCCGCTGATGAAGCTGCGCGAGATCCTGGGCGTGCTGCGCGACTCGTACTGCCGCACCGCCGGCATCGAGTACATGCACATCCAAAATCCCGAGGAACGGGCCTGGATCCAGGAGCGGGTGGAAAAGCCGCACGCCAAGCCCGACCGCGAGGAGCAGCTTCACATCCTGCGCAGGCTCAACACCGCCGAGGCGTTCGAGACCTTCCTCCAGACCAAGTTCGTCGGCCAGAAGCGGTTCTCGCTGGAGGGCGGCGAGTCGCTGATCCCGCTGCTCGACTCGGTGATCTCCGAGGCGGCGGGCGACGGTCTCGACGAGGTCGTGATCGGCATGGCCCACCGCGGCCGGCTCAACGTGCTGGCCAACATCGTCGGCAAGTCCTACGGGCAGATCTTCGGCGAGTTCGAGGGCAACCTGGACCCGCGCAGCGCGCACGGCTCCGGCGACGTGAAGTACCACCTGGGCTCCTCGGGCGACTTCGTGTCACCCGACGGCCAGAAGATCGTCACCTCCGTGGTGGCCAACCCCTCCCACCTGGAGGCGGTCGACCCTGTGCTGGAGGGCGTCGTCCGCGCAAAGCAGGACATCTTGGAGCGCGGCGAAGAGGGCTTCACCGTGCTGCCGCTGCTGGTCCACGGTGACGCGGCGTTCGCCGGTCAGGGTGTCGTGGCCGAGACGCTGCACCTGTCGCAACTGCGCGGCTACCGCACCGGCGGCACCGTCCACGTCGTGGTCAACAACCAGGTGGGCTTCACCACCTCGCCCGCCTCGTCCCGCTCGTCGGTGTACGCCACCGACGTCGCCCGGATGATCCAGGCGCCGATCTTCCACGTCAACGGCGACGACCCGGAGGCGGTCGTGCGCGTCGGGCGGCTGGCCTACGAGTACCGCCAGGCGTTCCGCAAGGACGTGGTGATCGACCTGGTCTGCTACCGCAGGCGCGGCCACAACGAGACCGACAACCCGAGCTTCACCCAGCCGCTGATGTACGACCTGATCGACGCCAAGCGGTCCACCAGGAAGCTCTACACCGAGGCGCTGATCGGCCGCGGCGACATCACGGTGGAGGAGGCCGAGCAGGCGCTGCGCGACTACCAGGCGCGGCTGGAGCAGGCGTTCACCGAGACCCGCGAGGCGGCCAAGGAGCACACCGGCGAGTTCCCGCGGCCGAGCGACCCCGAGGTGGTGCCGTGGTCGCACGGCGACACCAGCACGGCGATCACCGAGGAGACCGTCAAGCGGGTCGTGGAGACCCAGCTCAACCTGCCGGAGGGCTTCACCGTCCACCCGCGCCTGGCGCCGGTCATCCAGCGCCGCGGCAAGATGGTGGCCGAGGAGACCATCGACTGGGCGATGGGCGAGACGCTGGCGTTCGGGTCGCTGCTGATCGACGGCCACCCGGTGCGCCTGGTCGGCCAGGACTCCCGGCGCGGCACGTTCGGCCAGCGGCACGCGGTGCTGGTCGACCGGGTCACCGGCGAGGAGCACACGCCGCTCAAGACGTTCAACCAGGGCATCACGAAGTTCTACGTCTACGACTCGCTGCTCAGCGAGTTCGCGGCGATGGGCTTCGAGTACGGCTACAGCGTCGTCCGGCCGGACGCGCTGGTCGCCTGGGAGGCGCAGTTCGGCGACTTCGTGAACGGCGCGCAGACGATCATCGACGAATTCATCGCGGCCGGTGAGCAGAAGTGGGGTCAGCGCTCCTCCGTGGTGCTGCTGCTCCCGCACGGCTACGAGGGCCAGGGCCCGGACCACTCCTCCGCAAGGATCGAGCGGTTCCTGCAGCTCTGCGCCCAGGACAACATGACGGTCGCGCAGCCCTCCACCCCGGCCAACTACTTCCACCTGCTGCGCTGGCAGGTGCTGTCCAACCGCCGCCGCCCGCTGGTGATCTTCACTCCGAAGTCGCTGCTACGGACGAAGGCGGCCAGTTCGCCCACCGCCGAGTTCACCTCCGGTTACTTCCAGCCGGTCATCGGCGACGCGAAGGTGGACGCCTCGGCGGTCCGCAAGATCGTGCTCAGCTCCGGCCGGGTCTACTACGATCTCGCGGCGGCCCGGGACAAGCGCGGAAGCGAGGACGTCGCGCTGGTCCGCCTGGAGCGGCTGTACCCGTTCCCGACGGACGAGCTCCAGGCGGAGCTGTCCCGCTACCCGGCCGACGCGGAGCTGGTCTGGGCGCAGGACGAGCCGGTCAACATGGGCCCCTGGCCGTACCTGACCCTCAAGCTCGCGGAAAACCCGGACACCTTGGGCGACCGCCCGATCCACCGGGTCTCCCGCAAGCCCAACTCCTCCCCGGCCACCGGCTCCCACGCCGCCCACGACCACGAACTCGAAGCCATCCTCGACTCCATCTTCAACTAACCCCGTCCCCAAAGGGCCCCCTTCGGGGGGCCTTTCGCTTTTCCCCTCCTTTTGCCCCCTGCCACCAGTGGCCCTGTCTCCCACCCCCACCACGCCGCAGCCCCTCGCCACGACATACGGCGGACCGTCGTGACAAGGGGCTTTGTTCGTAGCGTCGAGGACCGATGAGCGGTCGTGGACCGCTGGGGCGCCGGGCCGGCCCCGCGCGGGGCGGGGGCTGTCATCGCGCGGGGCCGGCCGGCGCGGTCTCAGGCGTCGTCGTCGGAGACGCGGGAGGCGCCGTCGCAGGACTGCTTCTGGCGACTGAGCACGGCCACGACTCCTCCGCAGGTGGTGACCGGGAGCGACACCGGTTCCACGATCTCGTCATTGAAGATCACCACGTCGCCGATGAGCGACGGGCGCGGAGCCGCCGGTACGGCCCGCGCCGCCTCCGGTGCCTCCGCAGGCTCTGCCGCCTCGGCTCCCGCGGCCGGTTCCGCCGCCTTGGGCGCTTCGGCCGCCGGGGCGCTCCCCGCCGTACCGGCCCCCGGAGTCGCCGGCTCTGGGGCAGTGCCGGTCGTACCGGCCCCCGGGGTCGCCGACCCCGGTACGGACGCGGCCGGATCGGCCGCGGGCGCCGGTGCGGTGGCGGGCTTTGCCGCCGGGTCCGCCGGGTCCGCCGGGTCGGCCGGGGAGGCCGACGCGGGCGGGGGCGTGAGGCGGAGGACCCGGGGCTGCGGGGCCTGAGCCTGGTACGTGGCAGCCGACGCCGGCGCCGCCAGGGCCAGTACGCCCGCGAGAGCGAGCCCCCAGGCCGCCGCTCCCAGCCGGATCACGCGATGCGCCGGTCCTGAGCAGTGCTCGGCTGCTCCGTGACGTTGCCCATGGCGCGGTTGCCCGCGTGCTGGGGCCGTCCGCCCTGCATGAACCTGTCGATCAGGGCCAGCGCGACCGCCGAAAGAATGAATGTCAGGTGGATGAGCGTCTTCCATAGAAGTTCCCTATCGGTGACGGCCGGACGGCCGGCGTTGATGAATATCTGCAACAGGTGGATGGAAGAGATGCCGATGATCGCCATGGCCAGCTTGACCTTGAGCACGTTGGCGTTGACGTGGGACAGCCACTGGGGCTGGTCCGGGTGTCCCTCGATGCGCAGCCGGGAGACGAAGGTCTCATAGCCGCCGATGATCACCATGATGAGCAGGTTGGAGATCATCACGACGTCGACCAGGGCGAGGACGATCAGCATGATGGTGGTCTCCGCGGCCTTGCCGCCGAAACCCAGCACGATCAGGTGTTTGAGCTCCACCATGAAGCGCCAGACGTAGACCACCTGCGCGACGATGAGACCAAGGTAGAGCGGGGCCTGAATCCATCGGCTGAGGAACATGAAGTAGCCCAGCCGGCTCGTCGGCGTTTCCTGTGAGTTCGGTGCGCTCGGCACCGGGTGGAGGGAGGGCACCACAGACCCCTACTTCGGTGGCGGGATGACGTAGATGGTGGGCTGCTCGACGAGAACGTCGAAGATCAACCAGCCGACCGGATCGCTCACCCGGGGCTGGGCGTGGGCGGCGGGGGCGGGGGCGATCGCGGCGACGGCGAGGGTCGCCGTGGCCGCGGCACCGACGATCACTGCTCGAATGTTCACGCGACTCCTTGTACTACGTAACGGGAAGGGGCTGTCACGCTAGGTATCCGGTCAAGTGCCGCCCGAAACCTTGAGTAAATGACTGAATTTTCTTCTACAAAAGCAGCCGGAATTCATGGCAGGAAAGGCCGCCGGGTGTCGCCACCCGGCGGCCCGTTCTCGTTAATTCGGCTCAGGGAGCGGGGTTCAGGCAACTCACCAGCGGCGCCTCCGCCGGTGCGCCGGTGAGGGCGGCGGGATCGGTCGCGACGGTCGACAGGTCTGTGGCGCCGGTCAGCGCGCAGTTGAGCAGGTCAGAGGGATTGATGGCCGCGGAGGCGACCGAGGCGGCCGAGCCGGCGGCGAGCAGGCCGCCGGCGAGGGCGGCTATGGTGAACATTCGGGCAATGGGGCGCATGTCGAACCTCCTGGATCATGGAATGAACGCCTCTACTTGCATTACCCAGGGTAAGTGCTCGATAACGTTGCGTCCTAGATTTGGTACGATCCGATTCCCCGTTCACAGCAGGCAAACCCATTTATCTCGACAGAGCCGTCAACTGCTACTTTTGGTGCTGATTAACGGGCCGTCACCCCCGGATCGGGCACACGGCACGAACGGCAAGGAGGGCGATGTACTTCACCGATCGGGGCATCGAGGAGCTCGTGGAGCGCCGCGGAGAGGAAGAGGTCAGCGTGACCTGGCTGGCCGAGCGGCTGCGGGAGTTCGTCGACCTCAATCCCGACTTCGAGATCCCGGTCGAGCGCCTGGCGACCTGGCTGGCACGGCTGGACGACGACGAGGACGAGTAGCCCGTCACACGGTCGGCGACCAGCGGCCACTTCGACCCGAAGACGCGATACATCTTGACTTTTGGCAGACGCGACATATCGTGTCTCTTACAAGGGATGTGACGCGAGAAGGGTGCAGCGGGCCATGCCAAGGTGGACCATCGATGGGCCGGAGCAACTGACCTTCGGCCCGGTCAGCAAGGTGAACGTATGGATCGTGGCCGGTCGGCTGTCGGTGCTGGCCAGCGAGGGCCCGCCCAGCCTGGACGTGAGCCAGGTGGGTGATCCGCCGTTGACCGTCACCCACGACGACGACGGCACGCTCACCATCGCCTACAAGGACCTCACCTGGGACGGCCTGCTCGGCTGGCTGCGACCGAACAAGCGGGTCGCCCAGTTGACGATCACCGTGCCGCGCGACTGCCCGGTACAGGCCGGGGTCGTCTCGGCCTCGGCGCTGGTGGCGGGCTTCGAGCACCGCACCAGCGTGAAGAGCGTCTCGGGTGAGATCGTGCTCGACGGAGTGAGCGGCGACATCCACGCGGAGACGGTCTCCGGCGATGTGGAGAGCCGCACCCTCACCGGCGACCTGTCGTTCACCAGCGTCTCCGGAGAGCTGACCGTCGCCGACGGGCGTCCGCGCCGGCTGCGGGCCAAGACCGTCAGCGGCCGGATCACCGCCGACCTCGACCTCGCGCCGACCGGCCACGTCACACTGAACAGCATCTCGGCCCCGATCGTCGTACGCCTCCCGCGCGACGTCGACACCGACGTGGCCCTGCGGACCACCTCCGGCCGCCTGGACAGCGGCTTCCCCGAGCTCCGCGAGAGCCAGAGTGACTTCCCGCTGCCAATGCCGATGCCCAAGTCGTTGCGGGGCAGGCTCGGCGGCGGCATGGCGTCGCTGTCGGCGACCACGGTCTCCGGAGACGTCGCCCTGCTGGCGCGCGACAAGTCCGGCGCCGACGACTTCATCCGGGGAGACTTCCTGACCGGCGACCTCCTCGACGACGTCGACGATCTCGACGATCTGCACGACGCCACCACTGATCCCCGTACCACCAAGAACAAGGAAGGCGAGGCGGACGCACGATGAGTCCCGTCTTCGGCCACGGCAGACTCCGGCTCTACCTGCTGAAGCTCCTGGAGGAGAGCCCGCGCCACGGCTATGAGGTGATCCGGCTGCTGCAGGATCGCTTCCTCGGCGTCTACTCCCCCTCCCCTGGCACGATCTACCCGCGTCTCGCCCGGCTGGAAGACGAGGGCCTGGTCACCCACGAGGTCATCGAGGGCAAGAAGGTCTTCTCGCTGACCGACAAGGGCAGGGCCGAACTCGCCGCCCGGATGGACGAGATCGCCGACCTGGAGGTAGAGATCTCCCGCTCCGTGCGTGACATCGCCAGAGAGGTCAAGGAAGACGTCCGCGACACGGTCAAGTCACTGCGCGAGGAGCTCACGCAGATGGCGCGCGACGTGCGCAAAGAGACCACCGCGGGGATGGACGACGGCCGCGGGCGGGCGGCCCGGCAGAAGGCCGAGTGGAAGCGCCTGCAGCACGAACAGCAGCGGGAGTGGCAGCGGCTGGCCAAGGAGCACAGCGAGCAGTGGCGCAGGCAGGCGCGCAACCTCCGCGACGAGAGCGAACGCTGGACCAGCGAGTGGCGCGGCATCTGGAGCGACGTGTGGACCTCCTTCGGCGGAGTCCAGGACCCGGGCCGGCAAGCCGACCTCGACGGCGAGCTGGGCGACGCACTCGCCGACTTCGTCGCCCACGTACGGCAGGACGCCTCCAACGCACCCCTGTCAGAGGCCACGGTCGAGCAGTGCCGCGCCATCCTCATCGAGGCGAGCGCCCGAATCCGCGACATCCTCCGATGATGACCTTCGGAAGCCTCCGCCTGCCGATCCTCGGCTCCGCCTTCCCTCCCAGCCCCAGCACCCCCGCCCACCACCTGCACGACGAGCCACAGCCGCGGAATGAATTCAGCGAGAGGCATGAGCCGCCAGCGCAGTACGAGCCCGGCAGAACGGATGATCTACCGGCGCAGCCCGCATCCGGCAAAAGCCATAAACCGCAGAAGCGATACGAACCCAGCAGCAGGAATGCGCCACCGGCGCAGCACGAGCCCAGCAGGCTGAAGCCGCTCAGGCCGCGGGCAACACCCGTGCCATCCGTGCGCGGATGCGTACGGCACGGCACGGGCACCAGGCGACCGCCGAGCAACACGGCATTCGCCCCAGCATCAGCACCACAACCAGCCATCCCGCCCCCAGCCCCGCCGTACACCCAACTGTGACCGGCCAAGCCAGCACCCCGACCGATCAGTCCAGCCCACGCCTAACACGATCTCACCGAACAGAGCGCCAGCCAGTCAGCGAGCAACACGGCGTTCGCCCCGGCAGCCACAAGCCTGGCACCGCAGGCGACTATCCCGCCATACGGCCAACCGCGACCGACCAAGCCCGCGCGTAACCCACCCATCACGGCCTGACCGATCAGACCACCCCACGCCCGATAAACGCGCTCTCGCCAAACCGGCCACCAAGCGATCAACGACTACAGCGTTCACCCCGCCAGCCACAAGCCCAGCACCACAGACAACTATCCCGCCGCACATCCAACCGCGACCAACCAAGCCCACGCAGGCGATCAGACCACCCCACGCCCCACACCGCGAACACGATCTCGCCACACCAGCCACCAAGCGATCAACGACTACAGCGTTCACCACGACAGCCACAAGCCCAGCGCCACAACCACCATCCTGGCCCCCAGCCCCGCCATACTTCCAACGGCGACCGGCCAAGCCCGCGCGTGACCCGCCCGGCGGGCCCATCACGGCCTGACCGATCATGCCCGCCCACGCCTCATGCCGTGAAGCCTCACACGGTGAACACAATCTTGCCGAACAGGTCACCCGCCGCCATGGCCGCGAACCCATCGCGGGCGTCGGCGAGCGGCATCGTCCGGTCGATCACCGGCCGCACTCCGGTCTGCTCCAGGAACGTGGCCAGCCGGGCGAGCTGGTCACGGTCGCCCATGGTGGACCCGACCACGGAAAGCTGCAGGAAGAACACCCGGTTCAGCTCGGCGGACGGGGCATAACCGCTGGTCGCGCCAGAAACGACGATCCGGCCCCCCGGCCGTAGCGACTTCAGCGAGTGCGACCAAGTGGCCTGGCCGACGGTCTCCATGACCGCGTCCACGCGTTCCGGAAGCCTGGCCCCGGTCTCGAACGCCTGCTCCGCGCCGAGCTGGAGAGCGCGCTCCCGCTTCTCCTGCGACCGGCTGGTGGCCCACACCCGGTAACCGCCCGCCCGGCCGAGCGCGATCAGCGCCGTGGCGACGCCCCCGCCCGCGCCCTGTACCAGCACGGTCGCACCCGGTTCGAGGCCCGACCTGGAGAACAGCATCCGGTACGCGGTCAGCCAGGCGGTGGGCAGGCACGCCGCCTCGGCAAAGGAAAGGGCGGCCGGCTTGGGCACGAGGTTTCGCCGGGGTACCGCGACCCGCTCGGCGAACGTCCCATCGTGTACTTCGGAGAGCAGAGACCGCTTCGGGTCGAGCGTCTCGTCCGCCCCCGAGCCGACCACCGCGTGCACGATGACCTCGTTGCCGTCCTCATCCAGGCCGGCCGCGTCGCAGCCGAGCACGATCGGCAGACGGTCCTGACTGATCCCCACTCCCTTCAGCGTCCAGAGGTCATGGTGATTCAGTGAGGCCGCCTTGACGGTGACCGTCGTCCACCCGTCCGGGGCCTTGGGGTCGGGATGCTCGCCGAGCGTCAGCCCAGCGAGCGGATTGTCGGGATCGGTCTGCGTGGCTGTAACGGCGAACATGGCCGCACCCTACCCAGGACATCCCCCTTCGCTCGGTCCCACCCCCACAGGCCCCGCTCCACCGCACGTCACACCCAGCCGCGGAACTCAGCGGCCCTACCCGCCTCGGTACGGTTGCGTGCGCCGACCTTCCCGATCGCCGACGACAGATAGTTGCGTACCGTGCCCTCGGTCAGGAACAGTCTGCGGGCCATATCGGCCACCGTCGCCCCGTCCAGCGCCTCCCGCAGCACGTCTCTCTCCCGCGCGGTGAACGGGTTGGGGCCCACCCGCAGCGCGGTGACGGCGACTTGGGGTCGATCACGCGCTCGCCGTTCATGACCCGGCGTACAGCGTCGGCCAGTTCGGCGGCGGGGGCATCCTTGACCACGAACCCGGCCACCCCGGTGTCCAGCGCCCGGGTCAGATAGCCCGGATGGCCGAGGCGTTGATGTCGGCCGACGCCGATGCCCGCCGCGGAGCCCCCTACGGGGAACGCAGCACCGAGCGGGTCAACTCCCGCAACGGCTACCACACCCCCTCCGACAGGATCGAAATACCTGACAGCGACCAAGAGCCCAAAGGGAGGAGACCGAGTGGGCGTGTCCGCCTTCCGCGGGAACGGTGGTGCTGGCATCACGTTCACGCAGTCGCGGTACGCATCTCCAGCTCCGCTCGGCACGGTCTAGGGCGACCCAACTCCACCGACCGGATTGGCGAAGCGTTCGCGGGTGAGCTGCTCCGCAAACCGCTCAGAGGAGTTCGATGCGCAAGCCGCGTAGCAGGCGGTCGGTATAGCCATCGCTGGCCGCGACAGCCACCATGACGCCGCCCTTACAGTCGATCGCGTTGTAGCGGCGCGCGCCCACCGAGGGCGGAACCGGTAGGTCATCGCCGCACTTCGGGACCGGTGCGAGGACGATCAGTGGGCGTGTGCCACCGCCGAACCACAGTTGCGGGCCCAGCGTGATGCTCCCCAGCAGGTCGCCGGGCCGGGCCAGTTCAACCGGCCCGCTGGCGCGCAAAACCAAATATCCCTTCTTATCCACCTTTCCTCGAATGCGCTTGGCGAGATCCATCCGCTGGTCGAACGTCGGCCCGCCGCGGACTGGGTCGCTGAGCGCCATCGACCACGACCCGAAGTCGAACATCATGATGTAGCCGCGGCCCCGGACGGGGCTCTTCGCCCACAGGCTCACGTTCGAGGTGAGGCTACGCAGCATGTCCTGCCCGGCCTCTGCCTCACTTTCGCCGGGAAGCGGGGCGACCAGCCGGTACAGTCTTCCAGCCTTTTCCACACGTACGCCGATCACCGGCCTCACCCCGAACTCGGCCATGTCGAGGCCGGCGGGATAGCTGAGGCGGGCCCGGGTGCCGTCGGGGAAGGTGACTTCGACCACCTTGCGCCCGTCGTCGGTCTTCGAGTCGGGGACCAGGTAGTTGGGCCGGTATTCCCTTGTGGGGCCGGCCGACGTGGGCGATGTCAGCGTCGTTCGCGGAAGTGGCGGCTCGGCTTCGCCCCGGCTTTTGATGACCCCGACCACCGGAATACCCACCAGGACGAGGAGCGCCCCGGCGACGATCAGGCCGCCCCAACGCGAACGCGATCCCGTCTCGATGATGTCATTCCGGCCGCCGCCGACCACGTGCCTCGGCCACCTCGTCACAGGTACGGCACGCGCCTGGGTGGCGGGTGCCCGTAACGTAAGTTCAGTTCAGGGGGTGCCGCATACGCAACCCCTTGAATTGGGCGAAATCAGCATCACAGGTCACGAATTCACAACCATGCTCGATGGCGAGAGCGGCAAGGTAGGCGTCCGGAACCGCCTTGCCCGATGCGTCCGTCTCCCGGCACAGCCGCTCGAATATCTCCCAGTGCCGCCGCCCGGGCGCCACCACCACCGCCCGTGGCTGATTGCGCACCACGGCCGCGAACTTCAGCGCGTCGCCGACCGGGTCGGGATCCTTGTAGATCCGCTGGTCGGTGACGATCCTTAGAAAGCTGTTGACCACCAGGTCACTAATGGCATAGGTCTCCTCTCCGTTGACCATCTCATCGATAAACGCACGGAACTCAGCGTGGCACTCGACCTCCGGCCGGAAGGCGTTGACCAGCACCTCGGTATCAGGGAGCCGCATCGCCGGTCACCCTCTCGACGACCTTCTCCGTCTCCAGCGAATCCATCACCTGTCCCCAGCCCTCGCCAGCGGCCAGCCGGGCGGACAGCCATGGCTGATGCCCGGGCACCGCGTGCGAGAGCGGCAGCACCACTCGAAGCCGCTCATCGTCGTGAGCCGCACGGTTGAGCAGTTGTCGTAAGGCGTCCTCCATCACCGAGTTGAGGCTGCGTCCGTGCTCCGCCGCGTATGCCTTCGCCTCGTCCAGAAGCGAGTCATCAAGACGGAAGGTTGTCCTTCGCATGCCGCAAGCATGCCAGCGCGACATCATGATGTCAACACGAAAAGTAATGGATCGACCACGCAAGGTGGTGCAAGTCTAAAGGAACGCCATCGCCTGGTCGACGACCAATCCTCTAACGGACCACGCCTCGTCAGCGACGAGATCAGGCTCTCCATCCCGGCGGATCCCGCCTTCGATGGGATCAAGGCGACCCCGCCCCTATGCCCACATCGCCCGATACGGACTCATAGCGCCTCGGCATGTACGAGCGGGATGCCGTCGCTCACAGTTGAAGTCACCACGCCGTCTCGGAAGAAGCCGCCCCTAGCGTGACGACTCACAACAAGAGAACCGATCGCCCGCCGTCCCCGGCCGGCGGAGCTGGTCGGCAAATGTGAACGCCCCGCCGCTGCCGGCGGGGCCACTGCCCGCAGGCCCGATGCCGAGCGGTGGGTACACCAGCACTGGCCCAGCTCCTACCAGCAAAGACCCATACCGTTCGGATGTTCTGAGAACCCGCCCAAGGTCGACCACGGACGAGACGATCCCAACCATCGACGCCAGGACGACATGAAGGCCGTGGGGCCAGCCGCCGACGGCCCTCGGGCGCTCGGCCTGCTCGCTGCTTCCCGGCCAGCATCGTACTGGTGGGCCGACGGGCGAAGTCGAGACCACCGGCTGGACAGATACGCATTCACGGCGCTCAACGCGCGGGCGCGCCAGGCTTCCAGCTAGTCCACTGCGGCCGTCGCCCCAGCCCTGCCTCCACCGAGCGCAAGTTCTTGCTGAGGATCTGGTGAACTCCGAGTTCGCGAACATGGACAGTTCGTGATCTCGGCCTGCGAACGGTCGGCGACCGTGGTGATCTCGACGAGTTGTCTGGGGGTAACCCAAGCAGGACACCCCCAGCCCGGACACGTGCACGATCTCCCATGCCTTGCTCAACGGCCTGGGTCGGGCGATACGGCGTACATCGTCGAGGCCACCGCATGGGGCAAGCCAGCCGCTGCCTCCGCCAATGCCGCTACCAGGTTGGCGATCACCTGCCGGGTCTGGGCAGCGAAATCCCCTTCTTTCACGAGCCTTCCGCCGGCGCCCAGTGGCACGCCCCTGCGATGAACGCCGGCCGCCGCCCCGCTTCGACCACGGCGGCATGCGCGTAGCCGGGCGCGGCGGGAACAATGCCGAACGATCACCCTCTCCACCATGACGACCAGCGTCTGCCGAAATCCGGGCCAGGCGCATCCGGATCAACCGGAGAAGGTCCACTCCAGGTGGCGCAGGCCAAGCTCCTCGTAGCGCCGGGCCGTAGGGTTGCGCATCCCGTAGGCCATGTCCTCAAGCAACGCGCAGCGCGCGTAGAACAACGCCCGGTCCCTGGCGATCTCGTCCGGATAATGAGCCAGGCTCAGCTCGAACGCCTCGGGCCCCAGGTCCCGAAATATCAGGGCGAAGTCCACAGCGGGATCGGTGACCGCCGCGTCCGTCCAGTCGATCACTCCGGTGATCGTGTCGCCATCGACGAGGATGTGCTCACTGCCCAGGTCGTTGTGGCAGAACACCAGTTTCTCCGGCTCGGCGGGCGGCGCGTCGTTCAGGAAACGTTCGACGGTACGGCGGGCGGACGTCGGTATACGGCCGGCGACCACCTCGTAGTTCTCCACCGCCTCGGCCAGCCATTCCGTCAGTGGGCCAACGTCTTCCGGTACCGAAACCGCCGCCCGATGGACGCTTCCCAGGAATTCGCCCAAGGGAGGGGCCAGCTTCTTGGCGTCAGTGGCCGGCGCGGTCTGAAGGGGTGTTCCGGGGAGCTTGCCGTACGCGATGACCCCCGCCTCGGCATCGGCGAACACGACTTCCGGGACCGGCAATGTGCCGCATTCCGCGATCACCCGCAGCACCTCGACCTCGCGCCGGGTCATTTCGGGGTCGACTTCCTTACTGCTGCGAACGATCAGACTCCCGTTGACCTCGTAGGCGAGGTTGTCGAGCCCTTCCCCCAGTTTCTCCACCGACCGGACCACATACCCTGGCAGATGCCGCCCGACCAGCGTCTTGATTACCTCGGTCACTCTCGCATGCTAGCTTTCCGTGCAAGTCTCATCCTGCGGCGACGGCCCGGATGCTCCCGCAGATGGTGAGTGGCCGGCATGCAGCTCCGGCCCCCGCACTGAACCTTCGCGATCGATGGGCTCAGGCCAGGTCGTCTCCACGATGGCGGGCTAGTTCCCCTGTTCCCATGTCTGAGTGAGCCTGATCGAGGTGATTTGCTATTCACCGGCCGTACGGCAGAGCCCACCGGGCCATCGCCCTCAACCTGACCGGCATGGGCCGCAAGACCGCGCACCGGGTCACGCCGCTGGACGCAGCATCCACCGCAACGAATCAAAAATGATCGACATTTCGCTGAGGTCGCCCATCAGGAGCCGGATCTCGTACGCGTCCGCCATCCGGTCCAGTTCCTCATAGAGGATCTCCGTATCACCGCGCAATACGGCCGGGATGGCGCGCGCGTTCCTGAACTCCATGTCCAGCAGGCGGCTCTCGAGCCGAACGCTCATCTCCACGGCATCGGGGCCGGCGCTGAACCTCCGTACCAGGCTGTCATGGAGGCTCGCCGCGTTGGCGAACTCGCGGATCTCCCGCGGCGCGCCGCGCAGTATGGCCGCTAGATGAACCTGGTACTCCTCGACGACACGCCGGCATTCACCTAGATCCATCTCACCCGCGAAAGCGGGCGTGAACCATTTCATATGTTGCATTCATTCTTCAGCCGGAGCGGGCTGCACGAGCAAGAGCCATGTCCGCCCTGCCCCAGATCAGCGACCACAGCTCGTCCGGGCCCATCGAACTCACATCCCGGCAGGCCGGCACCTCGCGGCGGTGGGGATCGAGGAAAACCTGCTCGCTGCCGTGGTACATGCGCTCTCCAAGCGGATGAACGGCCCGCGCCCACCGTCGCAGTTTCTCCGGCCCGGCCCGGAAAATGATCGGCCCCTGCGAGGGAGCCGCACCCAACGCCCACCGCAAATCCCGTGCCGCCTGCACGGTCATGGTCGTCAAGTGCGCGGGAACGAGCGCGACGGGTACAGGCTGTGGCCGATCGGGGACGATCACCGTCCCGGGCCTCCGCTGGTACGGCAACCCCCACAACAACCGCTCGCCCAGCCGTGCTCCCCGCAGATCCGACAGCAGATGCCATGTCTCATGGTGCCGGTTAGTGGAAAAGCGCACGTCCATCCCAGGCCGCAACGTCAGCACGGTGAACTCTCGCCCATCGGCCCGCACGACCTGCCACCGGAGCTTCAACCGCTCCCCGACATCCTGCGCCGCCCTGGGCCTCAACCGCTTCCCCACCGTCACCTGACCACCCGTTCCTTATGGCATCACCTGCCTCGCGCTTCCATGGAAACTCCGCCACAGCCACCACCACAACTGGATTTCGGCCCAGCAGGCCCGGCGCGACGCGCGGCGCCGCCCGGTGGCAGCGCGATCACACCAAGGTCACACCAAGGTCACAGCAAGCTCGCACTGTGTGAGCGAGCGCGTATGACGAGTCCGGCAATCAGGTGCGGAGCATTGAGCACAGTGGGCAGGAGAATGATCAACGCGGCTATGCTTGGGGCAGAAACCGCTGACTCGACTTCGACGGTTCCTCGCAATGAGCAGCCATCCTTGGAGGCAGCCGGCAACCCTACGACCGGCGGTTCTCCAATGATATTGAGTGAGATTGGGCCGGACAAGCATGGCACGTTTTAGCGGAAAAAAGAGCCGCACCGCGCGCATAACGACCAATCTTGGACTGGCATCGTTTCTTGCAGTCGTTATCGGGATCCTCATGACGGCGCTCCTATATTTGGCGGCCGAGGGCTGCTCCGCTTTCTGTGGATTCAATTCAAAAAAGCAGCTCGCCGTGCTGGCGGGCGCAATAAACGACTCGCTGCCAAGGGAGTGGGTGACCGTAGAGCGGTACGAGGGCGCCGGCTGCGACCCGCCCGATCCAGGTTCATCCGACTTGCCCGAATCGTCCAGGCTTTACATGAGCCTGGCCGCCGAGGTGGACCTGGAAGAAGCGGTCGACACGATGAAAGCACACCAATGGAGGCCCCCTACTCGGAAGGAGGCGACCGAGGACGACCTTGTCCCTGTCGAGGCAGGGGCGATCACCCTGATAAAGGATGTAAAAGGACAGAAAGTATACGCACTATTGACGACGCAAAAGACGATCGAGCTCATCATATGACCAACGCCACAGGCCATCTATTGCAAAATATGGCACGAAACCCTTCCGATCATCGGTGTCCGATGTCGGTATGCTTCCTTCCAGCCGTCATCCGGCTTGTGGCCGCTCCTGAAGCCTTCCGCAGTGAGAACCGGCCTACTTTTCGTGCAGCAGGCAGAAGGGGTGGCCGGCCGGATCGGCGTAGATGTGCCATGGGTGGGTGTCGTCCAGGAGGGTCGCGCCTGAGGACTCGGCCGCACGGGCGGCCTGCTCCAAGTCGGGGACGCCGATGTCCAGGTGGAACTGCTGCGGGCGGGCGGGGTCGCCCCAGATGGGTGGGCGGTGGTCGGGGACTCGTTGGAAGCACAGGACCAGGCCGCTGGGGAGGTGGAGGGTGGCCCAGTCGTCGTCCAGGGACCAGCGGGGGTCGGGCTTGTTGATCTCGCCGCCGAGCAGGTGCCGGTAGAACTCGGCCAGCTCAAGTACGTCGGCGCAGTCGAGAACGACGCACTGCACGGTCCCCGTCACGAACCCTCTCCTCTGAAATCGGCGAGCTTCCGGTCGAGGACCGGGCGGATGATCTCGCGGGCCGTCATTCGTGGTGTCCCTGACATCAGCAACTTGTCATAGTCGGTGTCCAGGTGCCGAATGGAGGCGATCACCGCCAGTGTGATCGCTTCTGCGTCCAGGGCGCGGGCTGCCGCTGTGCGGCCGACTCGGCCGCTTCCCCGAAGGCCGGCGTGGGTGGCGATCTCCGAAGCGCGAACAGGCGGGCAACCCGGGAAGAGGCGCTGGATTTCGGCGGACATGCGGCCCGCGAATTCGACGTCTTCCTCCGATCGCCGTATGCGGTCGCGTTCGCGGCGGCGTTGCCGTACCTCTTCGTCGGCCAGGCACTGGTCTTCGGCGCGGGCCAGGGCGGCCTCCTCGATCAGGACGCCGCGGCGCTGGTAAAGCTTGCGCCGGCGGTTGTACTGGACCACGACGGCGGCGAGGCCGCTCTCCTTCTTGGCCCGGCGGCTCAGGGCGGCGTTGCCGGAGGGAAGGAAGACCAGGTGGTCCATGTCCGTACAAGTCAGGCAGTGCGGTGCGGAGTCCTCCATGATCAGGAAGGGGCCGGTGTCGCCGCACTTGGCGCAGGCCCATGGCTCAAGGGGTTCGACGACCACCAGGTCGGGGATTTTGATCATACTGTTACGTCGCCGGTCACTGAGGTCAGGGGACGCCCAATGGGTACGGCAGGCGCGTTCCACATCCGCCTCGCCGGAAGACAGGAACCGGAGCTCCCGGCGATCACGGCTGGCCGCTATGTAAGAGGTCTCGACGGGCGCGAGGCCCTTCTGTTCCGACCAGCGGCGCAGCAGATCGAGAACGTCATGCAGCCGGTCGCCGTCGACCGGCGTCAACTCCTCCAATGACGTCACCCGCCCCTGGCGCCAGACATCGACGTCCCGTGAGCGCAACCAGCGCAGTCCGCCCAGGACATCGATCAAGGACACGTACTTCTGACGGTTGAGCGCGCCTTCGGCCGCGTCCGCGACCCTGCGCGCCAGGCTCGGCCGGCTCACCCCACCAGACTGCCAAACGATCAAGGGGCCTGGGCCGTGTTCGCCCAAGCCCCTCCCAGGTTTCGGTCAGGTCAGAACCGGAAGATGGATCCGGTGCGCTCGCGCAGCGAGCACGTGTTGTCGAAGGTCCTCTGGTACCGGATGTAGTCGCCGTCCCACCATCCGTTGGCGGTGACCGTCACCGGGCGGTAGAGGCGGCTGCAGCCGAACCACGGTGTGAACGCGCGGACTTCCTCGACGTCACCACGGGCCCGGGCGAGCTGGTTGCAGGCGCTCCAGGCGTACGGATGGGTGCTGTTCTGCACCGGCGAGCAGACCAGATAGACCTGGCGTCCGTAGGGGGAGGTGGAGTAGCCGTCATTGATGGTGAGGACCAGCGACCTGCCGCCGGTGCTGTAGATCGGCGGCTCCGGCCAGGGTCCGTCCAGGTCATCGGGCAGGATGTAGCGGGCGGACGGGTGACCGTCCGCCGGCGTGGCGGCATTGGCGGTTGTCGCGGGCGCGGCGGCGAGCGCCGCCCCGAGCAGTACGGCCGGGCCCATGGCGGCCAGGCGGATAAGGCTTCGCATCGATCCCCCGTTATCGGCTCACGTCGAGTGCGCGCTCAGACTCCCCTATCCGCCCTGGTCACGGCGTGACCGACACCCCAGGAATTGGCTAAATCCGACGCACTGGCCGCCCATCCGGTTCCACGACTTTGGTAACGAAACAGTAACGGTCCCTTCCTTTGTACCGATTTAGGGTCGTTCGGGCAAGATCAGGCGGCTACGGTCTTCTCCTGTCTCTTTACGCGGCCATGGGCCTGCCTTGTCAAGCCCGTGACCAACGACGTACGGCGCGCCGCACACACCCTCAGGCGCCGCCGTACGACGAACTGAGAAGGAGCTAGATGAACACCCGAGCCAAGCGCCTGGTTCTCCCGCTCGGTGGCGCGATCATCGCCACCTCGGTGGTCGGCGCGTCGCTGTCAAGCACGGCAGAGGCCGCTCCCGACAGAAAGAGCCGCAGTCTTTCTTCGTCCTTCGGGGACGCCAAGGCCATCGCCGGCACCTGGACGCCCAGCAAGCTGAAGGCGGCGAAGAGCTACCTGGAGGACTCGACTCAGCACTCCAAGAAGCTCTCCACCGCCGGCACCCGGAAGGCGTCTCCCGACGGCAAGGCCGGCCTCATCGCGCCGACCAGCCGTAGCAGCCGGTCCGTCGGCAAGTCCAAGAACCTCAACCTGCCGACCACGGTCGGCAAGGTGTTCTTTGAGGTGGACGGCAAGCCGTACTGGTGCTCCGGTAGCTCGATCCAGTCGAAGTACCGCAACCTCGTCGCGACCGCTGGTCACTGCGTATACGACACCGACAAGAACAAGCCGGTCTCGAACTTCGTGTTCATCCCGGCCTACCACCAGGGCAAGGCCCCGTTCGGTGTCTACGTCGGCGCGAAGGTGCACACGCACTACGACTTCGACGTCTACGAGGACTACGACAAGGACTACGCCTTCGTCAACGTCTACAACGGCATCAAGCAGGTCCGCCAGAAGCAGGTCAGCAAGAACGAGTACGACAAGTGGAAGGGCAGCAAGGAGACCAAGCGTGAGGAGATCACGCGCGAGGAGTACCGCAAGTGCGTGCTGAACCTCGGCTCCTGCTACGCGGAGGGCAAGGACACGCCCGATGACGTGGTCGGCCCCGACTACCCGGGCGCCGTCCTGAAGAAGGAAGAGGTCAACGAGGAGACCTACAAGAAGGCCAAGGTCGGCAAGGGCAACGGCAACAAGTACGGCGAGCCCTTCGTCGAGAACGTGACCAAGACCGAGTACGACGCGTACAAGGGCCCGGGCACCAAGAAGATCGACAAGTCCGGCAACTACACGATCACGCACTTCTACGTGCAGCGGTGGTACAAGCCGGGCACGGCCAAGAAGTTCTACCGTGAGACCTTCTGGATCAACATCATCGACGACGCCGGTCGCCTCGGTGACAACGTCGGTGGCCAGGGCTTCGCCTGGAACCAGAAGCTCTACAAGAAGGTCTTCGCCTTCGGTTACCCGACGGCGGCCCACGCCGACGGTGACAAGGTCTACTCCGGCGAGACCATGAAGTGGTGCTACAACAAGACCTACCCGGCCCCGCGGGTGTCGAAGTACAAGGTCGAGGAGCAGGTCGCGATCAAGTGCGCCTTCACTCCCGGCAGCAGCGGCGGGCCGCTGGTCTTGCAGTACAAGAGCAGCAAGCGGGTCGGTTACATCAACGGTGTCGTGAGCCTCACCCTCGACACCGACGGCAACCGGCGGTACGACCGCATCTCCTCGCCGTACTTCGATGGTGACACCAACAGCATCTACAAGTACGCCGCGAACCTCTGGACCGGCAAGCTCGGAAGCTGAGGATCACTCAGGTGACGGCGAAGGGGCTCGGTTCACACCGGGCCCCTTCGTTGCCTATTCGGCCCCTGATCCTGCATCCTCATACAGAGACCCCCGCCCGGTGGGTACACCCGGGCTCATGCACGACCGCTGACACGGCACTTACCCGCCCGTCGGCACACTTGACGCACAGCACCTCCTAGCAGGTCGCCGGGATGGCCCGCCCCATATCCCGATGATCTGGAACAATCATTCGAGAAAGCTTTCGTCGCCCCCCACGACAGCAGAAAGGCCCGGCTCAATGTCCCCCCACGCCCGGCGGCTCATGACCGCGCTCGGCGGCCTCGCAGCCGCGGGCGCACTGGTCGTGCCCACCAGTCAGGGGATCGCGCACGCCACGGTCACGTCGTACGGCTCGATCCCGGAGAGCGTGCTCTCGGGGAAGATGGCGACGACGGCCGGTGCGGCGGAGAAGGTCGAGGAGTACTGGAAGCCCGACCGGCTCAAGCGCGCCGATGACTCGACGCCCAAGACCGCCGATCCCAAGGTCTCCTCCCCGAGTTCAGCGTCAGCCGGTGAGGCCGCCGCAAAGGCCATGAGCGGCCTTCCCACCACCGCGTCGAACGCCGGGCCCGCCCGCGCGGGCGGTTCGAGCGGTACGGCCCGCGTGCTGCCCTGGACGGTCGCCCCCGCCGCACCGGCAAAAAGCGGCGTGACGAGTGTCCGGCCGGCGACGGTCGGCAAGGTCTACTTCCGTTCCGGCGGCAAGGACTACTGGTGCTCGGCGTCGGCCGTACGAGCCAAGAACCGCAGCCTGGTGGCCACGGCCGCGCACTGCGCGTTCGACCTGCGCACCAACGAGCCGATGGAAAACTGGATCTTCGTGCCCGCCTACCGGCAGGGCTCGCATGAGGCCGGCATCTACGTCGGCCACACGGTCGCTCTGGACATCAAGTACAGCCAGGGCGACTACGACTACGACTACGCGTTCGTGACCGTCCATCGCGGCTTCAAGTGGCAGCAGGGGAAGGACGCGAAGGGGCAGCCCACCTTCCGTCGTGTCGACATGGGCCTGTTGCAGGACAACGTGGGCGGGCAGGGCATCACGACCGGCAGGCCGGTGGCGGTCAATGCCACGGCCTTCGGGTATCCCGGAGGGCCCCAGCCGGACGGCAGCAAGCCGTACAACGGGCACACGCTCAAGACGTGCTCCGGGCTGACCTCGGCCGTCAAGTCGCCCACATATCAGTTGGAACACGGCATCGCCATCAAGGACTGCGACTTCACCGCCGGCGCGAGCGGCGGGCCGTGGCTGGCGTCCTACAGCGCGAGCAGGGGCGCCGGTCTGCTCGTGGGGATCAACAGCCTCAGTTGGAACCGCAAGGTGGACGGGAAGAACGATCACATCTCCTCGTCCTACTTCGGCCCACACGTGCGGGCCGTCTACGGCTACGTGGCCGGCCTGAAGACAGGGTGACGCAGAGTAGGCGATTTGGTGGTGTTTGTCCGACTCGGACGTGACACGAGGCCCCGGCGATTCGCCGGGGCCTCGCCCGTTTGGGGCCGTTAGACGTAAGCCGCGCCGAATCGGTGCCATTTTTGATATGTGATCTGCGTCACAGTAGTCCGGTTACGCACCGTATCGGGGGACGCGAGCCACTTTGGTCACACTAACACCAACCTTATGGTGATCTGCGGAAACGACTCCGGCGCACCGAGGGGCCGCCCTGCACGCTTCGCACGCATAAACATCACGAAAAGGTCACGCCCCGCCATGTGCCGATCTTTCCCCCCAAACGGCTACCCGCGCTCAAGATCAGCACTGTATGTTCCTGGCTATCCCTTTACTGACGCATGGGACGCAAGAAGCGTTCCACGACAGCGCAAGGAGTCACCTTGAAGCGCATCCTCCTCCCGGCCGGTGGCGCCATTCTGGCCACCGGTCTGCTGGCTGCCGGTCTGGCCAGCGCCTCCACTGCCAACGCCGCGCCTAAGAAGGCCAGCGACAACATGGCCAGCGCCACCCAGGCGTATTCCGTGGCCAAGTTCTGGCTCGACGCCAATGGCGCGACCCTGAAGGCTGCCCAGCAGTACAAGTGGGACTCCAACGCAGCTCCGAAGCTGACCATCGGTGGCTCCGCTGGTGACGACGGCAAGGCCGGCCTCGTGCCGCCCACCGGCTACAAGAAGGTCACCCCGCAGATCGTCAAGAACATCAACCTGCCGAAGACCGTCGGCAAGGTGTTCTTCCAGACGAGCGGCGGCGGCCTGGCCTGGTGCTCGGCGACCTCGATCGACGCCAAGTACCGCAACCTGGTTGCGACCGCCGGTCACTGTGTCTACGACACCGCGACCAACGGTGACGTCCTCGACAAGTGGGTCTTCGTCCCCGGCTACCACCAGGGCAAGGCCACCTGGGGCGTGTACGTGGGTAAGACCGCTCACACCCACTACGACTTCGCCAACTTCGAGGACTTCGACCGCGACTACGCGTTCGTCACCGTCTACGACGGCATCTCCCTTGCTGGCCAGAAGGAAGTCACCAAGGAAGAGTACGACAAGTGGTCCGGCGACAAGTGGACCGACAAGAAGGAAATCACCAAGGAAGAGTACAAGAAGTGCAAGCTCAACCTTGGTGAGTGCTGGGCCGAGGGCAAGAACACCGCGGACGACGTGGTGGGCCCCGACTACCCCGGCGCCGTGCTGACCAAGAAGGAAGTCACCGAGGCCGAGTACAAGGCCGCCAAGGTCGGCAAGGGCAACGGCAACAAGCTCGGCGAGCCGGTTGTCGAGTCGGTCACCGAGACCGAGTACAAGGCCTACAACGGCCCGGGCAAGAAGGAAACTGACGGCAAGGGCAACTACACCATCACGCACTACTACGTGCAGCAGTGGGTCAAGCCCGGCACCGCCAAGAAGTACTACACTGCGGTGTACTTCATCGGTGGCGTCGTCAACCGTGGCCGCCTCGGCGACAACGTCGGTGGCCAGGGCTTCGCCTGGAACCAGAAGCCGGGTCAGCCGGTCTTCGTGTTCGGCTACCCCGCCGGCCCGCACCCGGACGGCGACAAGCCGTACACCGGTGTCACCCAGAAGTGGTGCTACAGCAAGAAGCCGAGCGGCAAGGTCTACCAGGCCCCGGCGTTCAAGGCTGAGGAGCACATCTGGATCAAGTGCGCCATGACGCCCGGCGTCTCCGGTGGTCCTTGGCTGATCAAGTACAGCAACAGCAAGCGCATCGGTTACGTCAACGGTGTTGCGTCCCTCGTGTCCGACCAGGACAAGAACGGCCGCTACGACACCCTGACCTCGCCGTACTTCGACGGTGAGACCCAGCAGATCTACGCCTACGCCGCCAACCAGTGGTCGGGCAAGATCGTTGGCCCGAACGGTGAGGCCCTCAAGTAGTCTTCTGAGGCTCATCAGAGCGCGGGACTAACCCTCCCGAACTCATCGCGCTTCACCACGAGGCCCGGCTTCCAGCCGGGCCTCGTGCCGTTTTCCCCTCTTTACTCGCGCACGGCACTGTGACCAGAGGATTTCCGCACGTCGCAAAGGGTCTACTGACTCGCGGTCACGATCAAGTATCAAGTGATCGGCATCCCCCCGAAGCACCCAAGATCGAATGCTTCGGCTCGATAGGGTCCTGTCATCCCCTTTTCTGACGCTTTGGGGCGCGATACCGCCCGCTACAGCGCAAGGAGTCTTCCTTGAACACCCCCGCCAAGCGCCTCGCCCTCCCCCTGGCCGGCGCCCTCGTGACCAGCGGCCTGATCACGGCCGCGATGGCGACGCCCGCCCCCGCGCGGACGGCCCCGACGGCCGCCTCGGAGAAGCTGGTGACCAGCGCGCCGGAGGCGTACGCCATCGCGAAGTTCTGGCTGGACGCCAACGGCGCCGCCCTGAAGAAGGCCAAGGAGTACGACTGGGACGCCAAGGAGGTGCCCAACCTGGTCACCCATGGACAGAACGGCCTGCCCGACGACGGTAAGGCCGGACTCGTGGCGCCGACCGGGTCGAAGAAGGGTGCCACGGCGAAGATCAAGAACATCAACCTGCCGCGGACGATCGGCAAGGTCTTCTTCGTGAACGCCAAGGGCGAGTACCGCTGGTGCTCGGCCTCCTCCGTGCAGGCCCGCCACCGCAACCTCGTGGCCACCGCGGGGCACTGCGTCTACGACATCGACGGCAACAAAGACGTCATGGACAAGTGGGTCTTCGTGCCGGGCTACTACCAGGGCAAGGCCACCTGGGGCATCTACGTCGGCGTGACCGCCTACACCCACTACGACCTCGTCAACTTCGAGGACTTCGACGGCGACTACGCGTTCGTGTCCGTCACCAACGGAATCGGGCTCGGCTCCTCCAAGGAGGTCTCCTTCGAGGAGTACCAGGCGTGGAAGGGCGACAAGTTCGTCAAGCCGGTCGAGATCGACAAGGAGACCTACCAGAAGTGCGCCCTCAACCTGGGGCACTGCTGGACGTCGGGCACGAACAGCGAGGACGACCTGGTCGGGCCGGACTACCCCGGTGCCATCCTGGACCGGCGTGAGGTCGGCAAGCAGGAGTACGACAAGGCGGGCGTCGGCAAGGGCCAAGGCCGCAAGTTCGGCGAGCCCGTGGTCGAGCCGGTGACGAAGACCGAGTACGACGCGTACAAGGGGCCGGGCACCAAGTCCGTCGACAAGTTCGGCAACCACTTCATCACGCACTACTACGTGCAGCGGTGGCTCAAGCCCGGGACCGCCAAGAAGTACTACAGGGACACCTTCCACGTCGTGCTCGCCAAGGACCTGGGGCGGCTGACGGATGTGGTGGGCGGGCAGGGGCTCGCGTGGAACCAGCTTCCCGGGCAGCCGGTGTACGCGTTCGGGTACCCGGGGGACCGGCATCCGGACGGGAACAAGGCGTTCAGCGGGCTTACGCCGAAGTGGTGCGCCGGGCGTACCGGGAAGAAGCCGATCGTGGTCAACGCCTTCAAGGTGGGTGAGCACATCGCGCTGAAGTGCAGCATGACTGGTGGCGCGGACGGTGGGCCGCTGATCATGAAGTACGACAACAAGGCGCGGACCGGCTACATCAACGGTGTGATCAGCCTGTTCCACGACCAGGACGACAACAAGCGGGTGGACCACGTCAGCACGCCGTACTTCAACGGCGAGACCGGCGCGATCTACAACCAGGCGCAGGGCGCGCTGCCGCTCAAGGTCGTCGGACCCAAGGGCGAACTGCTCAAGTAGGGGCACCCAGCGCATGAGGGGCCCGGCGCGTTTCAGCGCCGGGCCCCGGCCCATGTCCGCAGGTCAGCGGCGGACATGGCGGAGCAGGATGGCGGTGGCGACCGCGCCGATGACCGCGGCGAGGGCGCCGGCCGCGGCGGCCAGTTGCAGGCCGGAGGCGAAGGCGGCCTGGGCCTGGGCGACGAGTTCGGCGCCGAGGCGGGCGGGGAGTTCGGTGGCGGCGGCCATGGCTCCGCTGAGGGATTCGCGGGCCGCCTCAGCGGCCTCACCTGAAAGCATCGCCTCGCCCGGAAGCGCCGCCTCGCCGGGAGGAGCGGCATCTGCCCCTGGCGGCACGGCGTCGGACATGGTGCTGCGGTACACGGCGACGCCGAGGCTGCCGATCAGGGCGATGCCGAGGGCGTTGCCCAGTTCGCCGCCGGTCTCGGAGATGGCCGAGGCGGCGCCGGCGCGTTCGGGAGGGGCGGAGCTGACGATGAGGTCCACGCTCAGCGTGGAGCTGGGCGCGACGCCGAGGCCGACGATCACCCAGGCCGCCATCACGAAGATGATCCCAGAGGTGGCGTCCATCTGGGCGAGGACGAACAGGCCGGCGGCGGTCACCGTGAGGCCGCCGCTCACGATGTACGCCGGCCGGATCTTGCGGACCGCGACGGCGGCCAGCATGGAGGCGACGATGATGACCGCCGACTGGGGAAGCATCCACAGGCCCGCCTCGAACGGCCCGATGCTGAGCACGAGTTGCAGGTACTGGGCGAGCAGGAAGAAGGTGCCCGCCATCAGCGTGCCGATCATGACGTTCACGGTCACCGACGTGGTGAAGGCGGCCGAGCGGAAGAGTCGCAGGTCCAGGAGGGGGGCGGGCAGGGCGTGCTGCCGCCGTACGAACACCACGCCGACGGCGATGCCGGCGGCCAGGGCCAGTAGGGAGGGGGCGTCCGCGCCGGACTCGGCGATCCGCTTGATCCCGTAGATCGCGGCCAGCATGGCGATGATCGACAGGGCGGCGCTGACCAGGTCGAACCTGCCGGGGGCGGGGTCGCGCGTCTCGGGGAGCAGCTTGGGTGCGGCCAGCAGCAGGACGGCCATCACCGGCAGGTTGGGCAGGAACACCGAGCCCCACCAGAAGTGTTCCAGCAGCGCCCCGCCCAGCAGCGGCCCGAGGACCACTCCGACCTGGAAGGTCGTCGCCCACACGCTGATCGCGACCGTGCGCTGGTTCTCGTCTCGGAACAGGTTGCGCAGCAGCGACAGCGTCGAGGGCATCAACGTCGCGCCGGCCACGCCCTGGACGGCGCGGGCCAGGATCAGCAGGTCCGGCGTGGGGGCGAAGGCGGCGACCATGCTGGCCAGGGCGAACGCCGCCGCGCCGATCATGAGCAGCCTGCGGCGGCCGATCCGGTCGCCGAGGGTGCCCATGGTGATCAGTGAGCCGGCGATCAGAAAGCCGTAGATGTCGGTGATCCAGAGGAGTTGCGCGGCGGACGGCTGGAGGTCCGCGCTCAGTGCCGGGGTGGCGAGGATCAGCACGGACAGGTCCATCGAGATGAGCAAGGTGGGCAGGGCCAGTCCGGCGAGCGCGATCCACTCCCGCCGCCCCGCGCGCGGCGATGGCTCGCCAGGGACCGTGCCGCCGTCACGTTCTGTCGTGGTCATCGGGGCCATATGCCTTCCATAAACGTTACGAGTCGGAACGTAATATATACATAGGATGGTGCGACGTGAAGTCAGATCCTGCGTCGGCGCGCGCCGGGCGGCCCCGCGACCCGCACATCGACGCCTCCGTGCTGAGGGCCACCCTCGCCGTGCTGGACGACATCGGGTACGCCCGGCTGACTCTCGAAGAGGTCGCCAGGCGGGCCGACACCACCAAACCGGCGATCTATCGCCGCTGGCGCACCCGCCAGCATCTGGTGCTCGACGCGCTCGCCTCCCGGCTCGGCGGGGCGGAGGCACCCGACACCGGGTGCACGCTGTGCGACCTGAACGAGGGCATCAACGTCTTCGTGGCGGCATTCCGCCGCATTCCGCCGGGGGTGCTCGCGCCGCTGTTCGCCGACTGCTCGGCCGTACCGGAACTGCGGGGCGCCTTCATGCGGACGCTGTTCGACCCGCCGCGCGCCGCGGTGGCGCGGATGCTCGACAACGCGCAGGCGCGCGGCGACCTGCGCGGCGACATCGACCGGGACCTGGCCCTCGACATGCTCGGGTCACTCGTGCACTACCGGGCGCTGTTCGGGCACGCGGCGATCAGCGCGGACGACGTGCAGCACGCGGTGGAGGCGCTGCTGGGCGGGATCGCCGCCGACTATCCGGCGCTGGTCGCGCACAGCCAGGACGTGATGAGCGGCGACCATCTCCACCCGTGACGGAAGCGCCTAGACCGAGGCCAGCTCGTTGGTGCGGGCGGTGAAGGACTTGACGGCCGGGGTGTCGTCGTAGGGGGTCAGGCGTTTGCGGACGTCGGCCATGTAGGTGCGGGTGCGGGTGGAGGTGAGGCCGTCGGCCAGGTCGAGGGCGTTTTGCGCGACGGCGCACGCCTGCTCGACGTCGCCGCAGTCGACCAGACCGGCCGACAGCAGCGAGAGGTTGAACATCTTGCCCCTGACGTAGCGGTCGTCCATCTCCAGCGAACGGCGGGCGTGGCGGACCGTCTGCGGGCCGTCGCCCAGCTCGCGGAAGCAGTGGGCGAACTTGGCCGCGAGGTAGGCCTCGTCGAAGTAGGCCAGCCATTCGGGCTCGGTGCCCGGGGAGCGGCGATCGAACGCCTTCTCGGCGTCGTTGAGGCTGCTGCCGCAGGCGGCGCGGTCGCCGGCCAGGGCGTGCGCGTGGGCCTCCAGGACGTGGGCCTCGGCGAGCAGTGTGCCGAGGCCGGCCCGGCGGGCGGCGAGCTGGGCGGCCCTGGCGAGGTCGAGCGCGTGACCGGGGCGGCCGATGTAGACGGCCTGGTGGCCGAGCCCGGCGAGGATCTCGCCGCCGAGGCCGTGGTCTTCGGCGTCGCGGGCCAGCCGCAGCGCCTGGATGAGGTAGCGCTGGGCCAGGCCGTGCTGTTCGAGGTCGTAGGCCATCCAGCCGGCCAGGCGGGTCAGCTCGGCGACGGCGGAGGCCAGCTCGCGGCCGGTGGCCTCGCCGTAGGAGCCGTCCTTGAGCAGTGGTGTCACCGCGCTGTCGAGGTACTTGACCACGGCGGCGCGCACCCGGCCGCCGCCGAACCGGTTGTCGAGCTCGCCGAACGCCCGGGTCACCTCGCGGACCGAGGCGATGTCGGCCGCCCCGACGGCCCGGCCGCCCATGCCCGCCGGGCGGCCCTCCGCCGGATGGGTCAGCCAGCGCAGCGCGCCCGCCGAACCGGCTCCGACGGCGAAGGTCGACTCGACGAGGAACCTCCGCCTCTCCACATCCGCCCGCCAGAGTGCCGTCACGGTCGCCACACCCTCCCGCCAACTAAGGGAAAACTCCTGCCCAAGGTCAAGGGAGGTGCACACGGCGGGCATGCCGAGATCCTCTGAGGTCATGGCGCGGCCGAGCCGCGCGGCGAAGATCTCCGCCAGCAGACCGGGAACCGGGTCGCGCGGGCGCTGTCCCCCAAGCCATCGCAGCACTGAACTATGGTCGTACTTCAGCCCGGCGAGACCGCGGGCCGTACCCAGGTCGTTGAGATGGCGGGCCAGGCCCTTATGGGAGAACCCCGACTCGGCGATGAGCCGCTGTAGAACGCGGTTGGGCTCACGCTCCATGGGTCTCCTTCCGGCCATGGCCGTTGACCGACTGCCCCCAGGAAAGCCCCTTACACCATGGACAGGTGAGGTCAACGCCGACTGACGATCCGCCTCGTCATACTCCGAGGCCGTCAAAGTAACGGATTGCTTTGAATATAGCACGGAGAGTCATCAAGTTGGCCGCGTTCCCTGAAATCAAGGTGAAACCAGTAAACGTTCGTTGATCGTCCGAGGTGGATCTAGATCGTGGGGGATCGGCCGGGATCATGCGAATCCGGCCCATCGTCACCGGCCGCCTCAGCCCCGGCCGCCTCAGCGCCGGCGACCGTCATGCCCGGACCTGGCAGTACGTCGATGTCCGTGGCCCGCATCGGCTCACCGCACTCCGAGCAGCGCAGCTCGACATGGGAGATCCGGCCGCAGGCGTGGTGCCGGTAGAGCACGGGCGGGCCCGCCTCCCCCGCCGTCCACCGGTCGCCCCAGCGCACCATCACCAGCAGCAGGTCGCACAGCTCCCGGCCCTTCTCGGTGAGCGCGTACTCGTACCGGGGTGGCCGCCGGGAGTACTCCCTGCGCTCCAGCACACCGTTGTCCACCAGGCCCTTGAGCCGCTCGCTCAGCACCTTGCTGGAAATGCCAAGATCCCGCTGAATCTGGTCGAAGCGGGAGAAACCCACGTAGACATCACGCAGGATCAGCGGGGACCAGGGTTCGCCGATGACATCCAGGGTGCGCGCGATCGAGCAGGTCATCTCCGCAAAGCTGGTTCGCTGCACACGACCAGCGTACTACCGAAAGACTTCCCTCAGGGAAGTCAGTCGGGCTAAGGTGGCATTGAGCAGGTGACTTCCCTGAGGAAAGCCAAAGAGGAGGATCGCATGAACCGACCCCCGACAGTGCCGGAGCAGGAGTGGTGGGCCGCTAGAGACGCGCTGCTGGTCAAGGAGAAGGCGCTCACCCGCGAGCTGGACGCCCTGGCCGCCGAACGCCGCAGGCTGCCGATGGTCCGCGTCGGCAAGGAGTACCGGTTCGCCGGCGAGGGGGGCACGGTGGACCTCCCGGGCCTGTTCGGCGGGTACGGCCAGCTCATCGTCTACACCTTCATGTGGCACGGCGCCCACGAGTACTGCCCCGGGTGCGCGCTGTTCACCGACAACGTCGGGCATCCGGCCATGATGAACGCCCGCGACACCCGCCTCGTACTGGTCTCCGACGGGCCGCAGGCCGAGATCGCGCCCTTCAAGCGGCGCATGGGCTGGACCCTCCCGTGGTACTCCGCGCTGGACGGCGGCTTCAACCAGGACATGGCACCGGGCGGCGGCTTCGCGCTGAACGTCTTCCTCCGTGACGGGGACGACGTGTACCGGACCTACTTCACCACCGAACGCGGAGTGGAACGCCTCGGAAGCGGCTGGACCTTCCTCGACCTGACGCCGTACGGACGGCGGGAGACCTGGGAGGACTCACCTGACGGATGGCCGCAGTCCGAACCCTACGCGTGGTGGCGGCTGCACGACGAGTACGACGTCTCCTGACCTGGACGGAGGGTGCACAATGCCGCGACCCACCGCAGAACTGCTGTTCGGCGAGGCCGACGCGACCCCGATGAGCACCGACCCCGCGACCGTGAAGCCGTGGGCCCAGGCGCAGCGGTGCCTGGAGAGCGCGCCGAAGGCGTGGCTGTCCACCGTGCGGCCCGACGGGAGGCCGCACGCCATGCCGGTGCTGGTGGTGTGGGCGGACGACGCGGCCTGCTTCGCCACCCGCCCGGCCTCGCGCAAGGCCAGGAACCTCGGCGGCAGCGGGCACTGCGTGCTCACCGCCGCCGAGCCGGACCTGGACCTGGTGCTGGAAGGCGTGGCCGCCCGCGTGCCGGACGCCGCCGGGCGGCGGCGGATCGCCGACGCCTTCGCCGCCAAGTATCAGTGGCACTTCGCGCTGCGCGGCGACGCGGCGTACGACGACGGCCTGCCCGGCTCGCCGGAGTACGTCTTCTACCGGGTCACCCCGGCCCGCGCCTTCGGGTACGGTCCGGACGGCCTGACCGCGACCCGCTGGCGCTTCTGACCGGCCGAAAGGCCCGTCAGGCCCGGGCGACGCCGTCGCGGCGGGCCTGGTCCGCCACGGCGGCGGTGACGGCCGGGGCGACCCGCTTGTCGAACGGGCTCGGGATGACGTAGTCGGCGGACACGGCGTCGCCCACGACGGCGGCCAGCGCGTCGGCCGCGGCCACCTTCATGTTCTCGGTGATCGTGTGGGCCCGGACGTCGAGCGCGCCGCGGAAGACGCCGGGGAAGGCCAGGACGTTGTTGATCTGGTTGGGGAAGTCGGAGCGGCCGGTGGCCACGACGCGGGCGTGCCGGCGGGCGGCGTCGGGGTGGACCTCGGGCGTCGGGTTGGACAGCGCGAAGACGATGGAGTCGGCCGCCATGCCCGCGATGGCCTGCTCGGCGACCGTCGAGCCGGACAGGCCGATGAAGACGTCGGCCCCGGCCAGGGCGTCTTCGGTCGTGCCCCGCAGGCCCGCGCGGTTGGTGTCGGCGGCCAGGGCGCTCTTGACCGAGTTGAGCCCGGCGCGGCCCTCGTGGATCAGGCCCTTGGAGTCGGCGACCGCGATGTCGCCGATGCCCGCGTTGAGCAGGATGCGGGAGACCGCGACGCCGGACGCACCGGCCCCGGCCACGACCGCGCGCAGGTCGCCGAGCGAGCGGCCGGTGAGGCGGGCGGCGTTCTGGAGGGCGGCGAGCACGACGATGGCGGTGCCGTGCTGGTCGTCGTGGAAGACCGGGATGTCCAGCCGCTCGCGCAGGCGGTCTTCGACCTCGAAGCAGCGGGGGGCGCTGATGTCCTCCAGGTTGATCCCGCCGAAGGACGGCGCGAGCCGCGCGACGGTCTCGACCAGTTCCTCCACGCCGGTGCAGTCCAGGCAGATCGGCACGGCGTCGACCCCGGCGAACTCCTTGAACAGCAGCGCCTTGCCCTCCATCACCGGCATGGCGGCGGCGGGGCCGATGTCGCCGAGCCCGAGTACGGCGGTGCCGTCGGACACGACGGCGACCACCCGGGACACCCAGGTGTAGTCGGCGGCCAGCGCCGGGTTCTCGGCGATCGCGGTGCAGACCCTGGCCACGCCCGGCGTGTAGGCGAGCGCGAGGTCGTCGGCGTCGCGGACCGGCACGGAGGAACGGACCTCCAGCTTGCCGCCGCGGTGCAGCGCGAAGGCCGGGTCGGCGTCGAGCGCGTCGAGGCTCGGTGCGGACGGTTCCGGTGAGGTGGTGATGGAAACGGAGGATGGCGTGACGGCCACTGCGACCCCTGGAGTCAGACGGACAGGTCTTCGACGGGCACCGCGGAGCGAAGATCCCCTGGCTTGGTAGGCGCCGGGAAAACGGCCGCTCGATCGCGGTGGTCTCGTGGGAGGGGGCACGGGGGTCACCCGTCGCTTGATTGTGCCACACGTTGTGAGCAGGGCCGTCGCAGGGGGCATGAGTCCGAACCAGGAGGTAAGGCTTGACTGTCGTGTTGACTCCGGATAGTTGACAACAAACTAACCGAACAGTAGGAATTTCCCAAAAGGGCTTTGGCCTGCCCTTATTACCGCAAACCGGTCAATCCATAGAGGAGGCCGCTCATGGCTCCCTGGCCCTCGCGCCCTTGGACGGCGGCGCGCCGCCGTACCATGACCGCCGGAGCCGCGGCGCTCGCGTCAGCGTTGCTGCTGGCCGGGTGCGGCTCGTCGGACGGAGGCGGCGCGGGCGGGCCCGAGGGGGTCCGGCTCGTGTCCCAAGGCAAGCTCACCACCTGTACGAACGTTCCCTACGAGCCCTTCCAGTTCAAGCAGGGCCAAGAGGTGGTCGGGTTCGACGTGGACATCGTCGACCTGGCCGCCAAGCGGCTCGGGGTGCCCCAGGAGATCATCGACATCGACTTCGCCGCCATCAAGAGCGGCGCGGCGCTCAACTCCAACCGGTGCGACCTGGCCGCGGCCGGCATGACGATCACCCCTGACCGGGAGAAGAACCTGGCCTTCTCGGTGCCCTACTTCGACGCCACCCAGGCGCTGATGGCCAAGAAGGGCAGCGGGGTGACCGCGCTGGCCGATGTCAAGGCCAAGGGCCTCACGCTGGGCGCGCAGGCGTCCACCACCGGTCTGGAGCACGCCAGGCAGCAGGGGTTCGACCCGATCGAGTTCGCCGACTCCCCCAAGGAGCTGCTGGGCCTGCAGACCGGCCAGGCCGACGTGATCATCCAGGACTACGCGGTGGTGGCGACCTGGCTGAAGAAGCCAGAGGTCGCGGCGAAGTTCGAGCTGGTCGCCAACCTGAACACCGGTGAGCAGTACGGCATCGGGATGAAGAAGGGCAACACCGCGCTGAAGAAGGTCGTGGACGAGGTCATCAAGCAGGCGAGGGCCGACGGCACGTACGACAAGATCTACCAGAAGTGGATC
Source organism: Spongiactinospora sp. 9N601 (assembly GCF_044326295.1). NCBI lineage: Bacteria > Bacillati > Actinomycetota > Actinomycetes > Streptosporangiales > Streptosporangiaceae > Spongiactinospora > Spongiactinospora sp. 9N601. The sequence goes on from NZ_JBIRBB010000005.1 coordinate 501,973, forward strand.
GGTACCGTGCCCTCGCCGTCGCCGGCCGGCACATGACGGTCCCAGGGGCAGAGCCGGCGGCACGGGCCCGGCTCAGCCCCCGCGAGCGGCAGCGGATCAGCCGCGGGGTGCAGTACGCGATCCTGGTCGCGGCGATCGTGGCGCTGGCCCTGCTCGCCGACTGGCCGGCCATCCGGCAGGCGTTCCTGAACGCCGAGGTGGCCGCGGAGGGCCTGCCGGAGCTGTTCACGGTCGCGCTGAAGAACACGGTCATCTACACGTTCACCGGGTTCGCGCTGGGGTTCGCGCTCGGCCTGCTGCTCGCGCTGATGCGGCTGTCGCCGGTCGCCCCCTACCGGTGGATCGCGGCGGTCTACGTCGAGGTCTTCCGCGGGCTGCCCGCGCTGGTCATCTTCCTGATGATCAGCGCGCTGCCGCTGGCCTTCCCGAGCTTCTGGCTGCCCGGCGGCGTGTACGGCATGGCGGCGCTCGGCCTCGGCCTGGTCTCGGCGTCGTACATGGCCGAGACCTTCCGCGCCGGGATTCAGGCGGTGCCGAAGGGACAGATGGAGGCGGCGCGCTCGCTCGGCATGCCGTACATGCGGGCGATGACCAGCATCGTCATCCCGCAGGCGATCAGGATCGTCATCCCGCCGCTCACCAACGAACTGGTCCTGCTGTTCAAGGACTCCTCGCTGGTGCTCTTCCTGGGCGTCACGGCGGGGCAGGTGGAGCTGGCGAAGTTCGGCAACGACCAGTCCTCGACGTTCGCCAGCCCGACGCCGATCCTGGTCTCGGGGATCACGTACCTGATCATCACCATCCCGCTCGGATACCTGGCGCGGCGGCTGGAAGCGAGGCGGGACGGCCGATGAGCGACGTGGAGATCCGCGACCTGCACAAGTGCTTCGGGAAGCTGGAGGTGCTGCGGGGGATCGACTTCACCGTGGAGTCCGGGCAGGTGGTGTGCGTGATCGGCCCGTCCGGGTCGGGCAAGTCCACGCTGCTGCGGTGCGTGAACCTGCTGGAGCGGCCGACGTCCGGGAAGGTCTTCGTGGACGGTGTGGAACTGACCGACCCCGACGTCGACATCGACGCGGCCCGGCGCCGGGTCGGGATGGTGTTCCAGCAGTTCAACCTGTTCCCGCACCTGACGGCGCTGCGCAACGTGATGATCGCGCAGGAGCGGGTGCTGCGCCGCAGCCGCGCCGAGGCCGAGTCGGTGGCGAGGGCCGATCTCGCGCGGGTCGGGGTGGCCGACAAGGCCGACGCCTACCCGGCGCAGCTCTCCGGCGGGCAGCAGCAGCGGGTGGCCATCGCGCGGGCGCTGGCGATGAACCCCGCGCTGATGCTGTTCGACGAGCCGACCTCGGCGCTGGACCCGGAGCTGGTCGGCGACGTGCTGACGGTGATGCGCCAGTTGGCGGAGGAGGGCATGACCATGCTGGTGGTGACCCACGAGATGGCGTTCGCCCGCGAGGTCGCCGACCGCGTGGTGTTCATGGACGGCGGGACGATCGTGGAGGAGGGCCCGCCCGGGCAGGTCATCGGCGCGCCGCGGCACGAGCGCACGCGTACGTTCCTGCGGCGCGTGCTCAACCCGACCCACGTCGACACGGACGGCGTTTGACAGCCGACGGCATTCGACAGACGTGTAATACTCGACTGGTCCATCGTCTATTACCGTCAACCAACAGGGTCACTGTGGATCTGACCACGTACGCCGAGCTGGCCGTGCTGCTCGTCAACGGAGCCGACCGGCTGGAGAGCCTGGCGGGCCTTCGCCTGCTGCTGAACGAGTCCGGGCGCGGGGCCCGCGCCGCGCGGGCCACCCGCGCCGATCTGGAGGCGATGCGCGCGCTGCGCGCCGAGCTGGTGGCCGTCTTCGAGTCCGCCGACGCGGGTGAGGAGGACGACGCGGTGGCGCGGCTGAACGCGCTGCTGATCCGCCATCCGGTCCACCCGCTGATCTCCGGGCACGACGGCCAGCGCTGGCACCTGCACCTCAACGAGGACGGCGGGATCGCCGACCAGTACGCCGTGGGCTGCGTCATGGGCCTGGCCGCGCTGGTCACCGACCTCGGCGTGGACCGGCTGGGGCTGTGCGACGCGGCGCCGTGCCGCCGGGCCTTCCTGGACACCTCCTCCAACCGCTCCAGGCGCTACTGTTCCGAACGCTGCGCCAGCCGCGCGAACGTCGCGGCTTACCGCGCCCGCAAGCGCCGGGTGGCCGTCTGAGCCGCCCTCAGGGCTCAGCGGGGCTCATCTGCGCCCCGGCGGCCAGTAGCGCAGCACGACGCGCCCGACCAGCAGCACCGGCGGCAGCGGTCCGAAGTCCCAGCTGTCGCGGCGGCCGGAGGCGCGCTGGTTGTCGCTCTCCAGCCACCAGCCGCCGTCCTTTTCGCGCCAGGCGGCCCGTTTCACGATCAACCGCGCCTCGTCGCCCGGCAGCCGGGCGACCACCACGTCACCGGGGCGTACGACGGCGCCCCGCCGTACCAGCAACCAGTCTCCCGGGCGTAGTCCCGGGAGCATGGAATCCCCTTCGACACGCACTCTCACGACGCCAACCCCCTCCCGCGCGGGGCGAATCTAGCCGAGTAAGGTCGGTAACCGGACCATGCTGATATCAGCATCGAGGAAGGAAATTCCGATGCTCGCACGACTGCTGCGACCCAAGCACGTGGCATCCGCGCACTGCGACCTGCCGTGCGGGGTCTACGACCCGGCGCAGGCCCGTATCGAGGCCGAGTCGGTCAAGGCGATCATGGAGAAGTACGCGGCCAACGACGACCCGGTCTTCCGCGCCCGCGCGCTGACCATCAAGGAGGAGCGGGCCGAGCTGGTCAAGCACCACCTGTGGGTGCTGTGGACCGACTATTTCAAGCCGCCGCACCTGGAGGCCTACCCGCAGTTGCACCAGCTTTTCTGGGAGGCCACCAAGCTCGCCGGCGCCGCGGGCGCCAAGGGCACCGTTGAGGTGTCCAAGGCCGAGGACCTGCTCGGAAAGATCGACGACATCTCGAAGATCTTCTGGGAGACCAAGGCCGCCTGAGTTGCGGTGATCTGCTAGGACAATGCCCGATCATGGGCAGATGGGCCCCGTGTGATGAGACATCACACGGGGCCTCAGCATTTTGCCATGATCGCGAGTCTCAGGCCGCCAAGTGGTCTCCGGGGGCGGTAAGTTGCAGTCAGCGGCAATGCACGCCACCGGCGTGAGGAGGAACGTGACAGAGGAAACCGAGACGCGTGTGGAAGGCAGGTCCGGGATTCGCGACGTGGTCAGTGTCCGGCTGCCCGCCGCGAGTGCCTACCTGTCCGTTCTACGTACGGCCACCGCCGGGTTGGCAGCGCGGCTTGACTTCACGCTCGATGAGATCGAAGATCTGCGGATAGCGGTGGACGAGGCGTGCGCCATGCTGCTCAGCCAGGCCGTGCCCGGCACCGACCTGACCGCCGAGTTCGAGCTGACGGGGCAGGAGATGCAGGTCAGCGTCCAGGTCAACACGGTCGGCAGCACGGTGCCCAAGCGCGACGACTTCGCGTGGATGGTGCTGACGGCGCTTGCCGACGACGTCGACGCGGTGACCGACTACCCCGACCGCATGGCCATCGTGCTGCGTAAACGCCGAGGCGCGGCGAGGCCGGCGTGACGGAAAGGACACGTGCCATGGCGGCCGGAGAGGACGCGGTGCCCGACAGGGTCCGCGCCCGGACCCTCTTCGCCGAGCTGGCCGAGCTGGCTCCCGAGGAGCCGCGCCGGCAGCGCATCCGCGACGAGCTGGTGGAGTTGCACCTGCCGTTGGTGGAGTACCTGGCCAGGCGCTTCCGCAACCGCGGCGAGTGGCTGGACGACCTGACGCAGGTCGCCACCATCGGGCTGATCAAGTCGATCGACCGCTTCGACCTGGCCCGCGGAGTGGAGTTCTCCACCTACGCGACGCCGACGATCGTGGGCGAGATCAAGCGGCACTTCCGTGACAAGGGCTGGGCGGTGCGGGTCCCGCGCCGCCTCCAGGAGCTGAAGCTGTCGCTGACCAAGGCGATCAGCGAGCTGTCCCAGCGCGAGGGCCGCGCGCCGACCGTCGGCGAGCTGGCCGCCCACCTGCAGATGAGCGAGGAGGAGGTGCTTGAGGGCCTGGAGTCGGCCAACGCCTACTCCACCGTCTCCCTCGACGCCCCCGACTCCGGCGACGACGACGCGCCCGCGGTGGCCGACTCGCTCGGCATCGTGGACGACTCGCTCGAAGGCGTCGAATACCGCGAGTCGCTGAAGCCGCTGCTCGAACGGCTGCCGCCGCGCGAGAAGCGCATCCTGCTGCTGCGCTTCTTCGGCAACATGACACAGTCACAGATCGCCACCGAGCTGGGCATCTCACAGATGCACGTCTCGCGGCTGCTGGCCCGTACGCTGGCCCAGCTCCGCGAGGGGCTCACCGCCGACGACTGACCGACCGGCCCGGCACCGCTGAACGACTCGGCCCGCGGCCAGGGGCGTCAGCGGTCGTCGCCGAACAGCGCCTGCGTGGTGGGCGGCGCGAACAGTCCGCCGAGCCCGATCACCGCCACGGCGGCGAGCGGGACGCCCGGCGCGGCCTGCCCCGACTGGATCAGCGTGATCGCCACAGGCAGCGCGAAGATCTGGGTGAGCACCCCTGGTGCCCGTCCCCACCGCTGCCCGGTGAACAATCCCCAGCCCACCCACAACAGCCCGGCGCCGGCCAGCAGGCCGAACGCCGCGACGACGATCGAGGTCACCAGGTCCGACGGCTTGCCGACCACCGTCATGACACCGACGTAACCTCCGAGCACCAGGGCGACGAGCCCTTCCACCGCCACCACGACGGCGGCAACCACCAAGCTCAGCGGACGCTTCGACACGCGCCGAGCCTACTGCCCGAGCCCCTCAGTCTCCGCTCCAGCGCCGCCCTCCGGCGTTTTCACGGTCTCCCACCATGATGTCCAGCGGTGTTCGATGTCGCCGAACCTGTCGTCGGGCGTGCCGTACAGGGTGAGCAGCGCCCCGATGCCGCCGCGCCCGCCGACCAGGAGCAGGCCGTCGCCGAAACCGGCGACGGTGAGCGCCCGCTGGTGCCCGGCCACGGCGTAGACCTCGCCCTCCAGCACGTCGCCGGGCACGGCCTCGGCCTTGTAGGGCGAGCCCACGGGCAGGTCCGCCACCGCGCCGAGCCCGAGCGCGTCCAGCATCGAGGCCGCGGGATCGCGCAGCGCCCCGGTCAGCGCGACCGTGCGCCGCTCTGCCAGCCCGTGCCGTTCGACGCCGAAGCGGAGCTGGGTCAAGAACGCGGTCCAGCCTTCGGTGATGTCGTCGTAGTAGGCGTCCCAGTCGGGGTTGGCGCCGCGCGGCGCGCGAGTGATCCGCACGAGCGTGCCGCCGTCTGCCGTCTCGTGCAGGGTGAACCGGTCGCTGTCCTGGAGGACCAGCACGCGCCCCTCCGGGTCCTCTTCCGCGACATGGTCGACATAGATGAAGCGGATCTCCTCGTCCAGGCCGGATCCGGCCTCGCCGAAGTGCCATCCGTGCCAGCGCCGGATCAGCTCGGGGTCGCGCAGTGCCCGCCACACCTGGTCGGGCGGCGCGCCGATGGTGACCTCTATGCGTACTGTCATGTGTCCGCTCCTTCGGGGTCTGCGGGCGCCGGATGGCCGGCGCCCATGATCCGGTACGGCCGGCCGCCCGGGGTGTCGAATGCCGCCACGACCTCGCCCAGCGCGGCGGCCAGGGCGTCGGTGAACCGGTGGACGTCGCCCGGCGCGGCGAACCGGACCTCGCTCTCCAGGGTGAACGTCAGCAGCCGGACATCCGCCTGCTCGGCCGCCGTCTGCATACGGGTCACGTCGCGCACGATCCGCGCCGCCACTGCCACCAGGTGCTCGGCCGCGTGGCGGTCCAGCCCGGCCACCGCACCCTCGCCGCGCCCGCCCAGCACATCGGGATCGACCACGTACGCCTCGGCGGTCGCCCGCAGCACCCGCTCCACGAACCCGCGCCTGCGCCGCTCCTCCACCAGCTCGACCAGGCCCTGCGCCTCCAGCTCACGCAGGTGGTAGCCGACCCGCTGGCGGGGCATCTCGAACTCCGCGGCGAGCTGCGCCGCCGAGCCGGGCGTGCGCAGCCGCGCCAGAATCCGCCGCCGCAACGGCGAGAGCGCCTGCCGCAACCGCTCCGGCTCATCCAGCAGCCTCCTGCGTGCCATGCGGCCCATTCTCCATTAGACAAATTTTCCTGTCAATACGTCCATCGGTCCATGGCGCGCACCTGCGCGGGTAGCCGGACGACATATGGCGGCAAATGGATACGCTGGCGGGGTGCGAGCCATGCTCCTGGTGAACCCCAAGGCCACGACCACGAACGCGCGCACCCGCGATGTGCTGATCCGGGCGCTGGGCGCGGCGGTCGATCTGTCAGTGGAGGAGACCGGATACCGGGGGCACGCGGCGACGCTGGCCGCGACCGCGCATGCCAAGGGCTTTGACGCGGTGGCCGTGCTGGGCGGCGACGGGACGATCAACGAGGCGGTCAACGGGCTGCTCAACCCGATCAACGGGCGGGTCGGCGGCGGTAACGGCGGTGGTGGTCTCGGTGGCGGCGCCGACGAGCGGCCGGGGCTGATCGTGATCCCCGGCGGGAGCGCCAACGTGTTCGCGCGGGCCCTGGGGCTGCCCAATGACCCGGTGCAGGCGACCGGGGCGGTGCTGGAGGCGCTGCGCGAGGGCCGCCGCCGGGTGGTGGGGCTGGGGCAGGCGAGCTGGGGAGAGCAGAGCAGGTACTTCACGTTCTGCTCGGGGATGGGGTTCGACGCCGAGGTCATCCGAGCGGTGGAGGGGTTGCGCGGGGCGGGTTTCCGGGCGACACCGGCCCGTTATGTCACCACCATGCTGCGCCACTATTTCATGACAGATCGCCGTAATCCCCCGATGACTTTGCGCGGGCCGGGCATCCCCGAGGCGGACGGGGTGTTCCTGGCGATCATCTGCAATACCACACCGTGGACCTACATCGGCGACCACCCGGTCAGCCCGACCCCCTGGGCGAGCTTCGAGACCGGGCTCGATCTGCTGGGCCTGCGCCGGCTCGGAATGGCGGCGATCCTGCGTACCGCGCCCCAGATCGTGGGCGAGCCGGACCGGCTGCCCAGCGGCGGGCACCTGACCCAGCTCCATGACGAGGCGGAGTTCACCCTCACCGCGTCGCGCCCTGTGGCATTCCAGCTCGACGGCGACTACCTTGGGGAACGCGAGCAGGTGACCTACCGGTCCGTCCCTGCCGCGTTACAAGTTCTGCTCTAGGTGGCTACTTTGCGTCATAGTGTGACGCATCCGACAGCTATTTCCAGCAAAACTTCGCCCCAAACCTCTTGCGTGCACTCAGCGTGGCTGACAATCTCAAGTTGACGTCGGAACGTAGGACGTTTGAGCCAGAAACCCCGGCCCAATCGCCCACCGGCGATCACTGAACAGCCGATCCTGTGCCCATCAAGGCCCGGGAGGTCGTTCGCAGGAGTTAGTGAAACTCTTCACAAAGTATGAGACGACCGGAGCCGACCGAGCTCCACCTGACGAAGGAGTGGACCGCATGGACTGGCGCCACGTAGCTGCCTGCCGTGACGTGGACCCCGAGTTGTTCTTCCCCATCGGCAACACCGGGCCCGCTCTGCTGCAGATCGAAGAGGCAAAGCAGGTCTGCCGTCAGTGTCCGGTCTCCGAGGCCTGTCTGCAGTGGGCGCTGTCGTCCGGGCAGGACGCCGGCGTCTGGGGCGGGCTCAGCGAGGACGAGCGCCGCGCGCTCAAGCGGCGTACCGCCCGTGCCCGCGCTCGCGCCAACGTCTGACCGGCCCCCTGACCGCAAACGCCACCATCATCTCGAACATCGCGACAGACGATTACGAACCTCTCTACGTCCCCAAGTGGCACTTGATTGCCACTCGGGGACGCAGTATATGTGTGCGATCCCACACCGGGTGACACGGGGTCGTCCAAAGGCCGACAGACCGGCCGCCCCGGACGCTCACTGGCTCGGCGGCGCCGGCAGCGGCAACGACAGCCCGACCTCGGTGCCCCCGCCCTCGCGCGGTTCCACGCGCAGCCGCCCGGACAGCTCGCTCACCACCAGCGTGCGCACGATCTGTAGCCCCAGGCTGGTCGAGTTCTCCAGGTCGAAGTCGGCGGGCAGGCCCTTCCCGTCGTCCACCACCAGCACGTCCAGGCGTTCGGCCGCGCGCGACACCACCACCGACAGCCGCCCGCTCTGCTGCGCGAAACCGTGCTGCATGGCGTTTTGCAGCAGCTCGGTGAGCACCATCGCGAGCGGCGTGGCGATCGCCGCGGGCAGCACCCCGAACGACCCCTCCCGGCGCGGCGTGACCTGCGCCTCCGGCGAGGAGACCTCCCCGGTCATGGCGATCACCCGGTCGGCGATGTCGTCGAAGTCGACGAACTCCTCAGGGGCGTGCGACAGCGTCTCGTGCACGATGGCGATCGAGCCGACCCGGCGTACCGCCTCCTCCAGGGCCTCCCGGCCCTCGCGCACCTGAAGCCGCCTGGCCTGGAGGCGCAGCAGCGCGGCCACGGTCTGCAGGTTGTTCTTCACCCGGTGGTGGATCTCGCGGATCGTGGCGTCCTTGGTCATCAGCTCCCGCTCACGCCTGCGCAGCTCGGTGACGTCCCTGATGAGCACCAGCGCGCCGATCCTGCCGCCGCCCACGATCAGCGGGATGGCCCGCAACTGCACGATCGTGCCGCCCGACTCGACCTCGGTCTCCCGGGGCGCGCGCCCGGCCGCCACGATCATCAGCGACTCGTCCACCGGCTCGTCGCCGTAGCACAGGGCGGCCGTGACCTTGCCCAGTTCGGCCCCGACCAGGTCGGCGTTGAGCCCGAGGCGGCGGTAGGCCGACAGGGCGTTGGGCGAGGCGTAGGTGACCCGGCCCGCGCGGTCGAGCCGCAGCAGGCCGTCGCCGACGCGCGGCGAGCGCACCAGGATCGGCTCGTCGCCGGAGAACGGGAAGCGGCCCTCGGCCACCATCTGGGCCAGGTCGGAGGCGCTTTGCAGGTACGTCAGCTCCAGCCGGGAGGGCGTACGGGCCGACGAGAGGTTCGTCGAGCGCTGGATCACCCCGACGAAGCTGCCGGCGGGCACCTCGGCCGCGTAGCCACCCTCGACGGCGGCCCGGCGTACCGGGATCGTCTCCTCGCGCACCGGCACGCCGCTGGACCAGTCGGGGTCGCCCTCGCGGCAGATCCGCCGCTCGTCCCAGGCCGTGTCGATGAGCGGACGCTCGCCCTTGGCCACCACCGACCCCACCACGTCGTCGTGGTAGACGGTCGGCCCGGTGGTCGGGCGCATCTGCGCGACCGCGATCCAGCCGGACCCGTCACGCAGCGGCACCCACAGGATGAGGTCCGCGAAGGACAGGTCGGCGAGCAGTTGCCAGTCGGAGACCAGCGAGTGCATCCAGTCCAGGTCGGCGTGGTCGAGTGCGGTGTGGCTGACCGCGAGGTCGCTGAGTGTCGGCACCTGTGCATCATGCGTGCTGTAGCGCTCCGGGTCCAAACCGGGCGCGCGCACGCCATGTCACTACCCGTTGCCGAACACGCGCGCGGTACTTGCGACAATGCGGTATGCACCCCACCCGGTCAGACCCGTTGGCGCGTTTTAGGGACGCCGCAGCCGCCCGTGCGGCAGCGGGGCTCAAACGCGCGCTGCGGCCCCGCGCCCCCGGCGACCCTGTGATCGACGTCGCCTCCAACGACTATCTGGGCCTCGCCAGGGACCCGCGGCCGGCGCGGGCCGCGGCCGAGGCCGCCATCGCCTGGGGCACCGGCTCCACCGGCTCCCGGCTGGTCACCGGGTCCACCACGTTGCACGCGGAGCTGGAAGAGGCGTTGCGGAGGTTCGCCGGCGCGCCCGCCGCGCTGGTGTTCTCCTCCGGCTATCTGGCCAACCTGGCGGCGGTCACCGTCCTTTCGGGCCGCGGCACGCTGGTGGTGTCCGACGAGGGCAACCACGCCTCGATCGTGGACGCCTGCCGCCTGTCGCGCGCCCGGGTCGTGGTGACGCCGCACAAGGACGTCACCGCCGTGGAGAAGGCGCTGGCCGATCGCGACGAGGAGCACGCCCTGGTGGTCACCGACTCGGTGTTCTCCGTGGACGGCGACCTCGCGCCGATCGCGGCGCTGCACGCGGCGGCGGTACGGCAGAGCGCGCTGCTCCTGGTGGACGAGGCGCACGCGATGGGCGTGGTGGGCGAGGGCGGCAGGGGTGCGGTACACGCCGCGGGGCTGGCCGGCGACCCCAGGGTGGTGCGCACGCTCACGCTGTCGAAGTCGTTCGGCTCCCAGGGCGGCGCGGTGCTCGGACCGCCGGAGGTGATCGAGGCGCTGGTGGACACCGGGCGGCCGTTCATCTTCGACACCGGCCTCGCGCCCGCGTGCGCCGCCGCGGCGCTGACCGCCGTGCGGATCGTGGAGGGCGCGCCGGAACTGCCCGGCCGGGCCAGGTCCATCGCCCGGGAGCTGGGCGCCATGGTCACCGGGCTCGGCCTGCCCGATCCCGGGCTGCCCGCGGGGGCGGTCGTGCCGGTCGTACTGGGCCGTCCGCAGGTCGCGCTGCGGGCGGTGGCGATCTGCGCGGACCACGGAGTGCGCGCCGGATGCTTCCGGCCGCCCTCCGTTCCAGAAGGCCGTTCGTGTCTGCGGTTGACCGCACGGGCCGATCTGGGTTGCGATGATCTCGCGGTGATCAAACGCGCGCTCACCGCCGTGTCCGAATTGAAGGTGAACGCGTGACAGAAGATTCCCCTCGGGTTCCGAAGTACTACGACGTGAAACGGAGCCTGCTCGATCTGACCAAGAGCCTTTCGCCGGGCAGCGCCCTGCCGCCGGAGCGCACGCTCGCGCTGCGCTTCGCCACCTCCCGCACCACGGTGCGGCAGGCGCTGACCGAGCTGGTGGTCGAAGGGCGGCTGCTGCGCATCCAGGGCAAGGGGACCTTCGTCGCGCAGCCCAAGGTCGCCCAGGTGCTCCAGCTCACGTCCTACACCGGCGACCTGCGCACGGTCGGCCTGGAACCGGACACCAAGATCCTCGACATCAGTTACGCGAGCGCCGACGAGACGCTCGCACGGCGGCTGGCCATCAACCCCGGTGGGCGGGTGCTGCGCATCCACCGGCTCCGGCTGGCGAACGGCGAGCCGATGTCGGTGGACACGACCCACCTGTCGGCGCGCAGGTTCCCCCGGCTGCGCCGGGAGCTCGAAGGCCACTCGTCCCTCTACGAGACCCTGCACAACGCCTACAGCGTCCGGCTCACCGACGCGGAGGAGATAATCGAGACCGTGCTGGCCACGCCGTACGACGCCCAGTTGCTTGCGGTGGACGTCGGGCTGCCGATGCTGCTGCTCACCCGGCACGCCTTCGACGCCGACGGCAACCCGGTGGAGTGGGCGCAGTCCCTGTACCGGGGCGACCGGTACAAGTTCGTCACGCGGCTGCGGAGGCCCTGATGAGCATCCTGGTCGTCACGGGCACCGACACCGGCGTCGGCAAGACGGTGGTCAGCGCGGCGGTGACCGCGCTGGCGCTGGCGCGCGATGTCTCGGTCGCGGTGGTCAAACCCGCGCAGACAGGGGTGAGCGCCACGGAGCCGGGTGACCTCGACGAGGTGATCCGGCTCACCGGGGCGCGCTCGACGTTCGAGCCGGCCCGCTTTCCCGACCCGCTGTCCCCGGCCGCCGCCGCCCGCGCGGCCGGGCTCCCCCCGGTGTCGCTGCGGATGGTGGCCGACCGCGTCCTCGAACTCGCCGAGACGCACCGGCTGGTGATCGTCGAAGGGGCGGGCGGGCTGCTGGTCCGGTTCGACGAGGACGGCGCGACCATCGCCGACCTCGCGCGGATGCTGCGCGCTCCGGTGCTGATCACCGCGCGGGCCTCGCTCGGCACCCTCAACCACACCGCGCTCACGCTGGAGGCCCTGGCCGCCCGCGGGCTGGAGACCGCCGGGGTGGTGATCGGCTCCTGGCCGGCGCAGCCGGGGCTCGCCGAGCGGATGAACGTCCCTGACCTGGAGATGCTGGCCGCCCGGCCGCTCGCCGGGGCGCTGCCCGAGGGGGCCGGGGCGCTGGATCGCACGGCTTTCGCCGACGCCGCCAGGGCCGGGCTCTCCCCCGCCCTCGGAGGGTGTTTCGACCCCGTCGCGTTCCGGGCCGGGCTCGCCTGATGACTGTCCCCACTATGTGACTCACTGGTAGGTTCGGCCGCATGGAGGCATCGAGACACGCGGGCGACGTCGCCGTCGCCGTCGCCGGTTCCTACGGCGTGGAGACCATGTTCACCCTCTCCGGCGGGCACGTCTTCCCGTTGTACGACGGCGCCGTGCACGAGAAGATGCCGATCGTGGACGTGCGCCACGAGCAGAGCGCCGTCTTCGCCGCCGAGGCGACCGCCCGGCTGACCCGCAGGCCCGGGCTCGCGGTGCTGACCGCGGGCCCCGGTGTCACCAACGGCGTCAGCGGCATCACCACCGCGCGTTTCAACGGCTCTCCGCTGGTCGTGCTGGGCGGGCGGGCCCCGCAGTCCCGCTGGGGCACCGGGGCGCTCCAGGAGCTGGACCACCCGCCACTGCTCGCCCCGGTCACCAAACTGTCCTTCACCGCCGCGTCGGCCGAGAGCGTCGGCCAGGACGTCGAGAGCGCCTTTCGCACCGCCATCGCCCCGCACCGCGGCCCGGTGTTCCTCGACCTCTACATGGACCACCTGTTCTCCCCGGTCCCCACGCACGCGGTGAGCACCCCCACCCCCTCTCCGCTCGAACCCGACCCCGACGCCCTGGCCGGGATCGCCCGGCACCTGGCGGAGGCCGAGCGGCCGGTGCTGGTGCTCGGCTCCGACGTGTGGATGGACCGCGCCGAAGAGGCCGCCCGCGACTTCGCCGAGCAGTGGCGGCTGCCGGTCATCCCCAACGGCCAGGGCCGCGGCATCGTGCCCTCAGGGCACGAGCTGCTGGTCACCCGGGCCAGGAGCATCGCGTTCGGCCAGGCCGACCTGGTCATCGTGGTGGGCGCGCCACTGGACTTCCGGCTCGGCTACGGCTGGTTCGGCGGCAAGGAGGGCGCGCCGCTGGCCAAGGTCGTCCACCTCGCCGACACGCAGTCCCAGCTCGCCACCCACACCGGCACGGTGGGCTCGGCCGCGGGCGACCTGTCCCTGCTGCTGTGGGGCCTCGGCGCGGCCTGCGAGACCGCCGGGGTCGATCCGGCCTCCTACGCCCCCTGGACGACCAGGCTGGCCGAAGCGGCCAAGGCCGCCACCGCCGCCGACGCGGAGCTTCTCGGCGCCACCGCCGACCCCATCCACCCCATGCGGATCTACGGCGAGCTGGCCCGGCTGCTCGACGACGACGCCGTGGTGATCGGCGACGGCGGCGACTTCGTGTCCTACGCGGGCAAGTACGTCGAGTCCAGGCAGCCGGGCTGCTGGCTGGACCCCGGCCCCTACGGCTGCCTGGGCACCGGCCTCGGCTACGCCATCGCCGCCCGGCTGTCGCGGCCCTCCTCCCAGGTGGTGCTGCTGCTCGGCGACGGCGCGGCGGGCTTCTCACTGATGGACGTGGACACGCTGGTCCGCCACCGGCTGCCGGTCGTGATGATCTGCGGCAACAACGGCTCGTGGGGGCTGGAGAAGCACCCGATGCGGCTGCTGTACGGCTACGACGTGGCCGCCGACCTCCAGCCGCAGTGCCGCTACGACCAGGTGGTGACCGCGCTCGGCGGGGGCGGCGAGCTGGTCACCAGGCCCGAGGAGATCGGGCCGGCGCTGCGCAGGGCGTTCGACTCGGGCGTGCCGTACCTGGTCAACGTCGCCACCGACCCGGACGTCGCCTACCCGCGCAACACCACGGGCCTGTGAGGGCCCGCGGCGCACACTCGGTCAGCGCTCCACCGGCACCTTGGACAGCGACGGGGTCGGTGTGGGCTGTGGCGAGGGCGACTCGCAGCCGTTCTCCGGGTCGAACAGGATCATCATCGACCTGCCCAGCTCCAGCTTCTCTCCGGCCGCCGGCTCCTGGAAGACCACGGTGTGACAGGCGAGCACCTGGCCACCGCCGTTGAGCTGGGCCTGCACCTTGAACCCGGCGGCCTTGATCACCGGGCGGGCCTCGGCGAGGGTCAGCCCGCCGACGTCGGGCACCGGCCTCTTCGGGCGCGGCGTGGGGCTCGGCGTCGGGGACGGGGTCTTGGTCGGGGGCGCGCTCGGGCTGGATGAGACGGTGGGCGTCGGCATCGCGTCCGGCGTGGGCTCCTCGGCCGGTTCCACCGCCCTGGCCTCGCGCCCGCTCCTGCTCGGGCGGGGCTTGATGGTGTTGGTCGGCGAGGTCAGCGCGTCCTTGGTCGGCTCGGGGTCCTCCTGGGATCCGACCGAGACGACGTCCTGCTTCGGAGTCTCGGGGGAACCGAAGTCGGCCAGCGCGAACGACACCCCGCCGACGCACAGCACGGCCGCGACCACCGAGGTGCTCAGCAGGCCCACCCGCCGCTTGCCGGGGGCGGCCCTCCTGCGCCCGCCGCCCCCGGAACCGCCTGAGGCGACCGTGGGCTGGCTCGGCGGGCCGTCATGGCCCATTGGTGCCTGGGCGGCCGAAGCGGCCGTCAGCGGCGCTCCGAGGCCGTCCGCCGCGACGGGGAGGCGCGCGCCGGTGGACGGAGGTCCGTAGCCGCCGGTGGGGGTGTCGTAGGAGGCGGCCTCCTGGTGGCCGCCCGGCTGGGCGGCGTGGTGGTCGTGGTAGGGGCCGATCGGCTCCACCGGGCCGGCCGGTGGGCCGTGCGCGCCCCGTACGTCGTCAGGGTCGCCGAGCGCGGCCTGCCGCGCCGCCTCGCTCATCACCGACGCGTCGCGGAAGCGGCGCGCGGGGTCCTTCGACAGGGCCTGCTCCACCAGCCGCCGCACCGGCGCGGGAATGTCGGCGGGCAGCGGCGGCGGCGCCTCCCTGATGTGCTTGAGCGCGATCGTCACGGGCGTGTCGCCGTCGAACGGCCGGTTGCCCGCCAGGCACTCGTAGGCGACCACGCCGAGGGCGTAGATGTCGACCGCGGGAGTGACCGGCGCGCCCTCGGCCTGCTCGGGCGCGCAGTAGGCGGCCGTGCCGAGGACCATGCCCACGTCGGTCAGCCGGCTCGCGGTGTCCGCGCGGGCGATCCCGAAGTCGGTCAGCACGAGCGTGCCGTCCGCCCGCACCAGCAGGTTGCCCGGCTTGATGTCGCGGTGCACGATCCCCTGTGCGTGAACGGCCGAAAGCGCCGAGGCGGCCTGCGCGATCAGCTCCATCGCCGCCTCCGGCGGGATGCGGCCCAGCCGGGCCAGCAGCCGGTCCAGCGGCTCGCCGTCGACGAACTTCATCACCAGGTACGTCTGCGCCCCCGCGCCCGGTACCTGATCGACGCCGTAGTCGTAGACATCGACGACACCCGGATGGTTGATCGTGGCCATCGCCCGCGCCTCGTTGCGGAAGCGCGTCATGAACCCCGGATCGTCGGTGTGGACCGGCAGCAGCACCTTGACGGCCACGGTCCGCGCGAGGACCACGTCCTCCCCGCGCCACACCTCGCCCATGCCGCCGGCGCCGATGCGGGCGTCAAGGCGATAGCGCCCCGCCAGCGTCGTCCCTTGGGCCACCATGGTTCCCCCGTTACCCCCTGTCTCGTCAGAATCCCCCACCCCAGGACTGTCCAACAAAGCGGATTACTATCGCAGGGAGATAACGCCCGGGTCACGAAACCCGGTGAACCCGCGATCCGTCGTCACCCGCGGGGCTGCCGAATTTCCCAATAGGTGGTAAAGGGTAGGGCGTCGATCAGCCTACTCTGATCGCCTGCTCCGCGCAGCCCAGTGGGCCTATTCCGGAACACCGGCCTCTAGACTTGCCCGCATGACACCGGCTCCGGGGCTTCGCGCCGCGACACTCATCATGGTCGAGCGCGAGGACACCGCGGTGAAACTGGGCAGCGGCGACGTGCCGGTGCTCGGCACCCCGCGACTGCTCGCCATCGCCGAGGCCATGACCGTCCGGGCCGTGGCCGGCCACCTTGCGCCGGGCCAGACGAGCGTCGGCACCCGCGTGGTGCTCGACCATCTGGCCGCGAGCCCGGTCGGCACGCACGTCGAGGTGAGCGCCGAACTGACCGAGGTGGACGGCAGGCGGCTGGTCTTCGGCTTCACCGCCCGGAGCGGGGAGACCCTGGTCGGGTCCGGCACGATCGAGCGGGCCGTGGTGGATCGGGAGAGGTTCCTCTCCCGGCTCGCCGCGCCCGGCGGCCGGTGATCTGTGCGGAGCTCAGTCGTCGAGCAGGGCGATGAGGTCGCCTTCCTGTACCACATCTCCCTCGGCCACCTTGATCTGCGCGACCACGCCGGGATCTTCGGCCAGGACCGGGATCTCCATCTTCATCGACTCAAGGATGACGATCGTGTCGCCCTCCTCCACGGTGTCACCCTCGGCGGCGATGATCTTCCAGACGTTCGCCACCATCTCCGCGCGAATCTCTGCCACGGGGCACTTCCCTTCTTGGATCCAACTCTGCCAGGCCGCTACCGCATCCGAGACACCAGACCGGTGTCGTAGTCGCCGCCCGCGAACTCGGGCCGGTCGAGCAGTTCGGCGCAGAACGGAAGGTTGTTCTTGGGGCCGGTCACGGTGAATCCGGCGATCGCCAGGCGGGCGCGGTCCAGGGCCTCGGCGCGGGTCTCGCCGTACACGCACAGCTTGGCCAGCAGCGGGTCGTAGAACGGCGTCACCGTGTTGCCCGCCGCGTAGCCGGAGTCGACGCGTACACCCTCCCCGGCCGGCTCTTCCCAGACGTCGATCTTGCCAGGGCCGGGCAGGAAACGCTTCGGGTCCTCGGCGTAGACGCGGAACTCCACGGCGTGCCCGCGCGGCTCGGGGATCGGCCCGACCGGCTCCCCCGCCGCGATCCTGAGCTGCGCCTCCACCAGGTCGATGCCCGTGACCAGCTCGGTCACCGGGTGCTCGACCTGAAGGCGGGTGTTCATCTCCAGGAAGACGAAGTCTTGCTTCTCGGCGTCGACCAGGCACTCGACCGTACCGGCCCCGCGGTAGCCGACGGCCTCCCCCGCGCGCACCGCGGCCTTGAGCATGCGCTCGCGCAGGTCCTCGGTGATCCCCGGGGACGGCGACTCCTCCACCACCTTCTGGTGGCGGCGCTGCACCGAGCAGTCGCGCTCGCCCACCGCGACCACCCGGCCGTCGGCCAGGCCCAGGATCTGCACCTCGACGTGGCGGGCGCGCTCGATGTAGCGCTCCAGCAGGATCGCCGGGTCCCCACCGGACCGCGCAGCCGCCCTGGCCGCCGCCTCGAACGCCTTGACCAGGCCCTTCTCATCGCGAGCGACGCCCATGCCGATCCCGCCGCCACCGCCCGCGGTCTTCACCATGACCGGATAGCCGATCTCGGCGGCGGCGGCCACGGCCTGCTCGGCGTCGGTCACCGGGGTACGGGTGCCGGACGCGACGGGCACTCCCGCCTGTTCCATCAGATTGCGGGCGTTGATCTTGTCGCCCATCCGCTCGATCGCCTCGGGGGACGGGCCGATCCAGGTCAGACCGGCGGCCACGACATCACGGGCGAAACCGGCGCGCTCGGACAGAAACCCGTAGCCGGGGTGGACGGCCTGCGCCCCGCTCGCCCGCGCGGCCTCCAGCACTTTGGCGGCATCGAGGTAGCTCTGCCGGGGATCGGCGGGACCGAGCAGCACCGCGTCATCGGCCTCCCGGACGTACGGCAGGTCGGCGTCGGCCTCGGAGTACACGGCCACGGCCCGTAGCCCCATCCGCCGGACCGTGCGAATGATCCGCCGGGCGATCTCCCCCCGGTTGGCGACCAACACGGACTCGAACACCTGGCGGGCTCCTCACACTCGGGCGGCCCCTGCGAAAGGGACCGGATGGCTACAACGGGTTCCCAGCCTAAGACCGCCGACCTGTGGAACCTTTCCGCCAAAACCACTGTCTAGGGTGGCCATTTTTATAGCTTTCCTACAGTGTTTATGGCGCTCGCTCCGCTCGCGCGGGGGCTGTGCTCATGGCGCTCGCTCCGCTCGCGCGGGGCCCGGGCGCCTTTAAGGTCGCGCCCTCCATTCGTCGCTCATCCGCTCGTTCCTCGCTCCTTCGACTCCTCACTCCGGACACGACCGCGCCCGGACCGTGCATGGTTACGGCCCGTACACCCCACTCCGGCGCTCGCTCCGCTCGCGCAAGCCCAGCGCGACGCTGCGCGTCGCGACCAACCCAGGGCCGAAACTCACAGGTGGAAGGCTCAGGCCCGGTCCCCGCGCGAGCGCAGCGAGCGCCATAGGGATGCACCCACCGTAACCACGCACGGGACCGGGCGCGGTCGTGTCCGCAGCGACGAGCGATCGAGTGAGGAACGAACGAGGGAGCGAGGAGCGGAGGACGCGACCTTGAAGGCGCCCGGGCCCCCGCGCGAGCGGAGCGAGCGCCATGAACACAACCCCCGCGCGAGCGGAGCGAGCGCCATAGGGATGCGCCCACCGTGACCACGCACGGGACCGGGCGCGGTCGTGTCCGCAGCGACGAGCGATCGAGTGAGGAACGAACGAGGGAGCGAGGAGCGGAGGACGCGACCTTGAAGGCGCCCGGGCCCCTGCGCGAGCGGAGCGAGCGCCATCAACACAACCCCCGCGCGAGCGGAGCGAGCGCCATCAACACAACCCCCGCGCGAGCGGAGCGAGCGCCATAGGGGTGCACCCACCGTGACCACGCACGGGACCGGGCGCGGTCGTGTCCGCAGCGACGAGCGATCGAGTGAGGGACGAACGAGGGAGCGAGGAGCGGAGGACGCGACCTTGAAGGCGCCCGGGCCCCTGCGCGAGCGGAGCGAGCGCCATGAGCACAACCCCCGCGCGAGCGGAGCGAGCGCCATTAGAACCGCAGGGGGCTGAGGCGGGTGATGACGTGGGACATTGCCTCGACGACGGCGGGGTCGTATTCAGTGCCGGCGCCGAGGCGGAGGCGGTCGAGGGCGGCGGCGGCGCGGTCGCGGTCGGTGGAGCCGCCGACGAGGTCGTCGTAGTCGTTGGCGGCCTTGATGATACGGCTGGCCAGCGGCGGGTCGGCGGAGCAGGGCTCGCACTGGCGGCGTACGACCTCGGCGACCGTGCCGAGCACGCCCGTCTGCCGGATGACCTCGGCCCCGAGTTCGGCGATCCGGGCCGCCTGCTCGGGGTCGGTGAGGACGGTGGCGCCGCCCGGGATGGGGTCGCGCAGCGAGAGCTGGCCGATGTCGTGCATCAGGGCGGCGTACTCAAGGTCGAGTAACTCCGACTCGGCCATCCCCAGCTCGCGGCCGACGGCCACGGCGAGGTGGCTGACCCGGCGGGAGTGGCCGGGTTCGACGTAGCCGCCGACCTCGGTGACCCGGGACAGGGCCCGGACGGTCTGCAGGTAGGTGGCGCGGATGCCGGCGTACTTGCGGAAGGCGACCTGGGTGACCAGCAGCGGCGCGGCGAACACCAGCAGGGCCGCCATGTCCATGCTGTGCGCGGCCAGCACGAGCAGGATGCCGGAGGCGGCGACGGCGGCGCCGAGCGGGGCGGCCATCCGGAGTTCGTCGCGAATGGCGACGGTCAGCGCGGTGCGTACCTGGACCGCGCGCAGCACGGCGGCGATCACGATGTCGGCCAGCATGGTCCCGAGGATCATCAGGGCCATCACGCCGAGCGCCGGGGTCCAGGTGCCGGTGTCGCCCTTGGTCATGTCGTAGAGCGGCCCGGCCAGCGGCCGGAAGGCCAGCGCGAGGAGCGCGGCGGTGAGCAGCCGCCGGGCCACCGCGTCGAGCCGCGGGGTGCGGCCGACCGCCAGGTGCGGCAGCGCGCCCGCCACCATGCCCACCGCGAGGACCGCGACCACCTGGAGCGCCGGGTGCTGGACCGGCCGGCCGCCCATGTCCAGGAGCAGCGTGTAGCCCAGCGCCGCCGCGGTGCCGATCGGCGCGACCTCGCGGTTGCCCGGCATGGTGAGCCTGGCCAGCTCCCCGGTGGCGACCAGCGCGCCGAAGCCGACCGCGATCGGCGGGTCGAGCAGCCCGCCCGCGGCCGTGTGCGCGATCCCCACGACGGAGACCAGCCCCGCCGCGCAGATGAGCAGCAACTGCGCGGTGTCGAGCCGTTGCCAGGCCGGTGGCGGTTGCGCGGCGTCGCTCACCGCTCCGACACCACCTGGATGGGCGTGGTGGGGTCGTCGTGGTCCTTGAGCGTGGTCTCGGCGTCGTCGCCGGGCGGGGCTTCGGGGGCGCGCTGCGGGGGATGCCAGCCCTTGCGCTCGATGGCGCGCACGAAAGCGTTGACCATGACCGGATCGAACTGCGTCCCGGCCCCCTTGCGCAACTCCTCCATGGCCACCGGCACCGTACGCGCGACCCGGTAGCAGCGGTCGGAGGTGATGGAGTCGAAGGCGTCGGCCACCGCGATGATCCGGGCGAACTCCGGGATCTCGCCCGCGGCCAGGCCCATCGGGTAGCCGCCGCCGTCGTGCCGCTCGTGGTGGTGCATGATCCCGGCGAACGCCTCGTCGAGGAAGTCGATGCCGTGCACGATCTCCAGGCCGCGCATCGGGTGGAGCTGGATGGCCGCGTACTCCTCCTCGGTGAGCGGCCCGTCCTTCTGCAACACCTTGGTGGGAACGCCGAGTTTGCCCACGTCGTGCAGCATGCCGGCGTAGCGGATCGCGCGCAGCCGCTCGGGGCCCATGCCGATCTCCTCGGCGATCAGGGTGGACGCCAGCGAGACGCGGGTGCAGTGGCCGCGGGTGTAGTAGTCCTTCGTCTCCACGGCCTGGCAGAGCGCGGCGATCGTGGCGTCGTAGGAGCGCTGCTGCGCCCAGTACTGGCCGAACGCCCAGCGCGCCACGAACAGCGGGAGCAGCACCAGCACCGCGGAGATCGACTGGACGGTGGCCCACAGGCCGGCGATCAGCAGGCCGAAGGTGGCGTAGCCGAGGTAGGAGACCAGGAGCTGGGCCATGCCGCGCAGCGGCACCCGCTCGACCTGGCCCGCCAAGGACAGCATGATCGCGATCAGCGCGAAGTTGAGCGGCACGTAGACCGCCGCCGCCCCGGCGAACGGCATGATCAGGTCGTCGAACCCGGCGATCTCCGGGACGCCCTGCTTGCCACCGAGCCGGAGGTACGCCTCCCCTGCGGCGAAGCCGCAGATGGCGAACTGCGCCCCGTTGTAGAGCCGTTTGGTCAGCGCCAGGCCGGGACGGACGCTGAAGATCGCGGTCATCCCGACCAGCGCCGCGCCCTCCGGCCCGACCAGCACCACGGCGGCGAGGGCGGCCGAGAAGCTGACCGAGATGGCCGCCTGCCGTACGTGCAGCAGCGCGGGAACCGACTCGCAGACCAGGAACAGCAGGGCCAGCACGAGCAGTGCAGGCCAGTCAGGGCGCGCGAAGCGCCCGCTCAGAAGCGCATGGCCGAAGAGGCCCAGCGCCCCCGCGATAAC
Source organism: Spongiactinospora sp. 9N601 (assembly GCF_044326295.1). Lineage (NCBI taxonomy): Bacteria > Bacillati > Actinomycetota > Actinomycetes > Streptosporangiales > Streptosporangiaceae > Spongiactinospora > Spongiactinospora sp. 9N601. Next base: position 523,510 of record NZ_JBIRBB010000005.1, read on the forward strand.
GGCGACCAGGTGGGCCCTGGCCGGCCACGGCAGTCCACGCAATGCTGCCCCACCCAACCGGTGCTACAGGCGCGTGCTCACGTCCAGGAGATGCCCGGAGGAGCGGCGCTCGCGCTCGGCTCCACCACCACCGGGGCGAACAGCACCAGTGCTGTGAGCAGCCAGGTGGCCATACCCTTCAACATTCGCCCGCCTCCACGTCGATTTCGCACTTCAGGCTACAGAACGACAGGGCCCCCAGGGGTGGAATCCTGGGGAATCGCAAGCAAAGCGTAATCAAGCCGTCACCACCCGCCACCTTTTTGGAGACCGCGGGCCACTTGCCCGATCCCATGTCACAACACCGCGGAACGGCGCACCAGCCCTGTCCGCCAACTTCGGCGGGAAGTCAGGAAACGGCGCGGGCCCTGGCCCATTCGGCGGTGGCCTTGAGGCCGGTGGGCAGGTCGGTGCGCGGGGACCAGCCGAGGGCCTGGGCGGCGGGGGCGGGATCGACGGCCATGGCGGGGAGGTCGCCGGGGCGGGCCGGGGCCAGTGCGGGGGTGTCCGGGGCGCCGGCCGCCTCGGCCACCAGGGTGTGCAGCCGGCGGTCGGTGGTCTGGACACCGGTGCCCAGGTTGAACCGCCGCCCGCCGCCCGCCTCGCCGCAGGCCCGGGCGAAGCCGTCCACGATGTCCTCCACGTAGACGTAGTCGCGGGTCTGCGAGCCGTCGCCGTACAGGACGGTCGGCGACCCGCTCAGCAGGGCGTCGGTGAAGATGGCGACGACGCCGGCCTCGCCGTCGGGCGACTGGCGCGGGCCGTAGACGTTGGACAGCACGAGGGTCGTGTGGTCGATGCCGTGCAGCGCGCGGTAGGTCGCCAGGTAGGTCTCCGCGCCGAGCTTGGAGGCCGCGTACGGCGAGCGCGGGTCGGCCGGGGCGTCACCGGGCACCGGGAGCAGGGCGGGCCTGCCGTACACCGCCACGGACGACGCGAACACCACTTTGCGCGCGCCACAGCCCCGCGCCGCTTCCAGGACCGCGACCGTGCCCTCGACGTTGAGCCGCGCGTCGTGGATCGGGTCGGCCACGCTCTTGCGCACGCTGATCTGGGCGGCCAGATGGCACACGACCTCCGGCCGCAGCCGCGCGGTCAGCGCGGTGAGCCCCGGGTCGCGGATGTCGCACTCGTGCAGGGCGAACCTCGGGTCGCGGCCCGCCGCGGCGAGGTTGGCCGGGTCGCCGCCCGACAGGTCGTCCACCGCCGCGACCTCGTGCCCCTCACCGAGAAGCCGGTCGACCAGATGGGAGCCGATGAACCCTGCTCCCCCGGTGACGAGTATCCGCATCCGAGTGCCCCTTCCACGTTGCCGCCTGGCGACGATCGTAGAAGGTCACTCCGCGAGGTCGGCGCGGACCTGCTGAATCCGGGTGAGGACCTTGGCCCGCAGGTCGGCCGGCACCGGGTCGCAGCCGCAGTGGCGGGCGATCAGGCGCTTGACCGCCTCCTCCAAGCCGTACTCGGCCAGGCAGGGCCCGCACTCGTCGAGATGGTCGCGGATGTCCGTGCAGTTCGAGTCGTCCAGCTCACCGTCGAGGTAGCTGTAGACCTTCTCCAGTACGTCACGACAGTCGGTGTCGTGCGGGTCGCCGCAGCTCATTTGGATCCCTCCGCCGGGACCAGACCGCGCTCGCGCGCGTAGTCCTCAAGAAGCCCACGGAGCTGGCGTCGGCCGCGATGGAGGCGCGACATCACAGTCCCGATCGGGGTGCCCATGATGTCGGCGATCTCCTTGTAGGGGAACCCCTCCACGTCGGCCAGATAGACGGCGATGCGGAACTCTTCGGGCAGCGCGGCCAGCGCCTGCTTGACGTCGGTGTCCGGCAGGTGGTCCAGGGCCTCGATCTCCGCGGACTTCAGGCCCGCGGAGGTGTGCGACTCGGCCCGGTGCAACTGCCAGTCCTCGATCTCCTCCGTGCCCGCCTGCTTCGGCTCCCGCTGCTTCTTGCGGTAGCTGTTGATGAAGGTGTTGGTCAGGATCCGGTACAGCCAGGCCTTGAGGTTGGTCCCCTCCTGGAACTGGTGGAAGGACGCGAAGGCCTTGGCGAACGTCTCCTGGAGGAGGTCCTCCGCGTCCGCCGGGTTCCGGGTCATCCGGAGCGCGGCGGAGTAGAGCTGGTCGAGGTACGGCATGACGTCGCGCTCGAACCGCTCGCTCCGCTGTTCCAGAGTCTCCGCGTCTGTCGCAGGGACCGGACCCACCCCCTTAAGATCACCGGTGCCCGGCCGAAGCGGGATACCGTACTCAGCGGAGGATACCCGCTTCTCAGGGTCCGGCCGCTGACCGGGGCGGGAGCGGGTGTCTGGTTCGAGCAGCGCTTGCATGCGCGGACAACCTCTCGGGAGAAGATCGTGCGTCACCAGCGAGCAACACCGGCGTGCGATCGTCTGTTCCCGCAAGATAGAAGGTGACGAGAGTCCCGGTACGGGGAAAAAGAATACGTACCGGCTGGTAGCCCCAATCCCCGGAAACCCCGAACGCCCAGGAGCCGCGTGTGCTGCCCATTCCGGCCGAAGAACTGAACGGCTCAGGGACCCTGGGGCCGTACTGGACGTTTTACCGCGCGGTCGCCGCCGAGCAGCTCGGCCGGTGGCTGCCCGAGCGACCATCGGTGCTGCTGGACATGTCCGGAGGCGGCGGGCAGTGGGCCGCCCAGGCCGCGCGGTCGGGTCACCGCGTGATCGAGGTCATCGACTTCCGCATCGACGGCGTGGCCGCGCAGGGCAAGCTGCGCGACGCCGACCGGGTGCGTCAGATACGGGCCGACGATCTCGGGTTCCTGCCCGACGAGAGCATCGACGCGGTGGTCGCCGAGGAGCGGGCCATGTCGGTGGAGCTGATGGCCGAGTCGGCGATGGGCGACGTGGCCAGGGTGCTGCGGCCCGGCGGGCGGGCGCTGGTGTGCGTCGACTCGCTGGTGCTCGGCATGGCGATCCTCGCCGAACAGAACTACTGGGCCCACCTGCGCCAGAAGGGCGAGGTCATGCTGGTGCCCTGGCCCGACGGCAGCATCACCCGGTGCTTTTCCAGCGCCCAGCTCCGCGAGCTGCTGACCGGGGCGGGCCTGGAGGTGGAGTGGGTGCGTCCGCGTACGGTGCTGTCGCCCTCGACCGTCGATCACGTGCTGGCCTCCGACTCGCGGGCGCTGGCCTATCTGGTGCGCAGCGAACTGGAGGCCAACCCCGAAGACGACGACACGGTCGGCATCCACCTGGTGGCGAGCGCCCGCAAGAGCGGTTAGCGGCGGCGCTCGCGCTTGGCCTGGCACTGCACGCAGCGCGACGCCTCGGGCCGCGCCTCCAGGCGGCCCTCGGGCACCGTCCGGCCGCAGTCCAGGCAGCGGCCGTAGCTGCCCTCGTCGAGCCGCTTGAGCGCGCTGAGCACGGCGTTGCGCTGGCGGGTCGCCACGTCCAGCATGGCGCGGGTGCGGTCGGCGTCGGTGAGGTCGGCCCCCGCGTCGGCCGCCGAACGCTCGCGTACGGCGACCGGGTCGCCCCGTAACACCGCGATGGACCGCTCAAGGTCGCCGAGCATGTTCTGTAGGCGTGTGCGCGCGGTCGCGTCGTCCACGAGTGGCCACCTCCGGGACGGATGGGCGCATCGCGGCGGAACTCCCCCGAGTTTCCCGCCCGGCGCTGGGGGTCGCTCTGTCCGGGGGGCGCGCTACGGAAGGTGTATGGCCGAGCCTCCCCTTACCTGATCGAATGCCCACTTCACCGGCCGTTTACACCGCTGTGAACCGGCCTTTTCGCTCTTGCGCCGAAGTAACGGATCGTGTCCGCCGCTCAGACGATCGCCTTGTCGTCGTCGGGCTCGATGCGCTCGACCAGCTCCGGCCCGTTGTTGCGCACGCTGTTGACCGCCGTGGAGACCGGGTACGCCTCCAGCCGGTCGGGCGAGGCGGGGACCAGCAGCGCCCGGGCGTCATCGGTGGCGGTCAGCTTGGGATCGAGCCACTCCGACCACCGCTCGCGCTCGATCAGCATCGGCATCCGATCGTGGATCCGGCCCAGCTCGTCCTTCGCCGTGGTGGTGATCACCGTGCAGGTCACCAGCCAGGCCGTCGGGTCGTCGTCGGGCTTGCCGCGGTCGCGCCAGAACTCGTACAGCCCGGCCATCGCCATCACCCCGCCGTCGGCCGGGTGTATGAAATAGGGCTGCTTGTGCTTCTCGTCGAACTTGTACCACTCGAAATAGCCGTCGGCGGGCAGCAGGCAGCGCCGCTGCGCGAACGCCTTGCGGTAGGACGGCTTCTCGGCAACCGTCTCGACCCTGGCGTTGATCATGCGCGACCCGATCGAGGGGTCCTTCGCCCAGGACGGCACCAGCCCCCACTTGACCACGCGCAACTGCCGCACGGCCCGCTCCTCGCCCTTCGGCACCCGGCTCAGCACCGCGTAGACCTCTTTGGTGGGCGCGACGTTGTAGTCGGGCCGTAGTTCCTTCTCGGGCTCACCGTCCAGTTCCACCCGGAACTCTTCCAGCAGCTCGTGCTTCTTCCGCGCCGATGCGTATCTCCCGCACATAAGACCAGAGTGCCACTTGGACTCGCTCGCATGTGCGATTCCCGGAATCGCCGATCCGGCAGGACACAGCGATCTTTGACTGCGGGCCCGGCGGCGGCCCGCCCGGTAGAGTTGGCCCATGCCTGCGCATCCCGATCCGTGGCCCGCGCCCACCGTGCGCGAGCCCGTGGTGGCGACGGTTCCGCTGCCCGGTTCCAAGTCGGTGACCAACCGCGCGCTGCTGCTGGCCGCGCTGGCCGACGGCCCGGGCACCGTGCGGGGCGCGCTGCGCAGCCGCGACGCCGATCTGATGGCGGCGGCGCTGCGCGCGCTCGGCGCGACGATGGAGCCGACCGGCGAGACCTCCCCCGACGGCGTCGACTGGGCCATCACGCCGGGGCCGGTGCGCGGCGGGGCGCGGATCGACGTGGGGCTGGCCGGCACGGTGATGCGGTTCGTGCCGCCGATGGCCGCGCTGGCCGGCGGCGAGGTGTTCTTCGACGGCGATCCGCACGCCCGCAAGCGGCCGATGGGGCCGATCCTCGGGGCGCTGCGGGCGCTCGGCGCGCAGGTGGACGGCGACGCGCTGCCGTTCACGATCCGCGGCCCGGTGCGCGGCGGGGAGGTGACGCTCGACGCGTCGGCCTCCTCCCAGCTCGTCTCGGGGCTGCTGCTGTGCGCGCCGCGCTTCGACAAGGGCCTCACGGTGCGCCACGACGGGCCGCCGGTGCCGTCCGCGCCGCACATCCGGATGACGGTCGAGATGCTGCGCGCGGTGGGCGTGCGCGTCGATGACACCGAGCGCGACGTGTGGCGGGTGGAGCCCGGCCCGATCGCGGCCCGCGAGCTGACCGTCGAGCCCGACCTCTCCAACGCCGCGCCGTTCCTGGCGGCGGCCCTGGTGACGGGCGGCACGGTGACGATCCCGGGCTGGCCGGAGCACACCACCCAGCCGGGTGACGTGCTGCGCGACCTGCTGTCGCGGATGGGCGGGGAGGTCCGGCGCACGCCGGGCGGGCTCGCCGTCACCGGCACCGGCCGGGTGCGCGGCATCGACGCCGACCTGCGCGACGTGGGCGAGCTGACCCCGGCCATCGCCGCGCTGGCCGCGCTGGCCGACGGCCCGAGCACCCTGCGCGGCATCGCCCACCTGCGCGGCCACGAGACCGACCGGCTGGCCGCCCTGGTCGCCGAGATCAACCGGCTGGGCGGCGACGCGGAGGAGACCCCCGACGGCATCACCGTACGACCCGGGCCGCTGCACGGCGGGCTCTTCCACTCCTACGACGACCACCGGATGGCCACGGCGGGAGCGGTGATCGGCCTGACCGTCCCCGGCGTGCGGGTGGAGAACATCGCGACCACCGCCAAAACCCTTCCCCGATTCCCCGGGATGTGGGCCGAGATGCTGGAGGGTGGCCGCTGAGGAAACGGGAATACGACGAAGACGACGTCCGCGTACGACCGGGCAAGGGCTCCCGGCCACGGACGCGGATCCGCCCTGCGCACGAGGACGCGGTGCCCGGCTTCGTGGTGGCCGTCGATCGCGGCCGGTTCACCTGCCTGGTGGAGGCGGGCGAGCGCACGACCGTCACCGCGATGAAGGCCCGCGAGCTGGGCCGCAAGGGCATCGTGGTGGGCGACCGGGTGCGCCTGGTGGGCGATGCCAGCGGGCGGCCCGACACGCTGGCCAGGATCGTCCGGGTCGAGCCGCGCCGGTCGATGCTCCGCCGTTCCGCCGACGACACCGAGGCCACCGATGGCATCGAGCGGCCGGTCGTCGCCAACGCCGACCAACTGGTGATCGTGACCGCGCTGGCCGACCCGCCGCCCCGGCCGCGGATGATCGACCGCATTCTGGTGGCGGCCTACGACGCCGAGATCGACCCGCTGCTCTGCCTGACCAAGTCCGACCTCGCCCCGCCCGACGAGCTGGTCGCGCTGTACGACCCGCTGGGCGTGCCGTACATCGTGGTCCACAAGGGCGGGAAGCTGGAGGAACTGCGCGAGCGGCTGGCCGACCGGCTCAGCGTGCTCGTCGGGCATTCGGGGGTCGGCAAGTCGACGCTGGTCAACGCCCTGGTGCCGGACGCGGAGCGGGCCGTCTCGCAGGTCAACCCGGTGACCGGGCGGGGCCGGCACACCTCCACCTCGGCGGTGGCGCTGGAGCTGCCCGGCGGCGGCTGGATCATCGACACGCCCGGGGTGCGCAGCTTCGGGCTGGCCCACGTCTCGCCCGACAACGTGCTGCACGCCTTCCCCGACCTGGTCGAGGGCACCGTCCACTGCCCCAAGGGCTGCACCCACTTCGGTGACGGCTGCGCGCTGGACGACTGGGTGCGCCAGGGCCACGCCGATCCGGCGCGGCTGGCCTCGCTGCGCCGGCTGCTCGCCAGCCGCGAGGGCGAGCCCGACCCCGAGGAGAGCCACGCCGATTGACCACGCTATGTCCCTAGAAAGCGGCGATCGGGCGTTGACGCGATACCGTGTCCCATCGTGACGGACTACAGCGACGATCTACGGCTCGCCCACGTCATGGCGGACGCGGCCGACGATCTCACCATGCGCCGCTTCAAGGCGGTCGATCTGAGGGTCGAGACCAAACCCGACCTGACGCCGGTGAGCGACGCCGACCGCGCGGTGGAGGAGGCGATCCGCGGCACGCTGCGCCGGGCCCGCCCGCGTGACGCGGTGGTCGGCGAGGAGTTCGGCACCACCGGGTACGGCGCGCGGTCGTGGATCGTCGATCCCATCGACGGCACGAAGAACTACGTGCGCGGGGTTCCGGTGTGGGCGACGCTGATCGCGCTGCTGGACCGGGATCAGGTGGTCGTCGGCCTGGTGTCGGCCCCGGCGCTGGGCCGCCGCTGGTGGGCGGCCAGGGGCGGCGGCGCGTGGACCGGCCGCGGGCTGACCAAGGCCAGCCGCTGCCGGGTGTCGTCGGTGGCCCGGCTGGCCGACGCCTCGCTGTCCTATTCCGATCTTGAGGAATGGGAGAAGGCCGGGCGCCTGTCGGCGTTCATCGAACTGACCCGTTCCTGCTGGCGCACCCGCGCCTACGGCGATTTCTGGTCGCATGTGCTGGTGGCCGAGGGCGCGGTGGACGTGTCGGCCGAGCCCGAGCTGTCGCCATGGGACATGGCGGCACTGACGGTGATCGTGGAGGAGGCCGGCGGCATCTGGACGGATCTGTCCGGTGTGCCGGGCCTGGACGGCGGCAGCCTGGTGTGCTCGAACGGCCCGCTGCACGGAGACGTGCTGAAGCGGCTCGGCGGCGGGCCGCTCACCCTGCCCGTTTAGCCGGCACGACCCGCCCAGCACGACCCAGCCGTCACAGCGCGAGGGTGCGGGCGGCGGCGTCGAGCAGGCTGCCACGGTACGCCTCGCCGAACAGGCAGACGTGTACCAGCAGCGGGTGGAGCTGGTGCAGTGGCACCCGGTCGCGCCAGCCGTCGGCCAGCGGGGCCTCCTCGTCGTAGGCGGCCAGGATCGTGGCCAGGTGCGGCGCGCCGAACAGCGCGAGCATGGCGAGGTCGGTCTCGCGGTGCCCGCCGTGCGCCGCCGGGTCGATCAACATGGCCCGCTCGCCCGTCCACAGCACGTTTCCGCCCCACAGGTCGCCGTGGATGCGGGCGGGGGGCTCGGCCGGGCCCGCGAGCCGCGGCAGCCGCTCGGCCACCTGCTCGATCAGCCCGGCATCGCCCGCGGAGAGCTGCCCCGCGTCGCGCGCCCGGCGCACGAACGGCAGCAGCCGCCGGGTGGCGTAGAACTCCGGCCAATCGGCCACCGGCTCGTTGTCCATCGGCAGCTCGGCGATGAAACCGGGCCAGGACGCGCCGAACCCGGCGGCCCCGGCCGCGTGCGTACGGGCGAGTTCCCGGCCGAGCCGCGCGGCGGCCTCCGCCGTGGCGTCGCCCGGCTCGACCCACGCCAGCACCAGCCGTTCGTCACCGGCCTCGATCACCTCGGGCACGGCGATCGCGCCGGGCTCGGCCAGCCAGGCGAGCCCGGCCGCCTCGGAGGTGAACAGATGGGGAACGCCACCTGACGCGAGGGCCGACTTCACGAAGACGGCGCGGCCGTCGGGAAGCTCGCCTCGGCTCAGCTTCCAGGCGTGTGAGGAGCCCAGCTCCCGCACGATCTTCACCGGAGGGTCGCCGCGAGGTGCTTGGCCAGCCCTTCGGACGCGGCGCGGACCATGTCCAGCACCTGGACGAACCCCTCGTCGCCGCCGTAGTAGGGGTCGGGGACCTCGGCGTTCTCCGGCGCGGTGGGGTCGAACGAGCGGAACAGGCGTACCTCGGCGCCGGCCGGGGCCAGGGCGCGCAGGGCCCGGAGGTTGGTCGCGTCCATGGCCAGTACCAGGTCCGCGTGGCCGAACCAGGCCGCCTGGAACCGCCTGGCCCGATGCGCGGAGCCGTCATAACCGTGCGCGGCGAGGGTCCGCCCGGCCCGCTCGTCGATGGGGCCGCCCTCGTGCCAGCCGTCGGTCCCGGCACTGTCCACGGTGACCAGCCGGTCAAGCCCGTGTTCCGCCAGGGTACGGCGGAGCACGATCTCCGCCATCGGGGACCGGCAGATATTGCCCATGCAGACCAGACAGACGTGGTAGCTCATGGCCTCCAGCATGCCAGCCGCAGGTGACGGCCCGGTCTTCCGCCCGCCGTACGTTGACCCGGCCCCGCCTGTGCTTCCCAAACTGACTCCTGCGCTTTACCAGGTTCAAGCCCTTTGACGGCATATTCACACGCCGCCGCACACCTCTTCCAACGTCGGTCACGGCTCGTTTCACTGTCGTTCACTTTGCGCCAGTTGGATCGGAGGTGCATCGAGAAGAGTTAACGACCAAAGGACGACTGACCGTGACAAGTGGACAGCGCCGCCTGAGCGCGGTGGCAGCATCGGCGGCCTTCATCGCTCTCGTCGCGGCCTGCAGCGGCGGCGGTGGGAATAACGAGGCGTCCGCCAGCCCCGGCAGCACGGGGGGCGGCGAGCAGCAGGCCGGGCAGCAGCTCAGCGGCGACATCAAGTCCGACGGCTCGAGCACCGTCGGGCCGCTGACCACCGCCGCATCCGAGTTCTTCGCCGAGGAGCAGCCCAAGGTACGGGTGTCCGTGGGCACCTCCGGCACCGGCGGCGGCTTCGAGAAGTTCTGCAACGGTGAGACCGACATCTCCAACGCCTCGCGCCCGATCAAGGACGAGGAGAAGGCGATCTGCGACTCCAAGGGCGTCGCGTTCACCGAGCTGACCGTCGCCACCGACGCGCTGACCGTCGTGGTGAACAAGGAGAACGACTGGGCCAAGTGCCTGACCACCGACCAGCTCAAGAAGATCTGGGAGCCGGCCGCCCAGGGCAAGGTGAAGACCTGGAAGGACGTCGACGCCAAGTTCCCGGCGGAGCCGCTGGCGCTGGCCGGTCCGGGCACCGACTCCGGCACCTTCGACTACTTCACCGACGAGATCAACGGTGAGGAGGGTGCGAGCCGCAAGGACTACAGCGCGTCGGAGAACGACAACGACGTCGTCCAGGCGGTGTCCGGCGCCAAGGGCGGGCTCGGCTACTTCGGGTTCACCTACTTCGAGGAGAACGCCGACAAGCTCAACGCGGTCCAGGTCGACTCGGGCAAGGGTTGCGTGACCCCCAGCGTGGAGACGTCCCAGGACGGCAGCTACACCCCGCTGGCCCGCCCGCTGTTCGTCTACGTCAAGAACGAGTCGGCCAAGCGCCCCGAGGTGAAGGCGTTCATCGACTTCTACTCCGCCAACATCGGCAAGATCGCGACGGACGCGAAGTACATCCCGCTCAACGCCGAGCAGGAGGGCAAGCTCAAGACGGCCGTCCAGTCGCTGTCCGGTAGCTGACCCATCATGGCCTCAACCAGCAAGGCGACCGTCCCGGGAGGACCCTCCCTGGGGCGGTCGCGCCCGCGCTACGGCGAGCTGATCATCAAGGTGATCCTGGTACTCGCCGCCGCCGTCTCCGTGGCGACCACGATCGGGATCGTGGCGGCGCTGCTGGAGCCGACCATCGAGTTCTTCGGCACGGTCAGCGTGGTGGAGTTCTTCACCTCGATCGAGTGGGGCCCGCTGTTCAACCCGCCCAGCTTCGGGGTGCTGCCCATCGTGGTGGCGACCCTGCTGGTCACGATCATCGCGATGATCGTCGCCATCCCGCTCGGCCTGGCCGCCGCGATCTACCTGTCGGAGTACGCGAAGCCGCGCGTCCGCAAGATCGTCAAGCCCGTCCTGGAGGTGCTGGCGGGCATCCCCACGGTGGTCTTCGGCTTCTTCGCGCTCACCTTCGTCACGCCGCTGCTGCGCGACTTCCTGCCGTTCACCCTCGACTACCGCAACGCGCTGAGCGGCGGCCTGGTGGTCGGCGTGATGATCATCCCGACGGTCGCCTCGCTGGCCGAGGACGCGATGTCGGCGGTGCCCAACTCGCTGCGCGAGGGGGCCTACGCGCTGGCGTCCTCACGGATGATCGTGTCGCTGCGGGTCGTGCTGCCCGCCGCGCTGTCCGGGATCATCGCGGCGATCATCCTGGCGTTCTCCCGGGCAATCGGCGAAACGATGATCGTGGTGATCGCCACCGGCGGCCGGTCGATCTTCACCCTCAACCCGGCCAAGGAGATGGACACCATGGCCTCGTTCATCGCCCGCGCGGGCTCGGGTGACGTACCGGTCGGGTCCATCGAGTACAAGACCATCTTCGCGGTGGGCGCGCTGCTGTTCGTCATGACGTTCCTGATGAACTACGTCAGCGCCAAGGTCGTGCGCCGTTACCGGGAGGCCTACGAATGACCGTCCTCACCTCCATCGGCAAGGCCGCGAGCCCCGGCCCGCGGCAGCTCGCCGGGCGGCGCCGTCCGGTACGCGAAACGGCGTTCCTGATCGCGCTGCAGCTCAGCCTGGTCATCGCGATCGCGTTCCTGGCGGTCCTGCTCGCGTACGTGGTCAGCAAGGGCTGGGCCAGGCTGGACCCCCGGCTGTGGGAGAACATGCCCTCCATCCGGCGTCCGGAGAACGCCGGAGCCCAGTCGGCGATCGTCGGCACCATCTACCTGATGGGGCTCACCGCCCTGTTCGTCATCCCCACGGGCGTGCTGGCGGCGATCTACCTGGAGGAGTACGCCGACCGCGACAAGTGGTACAACCGGCTGCTGGAACTCAACATCCAGAACCTCGCCGGCATCCCCTCGATCGTCTACGGCATCCTCGGGCTCGGCATCATCGCCCGGGTCATCGGCCTCGGCTTCGGGCTGATCACCGGGGCGCTCACGCTGGCCCTGCTGGTGCTGCCGGTGGTGATCATCTCCGCCCGGGAGGCGATCCGCGCGGTACCGCCGTCGATCAGGGAGGGATCGCTCGCGCTGGGCGCGACCCAGTGGCAGACGATCTACCGGCAGGTGCTGCCCTCCTCCATCCCCGGCATCGCGACCGGCTCGATCCTGGCCCTGTCCCGGGCCATCGGCGAGGCCGCTCCGCTGGTCATGCTGGGCGCGGCGACGTTCGTGGCGTTCAACCCCGAGTCGCTCACCGACGGCTTCACCGCCCTGCCGCTACAGATCTACAACTGGATCGGCCAGTCCCGGCCGGAGTTCGGGGTGCTGGCCTCGTCCGCCATCGTGGTCCTGCTCGCTCTGTTGCTGGTGATGAACTCGGTGGCCATTCTGCTCCGCAACCGCTACCAGAAGCGCTGGTGAGAAGGAATGTCTGAGATAGGAACCTCCATCCCGAACGTGACGGTCCGAGGCCCCGAGGTCCCCCGCAACATCCAAGCCCTCGACCCCGTCTTCAACGTTTCCGGCCTCAGCGTCTTCTACGGCGACTACGAGGCGGTGCGCGGCGTCGACATGGTCATCGGCAACCGCGAGATCACCGCCATGATCGGCCCGTCCGGCTGCGGCAAGAGCACCGTGCTGCGCTGCTTCAACCGGATGAACGACCTCATCCCCGGGGCTCGCGCGGCCGGCAAGATCACCTACCACGGCGAGGACCTGTACGGCGACCACGTCGACCCCATCGAGGTCCGCCGCCGCATCGGCATGGTGTTCCAGAAGCCCAATCCGTTCCCCAAGTCGATTTACGACAACATCGCCTACGGCCCCCGGGTCAACGGCAAGAAAAAGGGGATGGACGGCATCGTGGAGGAGGCGCTGACCAAGGCGGCGCTGTGGGACGAGGTCAAGGACAAGCTCAAGCAGAACGCGCTGTCCCTGTCCGGCGGCCAGCAGCAACGCCTGTGCATCGCCCGCGCCATCGCGGTCAGGCCCGAGGTGATCCTGATGGACGAGCCGTGCTCCGCGCTCGACCCCATCGCGACCACCAAGATCGAAGACCTGATGCAGGAGCTGTCGCGCGACTACACGATCGTGATCGTCACGCACAACATGCAGCAGGCCGCCCGGGTCTCTGACCGCACCGCATTCTTCACCGCCGAGGTGGACGACTCAGGAGTACGGCACGGACGCCTCGTCGAGTACGACGAAACCAGTCGCATCTTCACCAACCCGAGCGACAAGCGCACCGAGGACTACATCACCGGACGCTTCGGCTAGCTCGGCCGACCAATTGGAGGACCCGGGTGATCCAGCCGCAGACGGCACCCGAGGTGGACGGGGACACCCGGACGGCGCCCATGCTGCTGGTGGCCGATCCGGACTCGGCGCTGATCCGGGAACTTGCGTCGGCACTGGAACGCGAAGGCGTCGAGGTGGCCGGGGCTCCGGACGGCGCGCAGGCGCTGATCCAGGCGGGTGCGCTCCGGCCCGACGTGGTCCTGGTCAGCGCGACGTTGACGGTCATCGGGGCGGTGGACTTCGTCCGGGCGGTGCGCCGCTCGCGTACCGTCCCGGTGCTGCTCGGTGTGGGCGAGGGACACGCCGAGCAGGCCGTGCAAGCACTGGCGGCGGGGGCCACGGCGTGCGTGGCCCGGCCGTACCGGGTGCCCGAACTGCTGCCGATGGTGCAGGCCGCGTTCAGCGGTGGCGACTCGGGGGGTCGCCGGCTGCTGACGGTGGGCAGCGTGGCGCTCGACGTACACGCCTATCAGGTACGCGTCTCGGGCAAGGTGGTGCACCTGCCGCTGCGCGAGTTCGAGCTGCTGCACTACCTGATGCGCAACGCCGATCGCACGGTGACCCGTGAGCAGATCATGCGGCACGTCTGGAACTCCGCGGACAGCACGTCCACCAACACGATCGCGGTCCACGTCAAGCGCCTCCGCGCCCGCCTGGGCGACCACGAGGACCGCCTGATCCAGACCGTCCGCGGAGTCGGCTACCGCCTGGTCACACCCCAGCCCCCCGAGTAGTGACCGCGCCGCCGGAGGTGGCCGCCGGCCGGGCCCGCAAGGCGCCGACGCGGCCACCCGATCTCGCGCTGCCTCAGTCGCGGCACTCCACCGCGCACGGACGACGGGTGACGGCGTCACGGACGGCCTGGCGTGCCTGTGGCACGGTCCCGGCGAGGTACGCCCTGCCGCCGGTGGCGGCGGCGATCCGGGTGAGTTCGGCCCGGTCGGCGGCCGGGCCGAAGCCGACCGCGGCGACGGCCACCGGCCGCTTGGGATCGAACTCCTCCTCCAGCGCGGCGACCAGCCCGTCCAGGCCGAGCGAGCCGCTGTCGGCACCGCCGTCGGTGATCAGCACCACCAGGCCGGGCTCTGCCGCCGACGCGTGCGAGGCCGCCGCGCGATAGGCGGCCAGCACCGACTCGCGCAGCCGGGCCCGCCCGCCGACGTCGATGGCCAGATCGCCGGACGCCGCGCGGATCTTCGCGGACCTGCCCGTGACCGGGCCGATCTCCAGGACCTCCCGGTAGGGACGCGCGCCGTCCAGCCCGTCGGCGAACCGCCAGATGCCCGCGGAACTGCCCTCCGGCAGCGCGCCGATCCCCTCCCTGACCAGCCGCCCGGCCAGCGCGGCGCGCGAGCCCGACGTACCGGGCACCCGCCTGCGCATCGACCAGGACGTGTCCACCAGCATCAGCGCGCGCACCGGGGCGGTCACCTCGCCGATCGCGTCGAGCGCGCGAACGGCCCTGGCCACCGGCAGCGGCGCGAGCCTGGGCGGCTCCTGCGCGCGCAGGCCGCGCTCCTCGTCAACGCCCGTCCCGGCCCGCCCGTCGCCGTCGCGGAACCCGGCCTGCCGTACGGCCCGCCTGCCCTCCGCCGACGTCGCCGTGTCCTGGAAGACCAGCGCGGTGGCCCGCCTGGTGCGGTCCTCGGTGAGCACCAGGAACGGGTGGTCCAGGCTGACCGCGCCCTCCTCCGGATAGATCCCGGCCGCCGGGACCTCCGGATCGGCCGCGTTGTGCGTGAAGAGCCGCTGCTCGGTGGTGACCGCCGCGACGTCGGCGTCGCCGCCGAGCACGTCGAGCGCGGCGGCCGGGTCGGGCACGATCGCGGCGCGCAGCGCGGAGAGGTCCTTGCCGAGGTCACCGAGCCCGAGTACGGCCTGGCCCGCGGCCCACCGCCGGGGGTCGGGAACCCGGAAGGACAGCCGCCCGGCCCGGCCGCCCGCCGACATCATGTCCCAGGTCGGACGGCCCGCGGCGGCGGCGAGCCGGCCGGCCCGCGCCTGCCGTACGGCGAGGATCACCGGCGTACGCGCGACCGACGGACCGCGTGCCTCGCCGATCCGCGTGGGCGCGCCGCCGGCGGCGGCCAGACCGGCCCAGCCCGACGACTCGGGCACCCACACGTCGGGCCCCGGCTCGCCCGCGGCCAGCGCGGCGGCGACGTCGAACGACCGGCCCGCCCGCACCGACACCTGCGCGCAGCCGGTCCGGTCGGCGTCGCGCTCGGCGAGCGCGCGCAGCACCGGGGCGATCTCCGGGGCGGCGGTGACCCGCACCCGGTCGGCGACGGCGCAGTCGGCCGGGCCCATCACCGCCCACACCCCGCCGGTCGCCAGCGTCAGCGCCATGACCACGACGGACGCGGCCACCGCGGCCCGCCCCCGGCCGCGCCGCGGCGCCTGGAACTCCTCGGGCGAGAGGATCGGCAGATCTTGAGGGGGCCGCGGCGGACGGACCTCACGGTCGTCCGGCGGCCACACCCGCACCTGGTCGGGCCACTGGGTGCGCGGGTCCGGGTGACGGCGGCGTGCCGGAGTCCGAGTAGAACGATGTCGCTTGACCAATTCCCGTACCTTGTGTCGCCGCGGATCGAACCCCGTTGCAGACCGGATCTTAGCGCTCCACCACGCCGCCCGAGGCTGGTCCGCGTACCTGGTGGCATAGCAGAATCGAATGGTCACCCCACGCGCACCAGAAGGACGAGCCCAGCGGCATGACGCGAATCCCACGGCTGGACACGGCCCGCCGGATCTTCACCTACACCGCCGACACCATCGGCGCGTTCTTCGGCATGCTGGTCGGCCTGCAGAAGCTCGCCACGCTGCTGATCATGTCGGGCGACGAGCTCGACGCCTCGCTGCGGTGGCGTTCGGTGGCCGCGGGGATCTGCCTGATCGCGGTCTACGTCGGCTTCTGGCGGATGAACCGGACGGTCTTCCACGAAGGGGCGCCCCGGCCGACCACCGACATCATCGTCACCGGGCTGCTTGCCGTGGCCGCCGTGGGCATGAACCCGTACGGGGGCGAACTCGCCGCCATCCTCTGGCTCATGGGGACCATCCTGCACATGCGGCTGAGGACGGCCATCGCCGCGGGGATCTTCATCGCCGTCGTCCCCCTCTGGTACGTGACGATCGTCTACAGCGGCGACGACACGAACGGGCTGACCTTCTGGGCCGTCAACCTACTGATCATGTTCGCCTGGGAGGGCGTGCTGTCCGGCCTGATGCTGATGCTGCGCTGGCTGTGGGGGGCGACACAGGAGCTCCAGGCGGGCCAGGAGGCCAGGGCCCAGCTCGCGGTCTCGGAGGAACGGCTGCGCTTCTCCCGCGACCTTCACGACCTGCTCGGGCACAGCCTGTCGGTGATCAGCCTGAAGAGCGAGCTGTCGGCCAAACTGGCCCTGAAAGACCCGGCCAAGGCCGCCGAGGAGATGCACGAGGTGCGCAGGCTGGCCAGGGACTCGCTGAAGGAGGTGCGCGCCGCCGTACGCGGCTACCGGGACATCGACCTGGACGCCGAGCTGGCCAGCGTGCGCGCCGTGCTCGAGGCGGCGGGCATCCGCTGCGCCGTGGACGCGCGGACCGCCGACCTGACCGCCGAGCGCCGCGCCCTGCTGGCCTGGGCGGTACGCGAGGGGGTCACTAACATTCTCAAGCACAGTACGGCGACACGCTGCTCGATCACGATTCGCGAGGGGGTGCTGGAAATCCGCAACAACGGCGTGACCGACTCGCCCGGCTCGACGGGCAGCGGCCTGCACGGGCTGTCCGAACGGATCTCCACCGAGGGTGGCTCGCTGTCCGCCGGCGCCACCGGCACCGGCGAATACCTGCTGCGGGCGGCGATGCCGGCATGATCCGCGTCCTGCTCGCCGACGACGAGCACCTGGTCCGTGGCGCGCTGGCCGCCCTGCTCGGCCTGGAGGAGGGCCTTGAGGTCGTGGCCCAGGTCGGCCGTGGCGACGAGGTGGTGCCCGCCGTCGAGCTACACCGGCCCGACGTCGTCGTACTGGACATCGAGATGCCGGGCATGGACGGCCTCACCGCGGCCGAACGCATCCGCGGGCAGTGCGCGATCGTGATCCTGACCAGCCTCGGCCGCCCCGGCTACCTGCGCCGGGCGATGGCCGTGGGCGTCAGCGGCTTCCTGGGCAAGGACGCCTCGGCCGAGGAGCTGGCCACCGCCATCCGCAAGGTGCACGCCGGCGGCCGGTACCTGGACGCCGAGCTGGCCGCCGCCGCGATGGCCGCCGGGGACAGCCCGCTCACCGCCCGCGAGCGGGACGCGCTGCGGCTGGCCGACCGGGGCGCCGGCGTCGGCCAGATCGCGGCCGAGCTGCACCTCACCGAGGGCACCGTGCGCAACTACCTGTCCAGCGCGATGACCAAGCTCAACGCCGGGAACCGGCTGGAGGCCATCCGCACCGCCCAGCGGATGGGCTGGCTGTAGCCCTCCCGCGGGCGGTCAGGCGTCGCGGCGGCGGAGCGCCACCACGGCGGCGGCCAGCAGTACGACCGTCCAGCCGGCCAGGATCACCGAGGCTCCGGCCGCCGACCGCGCCCACGACTCCGCACCCGGGTGGATCATGTTGGTGACCGCCGCGCCGGGGAAGAACGGGTAGATGTTCTCCCGCGGCCACTTCGGCAGCAGCATCGCCACGAACCCGGGCAGATAGATCCCCCCGATCATGATCGCGATCGTGCCCGCGGAGCTGCGCACCAGCGTGCCCACCGCCAGCGCGACCAGCGCGACCAACGGCAACAGCAGCGCGCCCCGGGCCACCGACCAGAACACCCCCGGATCGCCCAGGCTCGCCTGGAGATCCGCGGTCGCGAGCAGCGCCTGCCCCGCGAAGAACGACGCGAAGGCCGCGACCACCCCGGCCACCAGCCCGAACAGGCCCACGACCATGGCCTTGCCGCCGAGCAGCAGGCCCCGCCGGGGCACCGCGGTCAGCGTGCCGGCGATCTGCCTGCTGCCGTACTCCGAGGTGATCACCAGCGCGCCGAACACCACCAGCGCGACGATCGCGATGTCCAGCCCGCCGAGCGACAACGTCACCGGGTCGATCAGCGCCCGTTGCATCCGGGGGAGCTGGTCCCAGGCGGCCACCATCGCCGCGGACACCAGCACGCCGAGGCCGACCGCGCCGACCACTCCGACGATCAGCGTCCAGTACGTGGAGCGGACCGACCGCGCCTTGGTGACCTCCGAGGCGAAAACGCCGATCGCGGTCATCGGGTGCCCTCCCTGTCGTTGACGTTCGTGCTGCTGAACTCCACGTCCACCGCCGTCAGGTCCATGAAGGCGGTCTCCAGCGAGGCCCGCTGCGGGGCCAGCTCGTGTACCGGTACGCCCTCGCGGGCGGCCAGCTCGGCGATCCGCTCGATGGCCAGCGCGGTCACCCGCACCTCCCCCTCGGCCACGGCGACCTGCGCCCCCTCGGCGGTGAGCACGGCGGAGAGCCGGGCAGCTTCCGGGGTGCGGACCCGGACGTAGGCACGGGCGTTGTGCTCGATCAGGTCTTTGGTGGTGGTGTCGGCGACCAGCTCGCCGCGCCCGATCACGATCAGATGGTCCGCCAGGCCCTCCATCTCGCTCATGATGTGGCTGGACACCAGTACCGTGCGCCCCTGCGCGGCGAACCCACGCAGCAGGGTGCGCATCCACCTGATCCCCTCCGGGTCCAGGCCGTTGATGGGCTCGTCGAACATCAGCACCTTCGGGTCGCCGAGCAGCGCCGCCGCGATGCCCAGCCGCTGGCTCATGCCAAGCGAGAAGCCCTTGATCCGCTTTCCGGCCACCGAGGACAGCCCGGTCAGTTCCAGAACCTCACCGACCCGCCGGCGCGGAATGCCATTGCTCTGCGCGAGCGCCAGCAGGTGCGCTTTCGGGGTGCGGCCACCGTGTACGCCGCGCGCCTCCAGCATGGCCCCGACCTGCGTCAACGGGGCGGTAAGGCGCCCGTACGGCATGCCGTTGACGGTCGCGGTACCGCTCGTCGGGCGGTCCAAACCCAAGATCAAACGCATTGTGGTGGTCTTTCCCGCGCCGTTCGGCCCGAGAAATCCGGTGACGACGCCGGGGCGCACCTGAAATGTCAGCCCGTGTACCGCACGGGTCTTCCCGAAATGCTTGGTGAGGCCGGCAACCTCGATCATCCGTGTCCTCCAGAATGCCCCTGGGAAAGCTCGCCTTCGCTGCCACAAGGGTGTCTGAAACGGCGGAAGGCCGGATAGTAGCCCGAATCACCGACCGTTGATGACAGGCATCACATGAAACGATCGACATTTCTCATGTTCCGCCGATGATGTGCGCGACTGTCGGTTCCGCATTGTTCAGGAGACCCTTTTCCCATGCTTTTCCAACGGCCCGGAAAGACCCGATCGGCGTTCCTGGTGATGCATGTGGCGCTGCTGGTGGCGGCGATCATCATGGTGCTCACCGGCTGCGCCCCGGCCCGGCCCGCGCCCGCCGTCCCCGCGCCGGACGCCGGCAGCGCGCCGTCGGCCGGGCTCGCGCCGTACTACGCGCAACGCCCCGCCTGGAAGGACTGCGGGCAGGGCTTCCAGTGCGCGAAGGTACGGGTGCCGCTGGACTATGACGATCCGGACGGGCGGCAGATCACGCTCGCGGTCAACCGGCTGCCCGAACTGCCCGGCGGGGAGCGGATCGGCTCCCTGATCCTCAATCCGGGCGGCCCCGGCGGTTCCGGAGTGGACAGCGCCCGGAGCACCGGGCCGATCTTCGACCGGCAGGTGCGCAAGAGGTTCGACGTGGTGGGCTTCGACCCGCGCGGTGTGGGCGAATCGACCCCGGTACGCTGCCTGGACCCGGCGGACTTCGCCAGACGGCAGTCGCCCATCTCCGTCGGAGACGACGAGAAGAAGACGGTGGCGATGTGGCGCACGCTGGCCGGCGAATGCGGGCGAACGTCCGGGTGGCTGCTGCCGCACGTCGGGACGGACAACGTGGCGCGGGACATGGACGTACTGCGTGCCGTGCTCGGGGACCGGCGGCTGAACTACCTCGGCTGGTCCTATGGCACCGAACTGGGCGCGGCCTACGCCGACCTGTTCCCGGCGAAGGTCCGCGTCGCGGTGCTGGACAGCGCGGTGGACCCGGCGGCTGAGCCGATGGAACTGGCGGCGGCCCAGGCGAAGAGCCTGGAGGTCGCGCTACGCGCTTTCACCGAAGACTGCCTCAGCAGGGACGACTGTCCGTTCCGCTCCCGGACACCGGAACCGACCGCCCAGGAGATCGCCGCTCTGGTCGAGGCGGCCGAGGCCGCCCCGCTCAACGGCCGGGTCGATGGGGAGCTGGTACTGACCGGCATCGCCGCCGGCCTGTACGCCAAGCAGCTCTGGCCGGTGCTGCGCAAGGCGCTCGGCGCGGCGTTCCGTGAGAAGGACGGCGAACTGCTCGCCGAACTGGGCGAAGGGCTGATGGGCCGCCGCCCTGACGGGACGTGGAGCAACCAGATGGTGGCCGGGCTGGCCATCCGGTGCGCGGACTGGCCGCGTACCACGCGCCAGGCCGCCGAGGCGGCAGCACGGCAGACCCGGGACTTCCGCACCTTCGGCAGGGACCTGGGCCTGGCATGGGTACAGTGCCGGTCCTGGCCGGTACCGCCGCCGAAGGAACTCCGCCCGATCCCGCACGCCAAGGGCTCGGCCCCGATTCTCGTCATCGGCACCCTCCGCGACCCGGCGACGCCTTATAGCTGGTCGGTCGCACTGACGGGGCACCTGGACAACGCACGGCTACTCACGTACGACGGCGATGGGCACGGGGTCTATCTGCTGGCCGGCTCGAACTGCGTGGACGACGCCGTGGACCGGTACCTCATCCACGGGGAACTGCCCCGGGAGAACAGCCACTGTCCGGCGGTGTGAACGGGCACAAAAAAAGTGAGAGGTCCCTGGTCGAAACGCGTCCCCAAAAGGACACACCCCAACCAAAGACCTCTCACCCTATTCAAAAATTGTGCGGCAGCGACCTACTCTCCCACACCGTCCCCAGTGCAGTACCATCAGCGCAGGCAGGCTTAACTTCCGGGTTCGGAATGTAACCGGGTGTCTCCCCACCGCCATAACCACCGCAACCCTACGAAACCACCAACCCGACACAACCCACCGCCGAAACGACGAGCCATGACCCGGTTGCAGTCTCAGAATCACACAGTGAACGCGAGCACCACACACAGCACAAAAAGAAAGCGTGTTTGTTGTGGTCAAGTCCTCGGCCTATTAGTACCGGTCAGCTCCACGCCTCACAACGCTTCCAC
>NZ_JBIRBB010000050.1:0-3138 GCF_044326295.1 Spongiactinospora sp. 9N601
TGGAGGTGTCGGGTCCGGCGCGGTTGCCGTTCGTGTGGGAGCGGGTGTCGGTGGTGGCGTCGGGGGCGACGTCGGTGCGGGTGTGGTTGCGGCCGTCGGCGGATGGGTTCTCGGTGGTGCTGGCCGATGGTGAGGGCGGCCCGGTGCTGTCGGCCGAGTCCGTCGTGATGCGGCCGATGCCGCGCGACTTCGACATCGACCGGGTACCGCTGCTCCAGGTCCAGCACGTCCCGGTGGAACCGCCGGAGGCCGAGCCGGTGTCCGTGACGGAGATCCGGGGCGTCGAGGACCTGCCCGCCGCCACCCAGGAGCCGGTGTTCGTGCTCAACGCCACGGACGCCGCCGGAGTCCTGGGTGTGCTTCAGCCGTGGCTGGATGACGAGCGGTTCGCGTCGTCGCGGCTGGTGGTGGTGACGAGCAACGCCGAGTTCGATCCGGCGCAGGCGGCGGTGTCCGGGCTGGTGCGCTCGGCGCAGGCCGAGCACCCCGGACGGCTGCTGCTCGTCGACACCGACGGCGAGGCGGTTCGCGACCGCACGGCGGCCCTGCTCGCGCTGGACGAGCCGGAGGTTGTGCTGCGTGGGGGTGGGGTGCTGGTTCCGCGGTTGCGGCGGGTGTCGGCGGGCGGGTCGGTGTGGTCGCCGGATGATGTGGTGTTGATCACGGGTGGGACGGGTGCGCTGGGTGGGGTGGTGGCCCGGCATCTGGTGGTGGCGCATGGGGTGCGGCATGTGGTGTTGGCCGGTCGGCGGGGCGGGTCGGCTCCGGGTGTGGACGGGCTGGTGGCGGAGCTCGCGGATGCGGGTGCGCGGGTGGAGGTGGTGGCGGCTGATCTGTCGGTGCGGGAGTCGGTGGCCGCGTTGTTGGATGCGTATCCGGTCACGGCGGTGGTGCATGCGGCGGGGGTTTTGGACGACGGGGTGGTCGGTTCGCTGGATGCGGGGCGGTTGGCTCGGGTGTTCGGGCCGAAGGTGGATGCGGCGCGGTATTTGGATGAGTTGACGCGGGATCGGGATCTGACCGCGTTTGTGGTGTTCTCCTCGGCGGCGGGGGTGTTGGGGACGGCGGGGCAGGGGAGTTACGCGGCGGCGAATGCGGCGTTGGATGCGGTGGCGCGGTCGCGCCGGGCGGCTGGGTTGGCTGCGACGTCGATCGCGTGGGGGGTGTGGGGTCAGGCCGGGGGGATGGCCGGTGAGTTGTCGGCGGTGGATCGGGCACGGCTGGCCCGTTCGGGGCTGGCGGCGTTGGACACGGCGGACGCGCTGGCCATGCTCGACGCCGCCGCGGCGGGTGAGGCGGCGACCTACGTGGCCGCACGTCCGGACACCGCCGCCTTCCGCGACCGCGAGATCCCGCCGCTCATGCGGGAACTGGTCCGTCCGTCGCTGCGCCGGGCCCAGGGCGGTCACGCGCAGGCGGAGGCCGGTACGGCCGCGCACTCGCTGACGGCGGTCCCCACCGAGGAGCGGGCCGGTGCAGTACTGGCCCTCGTGCGCGAACACGTCGCGCATGTGCTCGGGCACCAGAGCGCCCGGTCGATCGACACCGGCAAGGCGTTCCAGGACCTCGGCTTCGACTCGCTCACCGCGGTCGAGCTGCGCAACCGGCTGAACACCGCGCTCGACCTGCGCCTTCCGGCGACCCTGGTCTTCGACCACCCGACCGCCGACGCGCTCGCCGCCCACCTGCTGGAGCGGATGTTCGACGACGTCGCTCAGCCCGCCGCCGAGCCCGCGTCCGTGCCTGTGGCGCAGTCCGTGGACGAGCCGATCGCGATCGTGGGGATGAGCTGCCGTTATCCCGGCGGGGTGGAATCGCCGGATGACCTGTGGCGGCTGGTCGCCGAAGGCCGGGAAGGGATCAGTGACTTCCCCGATGACCGGGGCTGGGATCTGGCGAACCTGTTCGACGACGACCCCGACAGCCATGGGCACAGCTACGTCCGCTCCGGCGGATTCCTGCGGAACGCGGGTGAGTTCGACGCCGGCTTCTTCGGGGTGTCCCCCCGTGAGGCCGTGGCGATGGACCCGCAGCAGCGCTTGTTGCTGGAGACGACCTGGGAGGGACTGGAGGGGGCCGGGCTGGACCCGGCGGTGTTGCGCGGCAGCCGGACCGGGGTGTTCGTCGGTGTGATGTACGGCGACTACGGCTCGCGGCTGCGGCAGGTCCCCAAGGACATGGAGGGGTACATCGGCAACGGCAGCGCGCCGAGTGTCGCGTCCGGCCGGGTGTCCTACACGTTCGGTTTCGAGGGCCCGGCGATGACGGTTGACACGGCCTGCTCCTCCTCCCTGGTGGCGCTGCACCTGGCGGTGCAGGCGCTGCGCCGTGGCGAGTGCACGCTGGCCGTGGCCGGCGGCGTGACCGTCATGTCCACGCCCGTGGCGTTCGTGGAGTTCAGCCGCCAGCGCGGGCTGGCCGCCGACGGGCGGTGCAAGTCGTTCTCCGCCGCCGCCGACGGCACGGCGTGGGGCGAGGGCGTCGGGATGCTGGTGCTGGAGCGGTTGTCGGACGCGCGGCGTAACGGCCATCAGGTGCTGGCGGTGGTGCGCGGGTCGGCGGTGAATCAGGACGGCGCGTCCAATGGGCTGACCGCGCCGAACGGTCCCTCCCAGCAGCGGGTGATCCGGGCGGCGCTGGCGGACGCGGGGCTGTCTCCGGCCGAGGTGGACGCGGTGGAGGCGCACGGCACCGGTACCCGGCTGGGCGACCCGATCGAGGCGCAGGCGTTGCTGGCGACCTACGGCCAGGGCCGTGAGACGCCGCTGCTGCTCGGCTCGTTGAAGTCCAACATCGGTCACACGCAGGCCGCCGCCGGGGTGGGTGGTGTGATCAAGATGGTGCAGGCCATGCGGCACGGAATGTTGCCCAAAACCCTGCACGTCGATGAGCCGACGCCGCACGTGGACTGGAGTGCGGGCGACGTGGCCCTGCTCACCGAGGCGACGGCCTGGCCGTCGGTGGACCGGCCCCGCCGTGCGGGCGTGTCGTCGTTCGGGGTCAGCGGCACCAACGCGCACGTGGTGCTGGAGCAGGCCCCCGACCAGCCCGTGACCGAACCCGAGCCGGTGGACGGCCCGCTGCCGGTGGTGCTCTCGGCGCGGGATGCGGCGGGTTTGGCGGGGCAGGCGGCGCGGT
>NZ_JBIRBB010000051.1:0-2299 GCF_044326295.1 Spongiactinospora sp. 9N601
CGAGCCGATCTGCCGTGTCCTGACCGAGCACGGCCGCCCCATCTCCACCAGCACCTACTACGCCGCCAAGAACCGTCCGCCCTCTGCCCGCGCCCGGCG
This sequence comes from Spongiactinospora sp. 9N601, assembly GCF_044326295.1. NCBI lineage: Bacteria > Bacillati > Actinomycetota > Actinomycetes > Streptosporangiales > Streptosporangiaceae > Spongiactinospora > Spongiactinospora sp. 9N601. Next base: position 100 of record NZ_JBIRBB010000051.1, read on the forward strand.
CGACGCGGAACTGGACGAGCACATCGCGCGCGTCCACGCCGCCGATTACGGCGTCTACGGCGCCCGCAAGGTCTGGCAGCAACTGCAGCGCGAGGGGCACCGGGTGGCCCGCTGCACCGTCGAGCGGCGCATGCGCGCCCTGGGCCTGCAAGGCGCCCGGCGCGGCAAGAAGATCCGCACCACCACCTCCGATCCAGGACACGAGCGCGCGAGCGACCGGCTGCGGCGCGACTTCACCGCCCAGCGGCCGAACGCCGCCTGGGTGGCCGACTTCACCCACGTTTCCGCCTGGTGCGGGGTGGTCTACGTCGCGTTCGTCGTCGACATCTACTCCCGGGCGATCGTCGGCTGGGCCGCCTCGCTCACCAAACAGACCGGCCTGGTGCTGGACGCCCTGGACATGGCCCTGTGGCGGCGAGAGCGCACCGGCCACCCGGCCGGGCCGGGACTGATTCATCACTCGGACGCCGGCAGTCAAGGCGGATTCAACTGGTCGTCGCAACACTCCATCCCTGGAGGTGTTGTGCATGGGCCTGGGCAAGAAGCAGCAGGATGTCCGGTTGTATCGCGGTCAGATCCCCTCACCGGGGCGGCCCACGGTCGCCTGGCGACAGGACCGCGTCCGGTTCTGGCAAGCGATTGCTCGTGGGATGACCTCGGAGGACTCCGCAGCGGAGATCGGCGTGTCACCGGCGGTCGGGACGCGCTGGTTTCGCCAGGCTGGCGGGGTGAATCCAGGCCTTGCCCCGACCGTGTCGGGCCGCTATCTGTCGTTCGCCGAACGGGAAGAGATCGCGTTGTGCCGTGCCCGGAAGGCCGGCGTGCGAGAGATCGCCCGGCGCCTGGGACGGTCGCCGTCGACGATCTCCCGCGAGCTGCGGCGCAACGCCTCGACCCGGACGTATGACGTGGAATACCGGGCGACGGTCGCGCAATGGCACGCCGAACGCCGGGCCCGCCGGCCGAAGACCGCCAAACTGGCGGCCCAACCAGCAGCTGCGCGAGTACGTGCAGGAGCGGCTGGCCGGACAGGTCCGCCACCCCGACGGCACACCCATGACGGGACCACAGACGGCGCGCAGCAAACCCCGCCGTCAAGACCGCCGCTGGGCGAGGTCGTGGAGCCCCGAACAGATCTCCCATCGGCTGAAGGCCGACTTTCCCGAGGATGACGCCATGCGGATCTCACACGAGGCGATCTATCAGGCCCTGTTCATCCAGGGACGAGGAGCGCTCAAGCGGGAGCTGGTCGCCTGCCTGCGCACCGGGCGGGCGCTGCGGGTCCCGCGCGCACGCACCCAGCGCAAGAACGGCGGCCACGTGACCCCTGAAGTGCTGATCAGCGAGAGGCCGGCCGAGGCCGACGACCGCGCGGTCCCGGGCCACTGGGAAGGTGATCTCATCATCGGCGCCGGTCGCTCAGCGATCGGCACTCTGGTGGAGCGCACGACCCGGTTCACTCTGCTGTTGCACCTGCCCCGGATGGAGGGCTACGGCGTTCAGGAGCGTGTGAAGAACGGTCCGGCGCTGGCCGGCCGCGGCGCCGAAGCCGTGCGGGACGCGATCACCAAGGAGATCATCGGGTTGCCCGGGCAGCTACTCCGTTCACTGACCTGGGACCGGGGGACGGAGCTGGCCCAGCATGCGCAGCTGCGCATCGACACAGGCGTGCAGATCTATTTCGCCGACCCGCACAGCCCCTGGCAGCGAGGCACCAACGAGAACACGAACGGACTGCTGCGCCAGTACTTCCCCAAAGGCACCGACCTGTCTCGATGGAGTGCCGAAGAGTTGGCGGCCGTGGCGTTCACGCTCAACACTAGACCTCGAAAGACTCTCGGGTGGAAGACACCGGCCGAAGCCTTCAGCGAGCATCTAAACTTGCTGATGAGCAGCAGTGTTGCGACGACCGGTTGAGCCCAAGCAATACACGTCTTTCCGGTTCACCACCCATCTGCCGGCGGCCGGCATCGACGCCTCCATCGGCACGGTCGGTGATGCGCTCGACAACGCCCTGATGGAATCGCAGATCGGCCTGTTCAAGACCGAGCTGATCAAGCCCGGTGGCCCATGGCACAGCCTTGCCGACGTGGAACTGGCCACCGCCGAATGGGTGGCCTGGTTCAACACCACCCGCCTGCACTCGGCCATCGGACACCTCCCGCCCGAGGAGTTCGAGGCGATCTACTACGCTCAACAC
>NZ_JBIRBB010000052.1:0-2297 GCF_044326295.1 Spongiactinospora sp. 9N601
CCGCGGCCGATGCCACCGAGGGGCGGCTGGGCGTTGCCACCATGGGGTTGCTGGGCGCCTCGGCGGTGCTGTCGGCGATCGTGGACAACATCCCGTATGTGGCCACGATGAGCCCGATCGTCGCCGAGCTGGTCCAGGCCGGCGGCGGCGAGGGCTCCGGACAGGTGTTGTGGTGGGCGCTGGCCTTCGGGGCGGACCTGGGCGGCAACGCCACCGCGGTCGGCGCGGCGGCCAACGTCGTGGTGCTGGGCATCGCCGCCCGCAACGGCACACCGATCGGTTTTTGGCAGTTCACCCGCTACGGCCTGGTCGTCACCGCGGTGACCATCGCGTTGTGCGTGCCGTACCTGTGGCTGCGCTACCTCGCATGACCGGCACCGGCCCCCCGCCTGGAGAGGTGATGGACGACGACACGCTCACGATCGCCACAGCCATGGACCACGGCGTTCTCGTGGTCCGGCCGACGGGACGACTCGTCTGGAACACGGCCGCCATCTGGCACTCCTGGCTGGAGACGCTTCCTCAGGGCCGCCCGGACGGGCCTGTCCTGATCGACCTGGCGGAACTGGCCTTCCTCGACGCGACCGGCGTCTCCTGCCTGATCAATGCGCATCGGCACCTTACCGGGCCGGGCACGGCGGTCGCGTTCGCCCGGCCCGGTGCCCGGGTCACCCGATGGCTGCAGATCACCGGCCTGCCCACGCTCCTGCCGGTCTTCGATACCACCGAGGCGGCGCTACGGTCCCTCCTCCCGCCCATGGTGACTCCATGATGATGACCTTGCTCACCGCCTTCGCCGGCCTGCTCCTGCTGGCCGTGCTGCTGTCCAGCCTGGCCCACCGCACGATCCTGTCCACCGCGGCGTTGTTCCTGGTCGTCGGATTCGTCCTCGGCGACGGCGCGCTCGGCGTACTGTCCCTGACCCCAGGCGACGAACTGGTCGGCGGCCTGGCCGAGCTGGCCCTGTTCGCCGTCCTGTTCAGCGATGGCATGCGGGTCGGCTGGAAGGACCTGCGCACCGCCCGGAGCGATGGCCCGGCCGGTCAGGAGCTGTTTGAGGTTCGGATCATGTGGTTGAGGCGAGGAGTATCAACCACATGATCGAGCTCATGTCCGTCTGGAAACGCGGTCTCGCCCTCGCGGGCACGGCCCGCGCGCCGATCTGTTCGTCACAAGGGGCCTGATCTGCCCGTTCCGCCGGAACCCGTCCCTCACGCCCCGGATGGTGACGGCCATACCAGCCGAAGGGCGGGGACCGGCCGCCGGGCTGGTCACCTGCACAGGGCCCGGGCCTCGACCCTTCCCTCGAACTGGATGGCGTACCAGCCGGTGCCGTTGGCGGTGGGCGCGCTGGCGATGACGGCGTCCTGGGACTCGCCGTACCCGTCCTTGAACCAGCCGTGGCTGTTGTAGCCGCCGCCGACCGCCCGGGTGCCGGACGGGCAGGTCGCGGTCGAGGTCGCCTTGTACCCGCTCACCGGGCCGGAGGCCACCCTCGGTGCCTCGGCGTTGGGTACGCATACCGCGCGGGCGTACGTCCGCCCCGATGCCAGCCGGGCGGCCCAGCCCGACCCGTCGGACAGTGGCGCGTCGGTGCGTACCCCGTCGAAGGGGTCGCCGCCGCCGGACCGGCTGAAGGAATCGGCGTGGTAGCCGCCGCTGAGGACCGCCGTACCGGAGGGGCACTTCGCCACCGACTCCTGGCCCGCCTGGCTGAGCGGGCCGACCACGACCTGGGTCTGTATCGCCGCCGCCGCGGCGATCGCCGTGCGTACGGGCTGGGCCTTCGCCGCGGCGGCGGGCGCAACGGCAGCGCCGAGCAGCCCGGCCACCGCGGCGGCGGCCAGAGCAGGGCGGATGAGACGGAGGGAGGATGCGGGCATCGGTGTGCTCCTTGTGTGAATGGGGGCTCCGCGTGCCGGAGCCTTCCCTCCACAGGTATCCCGGCTTGTGCATGCCGACCAGGGAGATATCACAGATGTCACCTGATCGACTACATAGAGGAATCGGGGGCCACCGAAGCCCATCTGTGCTGGAGCCGAGGTGATCGTCCAGGCTCGATGACCAGTGCGGCGTGTCCCCTCGCAGCCACACCGCGCCGCCCCGGCATCACACGCTACGCGCGTCGCCGAACGGCGCGGGGGCCGGTCACTCGGCGGGACGGGGGCCCGCGGCGCGGCGGAGCCGGTTGGCGATCGCGAGTCCCAGCCCCTCCTCCACCGGCAAGGACGCGACGATGAGGTCACACCCCTGCCCGTCGAACTCGCGCAGGAACCCGTACAGCCGGCGCGCGTAAG
>NZ_JBIRBB010000053.1:0-2185 GCF_044326295.1 Spongiactinospora sp. 9N601
GTGCGCCACGAGGCGCTGCAAGACCGGGTCGGGGTGAAAGACCCCGACCTGCGGCCAGTCGCAGCTGGCTGCTGAAGCTGAGGACAGCCCGAACCGGGAGACGCCGGGGAGGGCGGGAGCAGTCCTGACAACGCCGGGACGGTCTGGCATCACCAGACGGGCCGGGTCCGGCAAGCAACGCGGAAAGGTGTACGAGAGGAACCGGTGTATGAGGCTCCGTAAGCGATGTGCCAGCTCAAACCTGGTGGATATGGGCTGGTCTGCAGTGCGTGACCCCGGCGGGCAGCCGTCGGTGTGGTCAACTCCGACGTCGAACTGTATTCGTCGACCAGGAGGCCGGTGGGAAAGCCTGCGGCGTACCACTGGCGATGCTGCCGGGGCAGAGTCGGGCACCTCCTCCGCGAACCGGTCTCGCAGTGAACGTGGGAACCACCCGTGGCCGCCCTTCCCCCTCACCCGCCAGGTGCGGGGCGGGCAGGCACGTCGTCGGCTGATGGCCACGAGGTGGGGCGGAGGCCCCGTAGTAGTCCGAGCGCGGGAAAGCCGCGCACATGGCGAAGGGGGCCAGCAAGTCAGCAGCCGAAGCACTGGAATGCCAGGAGGCCGCCGGTGAATACCGACGATTCGGAGCCGGCCCTTTACCGGGCTCGCGATCGGGTACTGGAGATCCAGGCCAAGCTGCACCGCTGGGCAAAGCAAGATTCTCATCGACGGTTCGATGATCTGTTCAATCTCGTCACCGACCCGGCGTTCCTTCTGGTCGCCTGGGATCGGGTGCGGGGCAACAAGGGAGCCAAGACCGCCGGAGTGGACGGTCACACCGCGGTATCGGTCGTGCGGTGGACCGGGGTCGAGGAGTACCTCGACCGGCTGCGGACCTGCCTGAAGGACCGTGGTTTCCAGCCGGTACCCGTCCGGGAGCGGATGATTCCCAAGGCAAACGGCAAGCTCCGCCGCCTGGGCATCGCCACGATCACGGATCGGGTGGTCCAGGCTTCCTTGAAGCTGGTGTTGGAGCCGATTTTCGAGGCGGATTTCCTTCCGTGTTCCTACGGGTTCCGTCCGAATCGCCGGGCTCACGACGCGGTGGCCGAGGTGCGCTACCTATCCTCCCGCACGTTTCGGTGGGTGATAGAGGGCGACATCAAGGCATGTTTCGACGAGATCTCGCATCCCGCCCTCATGGGACGGGTGCGGGTTCGAATCGGAGACAAACGCGTCCTGGCTCTGGTGAAGGCGTTCTTGAAGGCGGGCATCCTCGATGAGGAACGCATGCTGCGCAAGACCGACGCCGGTACCCCGCAGGGTTCGATCTTGTCGCCGCTGTTGAGCAACATGGCCTTGTCGGTTCTGGACGAACACTTCGCCCAGGCCCCCGGCGGCCCGATCAACACCCGGTGGGAGAGGGACAAGCGCCGCGCCAACGGTCTTGCGAACTTCCGGCTGGTCCGGTACGCGGATGACTGGTGCCTGATGGTCTCAGGCGCCCGGCACGACGCCGAGGCCCTCTGCCTGGAGGCGGAGAAGGTCCTGGCGACGATGGGCCTGCGCCTGTCGCCGGACAAGACCCTGATCACCCATATCGACGAAGGCCTGGACTTCCTCGGCTGGCACATCCAGCGCCACCACAAGAAGGGCACCCAGGACCGGTACTACGTCTACACCTATCCCTCGAAGAAGGCCCTGGCCTCCATCAAGGACAAGGTCAAGACCTTGTGCCGGCAGACCACGAACCAACCACTGGCCGACCTGCTCATCCCACTGAATCGGATGTTGCGGGGCTGGTGCGCCTACTTCCAGCCCGGGGTGTCCTTCGCGACCTTCCAGTACCTGCGTGCTTTCGTCTGGGAGCACGTGTGGGCCTGGATCCGCCGCAAGCACCCCAAGAGCAACTGGAAGGAACTCCGCCGCCGCTACTGCGGGGGTGGCTGGTGGCCCAGCGACGGAGAGGTGACCTTGTTCAACCCCGGTGCAGCGGGCACGACCCGCTACCGCTACCGGGGCGCGGCGATCCCCAATCCGTGGACCAGCGGGACAACCCGATGAGAAACGCCATGCCCGAACGGGACTTGCGGAGAGCCGGATGCTCAGAAATGGGCACGTCCGGTTCGGGAAGCGGTCCGGAGAAACCCACCGGTGGAAACACTGGCAGGGCGCTCCGGGCCGACTTTCACCACAACTTCCT
>NZ_JBIRBB010000054.1:0-2056 GCF_044326295.1 Spongiactinospora sp. 9N601
ACAACGGCCGGACGAACACCTCGGGCTTACGTGCCACGACCACCTCCCAGAACTACTCCGGGACAAGGCTGGCGTGCTCACTCGCCGAGATCAATAACCCCAGCAAGATTCGGTGATGCGCCACTAGTCGGACGCCGGGAGCCGCGCCATGGGCCCTTCACTGTCGCTTCGAGCACGCGGACTAGATTCGCTTCTTCCCTGGCGGCTCTTGCGGGCACCGTGCGGGGTTCGTTGCTGTCGGATCGGCTTGCCTGGGAGGGCGCGATGCTGGAAGAGGCCAAAGACCACGAAGAGATCATCGAGCGTATCGCCGCGCTGAACATAGGCAAGGCCACATTGGTGTGCTGCGTGCCAGTCCCCGATGACCGGCGGCCCGGCCGCCGCATGCAGGAGATCACCTTCCCTCCACGATGACCCGGCCTCTGCTGGGCATGGCCGATCACCTGCGGGCGCTCGGCGTGACCCGGGTGGTCATCGAAGCGACCAGCGACTACTGGAAGCCGGTCTTCTACCTGCTAGAAGCAGCCGGCTTCGAGACCTGGCTGGTCAACGCCCGCGACGTCAAGCACCTGCCCGGACGCCCCAAGAGGACCGGATCGACGCGGCCTGGCTATGCAAGGTGGCCGAGCGGCAGATGCTGCGCCCCAGCTTCGTCCCGCCACCCGAGAGCCGCCGACCGATGACATCTCTCTGGAACAACCTAGGAGAGTACGTCGAGAAGACCGCGGTGGCCGAGCACCACCATTGCCTGCACCTCCTAGACCCCGCCCCGGCGCCTCCGATCGCGGACCGGCCAGGCCGTGACCTGGAACAACTAGCCGCTAATGCGGCCACGGCCCGCGCCGAAACCATCGCGATCGTGGTGCGCACCCGCGAGCGCTACGAGCAGGTCCAAGCGCTGAAGCTGAAGGCAAGGGCATCAAGCCGATCATGCGCGAACTCGGCCTGGCCAAGAAGACCGTCCGCAGGTTCTACCGGGCCAAGGCCATCGAGGACGTCCTGGATACCTGCCTGGCCGGACGGCCAAGCAAACTCGATCCCTACAAGCCCTACCTGCACGAATGTTGGAATGACGGGCTGCACCAACGTCCTGGAGCTGTACCGCGAGATCGCCGCTCAGGGCTATCGTGACAGCTACGGCTCAGTCCGCGACTACCTGGCCCCGTTCCGCGAATCCCGCACCGCGCTGCCCCCGGCCGCCAAGCCGCCCAAGGTCCGCACCCTCGCCAGCTGGATCATGACCCATCCCGACAACCCGGACAGCGACGACCAGGTCACGCTCAAGAACGCGCTGGCCGACTGCCCGCACCTCGACGCCCTCACCGGCCACGTGCGGGGCTTCGCCGAGATGATGCTCGAACGACAAGGTGACCGGCTGGAGGGCTGGATGACGAACGTCGACGCAGACGACCTACCCTACCTGCGCTCTTTCACCCTCGGGCTACGCCGCGATCACGCCGCCATCCTCAACACGCTGACTCTCCCGCACAGCTCAGGTGCAGTTGAGGGCAACGTCAACCGCGTCAAGATGCTCAAGCGGCAGACCTACGGCCGCGCCACCTTCGCACCTCACCACGTGAGGCTCACAGGCGGCCGTAACGATCATGAGATGTGGGCCAGATCCAGAATTTGGCCGTCGTTGACAGCACTTCCCTCCAGCCAGACATCATCACGCCAGGCGTGATCTCCTGCTCGTTACGCTCGGCTGCCCGTCGGGGCGGCATCTGCCAGCGCCAGCCCATCCAATGCAGCAGATAGTCCAACCTCCACAGCGTGTAAGAGATCTCGAAACTGCGCCCAGACCAGCTCGACGATCCGCGCCAAGGTCCAGCACTGATCCTCGCCCAGCAGTGTGCGGCTGGCCCTTCGTACAGCATCGCCGGCAACGCGGCCAGCTGAGCCTCAGTCGCTTGCACTTCTCACCCCCGGCCAGGGCCGAAGCGTTCTCAGGTTGTAAGACCGAGTAGCTGTAGGCCGTCCATTGGGTGGCTGCGGTAGTGATCGGTGGCGGCGGCGATGTTGGTCCAGCCGATCAGGCGGACCAGGCCGATGGCCA
>NZ_JBIRBB010000055.1:0-1872 GCF_044326295.1 Spongiactinospora sp. 9N601
ACGCCGCCATCGCGGCCTACGTCCGCTGGCGCAACCGGCACGCCGCCCCGAAGGTCAGCTTCGCCGCCAGCTCCCCGATCCGGTCATGGACCAGTTACCCCACCAAGGTTGCGTGATGCACCACTAGGGCACCTCAAACCGTCGGGTAGGACCGCCGCATTACTGCGGCGGTCCCCCCTCAGAACCGGGCATGCCCGCTTTCCAGGCACCACGGCTCAAGCAAGCCCCATGGGCGACGAGGATTCAGCGTCAGCGTCATGGCTGGTGCACCGCCGTTCCGGCGAGGTTCCGGCGTCGGCAATGCGCGTGGAGGAGCCGGTAGAAGGTCCGGTCCTGGCCGCCGACCTGCTCGACGATGTGCTGTTTGGCCAGCACGCGCCGGACGGTCATGAACCACTGTTCCCACTCGTGTGGGCTGCGCGGTTCGTGTTCGGCATGCAGAAGAAGTTCCCCGCAGGCGGGGCAGCGACCTCCCTGGTTTCGCAGAAGCCGGGCGGTGTGCTCGTCCACGGGTGGGGCCTTCTTCTTGCGTCGCCGATCGGCCCAGTACTCGGTCAGGGCAGGGTCATCCGGAGAAGCTCCGCCCTGGACCGGGACGTGTCGGACGATCTTCGTCCAGGCGAACTTGGTGAGGTAGGCGCCGCTGTCGCGGTCGCCGAACACCCACCGGTCCCGCCGGGACTTGTGGAACTTGCCGAAGTACCGGGTCGCAACCCAGCCCCTCGACTTGTTTGGGTGCGAGCGTCTGGCCCACCGGTAGGTGAGATGCCAGACGTGGTGGTCCAGGCCGGTGAAGACCCGGCCGGAGACCACACTCCGGTAGTAGGCCGACCATCCCCGGATGACCGGGTTGAGCCGGAACACCACTGCGGCCGCGTTCGCGCCATGCATGGAGCGCACGGCGGCGGAAAGCCGCTTCCGGAGCCGCTTGACCGACTCCTTGCTGGGGGTGATGAGCAGTTTTCCGCTGCCCTGCCGGTCGACGCGGCGGCGGATGTCGAAGCCCAGGAACGAGAATCCGTCCTCAACGTGGACGATGCGTGTCTTGTCCTCGTTAAAGCGGAGTCCTCTCGGCTCCAGCCATGCCGCGAGGGCGACCTTGACCCGCTCGGCCTGCTCGCGACTGTGGCACATCGCCACGTAATCGTCGGCGTATCTGACCAGCACAGGGCATCCCTTGACCGTCTCGGCGTCACTACGAACGCTGGGCCGGTAATGGACGCCCGCCGCCTTCTCCATTCCGTGCAGGGCCACGTTCAGCAGCACGGGGCTGATCACTCCGCCCTGAGGGGTTCCCTCGTCGGTCGGTGTGAACCCGCCAAACTCGATCACGCCGGCCTTCAGCCAGGCCTGGACCATGCCCCGCGCGGGGAAGGCGCCGAGGCTGTCGAGAAGGTGCTGGTGGTCGATCCGGTCGAATGCTCCGGCCAGGTCCGCGTCCAGGATCCACCGGCGCTGGCTGCGGTTGCCGCACAGCGTCTTGAAGATGACCTCGATCGCGTCGTGGCAGCCACGGCCGGGCCTGAATCCAAAGGATCTCGGCTCGAACCGGGCCTCCCACTCGGGCTCCAGGGCGTTCTTCACGCGTGCCTGCTGCACGCGATCCGCCAGCACCGGAATCCCCAGGGGGCGCTGTTTCCCGTTCGCCTTCGGAATGAAGACTCGCCTGACCGGCAGGGCTTTGAGCGGCGAGGCGTCACGGTGCATCCGCTCGGCCAGTTCCGCCCGTTCGCGGGAGGTCAGGGCGAGCCGATCTGCCGTGTCCTGACCGAGCACGGCCGCCCCATCTCCACCAGCACCTACTACGCCGCCAAGAACCGTCCGCCCTCTGCCCGCGCCCGGCGCGACGCGGAACTGGACGAGCACATCGCG
>NZ_JBIRBB010000056.1:0-1788 GCF_044326295.1 Spongiactinospora sp. 9N601
ATCTCCAGCCGCGACCCTGGACATCGCAATCCCATCAAGGTTCAACCGCGTCCACCGGACGCCCCGGACCACCAGCACCACGGATATCGCGGCGTACGGCGTCGAGGTAGTCGGTGATGGCTCGGTGGTTCTTGGTGAGGCATTCGATTCTTTCGGCCATGCGGTCGCGTTCGTGTTCGAGCGTTGCGACCATGTCTGGCGTGACGTAGGGCATGTGGATCGTGCGGGGGGTGTTCAGGCAGGGCAGGATCTGCTTGATGATCCGTGTGGGCAGCCCTGCGTCGAGCAGGCCTCGTACCTGGAGAACCCGGTCAACGACGTACTCCTCATAGTCCCGGTATCCGTTGGGCAGTCGATCTGACGCGATCAGTCCCTGATCCTCGTAGTAGCGCAGCAACCTCACCGGAGTCCGCGTGCGCGTCGACAACTCACCGATCCGCATATCCCTCTCCTCACCCTCTGTGGCTGGCGTCGTGTGACTCAGCGGACACCGAATTGACCCTCACACTAATGTCAGCCTTCGATCATGAGGCCATGACACGAACACATGCTGTGCCATCTCCCTCGATAACGAACGCCCGGCTCCCACTGGCGGGTCTTCTGGCTTTGGCCACCACCGCGTTCATTACGCTCCTGACCGAGACGATGCCCGCCGGGGTGCTTCCCGGGATGAGCCGAGACCTGGGTGTGAGCGAGAGCACTGCCGGGCAGAGCGTCACCGTCTTCGCGATCGGAGCGATCCTCGCCGCGATCCCGCTCACCAAGGCGACGATCGGCTGGCCGCGCCGACACTTGCTGCTGTTGGCGATCGCAGGATTCGCGATCGCCAACACCGTCACCGCGCTCTCCGAGAGCTTCGCACTTACGCTAGCCGCCCGGTGCCTCGGCGGCATCGTCGGCGGGTTGCTCTGGGCGCTGTTGGCCGGGTACGCGGTACGGATGGTTCCCTCACATCAGCGCGGCAAGGCAATGGCGATCGCGATGGGGGGCGCAACCGTTGCCCTGTCCGTCGGAGTTCCTGCTGCGGCGTTTCTGGCCAAGCTCGTCGAGTGGCGATACGCGTTCGGGATCATGACCGTCCTCACGCTCGCGTTGATCGTGTGGGTCGTCGCGGCGGTGCCGAACTTCCCCGGACAGTCCAAGGGCTCACGGCTCCCGCTGACCCGTACCATTCGCATTCCCGGCGTAGCGCCCGTGCTCTTCGTGACCCTCACGTTCGTACTCGCCCACAGCGTCCTCTACACCTACATCGCCCCGTTCCTCATGCCGCTCGGCATGGCAGGTCAAGTCGACGCCGTGCTGCTCACCTTCGGCCTGGTGTCGCTGGTGAGCATCTGGATCACCGGAGCGCTCGTCCATCGGCACCTGCGCCTCCTCATGATCCTCGCGTGTGTGCTCTTCGCGACATGCGCGCTGCTGCTCGGCAGCTTCTCCGGCGTGCCTTCGCTCGTCTACGCCAGCGCAGCGCTCTGGGGGCTCGCGTTCGGCGGCACCTCTACCCTGCTGCAGACCGCAGTCGCCGAAGCAGCAGGCGACGCCGGCGATGTCGCCCAAGCACTCCTCACCACCGGATGGAACGTCGGAATCGCCGGTGGTGGCATCATCGGAGGCATCGTCCTCAGCGGATTGGATGCATCCTGGCTGAGTTGGGTCACGCTCGCACTGCTCGTCCCTGCACTCGCCACTGTGCTCGGGGCACACAAATACGGGTTCACCAAGGGAGAGCTCGGCAGCCGCTAAACCACCGCTGCCCCCGACCCTACTGAGAGGGTGTTATGTGAGTGTTAG
>NZ_JBIRBB010000057.1:0-1626 GCF_044326295.1 Spongiactinospora sp. 9N601
TCGGCGACGATCGGGCTCATCGTGGCCACATACGGGATGTTGTCCACGATCGCCGACAGCACCGCCGAGGCGCCCAGCAACCCCATGGTGGCAACGCCCAGCCGCCCCTCGGTGGCATCGGCCGCGGCCTGGGAGATCTGCCCGATCACACCGGTGTGCACCAGCGCGCCGACCATGACGAACAACCCGGCGAAGAACGTCAGCGTCGGCCACTCGACCTCGCCGAGCGCCTGCGGGGTGGTCACCTTGGTGGCCGCCACCAGGACACCCGCGCCCAAGATCGCCACCACCGAGGGCTCATAGTGCAACACCGGGTGCAGCACGAACGCCGCCATCACCACGGCCAGCACCGCCAGGCTCTGGACCAGCAGCCGCCGGTCGGCGATCGCCTCACGCTCGTTCAAGGCCATGATCTGCGCGGCCCGCTGCGGGTCGTAGCGGAACGCCTTGCGAAACAGCACCCGGCACATGGCGATGAAGACCGCCATCAGCACGATCACCATCGGGGCCATGTGGATGAGGAAGTCGTTGAAGCCCAGGTTCGCGCGGCTGGCGATGATGATGTTCGGCGGGTCGCCGACCAGGGTGGCGGCGCCGCCGATGTTGGAGGCCAGCGCCTCGGCGATGAGGTAGGGGGCCACCGGCAGCGCCAGCCGTTCGCACACCAGGAACGTCACCGGGGCGATGAGCAGCACGGTGGTGACGTTGTCCAGCAGCGCCGAGGCCAGCGCGGTGATGACGATCAGCAGCACCATCAGCGGGTAGGGGCGGCCACGGGCGCGTTTGGCCGCCCAGATCGCCAGGTACTCGAACACGCCGGTCTGCTTGAGCACGCCGACGATGACCATCATGCCCAGCAGCAGGAAGATGACGTTCCAGTCGATCGCGGTGCGCTCGTCGAAGAACGCGGTGTGGGCGTCGGTGGCGTGGATGAGCAGCATGATCCCGGCGCCGCCGAGGGCGGCGGCCACGCGGTGGATCTTCTCGGTGGCGATCAGCGCGTACGCGCCGATGAAGACGGCCGTGGCCGCCCAGGCGAGCAGGTTCACGGGCTGGTCACCCGGTCCAGCAGCGCCTGGAGGGTGACGGCGCCGAGCAGGCGGCCGTCTTCTACGACGGCGACGAGCGGGCTGTGGGTGCGTGCCATCAGCGCGGCCAGTTCCAGTACGGTCGCGTCCGGGTCGGTGACCGGCAGTTCGCGGGGGCGCGGGGGGAGGGCTTCGCGTACGGTACGGCCGGCCAGCGCGTCCAGGAAGTGGTCGGCGTGTTCTTCGTCGATCACCCGGGCCAGGGTGGGGTCGTCTTGGCAGTAGCCGGGTACGGCCAGGCGCAGGACCTGGGTGCCGGGCAGGATGCTGGCCGGTCGTCCGTGTTCGTCGGTGACGATGAGGCCGGGGAGGTCTTGCTCGGCCAGTAGCCGGGCGGCCTGCGGCACGGGGGTGTCGATGGTGATGGTGGGGAAGGCGGCGAGCAGGTCGCGTGCGCGCATGGCGGCGGCCCTTTCCGGGATCGGCGGCAACGACTGCCGACCAGGCTTCCCGGCGCACCTGCATGGAACCTATCAAGAACCGCCAAGATCGGGCATGGGGAGGTGGTGCCGGTCATCGAGCGGGGAGACGTGGTCAA
>NZ_JBIRBB010000059.1:0-1486 GCF_044326295.1 Spongiactinospora sp. 9N601
CGACTTGATCGTTTACATATGAAAAGTGCCCTTGACCTGGAAGGATCGGACTTGTCTAAGGCCCCGTCCAACCCAGATCAGAAGGCACTTTCCGAGTGAACTCTACCGCCTCACCCCGCAAGATCACCGTATCCGCCGACGGCCGCGGGCTGGTCTCACACGCCGGTGGCCTGCTGCTGTCCCAGACGCTGCGCATCACCGGGCTGGACAAGACCCTGTCGCAACAGCTGGAGCGGTGGCGGCCCGGCCGAGCGGTACACGACCCCGCGAAGATCATCACCGATCTGGCCCTTACCCTGGCGCTCGGTGGAGACTGCCTGGCCGACATCGCCCTGCTGCGCTCCCAGCCCGAGCTGTTCGGAACCGTCGCCTCCGACCCGACCGTCTCGCGCCTGATCGACCGGCTCGCCGCCGATGAGGCCCGCGCACTGAAGGCCATCCGCGCCGCCCGCGCCACCGCACGGCGACGCGCCTGGCACCTGGCCGGCGACCGCGCCCCCGGAACAGACGGCCGGCCCGTGATCGTCGACCTGGATGCCACCATCGTCGTCTCTCACTCCGACAAGCAGCACGCGGCACCGACCTGGAAGAAGAGCTACGGCTTCCACCCGATGACCGCCTTCGCCGACCACCAGGACGACAGCGCAGGCGAGCCCCTGGCCCTGATGCTGCGACCCGGCAACGCCGGATCCAACACCGCCGCCGACCACATCGAGACCACCCGCCTCGCCCTGGCCCAGCTTCCCAAGCACCTGCGGCGCAACGTCCTCATCCGCACCGACTCCGGCGGCGGCACCCACGAGTTCCTCGCCTGGCTCACCCGCCCCGGACGCTGGCTGAAGTACTCCATCGGCTTCACCATCACCGACACCATCGCCGCAGCCATCGGCAAGCTCCCGGCCACCGCCTGGACCCCCGCCTACAACGCCGACCGCCGACCGCGGCCCGGTGCCTGGGTCGCCGAGCTCACCGGCCTGCTGGAGCTGACCGGATGGCCCAAGGGGATGCGCGTCATCGTCCGCAAAGAACGCCCGCACCCCGGCGCCCAGCTGCGCGTCACCGACCTCGACGGGCACCGTTTCACCTGCTTCGTCACCGGCACCCGAGGCGGGCAACTCGCCGACCTGGAGCTTCGCCACCGCCGCCGCGCCCGCGCCGAAGATCGCATCCGTGCCGCCAAAGACACCGGCCTGCGCAACCTGCCCCTGCACGACTTCTCCCAAAATCGGATCTGGCTCGAGATCGTCGCCCTGGCCTGCGAACTCACCGCTTGGATGCAACTGCTCGCCCTGCACGGCACCACCGCCGGCCGCTACGAGCCCAAACGCCTGCGGCTCCGCCTCCTCGCTGTCGCCGGCCGTCTGGTACGCGGGGGCCGCCGCCTGCACCTGCGCATCCCCGCGCAATGGCCCTGGGCCCGCCCGATCATCACCGCCCTGGCACGCCTGCACGCCCTGCCGACGCCGATCTGACCACCACCCAACCG